>NC_009379.1:0-719830 GCF_000016345.1 Polynucleobacter asymbioticus QLW-P1DMWA-1 | reverse complement strand
ACCTGAGTCTGGAGCAATGGTTCCTAAGATGAGTTTGAGTAAGGTTGTTTTACCAGCGCCGTTAGGGCCTAGTAATCCCACCTTATCTCCACGCAAAATCGTTGCTGTGAAGTCTTGCACGATCGGGCGATCATAAGATTTGCTGACATTCTGTAGATCGGCAACGATCTTACCGCTGCGATCACCTGCAGAAACTGCTAACTTCACTTGACCCATCGCATCCCGTCGTTCAGTGCGACTGGTGCGCAATTTTTCCAAGCGGGCAATACGGGCAACGCTTCGGGTACGTCGAGCTTCTACGCCCTTACGAATCCAGACTTCTTCTTGCGCCAATAATTTATCCGCCCTAGCGTTCGCTAAGGATTCAGAATTTAATTCTTGCTCCTTAAGCACTTCATATTGCGTAAAGTTCCCAGGATAGCTACGTAAAATGCCGCGATCGAGCTCCACAATTTGCGTGCATACATTGTCCAAGAAGGCGCGATCGTGGGTAATGAGAATGACCGAACCTTGATACTCTTTGAGTAATTCCTCTAACCAAGCAATCGAATCCAAATCCAAATGGTTGGTTGGCTCATCCAGCAACAGGACGTCTGGCATCTCTACTAAAGCGCGCGCCAAAGCAACACGCTTTTTCGTTCCACCTGAGAGCGTACTAATCTTGAGCTCAGCTTCAAGATGAAGACGATCTAGAGTTTCATGAACTCGTTGCTCCCAGTTCCAGCCACTCAATGCTTCTAGTTGCGATTGGACCTCATCTAAGCGGTCATGTGATGCATCATCCCACTCCCCGACACTCAGAGCCTCATACTCTTCACGCAGCGCCTTGGCCTGCGCTACGCCCTTAGAGACAGCATCAAAAACAGTTTCTTCAGCCTCAAAAATGGGTTCTTGTGGAACATAGGCAATACGCAAACCTTGCTGGTATTGCAGTAAGCCATCATCCATTTTTTCAATACCGGCCAATATCTTCAATAAAGAAGATTTGCCAGTGCCATTACGGCCAATTAAGCCAACACGTTCACCAGATTCCAGTGAAAAAGCAGTGTTTGCGAGGAGGTCAACGTGGCCGAAAGCCAGTTTTGCATCAGTGAGTACGATTAAAGCCATGGCGACATTATCGTCACTTCGGCAAAAGAAGAGATATTTCCTGAAAATTCTGCGAGACTAACCGTAAATGATCTGTAAATTGACCCCCGCCACTCCTCGTTTGATCCTTTTTGCTGGTCACGCCGGTACTGGTAAATCGACTCTGGCTAAGAAGGCCTTACCCATGATTATTGAGAAAACAGGGGAAGACTTTTTCTTTCTAGATAAAGATACGGCATATGGGGCATTTAGCGCCCATGTGATGGAATTGACTACCCATAACCCCAATGATCGAGACAGCCCTTATTACTTAGATAATCTGCGGGATTGGGAATACCGAGGCCTAATTGATATTGCACGCGAAAACCTGCTTTTGGGGGTAAATGTCATTTTAGTGGGGCCATTTTCCAAAGAAATTGCTAGCGGCAAGATGTTTAATGCTGAGGCACTTGGCGTTCCCCCCAACACAAGTATTCATATTGCTTGGATAGATCTGGATCAAGAGGAAGCTAAACGTCGCATGGAAAAACGAGCAGATCCCAGAGATCAATGGAAATTACAACACTGGGAACAATATGCCAAGCGAAGAGTGAATTTGCCGGAACACCCCTCAATTCAGCGCTTTGATAATTTTGCCTTCAATGAATCACTCTTTGAACATCTAATCGACCATCTCACCAAATAATAGAGAGAGCAAAAAAATAGAGCCCCTTAAGGGCTCTATCTCAAGAACTAAGAACTGAATTCTTAGAACTTATAAGTCACACCAACTGCTGGCATCCAAGGATTTAAAGTTAGCTTACCTAAATTTGTATTACCTTGAACAGTATTTACATTAGTACTCATGGTTGCATATTTAACATCAATATTTGCACCCCAGTGTTTATCAAACATATAATCCGCACCAACTTGGCCAACTACACCAACACTTGACTGGTCAACCTGCACACTGTTACCCAGAGCAGGGAAATTTTGACGATTACCGAAAATAGTGTAATTCACACCAACGCCAACATATGGTTTAAATGCGCCGAAATCAGTGAAATGGTACTGAACCAAGAGTGATGGCGGGAGGGCAGAAATTTTTCCAACATTCGTATTTCCAGATCCAGCAGTAATGTTAACTTGCTGTGGCCATGTTAAAACTAACTCGGCAGCTATATTTTTAGTGAAGAAATACGAAACATCGAACTCTGGAATCCATTGATTCTGAGCTTTTACATTCAGCGTGGAAACTGTATTTGTTTGTCCATTTTGAAATAACAAATCAACGGCACGTACGCGCACCATCCATGGATTGTCATCTTCGACAGCCTGTGTCTGTGCTTGTGCAGCGATTGGGGCTAAGGATGCTACTGCAGCCATTGCTGCTACGAGTGATTTAATGCGCATGATGGTTTCCCTTTAGTTATCAATTTCAATGAATCCATTTTGAAATTGATACCCATAAGGCAATTTGATTCAAATCAAGTACATGCCTGCTGTGATTTTTTTCTTTGTTAAAAAGCAACAGTGTTTTTGCGCTTCTTTGATATAGATCAAATAGACGCTGGTTTACCCTAAAGCACTTTTGAGTAAGTGCCTTTTGCTTGAGATTCTCGGAGGTGACGATCAAATGTCATTGCTACACGTCGTGCTAAAAGTCGCCCTTTGATAGGGACAACAATATCGTCTCCATGCCATTCTAGAAGCCCTGCCTCTTCAAGACTCTTGAGTTCATTTAGCTCAATGCTGAAGTATTTAGCAAAGTCAATTTGATGGAGCTTAGAAAAACTTGCTGTATTCAGGGCAAATTGGCACATCAACTCACCAATCAACTCACGACGAAGCAGATCATCCTTGTCAAGTTGCAGACCCCTGAGTACAGGCAAATGACCGTCATCGATTGCGGCATAGTATTCATCTAGAGTACGGACATTTTGCGAATAGCAATCATCAACCTTACCAATAGAAGAGATGCCAAAAGCCAAAAGATCACATTCTGCTTGAGTTGAATAACCCTGGAAATTGCGATGTAACTTTCCTTCTTTTTGGGCTATGGCCAATTCATCATCTGGCTTGGCAAAATGATCCATCCCAATGAACACATAGCCAGCTTCACCTAAGCGTGCGATTGTATTAGAAAGAATATCTAACTTGTCTGCGGCTGGCGGGAGATCTGCTTCTGAAATTCTTCGCTGCGGCTTAAAGATATGCGGCAAATGCGCATAGTTGTATACAGAAAGACGATCTGGGTTCATCTTCAGAACCGCATCAACCGTTTCTTTAAAGGTTTCTGGTGTTTGCTTTGGAAGGCCGTAGATTAAATCGACACTTCTCGATTTAAATCCATATTTTCTGGACCAGTCCATCACGGCTTGCGTTTCTTCAATCGTTTGGACCCGATGAACCGCCTCTTGTACTGCGAGATTAAAATCCTGCACACCAAGACTAATCCGATTAAATCCTAAGTCTGCCAATAAAGCGATATCTTGCTCTGTCACTCGGCGTGGATCAATCTCAATAGAGTATTCGCCACCTGGCAATAACTCAAAATGAGTGCGAGTGTGGTGCATCAACTCAACCATTTCTTCATGAGAAAGAAAGGTTGGTGTTCCCCCACCCCAATGCAATTGGGTAATGGGTATTTTCTTCTGGGCGCCCATAGCAGCGGAAACCATAGCCATCTCCTTAGCCAAATACTTAATGTACTTAGCACTTCGACCATGGTCTTTGGTGATGATCTTGTTACAACCACAGTAATAACAAATATTAGGACAGAACGGTAAATGAAAATACAGTGACAAAGGTTCATCTACTTTAGAGATACGTTGCAAAGCGCCTAAATAGTCGCCCTCTTTGAATTCTTGATGAAAGCGGTCTGCGCTGGGATAAGAGGTATAGCGTGGGCCATTAATATCGAACTTCTGTAGCAGCTCTGGATGAAATAGCGCTTCTTTTTCATCGGATGGGATATTGGTAGAAGCAGAGCTCATAAATAATAGTTTGATCTAGGTCGAGGCTACTGGGATAAACAATCTAAAGCAAGCGCTTCAGCTACTTTAATCCCATCAACTCCTGCGGACAAGATTCCGCCAGCATAGCCAGCACCTTCGCCTGCTGGATATAAGCCCTTGATATTAAGACTTTGAAAATTCGGGCCACGGGTAATACGTAGAGGCGAAGAGGTTCTCGTCTCTATACCAGTAAGTACAGCATCCTTCATCGAAAAGCCCTTAATTTGCTTTTCAAAGACGGGTAGCGCCTCCCGAATGGCCTCAATCGCATAAGGCGGTAAGGCCTCCGCTAGATCGGTTAAATGAACACCCGGTTTATAAGAAGGTATTACCGTTCCAAACTCAGTGGAGGCTTTGCCCTCCAAAAAATCACCGACTAATTGTCCGGGCGCTTCATAGTTAGACCCGCCCAATACAAAAGCCTTGGATTCTAGCGCTCGCTGAAATTCAATCCCAGCAAGCGGTCCGCCAGGAAAGTCTTCTGGAGTAATCCCCACGACTATGCCCGCATTAGCATTGCGCTCATTACGCGAATATTGACTCATGCCATTCGTAACCACTCGATTGGGTTCAGATGCGGCAGCGACCACAGTTCCGCCAGGACACATACAAAAGCTATACACAGCGCGGCCATTTTTGGCATGATGAACTAGCTTGTAATCAGCTGCACCAATCAATTCATTGCCTGCATGTGGACCAAGACGGGCTTTATCAATCAAGGATTGGGGATGCTCGATCCTAAATCCCACTGAGAATGGCTTGGCTTCCATATAAACACCGTCTCTATGCAAAGCCTCAAACGTATCTCGAGCACTATGGCCCAAAGCAAGTACAACATGATTTGCCGGCAGATCTGCATGGCCTTCAATCTTGACGCCCACGATATGATCATTTTGGATATCAAAGCCAACTACTTTTTGTGAAAAACGAATTTCACCGCCAAGGTTAATAATTTCTTGGCGCATTTTTTCTACTACGCCGACTAAACGAAAAGTACCGATATGGGGCTTAGCCACATAGCGAATTTCTTCCGGAGCACCTGCTTTTATGAACTCATGAATTACCTTGCGTCCATAAAACTTGGGGTCCTTAATCTGGCTATAGAGCTTTCCATCCGAGAATGTCCCTGCACCACCTTCACCAAACTGCACATTCGATTCAGGATTGAGAATGTTTTTACGCCATAAACCCCAGGTATCTTGGGTACGCTCTCTTACTGGTTTGCCGCGTTCGAGAACAATGGGCTTGAAACCCATCTGAGCTAAAACGAGGGCTGCAAAAATGCCGCATGGTCCAAAACCAATCACCACTGGGCGAAGTGCATTTCCTTGGACAATCGATTCAGGGGCTTTAGCAACAAAGTGATAGCTTGTATCAGGAGATGGCCTTATATGGACATCATTCGTGAACCTCTTTAAGAGTGCCTCTTCATCTTTGACTGAGAGGTCAATCGTATAAATAAATGCAAGGGAAACATTTTTACGGGCATCGTAGCTGCGCTTATATACCTCAAAAGAAACTAAATCCTTTGTGGTTAAATCAAGGCGCTTCAAAATCGCTGCCCCCAACTCTTCTGGGGCATGATTAATCGGCAAACGCAGTTCAGTAATACGGATCATGGGGTTCTACGATATACGGTAATTTGAAGCTCTTTAGACAAATAATACTGGTTATGGGCCATATCACCCCGACTTATGGTCATAAAGGCGATAATGCGTGATGGCTCTACGCGCAACTATTCACAAAGCCGACCTTCATGTCGCTGATTCTGACCGTCATTACTATGGCAGTCATTCCCTCACTATAGCTAAGCATCCTTCAGAAACTGAAGAGCGGATGATGATCCGCATCATCACTTTTGCATTACAGGCCAATGAAGATCTGACCTTTACTAAGGGTCTGAGTGATACCGATGAGCCCGACTTATGGATCAAGGACCTCACCGATGCCATTAAGCTCTGGATAGAGATAGGTCAACCAGATGAGCGTCGAATTCTAAAAGCCTGTGGACGTGCTGATCAAGTTATTGTGTATTGCTACGGTGGGCAGACTAGCAAAATCTGGTGGGATGGCATCGCCAATAAACTTACTCGCGCTCGCAATCTGCAGGTTATTGCTATTCCCTCAGCACAAGCCGCAGAACTTAATAGTCTAGTTGAACGCAGCATGGTCCTACATGTCAACGTGCAAGATGGTGAAGCCTACGTCTCTTCCGATAAAGGACAAGTCACCATTACCCCTGAAATATGGCGCAGCAATCAAGAGTAGCTGTAATTTAGATGATTACTGTTGTCTTCGATACCAATGTTTTACTAGATCTGTTTGTTTTTAATGACTTTAGAGCTCTGCACCTTAAGCAGGCGTTAATTGAAAAAAGAATAGATGCTGTAGCTAGCCCTCAAACCCTGGAAGAATTTGTAGACGTCATTGCTAGACCCCTCTTTTGTCTTGATAAATCCAATCAAAATCTCATTTGGGAACAATGGCACACTTTAAGTAGAGTCCTGAACGATTCAGAGTTAATGAGTGCCCCCTGGCAATGTCAGGATCCAGATGATCAAATCTTTTTGGATTTAGCCTTCACCGTGAAACCTTGCGTATTAATGAGCAAGGACAATGAGGTCTTGAAATTAGCTAATAGAGCGGCAAAAGAGAATATTCAAATCACCTCGAATTACAACGCACTGTCTATTTAAGCGTTAGATAAGCTTCTAGCCGCTTCAGCTGCAATCTCAAAAGATCTCAAGCGAGCCTGATGATCAAATATTTGCCCAGTGAATAGGATTTCATTTGCACCGGTTTTATCAAGCCAATGGCGCATTTGGTTCCGCACCGCTTCCAAGGAACCGACTAAAGAGCATTGCAAGGTATGGTCAGCTGCTGCTTTTTCATGGGGCTCACAAAATTTATTAATATCTGCAATGGGTGGCGGTAATTGTCCGCGGGTATTGCGCCGCATGCGAATGACATTCTGCTGCAATGTAGTAAATAAATGCTGCGCCTCTTCATCAGTATCTGCAGCTACAACATTCACTACAAATGCAGAATATGGTGAAGCTAATTGCGCTGAAGGCTTAAATAGCTCGCGATAAATTGACATCGCCTCCAATAATTGTTCTGGAGCAAAATGTGATGCAAATGCATAAGGTAAACCAAAGTGTGCTGCCAACTGCGCCCCATACAAGCTTGAACCCAAAATCCAAAGCGGAACATAGGTATTAGCGCCCGGGATAGCCTTCACAGACTGCCCCTCTTGTATAGGTCCAAAATAATGCTGTAACTCCCGAACATCTTGCGGAAAGCGATCGTCACTCCCAAGTAAATCACGACGTAAAGCACGCGCTGTCATTTGATCAGTTCCAGGCGCCCTGCCGATGCCCAATTCAATGCGCCCCGGATAAATTGACTCTAAAGTGCCAAATTGCTCTGCAATGACTAGAGGAGCATGATTTGGCAACATGACCCCGCCAGACCCCAGTTTGATGCTGGAGGTACCCGCTGCTAAATAACCCAATAAGACCGCAGTTGCCGAACTGGCATTACCGGTCATATTGTGGTGCTCTGCCACCCAATAGCGCGTGTAGCCCCATTTTTCTGCGTGCTGCGCAACATCCAAAGAGTTTCTTAGGGCATCACCGGCAGTAAATCCCTGCGGTATAGGAGATATATCTAGAATGGAGTATGGGATGGGATTTGCCATCACCAAATAATACCTAGAAAGCAATATTCATGAGCAAACCCAAGATGGCTGACCCCGACGAGGGACTTTTTAAGCCAGGATGCAAGTTACGCCACAAGAAAACAGGTGGATTTTATAAAGTGCTGTTACTAGCAAATGTAGAGGCCACCCTAGAGCCTGCTTATGTGTATGAATCCATGCAATCCCATGATTTTTGGATCAGGCCACAAGCAGAAATGGAAGATGGACGTTTTGAAGTGGTAAGTTTATGAGCATGAACACACCTGAAGAGCGCATTACTAATTTAGAAATTAAGCTCAGCTTTACTGAAGATCTGATTGAGAAACTCAATGAGACTGTCTACAAACAGCAGCAGCAAATAGAATTTCTTTATCGCGAGCTTAAAGCCGTTAAAGAGCAAGCTGGTAGCGGTGGCTCTGGTGGCGGAAGCGCAATAGACGATATTCCTCCCCATTATTAATGGGCTGATACCATATCAACTGTAGACTTAAATCTGACTGAACTTTGCAAAGGAAAAAATCATGAGCAACTTAACGCTATTTCTTGTCCAGTGGGGCTTGACCTCTTTATCCCTTTGGGTTGCCAGCTACATATTTAGTGGCTTGCGTTTTGCTGACGGCGGATCACTTCTCATTGCTGCGCTTGTCTTAGGTTTTGCTAATGCTATCGTGAAACCGTTGCTAGTACTATTCACACTACCGTTGACTGTTGTCACCATGGGCTTATTTCTTTTGGTGATCAATGCTTTGGTACTGATGTTGGTATCTGCTTTGGTCAGTGGATTTACTATCTCCAGCTTCTGGACTGCATTCTTTGCAAGCATCTTTATTTCACTATTCAGCCTCTTTGTCAGCGGATTAGTTTTTTAAGAAATACCGGGCTCTATCTCACTCAGAGTTTAGTTGGAGCCCGGATAAATATCAGGCCAAGAATGTAACGCGGCCTTACAAGGCTGCGGCCTGTTAGTAAGAGATCGAGCGTTCTCAGCCAAAATAGTAGCGCCCCCCGTCAAAATACCTAGCCCAATCGATACTGCGCTATTGACTACCCCAGCCTTATTCACGCCAGCCTGAGGATTCATTAAAGTACCCCCCAGCTTCACTAGGCCTGCCAGGTCTACCCCGGTAGTAAGACCTGATTTTTCCGTTGGATTGATAAGCACATTTAACGCCTCATTACTCAAATTAACCGTACCAGATAACACAATATCTAAACGATCCGTCACCATTCCGATAGAGTTATTCATCGTCACCAAACCATTACTTACTGGCAAATAAGCCACCGCACATTCCAAGGTTGTTTGATCAGTACTTTTACGCATGGGGTTTACTGCATTGAGAACGGTAATAACCAGATCTCCGGTGCTATCCAAAAACTTGGAATCTAATTGACTGCTTCCTACTGAAATTTGAACGGCGCCATTTGCTCGGCTGGCCAGCTGATGGGCGCTTAAACCACTACCACGCAGATTAAATGCGATTTGAGTATCACCTCCCGCCACTTTGGTTCCAGGGCGCACAGCAGAGCTGATTTGTTCAAGCGTAAAGCCTTTCATAAGACCTTTAGCGGCAACCGATGGAGAAGGCCCAGAAAACTGTGACACTGCTAGCTGAATCTGAGCGCTACCCTTACCTATCTCAAAACTAAAATCATTAGCACTCAATTGATCGCCATTAAATATCAAATCCCCTTTGAAATTGTCCAATGGCGCAAAACCAGAAATTTTCAACTGGCCAATATTAAAAGCGACCTTGCCACTGGCCACTGGCAGTAAGTGAAAAGGCAAATCCTCCTCACTAAAGAAATATCCTCCTTTGCCCTCAGACCTAGTTGAAGAGGCGACAGATGAGACGCCTTTAGCGCTTCCCATCTGAGCCGCTGAAGCGCCTGCAATGAGTGGGATGAAATCAAAAGATTTTGAGCTTAATTGAACATCAAATTTAGCTAAAGCTTTGGGCTTCTTATCTACAGAACCTTGAATCAGCATCGTTTTGCCATTCAAAGTTAACGTGAAGTCTAAATCTGCCTTAACCGGCTTGTCATCCCATGCATTGAACATCGAGCGAAGGTTACCTGTTTTTCCCTTAAGGGCAAACTGATACCCCGAGTAATCCGCCTGAGCATCAAACTCAGACTTACCCTCTCGCCCTTCATATATCAGCTTGGGAATAGAAATGGATTTAGTGGGCGCACCCCAAGCTTTGTAAGTCACTCTTGCATCAGTGACGTGGATGCTTGAAATTTGGTCTGGGAGAGACTGCTCTGAACTAGATGCAGATGGATTGATTGCAGAGTTTGCAGCGGCTGTAAATGGTGCAGCAGGCAAGGTTAAATCCCAGTTTTCTTGTCCCGCCTTATTCGTCTGCAGATATAGATTTAAGCCCGCAATATTAATAGTGCTAATTTCTACTTGCTTTTTAAATAGAGGTAGCAACTTAATTTCAAATTCAAGATGTTTCACAACCAACATATTGGGATCGGTATTGCTAGCCCAAGTGGCATTGCTTAGTGAAACTTGGTCGGCAGTAACAGCAACCGATGGGAACACTTTTAAGCTTACCGGTCCTGAAATAGTCAAATTTCGTCCAGTGGCATCTTTCACTGAAGAAATGATGAGTTGCGATAAGTGCGCGGGGTTGATCAGAGATGAGGCATACCACGCTCCAGCACCAACTACGCTTAAGAAGATGGCTAACCCTAGCAGGATGATTTTGACTAGTTTATTCATAATGAACCTATTCTATATGCCCCACTGTGATTGCAGGGGTCTAGACTAAAATAGCCTTTTAGAGTCCTTTCAACCCCTTTTTCACATGAGCCAAAGCTACCTAATTCCATGAGTACAAGTGATAACTTACCGAAGTGCCCTGTCTGCCAAGAAGATATGACTTATCCAGATGGCGAGAACTTTGTATGCGCTCAGTGTGGTCATGAATGGCCTATGGCAGCGGTAACCGAAGAAGCAGAGGCTGGATTGATCGTGAAAGATGCTAATGGCAATCTATTGGCAGATGGTGATACCGTCACCTTAATTAAGGACCTCAAGGTGAAGGGCTCCTCTACTACGCTCAAAGTGGGCACCAAGATCAAGGGTATCCGCCTTGTCCCCGGGGATCACGAGGTGGACTGCAAGACTGAAGCAGGCAATATGTTGCTGAAGGCCTGCTTCTTAAAGAAGGCTTAAGCCACTAGCTAGCGCTAGCCTTTTTCAACACTGCATATATCTGATCCTTCAAAAGCAGTTTTTCCTTCTTCAAGATCTCTATTTGCTCGGGAGTGGCTGACTCCTTATGGTCCTCCATGCGCAGAATCTTGGCATCTAGATCATTGTGCTTATCAAATAAGTGAGAAAAATGACGGTCTGAAGTTTTTAATTTGCTAATCAATTCGCGATATTCAGGAAACATAGATTCTCTCGATTTCAGTACTCAGGTTGAAGAAAACTGCATGGTTTTAGTTTATCAACCTAGCCAATGAAGAACAATATGTCAGTTAATTTATTTATTTTGGTCGTGCCCTTGTAATCTAAAGGGCAATCCCCATATGAAGCTGGTAATTAATGCAAGCAATTTGCAGTAATATCAATAAGTGCTGATGCACATTAACTACCAAAAAGAAGGGTAATAAACCATGGCTACAAAGAAATCTCCAGCAAAAAAGAAAGTAGCTACCAAGGTGGTAAAAAAAGCCCCTGCTAAAAAAGCCGTTAAAAAGACTGTTGCTAAAAAAGTAGTTGCAAAGAAACCAGTAGCAAAAAAACCGGCGGCTAAAAAGGCTGTTAAAAAAGCTCCAGCGAAATCTTCAGACAAATCGCCGAAAGTCGATCAATATGGCTTAGAGCAAGATGATGAGTTTCACGGTCTCTATTTCGCTAAATCTACTAAAAAAGGTTTAGTTGAAGTGAAGCCCTGCACCTTCTCTCTGATGTACTGGTGGAAAGGTTTGCTCGGCTATCCTGACATGATTGAAATCTCCAAAGGAAGCAATACTGCTATGTTGCAGTTTGAATCTACTTTTGGTGGCGGCGATTCTGGCGAAACAGAATTGACTGAAAAAGATGTGCTTGATATCGATCACATTATTGAAGTAGACGAAGAAGAGATGTTGATTTCTCTCTACTCTTATGTGCCTATCCCAGTTCCAGAGAAATTGATTGGTGCATTAGGTCTTGCGATTCTCAATATCAACCCGGAAACCCGCTACGGCAGCCTTGAGCTCTGCTCCACCGACAATGAAGAAGGTGAAACTGAGCATTTCTTGCGTTACCGAGTGGCCACTTATTTGCGCGGCATTAAATCAGGCAAAGTAGAAGCAATTGAGAGCATGGTTACCAATGGCTCTGAATTCTTTGGTCTTGCTTTAGATGCGATGTGCGTTAATAAATCCATCAAGAAATGGTTGCTTAGCTAAGTCTTACTAAGCACCCAGACAATTTATCTACACAAGTAGATATACGTCATAGGAAAGCGGTCGTTGACAGTTTTACGACTATCCAAAATCGTTACAGTCCGCTTTCCTAGCTTCTTGCATTCAGCAAGAGCCATAGCCTGAGCTTCCTCTTCTTTAGCATCCTTTGGTGCATGCACCCCAATGGTTCCATCGGATTGTTGATACACCCCAAATTGACTTTGAGGTGTTGAGCATGCCATCAATAACAAGCCGGCGGAGAGTAACAAGCTATAGAGGGTGATTTTCATGACGTGATTGATGAGAGGTCTTGATAAGGCATTTTAGCCTTAGAGACGCTTTCTAAAGAAAGGGATACGAAAGCATAAGAGGAAGATGATTACTGCAGCGTAAATAGCCACAGTATCAATGTCGTTCTTACCTGCCTTATGCCACCAATAATGCAGTATCACCAAAACAGCAATGGCATATATTGTTTTATGCAAGGCACTCCATTTTCGACCCAAGGCACGCTGCGCCCAATGACTTGAGGTCATTGCTAGCGGCGTCATTAATACTAGAGCAGCAAACCCCATCGTAATAAAGGGCCTCTTCAATACATCCTTGAGCATGGCCCCCAAATCGAAGTTTTGGTCCAGCCACAACCAGATTGAAAAGTGCAAGACTGCATAAAAGAATGTAAAGAGGCCAAACATGCCGCGCAACTTAATCCAGGTCGGCCACTTAGTTAGCAGCCTTAAAGGCGTCATTGCAAGGGTAATGCACAGGAACACGAGTGCCCAAGTCCCCGTTGAACGCGTAATGAACTCTACTGGGTTGGCGCCAAGACCGTCATTTACCCCTAGCCAAATGAGGCGAGCAAGAGGCCCAAGTGAGAGCAGGAATAATCCTGTTTTTAAATACCGCATAGGCCGATATTAAACGACTTCCGCCTTTTAGCTACTCCACTCTGATCTATTCATTTTTACTGAAGTCAAAAAGAGCAAGGGAATAAGGAATCCGTGATTTCCTTATTCCCCCTCTGGCCTACTGCTGAATTTTTTAGTGCTTACTTACTGTGCTTACTGATATTTTCGGCTAAACATTGACTTGCTTTCGCTCTCGCTACGCTTCGTATTTTTTAATACTGCGCAATAAGACAAAATCATGATGACTGCTAAAGAAATTCCGTTGAAGTTGTTTAATAAGTCCATTTTTTTCTCCTTTTTTACTATTCAATAACTACTTAATTGGTTTACCTAGCAACTGGTAACTCATCCCAACGCGTGGTGTAGTTGGGTGACCTGTTACCTGATCGCATTTGCCACTCTTGCTTCGTGCCCATAGCGGCAGATCTGATCGCCGCATTACCAAAGCGACTGTTGATTTCATCTACCGCCTTCATCAGATGTGCAGACTTGCCTTTGGTCTCAATATCTTCAAACAGAGATTGCTGCGCAGTAGGCTTATCGCTAATGAGGTTGAGGATGACGCCAGCCTTCTTGTAACGAAAGCCACTTTGATAAATTTGTTTTAAGCCTTTGAGGGCAGCATTCGTTAAGGTCAGCGTGTTATCACTTGGATCCGAAAGCGGAATAGTGATGCTTTGGTGGTGCTGTGGCTCGTTTTGCTTAAAGGGGTTGGTTTGAATAAATACAGTGAGCGCACCCGTAGTGCCATTTTGGCTTCTCAGCTTTTCTGCAGCACGGGCAGCATGCATCGCTACGGATTCAGCCAGCTCTTCTAGCTTGGTGACTAGTTTGCCAAAACTACGGGAAGCAATAATCTGTTGTTTAGCCGGGGCCACCTCTTCCAGCTTGAGGCAAGACACTCCGCGCAGTTCATAACAAAGGCGCTCCATCACTACGCCATACTGTTGGCGCATTGCCTGAGGCGATGCCTGCAAGAGATCAAATACGCTGTGGATATTCTGCGCTTTGAGTTTTTTGGCCAGCTGTCTACCAATTCCCCATACTTCTGCAACAGAGGTTTCGCTCATCCACTGATAAAACTCTTCCTTTGGCATCGCATTGACATCACACACGCCAGCGAACTGCTGGTGTTTCTTGGCTAAGTGATTAGCAAATTTAGCAAGCGTCTTGCTAGCACCAATACCTACGCAAACAGGCAAGCCAGTGGTATCTCTTACTTTCTCCTTCATGCTGCGCCCAAGCTCAACAGTGTCTTGATATTGCTTTAAGACAGTCTCAATTTGCAGAAAACTCTCATCGATGCTGTAGACCTCAAGATTGGGCGTGAATGCACGCAATACCTCAACTACACGGGAGCTCATATCGCCATATAAGGTGTAGTTCGAAGAGTAGGCCTGAATCCCGTGCTTCTTAGCAAGTTCTTGCATCTGAAACCAAGGAGTGCCTGTCTTGATCCCCAAAGCCTTGACTTCGGCGCTACGCGCTACCGCACAACCATCGTTATTCGAGAGCACTACCATTGGCACGTCTTCCAGCTTTGGCTGAAAAACACGCTCGCAAGAAACATAGAAGTTATTCACGTCCACGAGCGCAAAAAGTGGGCTGCTGGAGTTGCTTGGGCTAAGTGATGGGTTATGTGAATGAGTCATCTCATTTTCCATTTCTAGAGCTGGCATTACTGTACTTGCGCACTACCCCTACCACCACGCCCCAAATTTGTAGCTCACTACCTTCGTTAAAGGTAATAGGCTCAAAGTGAGGGTTTTCTGGTTGCAACTCAATCCGACCACGCAATTGATAAAGGCGTTTAATGGTGTATTCACTATCTACTACCGCCACAACGATGTCCTTGTGTTTTGGCTTGAGGGCTTTATCAACCACGACCTTGTCGCCATCGCAAATACCGGCACCCAACATAGAATCCCCTTTCACGGTAAACATGAAAGTGGCTGGCTTGTTTTGCACCAGGTAATGATTCAAATCTAGGCCATCCTCAGCGTAATCCGCTGCTGGACTAGGAAACCCTGCTGAGATCCGATGACTTAAGAGCTTGAGCTCATAGGCGGCAAAATGACCCGCCAAGGCCTGAGGAGCTTGGCTAAGAGTTACTTTTGCGATGTGTGTTGCTGATGTCATAGTCATTAATATACTGTATGTTTATACAGTATATGTAAAAACCGCAAAAATGAGGCTTTTTTTGTTGCTTTTGAGCTATCTGCCTAAAATTTAGGCAATAAAAAACCACCCACAGGTGGTCTTTTGTGGAATGAGTGCCTCATCAAAATTCGGCATGAACTCTAAAAGACACAACATTTACAGGGCCGCGAGCTGCATTGTAGGCAGGGTTCATGATGTGCTGGTAGTTGAGGCCCAAGAGGACATTTTCAATCACCAAAGCGTTGTAGTACACCTCACTAATTTGTTCAGGCTTATAACTAATAGACTGACTTGGACCTGCGTAAGGATAAGGGGTGTCACCAATGAAATTGGAAATTCCCCCTGCTTGTAAATAGGCTCTTCGATTAGATGAAATGCCATTGAGCATCGCAGATAGGCCTATCGTATCTTTGGCCCTACCCCAGCGCTCACCATTAATCCCCATGCCAACAGATAAAGAGCTGTCGGCTTCTGCAAAAGCCATTGTTTCAGTATGCCCATCGGATGTAAATGCCCGCATATAAATTCCCATGTCTTTTGTCAAAGCTTGTTCAGCATTTAAACCAATACCGGTTTTGACTTGAGCGCTGTTGCGTACATTAAGAATGGCTTGTGTACCCTGCGCTTGATTGGCAATCAAGTAATTCGTGGCGTCCGTGAAGCGCGCCATCACCATTCGATTGCGATATCCCAGTACGCTGACCTTGCCAGGCAAATCACCAATAGAGTGTTGACGTTCAACCTCTAACTGATCACCGTAAGAATTAAAAATTTGCCAGTTCAGATCGCGCCCGTTTGGGTCTTTTGGAGCTAGCATGCGTGAGGCCCTAAAGACCCAATTATCGCGATACCACTCACCCGCCAAGCCCCAGCTATAGCCGCGCGCATCGGCTGCGTAGTCATAAGATAGGTAAGTCATATTGCCCCAGTTCATAAATTGCACTCGGGGATCTTTGGCATATTTACTATCGTCAAAAATATCTAAGGTGGAAAACTGTCCTGCAGTAATCACAAAACGATTGCTACTGACTGTTTGACTAATCTGGTTGGCATCATTTTCCAACTCAACCTTACCACCCTCTTGGTTAATCGTTTGACGCAAGAATGCGCGAGCAGAATAAAAATGGGCTTGTGCACCTTGTGCGCGAGTTGCCTCGCCATTGGTAGGGCCACCTAAACCTGTCAATCCAGAAAAAGGCACCCCAGAAACTACTTCAGGATTGAAATAAATATCGGTATCAGAGGCGACACGTGCACCAAAAAATAGCGTCCCCGACCAGGTATAACTCATCGACTTATCGGGTAGCAAACTGTTTTGCCCCTGATAAGGAGAATTGAATGCGTTATAGCGCTGATTGATGTAGGTTGTCTGACCGTGCAGGTTTACCGGCAAATCAAATATGGTGCCTTCAGTTGGAAGACCTTCAATGGGCCGTGCAAAACTCTCAACCTGGTCAGCACCAGACCCCGCCCTCTGCGCGTACACAGAGGCAGTCAAAAAGCTCAGCAGGAAAATGAGCAGTAATTTGCGGGTCATTCACAATTTCTGATTGGGCTACCTATCCAGAGGAAGGCGGCAGATTGAAGGAAACATCGGGTAACTCACAGCCCGGAATTGAAGCCCGAGGGTGGTACAGCCCAAATTATCACCAAAAAGAGGCAATTTACCTAGTATTTATGTCGTGGGAATGACAGAGGGCTGCGGCTAGGCCGCTCTCATGTGCCCTGAAAACAACTCCGGAGCTCCACGCAAAAGTGCCTAGCGTCGATCCATTAAGGCGCGAGCAAGTGTACCCGCATCAACATACTCCAACTCGCCGCCCACTGGAATGCCTCTAGCGATGCGAGTTACTTTGATGCCCTTCGCTTTCAGTACTTCGCCAATGTAATGGGCAGTAGCCTCGCCTTCGCTAGTGAAGTTGGTCGCTAAGACCACCTCCCGAATGGGAACTCCAGTATCAGGATTTTCAATACGCGTGAGCAAACGATCAAAATGAATTTCATTCGGACCCATACCATCGAGTGGCGAGATGCGACCCATCAATACAAAATAGTTGCCTTTAAAGCTCAGTGTTTGCTCGACCATCACTTGGTCTGCTGGTGTTTCCACAATACAGAGCAAAGAAGGATCCCGCCGCCCATCGGCACAAGTGCTACAGATTTGAGTTTCTGAAAAAGTATTGCAACGGGCGCAATGCCCTACTGTATCTACGGCCTCACCCAATGATTGCGCTAAGACTGCGGCACCATTGCGATCATGCTGCAATAAATAAAATGCCATGCGTTGCGCAGACTTGGGGCCTACGCCAGGCAATACGCGCAATGCCTCGATCAAACGACCAAGAGCATCTTGAGGTGCTTCAACACGCGCCATTAGAACGGCAGCTTAAATCCAGGGGGCATTGGCATGCCAGCGGTAGCACCAGACATTAATTGGGTGCTAGCAGCTTCCACCTGCTTAAAGGCTTCTGTATAGGCGGTCACAATCAGGTCTTCTAACATCTCACGATCATCCATTGCGCCTGGATCAATCTGTACGCGCTTGAGCTCATACTTGCCAGAGATAGCCACTTTCACTAAGCCACCAGCTGCTTGCCCATTAACCTCCAACGCAGCCAATTCGGCTTGCGCGGTTTTCATCTTTTCTTGCATCTGCTGAGCCTGTTTCATGAGGCCAGCAAGTCCACCTTTCATCATCGCGTCTTTTCCTTAAATACGAAGAACTAAATTAATTATCTTTATCTCAATACACGCACAAAGTTTAAAGCGGCTTTACTGAGCCGCCGACTACTTTGGCGCCAAACTCTTTTTCTAATTGCTGAATAAATGGATCAGCTGCAATCATTTGTTCAGCATTCATTCTTTTTTCCTGATGTATCTGAGCATCTACTTTGGCAACAGTCTTACCTTCAACCTCACCCTTCTCAATGACAATCTTGACGGGCTTACCAAAGTGCGCAGTCAGCGCATCCGCCAAACGACCAACGGATGCCTCCGAAGCCAACTGAGGCATTGGTGTGACTATCGTGGCACGTACACCAGTCGCAGAATCATTCCACTCTTGTAACTCTGTCTGAAATGCTAGTTGCTGAACTAAGCCACGCACAGGCAATTGGCGCATCAATGCATGCCAATCAGGACGCCCAGCTGAGCTTGCTACCGCAGTTGGAGCTGCAGCGGCAGGTACAGATACTGGAGCTGCTGTTGGAGCGGATACTCTAGCAGCAGGTGCTGGAGTAGCGGCTCTAGGGGCGGATGCTGCCGGACGAGGAGTGCTTACGGGCGGAGCTGATGGCGCCGGAGAAGAATTACCTCCTCCACCAATGCCTGGACGAAACGCTAGCATCCGCAAGAGCGTCATGGCAAAGCCAGTTTGCTCATCTGGTGCGAGCGATAAATCAGGACGACTCGTAATCGTAATTTGATAGAAGAGTTGCGCCTCTTCTTTTGTGAGCTGCGTAGCCAGGCGACGAATCTCACTTGCCTCTGGCCAATCTTCTAATACAGATTCTGGAACAACTTGTGCTGCTGCAATCTTTTGCAACAAGCTAGACAGGTCTTGCAAAGCCAATGAGAAAGACATACTGCGCTCACCCATCTCGTTTGCAACAGACAATAGACTTGCACCGTCTTTAGCAATCAAGCAATCCAAAATGCGGATGAGGTAAGCATCGTCCAATGTACCGAGCATACCGCGCACAGACTCTTCGCTCACCTTACCAGCAGCATAGGCAATGGCTTGATCAGTCAGTGATAAGGCATCACGCATAGAGCCTTGGGCAGCTTTAGCTAAGACACGCAAAGCATTAACTTCATACTCCACTTTTTCTGCGGCAAGTACTTTTTCTAAATGCTCCACGATGAGCGGTACAGGCATTTGCTTGAGATTGAACTGCAAGCAGCGTGACAGAATAGTCACCGGGATCTTTTGTGGATCAGTGGTGGCTAGAATAAATTTGACGTGCTCTGGAGGTTCTTCCAAAGTTTTGAGCATGGCATTAAAGGCATGATTGGTGAGCATGTGCACCTCGTCAATCATGTAAACCTTATAACGACCATTACTTGGTGCGTAAGCAGCTTTTTCTAAAAGAGCGGCAATATCATCAACCCCACGATTACTGGCGGCATCCATCTCAATGTAATCAACAAAGCGGCCTGCATCAATTTCCATACAAGCTGGGCATTTACCGCAAGGCTCTGAAGTCATCTTGCCAGAGCCATCAGCTCCAGTGCAATTGAGGGCTTTGGCCATAATGCGGGCAATCGTGGTCTTACCGACCCCACGGGTGCCCGTAAACAGCCAGGCATGGTGCAGGCGGCCCTGATCCAAGGCATGCGTTAAGGCCTTGACCACGTGGTCTTGACCGACTAATTCAGAGAATGTTTTGGGGCGCCACGAGCGGGCTAATGCCAATGCTGTCATGTCTTACATTCTAACAAGCTAAAATGGAATTGGATGGGCCTCCCCGCATGGTGGGTTGGATAACCTGGTCAGGTCGGGAACGAAGCAGCCAAACCCAATTTCTGCCAGTGCCGGGGGCTTGGCTCATCCACCCTTCCCTCTCAAAAACCAGTGATTTAGAAGACTTTCAAAATCCTGAGAATTCCCCAGATCATCCAAATAATTGCCAAAATCAAGACTGTCCTTGAGTCCATTACCACTCTAAATAGACTTAACCTTCCGTGAGTACATTCAATAGATACTTGCAAGTTAAATCCTCCTTTAATTACAAAGAATCAGCGTAGAGCCTAGATAATCAAATTGATAGGGGCTGAAGTTGATTTATTGGTAGGAATGCTTACCCGAGGCACAATAGCTTTATTGAACAGATCATTTAAAAAGTACATATGTCCCAAGCCATTATTTTCGATGTAGAAGCCACTGATAAAAACAATGCCGTCATCATCGAAGCTGCGTCATTAGATGTGACCTCACTCAAACCATTTGAAGTGGGTAACCCTTGGGTACAACGCTATAACCCTGGCAAGCCAATCAGCTTAGGTGCTTTAGCTACCCACCACATCCTAGATGAAGAGTTAGTGAATTGCCCTGCTAGTAGTTCATTTCGATTGCCGGCTGGAACAAAATATCTGATTGGTCACAATATTGATTTTGATTGGGTTGCCATTGGCAGCCCTGAAGTAAAGCGTATCTGTACCTTAGCATTGGCACGCAGCCTTTGGCCCGATTTAGATAGCCATACTCAAAGTGCGCTGTTGTATTACTTTGAAAGAGATACTGCTCGAGACCAACTGCGGAACGCCCATAGCGCTTTAGCAGATGTGTGGGTCTGCTCTAAGATTGTTGCTCAAATTATCAATCAATTGCATCCAATCTCCTTAGATGCTTTATGGGAAATGTCTGAAAAGGCCAGAATTCCAACAGTCATGCCTTATGGAAAACATAAAGGTGAGTTGATCAGCCAAGTGCCAACAGACTACAAGCAGTGGCTACTACGCCAAGACAATGTGTCTGGATATCTTCGCAAAGCTTTAGGTGGTTGAATTGCTATTTGCTTCTCGACTTTGACGAACTCTCGCCAATTCTTGCAGCATAGAATACAGGCCCGCCCCTGATATAGAGGCAGAAAATAGGCCGGTAAACCCAACAACAAAAGGGAGTCCTCGCAAATCCGGGGGCAGCTGGTAAGAGCCGAAGCCGAGTGTCGTATACATCTCGCCAGAAAAATAAAATGCCATCAACGGATCCGGAAACACTTTCATGCAATCCATCACATAAGAAAAATATAGAAGATCCATCAAATGGGTCAGCATGATGATAAGCATCGTCAAGGTATAAACCAGATAGCTAACTCTTACTCTCCAGGCTTCTGCGGATTTGTTTATAAAAGACGAATATCTATGGGTAAGAAATAGAATGGTGAAGCCATGCAAGGCAAATATCAGAATAGCCGTAACTATAAAAACATCAATTCTCTCGCCAAAAATATGGTCCGCATAAAAAGCCAACAATGGTATGGGGTTTTGAAAATTGATCATAGCAATAATAAGTATATGGAAAAAACCACCCGCAGGTGGTTTTCAATGATTCACTTGAATCGGTAAATGATTAAGCTGTCCCGAAAGCAAATGGCTCTGCTGGAACAAACTGGCCAGCAGTATTGCCAGCATAATACTTACCTCCAGCGATTGCCAACTTCTTCACTGGCGCCCCTTTTGAAAAATCAATATCTTTCAAATCAACCCAAAAGGTGTTTGGTGTTGTGGCTGAATCAAAGTAATAGATCATATTTTGATGATCAGTTACAGTACGCCAAATACTAGATGAAATATTCGGTTTATCTGGGCTAGTAATACCTAGTGGCACGCCTATGGACCGCATCACTCCCATGACTGAAGCTACGCCCTGATATTGCATTTTTTGTTCAGGCACGGCAGAAATGTAATTTTTATCAACTGACTTCGGAATGATGCCAATAAAGTATGAGGTTCTAGCAAAGCGATCTGCTGCGCTGATTGTTCCAGGCAAGAAAACATTGCCGCCAATTTCTTTCCAATAGGCATCAAGCGCTAACTGCTGATCAAACACTGGTGAATTAGTCATGACTTGGTATTCCCTGCCATGATGGATGGTCAAATTTCCATCGATGTACTCAAATATAGCCGAGTCACCACTTGGATCAGAGAGGGATAAATGCAAGCTAGCAGCACGGCCATTTGGCAAGATAGGCGCTTTTATTCTGAAAGGTTCTGCTTGCAGACCTGTAACAGCTTCCGCTACCGTTGCATAGTTATCCAATGCATACTGCATCCATAGGGTCATCGAAAGAGCTGGCTTGCCATTGAGGTCTCCATAATTGGATTCGGCCAAATAGAGTAGATTTCCGTTTAAACCTTTTTCATTTACGCCATCTGCAGAGCCGATGTTGTATCCAGAAACTGCTACGCTGCCGTATTTAGAAGTCCACTCTAGAGAGCCTGCTCCGCAAGAACCATTGCGAGCCATACCAGCTGGAAATACCCACATATCGCTCTGCATATCTTCGCCCCAATCCATTGAGCGTCCAGTAATGACTAAATTATTGTCTCCAAGATACACGGCTCTGGTACACATAGAAATTCCTTTGGTTATGATTTTGATGAACTAATAGATATCGGTAATACCAGTAAATTTATACACCAATAATGAGACAAAGGCATTGACGTGCCGCTAATCATAAATACCTAGATGGCCCCATAATGCCCAAAAGTAAGGCACTGCATTAATCAAGAGCAACAAAAAACCAGCCGAAGCTGGTTCTTAAGAGCTTAATGAGCCACTTAAAATTACAAAGTATTTTTGTAAATCTTTCCGTCTTTCATAATGACGCGGAAGTTTTTAGCAGGATCTGCAACGATATCCAGGTTTTGAGTTGGATCGCCATCAACCAAGAGTAAATCAGCATAAGCCCCCTCTTTGACTACGCCCAATTTACCTGCTGTATAGGGATTGCGAGGCCCAGATAAGGCAAACAATTGCGCATTGTCATGAGTTACCATTTTGAGGGCTTGGGCTGGAGTCATCCATTTAGTCATTTTGGCTAACTGGATGTTCTGAACTACTCCATCAGGCTGAAAGAAGAAATCTGTACCCCAAGCTAACTTAACATTGTTTTGCAACGCCCATTTGAATACGTTGTTTTCACCCATTACAACCTGGTGTTCTTTGTAGATCTGAAATGGAGTGTATGGAGGATGAAACTCTTCAAAGTTTTGGGTACTCAACCATACGTCTTTGTTCTTAAGATACTTCACGGTTGGCTCATCAAGTAACTGACCATGCTCAATCACCTTAACGCCAGCATCAACCGAACGGCGAATTGAAGCTGTGTTGTATGCATGAACGGAGACATAAGTTCCAAAATCAGACGCTGCCTCTACTGCTGCCTTAATTTCGTCCGAAGTAAATTCTTGTACAGTTGGCGTGTCATCAGCTGAAGAGACGCCGCCGCTAGTGGCTAATTTAATTTGGGACGCACCATTGCGTAAATTAAATCTAACGGCGGTCAGTACTTGAGCGCGTCCATCTACAACAGATGAAATTCGCAGCTTCTCGCCAATCGATAAACCGCCACCAAAGCTACGCGGGAGCTCTTCAGGAAAACTAAAATCACCGTGCCCCGATGTTTGGCTAATCATGGTGCCGCTTGGATAAATCCGTGGACCCAAAACTTTCCCTGCATCGATGTCGCTCTTCAATTGAAATACTGGACCTGCCATATCCCGTACAGTAGTCCAACCATTTAACAACATTTCTTTGGCAGTTTGATAAGCAATGGCATTCAGTTGTTTTACGTCGCCTTTAAGAATTTCATCCATCGTAGCAGTCAGCCAAATATGGGTATGAGCATCACTTAAACCCGGCATCAATGTACGGCCGCCACCAGAAATGACTGTAGCTGTTGTGCCAGTTGGTACTTGAATTGGCTTAGCTGAAATAGTTTTGATGAGATTATTTACAACCAAAACATTAGTAGGGGGCGTTAGCTTTTCTGAAGTGCCGTCAAAAACACGAACATTTTCATACAACGTAGCAGTCGCTTGTGAAGCGGGCTGCGCAAAGGAATATGCCCCACTAAATAGCGCACTTGAAACCAGGAAACCCTGAACAATAGTTTTCATAATTTATTAATGTTGATTTTTAATTTATAGATTTTCTAATTGACGGAAATAGATAGAAAGTCTGACTATGTAAGGCACTTATAATATACATAATTTAATAGAAATTAAGCAAGAATATGAGGTGTTATTTGGGTTTTATTTCACAGCATTTTTAAACCCTTATATTACTGACCAACCTAGCTAAGAGAGGGATTTAGCCGTCACTCTTAAGGGTCGCCTCTACAACCTTAATAAAGTGTGTCCCATACCGCTCTAGTTTTGCCTGCCCTACCCCACCAATTCGACTAAATTGATCTAAGGTGATTGGCGAACTTTTGACCATTTCTTGCAAAGTACTGTCATGAAAAATCAGATAAGGGGGTACACCCTGTTGGCGTGCTAGCTCGGTACGTTTGGCTTTAAGGGCTTCCCAAAGGTTTTCATCTGCAATATTGGTAAATGGGTGCGTAGAGCGCTTGCTAGCCCCTGATTTAGCAACCTTGCTTTTGGAATAAGCAGCCTCTTTGCGCAAGCACACCTCTTGCTCACCACGAAGTACTGGAAGCGCAATGGCATCAACTAATTTAAGGCCGCCATAGAGAGCGATGTCCGCCTCCAAATATCCACCAGCCACTAATTGACGAAAGACGCTATTCCATTGGGACTGATTAAGCTCTGAACCAATCCCAAAGGTACTTACCTGATCATGAAAATATTGCTTCACTCTCGGAGTCACTTTTCCAAGGAGCACATCTATCAAATGGGTCACACCAAAACGCTGTCCCGTGCGATAAACACACGACAAAGCCTTTTGGACTTCGTGTGTGGCATTCCAGGTTTCCACCGGCTCCAAACAGTTATCGCAGTTGCCGCAATTACCTGGGTGCGCCTCGCCAAAATAGCGCAAGATACCTTGATGACGACAGTCAGTAGACTCACAAAATCCTAATAAAGCATTGAGCTTTTGGCGCTCTACCCGTTTACGATCTTCCGAAGCCTCTCCCGAATCGACCATTTGACGCAAACTGACTACATCACCCAATCCATAAACCATCCAAGCATTGGCTGGCAAACCATCACGGCCAGCCCGGCCAGTTTCTTGGTAATAGCCCTCCATACTTTTAGGGAGATCGAGATGCGCGACAAATCGGACGTTAGGTTTATCAATGCCCATGCCAAAGGCCACCGTGGCAACCATAATGACGCCTTCTTCTCGTAAAAAGCGCTTTTGATTAGCGCTACGCACTTCCTGGCTTAATCCTGCGTGATACGGCATGGCATCCCAGCCCCTATCTTGCAACCATTGCGCAGTATCTTCAACGCTACGGCGCGATAAGCAGTAAATGATTCCAGAATCATTGGGATGTTCTGCATCTAAAAAATGTTCAAGTTGCTGCTTGGCGTTCTGCTTTTGCAAGACCCGATAGCGAATGTTTGGACGATCAAAACTTGATACAAATTGATGTGCAGATTCCAAGGAGAGTCGTTCAACAATTTCTGCCCTTGTGGGTGCATCGGCGGTGGCAGTTAAAGCAATACGAGGGACGGCAGGAAAGCGCTCATGTAACACCGTTAACTGACGATACTCAGGCCGGAAATCATGTCCCCATTGAGAAACACAGTGCGCCTCATCAATCGCGAATAATGCTATTCCAGGACCCTCGTTGAGTCTATCGAGTATTGATAGAAAGCCTGGATTCATAAGACGTTCAGGTGCCACATAAATTAAGTCAAGATCTCCAGCCAGCAACTGACTGGTCACTTTTTGAGCTGTAGCTGCATCCAGACTAGAGTTCAGAAATGAAGCTTTCACGTCCAACTGGGTTAACGCATCGACTTGGTCCTGCATCAGTGCAATTAAGGGTGAAACCACCACCCCCACTCCGCGCCGAATAAGCGAAGGAATTTGATAGCACAGGGACTTACCGGCACCAGTCGGCATGAGGACCAAAGCATCGCCGCCCGCAACTACATGCTCAACAATAGACTCTTGAGCACCGCGAAATTGATCAAAGCCAAAAACATCATGAAGTACTTGGTGGCTCGATTGCAACAGTAACGCTCCCTTATTTTATTAAATACTCACGCAATACAAACTACGTATAAATAAAAAGCCCCACGTCATGCGGGGCTCATTCAATAATCTCTTTATCGGTACAAATATAGAGTCTAGTTGGCGGAGAGGGAGGGATTCGAACCCTCGGTAGGTTTGACCCTACGCCTGATTTCGAGTCAGGTACATTCGACCACTCTGCCACCTCTCCGAACCGAGAATTCATTATAGCTAGCGATATATAAAGCCATACAGCTGATATTGACTTAAAAATGGCTGGTAATAAGAGATACGTCTCTTTAAAATAGATATACATATATGTATATCTATTTTAAAGAGGTTAGAGCATGAATATTCAAATTTCAAAATGGGGCAATAGCCTAGCGCTTCGCATTCCCGCTGCATTCATCAAAGAAATCCAACTAAAGGATGGGGATAAGGTTGAAGCAACCCTATCGAAGGATGGCTCACTAATTATTAGACCGCAAAAATTAGATCGCAAAGCAATTGCAGCAGATCTTAGAGCATTTAGAGCTACGTTGAAGATGGGTAAATCAGTGATGGATGAAGTTCGCTCAGAGGCACGCTACTAATGATTTATATTGATACCAGTATTTTAGTGGCCTTATGTACAGCAGAAGAAAAGAGTGACGCTGTTGATAAATGGCATGAAAACAGTTCCGTAAAAATGATTTCTTCTAGTTGGGCATTTACAGAATTCTCTAGCGCACTTAGCCTGAAGGTCAGAACCAATCAATTAACCGAAAAACAGAGTCGTGAAGCTTGGAAAAAATTTGACAATCTCTGCCAGAACGATATTGAGCTAATGCCCATCGAGAACAAAACGTATTACTCTGCTGGAATTTTAGTTGTTGATAGCAAGTCAAACCTCAAAGCTGGTGACGCACTTCATCTTGCCGCCGCAAAGCAATTCAAATCTAAATCTTTGGCAACTCTTGATAAAGTTTTAGCAAAAAACGTTGCTAGAGTAAAAATTAAAGCCGTTCTAATTTAATTCGGCTTTAACGTCTCTAAGCCACCCAAGTAAGGCTGTAGCGCTTTCGGAATAGCAATACTGCCGTCTACTAGTTGTTTGTTCTCAATCAGAGCAACAAGCGCCCTACCCACAGCTAAGCCAGAACCATTTAAGGTATGAAGCAATTCCGGCTTACCTTGGCCCGCTTTAAATCTAGCTTGCATACGGCGTGCCTGGAAATCACCCATGCTTGAGCAAGAGCTAATCTCACGATACGCATTTTGAGAGGGCACCCATACCTCTAAGTCATAGGTCTTGGTGCTACCAAAACCCATGTCTCCAGTACAGAGCAATACTTTTCTGTAAGGTAGCTCGAGTAATTCCAATATACGCTCTGCATGGCCCGTCAATTCTTCGAGAGCTTGCATCGAGTGTTCTGGTTTAGTGATTTGCACTAACTCGACTTTGTCGAATTGATGTTGACGAATCATGCCGCGTACATCACGACCATAGCTGCCAGCTTCAGAGCGGAAGCATGGGGTATGAGCAACAAACTTCAGCGGAAGAGTATCGGCATTCACGATTTCATCTCTGACTAAGTTTGTGACAGGCACTTCTGCAGTTGGAATAAGGTAGAAGTTTTCAGTTTTGGCTTCGCCGCCCTCATCTTCACCACCCATTTGACGCGGGACTTTAAAGAGGTCTTCTTCGAACTTTGGCAATTGACCAGTTCCACGCATAGAAGCAGCATTGACCATATAAGGCGCATAGACTTCTTGATAGCCATGGTGAGTTGCATGCGTATCGATCATGAATTGCGCTAATGCGCGATGCAATCGAGCGATAGGTCCCTTGAGCACGACAAAGCGTGAGCCACTAATCTTTGCAGCCACTTCAAAATCGAGACCCAATGGACCACCGAGATCTACGTGATCTTTAATCTCGAAATCAAACATGGGTTGCTCACCCCACACTTTGACTTCCTTGTTCTCAGTTTCATCTTTACCGGCTGGAACAGATTCATCGGGAAGATTGGGAATGCCCATCAAGAAATCAGCAATCTCTGCTTGAAGCACGCTTAATCTTGCAGCGCCTGATTCCATATCCACGTTGATTTGACTAGCTTCAGCCATTTCAGCAGCCGCATCTTCACCCTTACCTTTTTTCATACCAATTGCTTTAGCCAATTGATTGCGTTTGGCTTGTAACTCTTCAGTGCGGGTTTGTAAAGATTTGCGCTCAGACTCTAGAGTGTTGAATTTCTCAACATCCAGCTGAAATTTACGGGTGGCTAAGCGCGCCTGCACTGCAGCGATATCTTTGCGAAGTAATTGTGGATCAATCATGTAATGCTCTATCGGTCTAGGTGTTGATGTAAATACTCTGTAAGCGCTAGTTTAAGCGGACAACTTCTGCGCCTTTAGGGGGGATGAAATTGAAGCGATTTGCCGGCAAATTCACATTTAGCTTTATGTTGTCTAAGGTTACCAAGACTACGCTTCCCAGTCCATCAATCAGCTCTAGAGCCTTCGGTAGACCGTTAGTCATGCCAATCGAGATCTTGGTATAAGGCAAATCATTTTGGTTCTTAGCGTTCGGATCTTTTTTGGGAACCAATGCAACCCATTTCATCCCCAGTCGCTCTTCACCATCGATTAACTCAAAATGTTGATCCAAGGAAGATTCGCCAAACAATATAGCGGCAGGTGTTGAAGCCAAAGCTTGTCCTGCAGGACGAAACGTGGCTTGATTTAAATCCTTGTCCCACAAAATGAGTTGAGTGCCATTGGTAATCAACTTTTGTTCGTATGGCTTTTGTGTATCCCAAACAAAGCGGCCAGGCCTTTGAAAGACAAATTGCCCCTGGGTTTGACGCACTACTTTTAAACCCTTGTCTTGTGGCTCATTTGCTTTAGGCGCACGTAATTGTTGTTGAACAAAATCACCTTCAGCTGTTTTTGAGTTGCGTACAAATTGACGCAATTGCTCAGAGCCAGATTCACCTTCGGCTATAGCTACATTTGAAATCAGGATGCTAGCGATGCCAATGGCAAGCGCGGAGAAAAGTCGTTGCAAAGTATTGCCTTACTCAGAGGGGCGATGGAGAATCTCGCGATTTCCGCCATTACCCATTTTTGAAACTAAACCGGCTTTTTCCATATCTTCCAATAGACGAGCGGCACGGTTGTAACCGATGCGCAAATGACGTTGCACTAAAGAAATCGATGGGCGTTTGTTTTCTAGAACAATCGCAACCGCTTGATCATAAAGTGGGTCTGCTTCACCGCCACCCTCACCAGTGAGCGCATCAACATTGGATTCATCAGCGCCTTCTAAGACGCCGTCAATGTAATTGGCTTCGCCCTTCTCTTTAAGCCATTCCACTACACGATGCACTTCATCATCTGATACGAAGGCACCATGCACGCGTACCGGTAATCCTGTACCTGGCGCCATGTAAAGCATGTCACCCATACCCAAAAGCGCTTCAGCGCCCTGCTGATCCAAAATCGTACGACTGTCGATCTTGCTGCTGACCTGGAAAGAAATGCGGGTAGGCACATTGGCCTTGATCAAACCTGTAATGACGTCCACACTCGGACGTTGAGTTGCCAATACCAAATGGATACCGGCAGCACGGGCTTTTTGCGCAATACGTGCAATGAGCTCTTCAATCTTCTTACCAGAGACCATCATCAAGTCAGCCAACTCATCAATCACGATGACGATGACAGGCGCTTTATAAATTGGCTCAGGATCATCCGGAGTTAAGCTAAATGGATTGGTGAGCTTCTCACCTTTTTCTTCTGCTTCCAGAATCTTCTTATTAAAGCCTGCTAAGTTACGAACGCCGAACTTACTCATCAGCTTGTAGCGACGCTCCATCTCATTCACGGCCCAATTGAGCGCGTTGTATGCCTGCTTCATGTCGGTAACAACTGGGCATAACAAATGCGGGATCTTGTCGTAGATAGCCATCTCTAGCATCTTCGGATCAATCATGATCAAGCGCACCTCATCAGGCTTAGCCTTAAAGAGTAGTGAGAGGATCATGGCATTAATACCAACCGATTTACCAGCGCCAGTAGTACCCGCTACTAAACAGTGAGGCATCTTGGCTAAGTCAGCCACCATAGGACTACCAGAGATGTCCTTACCTAAAGCCAGAGTCAACAAGGAATGATTGTCGTTGTAAACCTGAGAGGTCAAAATCTCAGAGAGGTAAACCGACTGGCGTGTTGGGTTTGGTAATTCCAATGCCATACAGGTTTTACCCGGAATGGTTTCTACTACGCGCATGCTGACAACGCCAAGTGAGCGAGCTAAGTCACGTGAGAGATTAACAATCTGACTGCCCTTCACGCCAATCGCTGGATCGATTTCATAACGCGTTACTACTGGGCCTGGATAAGCTGCGATCACAGTTACTTGTACATTGAACTCAGCTAACTTGCGCTCAATTAAGCGTGATGTAAATTCCAACACATCAGCAGAGATAGTTTCTTTTGCTTCGGGCACTGGATCTAGCAAGGCTAGTGGCGGTAATTCTGAATCAGGAATATCAACGAACAGGGGTTGTTGTTTCTCACGCTCAACACGAACGCTCTTCACAATTTCTGCTGGTGCGCGCACAATTTGTACTGGCGCTGCAACCTCTACACGCCCCCGAATTTCTTCTACAAACTCTTCACGCTCTTCAGCGGCTGCTTCACCCAGCTTGCGATCTTCTTCGCTGTCACGACGCTCGCGAATGCGCTTAAACGCCACTTCTAAGAAACGCCCTACTTTCTCAGCAACATCAAGCCAAGAAAAATGCAGAAACAAAGATAGGCCTGCGCACAAACCAAATAGAAGAACTAGAGTTGAGCCGGTAAAACCAAGAGACATTTGCAGGGGATCACCAATCAACTCACCCAAGATGCCGCCGGGAGGCCGTGGAAGCTCCCAGGACAGCGAATGCATCCGAATCGACTCAAGCCCCATGCTGCAGACTAAAGTCAGTCCAAATCCCAGCCAACGCATTAATAAAGAGTCTGGCTTAGCCTCAGGATCCGCCGGCAAAGGGATACTCCAGAGCTCACGCCAACCATTTAAGACGCGACGGCCAAATAGGACCACCCACCAAAATGCTGAAATACCAAAGATATAGAGCATTAAATCGGCCAAATAGGCGCCAAAACGCCCACCTAGATTCTTGGGGGCCTCAAAACTGGCATGGGACCAGGCAGGATCTGCCTTGGAATAGGTTAATAAAACAGCAAATAAACCCAGGCAAAGGCCTAGGGAGATAAACCAGCGCGCCTCTAGGAGCAGGCGGGGCATCCGCCCCTGTCCATCTAATTCAGGGGGCTGGGGACTCATTGGAGTCTTGGACTTCGGATATACGGTTCTCGCCATGTTCTACCGATTGTAAACAAGCAATCCTATAATTTGCTTATGACTACAAATACCCCAAAACACTCTAAAGTTCTTATCCTTGGCTCAGGCCCTGCAGGTTACACGGCTGCAGTCTATGCTGCCAGGGCTAATTTGAAGCCTACCCTCATTACAGGCTTGGCTCAAGGTGGTCAATTGATGACTACCACCGACGTGGAAAACTGGCCTGCCGATGCTGATGGCGTTCAAGGGCCAGAATTGATGGATCGCTTTTTAAAGCATGCCGAACGCTTTAATACCGAAATCATTTTTGATCATATTCATACGGCTGCTCTTAAAGAAAAGCCAATTCGTCTGGTTGGCGACTCTGGAACATATACCTGCGATGCGTTGATTATTTGTACTGGTGCATCTGCTCAATACATTGGACTTCCTAGCGAGGAAGAATTTATGGGGCGCGGTGTTTCTGGTTGCGCTACTTGTGATGGCTTCTTTTACCGCAATCAAGATGTCTGTGTAGTTGGCGGTGGTAATACTGCTGTTGAAGAAGCGCTCTACCTTACAGGCATCGCCAAAAAAGTTACCGTAATTCATCGTCGCGACAAATTCCGTGCTGAGCCAATCCTGAATGATCGTCTCATGGCTAAAGTTGCTGAAGGCAAAGTTGAGCTCAAACTCAACGCCACCCTCGATGAAGTTCTTGGTGATGAAAAAGGAGTTACTGGTGTACGCATCAAGAAAGAGGATGGTAGCACTGAAGATATCGCTGTTACTGGCGCCTTTATTGCGATTGGTCACAAACCTAATACAGAACTCTTTGTTGGTCAGCTCGATATGCACAATGGTTACCTTAAGACCCACTCTGGCCTTGAAGGCAATGCCACAGCCACTAACATTCCAGGTGTATTTGCTGCGGGTGACGTGCAAGACCACATATATCGTCAAGCCATCACTAGCGCAGGCACAGGCTGTATGGCTGCACTAGATGCACAGCGTTATTTAGAGACTTTGTCTTAATTTCTCTAGGTTACTTGCAATAAAAAACGCCTAGCAATGCTAGGCGTTTTTGTTTTAGCGGTTACGCTTAAACCCAGTTTTCAAGGGCAAGGTTTGGGACCCTCTTAAACTCAGACATATTGTTAGTCACCAAAGTTAAGCCATGACTTCTGGCGTGAGCTGCAATATGAATATCATTCACTCCAATAGGCTTGCCTGAGTGCTCTAAAAAAGCCTTAATTTGCCCGTAATGCTGAGTTGCGGTAATGTCATACGGTAAAACCTCTAAATGGCTGATGAAGTCTTCAATAACATTAAGATTTTTTTCTACTTGCTTACTTTTTTCGGCGCCATAAATTAGCTCTGCCAATGTAATTGCTGATATAGCCATACGATTAGCATTTTTGTTGAAAACTTTAAGCACCTCTAGCGGTTTTCGCTTTATGACATAAATAACAATATTTGTGTCCAATAAGTACTTCAGCATTAAAGGGACTCTCTATCACCTTGCTCCTGAGAGCCTCTTTCATTCATAAAGTCGTCACTTACACCCGCTTCACCCAAGAAGAAGTTGTCCCACATATTTTCTATAGGGGCAATGATGCGCTCACGGCCTTTTGATCGTACGTTAACCTTGCGTACATTCTCAGGCAATCGCATTTCTGCAGGCAATCTCACTGCCTGAGTTCGGTTATTGGTGAACACTGTTGAGATAGCCATTATTTAACCCTCCATACGTATATAGCAATTGTATAGCGCACTTAATCTTATTTCAATCCCTTTACATGGGAGACTGAGCCCCTATTGGGCTTTACCGCACTTTTATTTAGCATTCACACCCCAGATCATCTTCCAGTTCATGCGCCAAGATTTGCATCTTTGATACCAGATTTAATGCCTCTATGTCGATAAAGTCGCTTGGAAAAGTTTCAGAGTTTGTTACGTTTACGCGTACTCAAATTAACTTAAATTTTTCCATAAGTTAAATAATAATTAAACCAATGACCAGATTATCGAAATGGCGATAACAATGCAAAACGCCTAGCATTGCTAGGCGTTTTTCTTTACTGCCGTCTTATGACTACTGCATATTTTTTCTTGTGCTGCTTAGCGTGAGATCACTGGCAAGAGAGGCACGATGAGCAATGCCACGATGTTGATGATTTTGATGAGTGGGTTTACTGCAGGACCAGCAGTATCTTTGTAAGGGTCACCTACGGTATCACCAGTCACTGCAGCTTTATGGGCTTCAGAACCTTTGCCACCAAAGTGACCTTCTTCAATGTATTTCTTCGCATTATCCCAAGCGCCACCACCGGTACACATGGAAATCGCAACAAATAAACCAGTGACGATCGTACCCATGAGTAAGCCACCTAATGCTGCAGGTCCAAGCAAGAGACCGACCACAATCGGCGCAATCACTGGCAAGAGTGAAGGAACAATCATCTCTTTAATTGCTGCTGAAGTCAGCATGTCTACTGCCTTACCGTATTCAGGCTTTGCGGTGCCCTCCATGATTCCTGGAATATCGCGGAACTGACGACGTACTTCTTCCACTACCGCACCAGCACAACGACCAACTGCTTCCATTGCCATGGCACCAAACAAGTAAGGAATCATGCCGCCAATAAATAGGCCAATGATGACCATATGGTTAGATAAGTCAAAGGAGACTTGCTGACCAATGCTTTCTAGGGCATGGGTGTAATCAGCAAACAGCACGAGTGATGCTAGGCCCGCAGATCCAATCGCATATCCCTTTGTCACTGCCTTAGTGGTGTTACCCACCGCATCTAATGGATCAGTAATGTCGCGCACTGCTTGTGGCAAGCCTGCCATTTCTGCAATACCGCCAGCGTTATCGGTAATCGGTCCATAGGCATCTAGTGCAACCACAATACCGGCCATCGATAACATTGCAGTAGCGGCAATCGCAATACCGTACAAACCAGCGAGCCAATATGCAGCATAAATTGCAGCACATACGAAGAGCACTGGATAAGCAGTGGACTTCATCGAGATACCTAGGCCCGCAATAATATTGGTACCATGACCTTTGGTAGATGCCTCAGCAATATGCTGCACTGGCTTGAACTGAGTGCCTGTGTAGTACTCAGTAATCCACACCAAACCAGCAGTGAGCAAGAGGCCAACAACAGTAGATCCAAATAAGCGCCACTGACTTCCCGGAATTCCGAGGGCATCATCCGGCATGATGAAATTGGTCACAAAATAGAATGCAATCAGTGACAAAGTGCCAGCGATGATCAAACCTTTATACAAAGCAGGCATTACATTTTTCATGCCAGGTGTTGCCTTCACAAAGGAACAGCCAATGATGGAGGCAATGATAGAAACGCCACCTAAAACCAGCGGATAAATAATGGCAGCTACTGGCGCACCACTCACCATGAGTGAGCCTAGCACCATCGTTGCAATCAACGTAACAGCATAAGTTTCAAACAAGTCAGCTGCCATACCTGCGCAATCGCCAACGTTATCACCGACGTTATCGGCAATCACCGCTGGATTACGTGGATCATCTTCTGGAATACCTGCTTCAACCTTACCCACTAAGTCAGCACCAACGTCAGCACCCTTGGTAAAGATGCCGCCACCCAAACGAGCAAAGATCGAAATTAGGGAAGAGCCAAACGCAAGACCAATTAGGGGATGCAGTACGGAAGCCAAATCTTGTCCTGCACCGATAGATACCAGGAACATAAAGAAGAGGCCTACTCCAAGTAAGCCTAAACCCACTACGAGCATGCCGGTAATAGCGCCACCTTTAAAGGCAACATTCAGTGCTTCGTTCATCCCTTTAGTGGCAGCTTCGGCAGTCCGTACGTTTGCCCGCACAGAAACATTCATACCGATAAATCCACAGGCACCAGATAGAACTGCACCAACTACAAATCCAATTGCAGTGGCAAGATCCAAAAAGAGCGCCATTAAAATAGTCAGGACAATCCCTACTACGGCAATCGTTTTATATTGACGCGATAAATACGCTGAGGCTCCCAGCTGAATTGCCTCCGCAATTTCTTGCATCTTGGCGTTACCAGTACTCTGCTTCAGAATCCAGCTGCGCATCACAAAACCGTAAACTACGGCCAGGACACCGCAAGCCAAGGCAAAATACAAGCCTAAAGTGACATTACTCATGCTTGAACTCCCTAAAGTTGATCTTTATTGTTTTGTATAACTTGCGCCTATGTCTACCAGGTTTCCGAAAGCTTTAAACTAGTGTCTTTAAGCAGTACCAGTATGTAACAGAATCGCCCGTGCCCCTCTTTGCTAAGATCAGGGTATTTACTAATCACTATTCGGAGTATGTATGAGTCTCGACAAGGTAAAGCCAGGTAAAAAGATCCCTGAAAGCTTCAACGTCATTATTGAAATCCCAATGAATGCGGATCCAATTAAGTATGAAGTTGATAAAGAGAGTGGCGCTATTTTCGTTGACCGTTTTATGGGCACTGCAATGCATTACCCATGTAACTATGGCTACATCAATAAAACTATCGCTGGTGATGGCGATCCCGTTGACGTTCTCGTCATTACTCCATTCCCACTCATTCCTGGCGTTGTTGTTAGTTGCCGTGCAATCGGTATCTTGCAAATGGAAGATGAAGCTGGTCAAGACGCTAAGTTGTTAGCTGTACCAGAAGATAAGATTTTGCCAATCTACACTCACTGGCAAAAACCAGAAGACATCAATCCATTACGCTTAAACCAAATCCAACACTTCTTCGAGCACTACAAAGACCTCGAAAAAGGTAAGTGGGTAAAAGTTAAAGGTTGGGGTGGTGTTGCTGATGCCCATAAAGAAATTTTGGAAGGCATTGAGCGCTACAACAAAGAAAACGCTTAATTCTTATTCAGCAATAACTAACGGCCTATAAATCGGAGTGAGCGCGCAAAAAATTGCCCTAGCCCAAATAAATCCCTTATTAGGTGATTTGGGTGGGAACGCGCAGCTCATTCTGAAAGCCTCTCAGGATGCCTTTAAACAAGGCGCCAAACTCGTAGTAACGCCAGAGCTATCGCTCACTGGCTACCCTCCAGAAGACTTACTCTTGCGCCCTGCTTTCATTCAGGCGTCTGAGCGTGAGCTTGATTTGCTCATGCAGGAACTCACTGCTTATCCAGATCTCACCGTCATCGTGGGTCACCCAAAACAAACAGATGCAGGACTGCAAAACTATGCATCGGTTTTACGTAACGGCAAAGTCATTGCCGGTTACGCCAAACAAGAATTACCTAATCACGAAGTATTTGATGAGGTGCGTTACTTTGTCCCAGGAAATCGAGCGTGTGTATTTGAATGCGCGGGCATTCACTACGGATTAATCTTATGTGAAGATGCGTGGCACCCAGGGCCAGCAAAACAATCACACGCCGCTGGTGCGCAAATACTCTTAGTACCAAATGCCTCACCCTACCACCTGAAAAAAGAAGCGCTGCGTATTGACGTATTGCGAAGCCATATTCATAAAACTCACATGCCTTTGGTATATGTCAATTCAGTGGGTGGTCAAGATGAATTGGTCTTTGATGGTGGCTCATTTGCACTCAATGCCACAGGCGAAGTTGTCATGGCTCTACCCCAATTTGAAACCGCTCTAGGGTATGTAGAAGTCAGCAGTGCTGGACAGCTAAAAAAAGGGGTAATTGCTCTACCCCAAAGCGTTGAGGCACAGGCTTATCAAGCTCTAGTGCTAGGTGTAAGGGATTACGTCACCAAAAATCGCTTTCCAGGGGTCATTATTGGCCTCTCTGGCGGGGTGGATTCAGCATTGGTGCTTGCCGTTGCAGTAGATGCCCTAGGCGCCGACAAGGTTCGCGCCGTGATGATGGCATCACGCTATACGGCTGACATCTCTTGGATCGATGCACGCGAATTAGCTGACAACCTTGGCGTTCGATATGATGAGATTCCCATTAGCGGTCCAGTAGACGCATTAGAACAATCATTGGCAGAACAATTTAAAGGCATGAAGGTTGATGCCACAGAAGAAAATATACAAGCACGCGTGCGTGGAACGATGCTCATGGCGCTATCCAATAAAACTGGTCGATTGGTTTTAACCACCGGAAACAAGAGTGAAATGGCCGTGGGTTACTGCACTTTATATGGCGATATGGCTGGCGGATTTGCGGTCATTAAAGATATTGCTAAAACACTGGTGTATCGTCTTTGCGCCTATCGCAATAGTATTAAACCAGTAATTCCTGAACGTATTTTGACGCGTGCCCCTTCCGCTGAATTGCGCCCCGATCAAACCGATCAAGATAGCTTGCCGTCCTATGAGGTATTAGATGGCATTGTTGAACGCTATATGGAACAAAATCAATCTATCGAGGAAATGATTGCCGCTGGATTTGATGCCGAGAGTGTTGAGAAGGTGACTCGCCTGATCAAACTTAATGAGTACAAGCGTCGCCAAGCGCCTCCAGGAGTACGCGTGACGACTCGCGCCTTTGGCCGAGACTGGCGCTACCCCATCACCTCTCAATTTAGAGCTTAGGACAGCAAAAAGACTTGAATTTGGTGGTTTGCTCCAGTTCTAGGTATGATTACCGCAATAGGGGGAATAAATGAAATTAATTACATCAATCATTAAGCCGTTCAAGCTCGACGAAGTACGAGAAGCATTGGCAGAGGTTGGCGTTACTGGCCTGACCGTTACCGAAGTAAAAGGTTTTGGCCGTCAAAAAGGTCATACTGAACTTTATCGTGGTGCCGAGTATGTGGTGGACTTTTTGCCCAAGGTAAAAGTAGAAGCTGTTGTTCCTAGTGATCGCGTTGAAGCAGCGCTCGAGGCAATTACTAAAGCAGCACGTACTGGAAAAATTGGTGATGGCAAAATTTTCGTTACCCCGGTAGAACAAGTCATTCGCATTCGCACTGGCGAAACCAACGAAGCTGCTGTTTAATTAATAGCCGCTTTACACACCTAGACTGAGTTACTGACGTATCTGAGTCTCTACTGGAGCGTCAGGCTGAATAATGATTTCAGCTGGCTCCAAAATAATTGTCTTATCACTAGTATTACCAATGCGCACCTTGGCGCCTTGGTAATACATGTCCACTTTATTTAATCCAGCTGTAAGGACTTTAAATGGGGGTTTTCCAAAGACGCTGATTCCAACCCCTGGCTCCAAGCTCTTATTTTGTGTTTTTCCACCAGCATCGATTACGCAGACTGTCTGAGCTGTCTTGGACTGAAGATAAACCATATTCCCCGGCTTCTTAGGCACATCGGGCCTGTAGTTCAGTGGACTAGAGTCTAGCGGTGGACACTCGCTAGCTGCAGCCACAGCAGGCGCAGATGCAACTGGTTCTGGCGCTACTGCTGCAGGCGCCAGAGCTTCTGACTTCTGCTCGGTTACTGGGGCTTGCGGCGCCTCTTCAATAATAACGATATCTTCTTCTTTGGGAGGCTCAGGGAAAAATAATGGTCGTAAATTGATTACGGAGAAGGCTACAGCAGCTGCAATAATGATTAAGAAAAATATTTTTTTCTTCGCGCCTAATCCTGAGGATTTTTTACTAAATCCCATTCCAGACGATGATAGCTCTGGTGAATACAGGGATGGCTTCGATGATTTTTTTTCTAAGATCTTGGGAGCCTCGGGCTGAGATACCTTTTCAAATAATGCAGTCTGCGCTTCTTTCACCTCAATCTCTTCCACTGCATTTTTGTCATTACTTTTAATTTCTGAAGCAATGTCACCCAAATCGAAAGCTTCACTTTCTGAAATCTTTAAGATGCCCGCTACTTTTTTAGCCGCAGTAACTTTTACTTGAGTGCCGTAAAAAGAGCTGGTCTCACCATTTTCAATTTGTTCTATTTGACGCACTGATAGACAAGTCATTCCAGACAAGTCTTTGGTGTTAAGGCCAAGCGCTTCTCTAGCCTTGGTAAAGGCCTCTTTACGAATCTCAGGAAGCTTGGTGGATTTACTCACGACTGATTAACCATCTCATATGTAGGTACACGCTCATAGTAATACCAAAATGGAGCAGGAGTAATTAGCCATATAGCCAATTATTTAGATAAAGGATGGCTCTCGAGATCAGACTCGAGATATTTCTTCACTAGCGTTTGAACAGAATCCGCATGCATCTTATCCATCACCCTGGCCTTATGGACCTTAATAGTGGCGTCGGTTGTACCCAATTTGACCGCAATATCTTTGTTTAGCAAGCCTTTAACTAGCCAAGCACATACTTCACGCTCCCTCGGGGTCAGGTTCTCATAGTCTCTTTTAGTCTCGACATCCAAAGAGACTCGCTTGAGTTGACGACCATCAAAATCAATCGCGTCTGCCACTGATTGCAATAATTCTTCAAGATTGAAGGGCTTAAATAAAAAGTCTAAGGCTCCTTTTTTAAGCCCTCGAACGATTTGATGGGGATGGCTTTGCCCGCTCACAAAAATAATAGGGGTTTTTCTGCCCAATTTAAGGAGCTTTTCTTGCAGATCAAGGCCATCGGTATCGGGCATCTGCATATCTAACAAAATGACTGCTGGCGCCACGGGCACTGACTTTTCTAAAAAAGCCTGGGCTGAAGCATAGTCATCAACGAGATAACCCAACTCACGCAACATCCTCGAAAGGGAAATGCGCATCGATTCGTCATCATCAATTAAGTAGATATGGCCGACTTTAGTCATTGAACTCAAAGGCAAAAAATGAAGATGTATTTAATGTATAGCAGCCTGCATATCCTGGCTATTAGCTTATAAGCTAATAAAATAGGACATTCATTCTGTGTGCTATCGTTATTTATTGCGGTGCACCATTAATGACCGTTATCACTGCTATTGAAGTTACTGCGCCTTGAATTGCATCTCACGGCACAATAGTGTCTTTTAAAACAAATCTTTTCTGGAGATAAATAAGCATGAAACGCCTCAATGAACGCTCTCGCATGGTTACCGAGGGGGTCGCTCGCGCACCCAATCGTTCGATGTACTACGCGATGGGTTACGAAGAAAAGGATTTCGTAAAACCAATGGTTGGCGTTGCAAACGGCCACTCCACTATTACCCCTTGCAATAGTGGCTTACAAAAATTAGCTGATGCCGCAGTTGAAGCTCTAGAAGCAGCTGGCGCAAAAGCACAAGTATTTGGTACGCCAACCGTTTCTGATGGTATTGGTATGGGTACTGAGGGTATGAAGTATTCCCTCGTCTCACGAGAAGTGATTGCTGACAGTATTGAAGTTTGTGTAAACGGTCTTTGGCAAGATGGCGTAGTAGTCATTGGTGGCTGCGATAAAAATATGCCTGGTGGCATGATGGCTTTAGCTCGCACGAATGTACCTGGCATCTATGTATATGGTGGCACGATTAAGCCAGGCCACTTTAAAGGCAAGGAATTGAATATTGTTTCTGCATTTGAAGCAGTTGGTGAATTTACCTCCGGTCGATTGAGTGAAGAAGATTTAAAAGGTGTTGAGCAACACGCCTGCCCAGGTAGCGGCTCTTGCGGTGGAATGTACACGGCCAATACCATGAGCTCTTCATTTGAGGCTTTGGGTATGAGCTTGCCCTACTCTTCTACGATGGCAAACGTTGACGCTGAAAAAGTAGCGAGCGCTGCCGAATCAGCGCGCGTCCTCGTTGAAGCCGTTAAAAACAACCTGCGCCCACGCGACATCATTACCAAGAAATCCGTTGAGAATGCGGTTAGCGTCATCATGGCAGTTGGCGGTTCAACCAATGCAGTGTTGCATTTCTTGGCGATTACTAGTGCCGCTGAAATTGATTGGACAATTGATGACTTTGAACGGATTCGTAAGCAAGTCCCAGTCATCGTTGATATGAAACCCTCTGGCACTTATTTAGCAACTGACTTACACCAAGCTGGCGGTATTCCACAAGTCATGAAGATTTTGCTTGACGGTGGCCTGCTTCATGGCGATTGCATCACCATTACCGGAAAAACTATTGCTGAAGTATTAAAAGATGTTCCATCAGTGCCGCGCGCTGATCAAAAAGTCATTCGCACGCTAGACAACCCACTCTACAAGCAAGGTCACTTAGCGATTCTGAAGGGCAATATTTCTCCAGAAGGGTGCGTTGCCAAAATTACTGGCCTCAAGAATCCATCGATTACTGGCCCAGCTCGAGTCTTTGATTCTGAAGATGATGCGATGGCTGCCATCATGGCTCAGAAGATCAAAGATGGCGACATCGTGGTGATTCGTTACGAAGGCCCTAAAGGCGGTCCTGGTATGCGTGAAATGCTTGCCCCTACCTCTGCCCTAGTTGGTCAAGGTTTAGGCGAGTCAGTTGGCCTCATCACCGATGGTCGCTTCTCTGGTGGTACTTGGGGCATGGTAGTTGGTCACGTTGCTCCTGAGGCCTTTGTAGGGGGCACAATTGCCCTCATCAACGAAGGTGACTCAGTCACGATAGATGCTCACCAACTTCTTATTCAGCTCAACGTCAGCGAAGAAGAAATTGCTAAGCGACGCGCAGCTTGGAAACAACCTAAGCCACGCTATACCCGCGGCTTACTTGCGAAGTATGCAAGCCTTGCTAGTAGTGCGAGCAAAGGTGCTGTAACCGATTTGAATTTAGATTTGACCTAATTGGCGCATTAACAAAACAAAAGCCCCTAGGTAATACTAGGGGCTTTTTTATTACCCTTTACTTCGCTCCGACTGCATTTACTGGAAGCTTCAATTCCATCTCGCCTGCTTTAGCAAACTTGAGTTTTACTGGTACGGTTTGGCCGGCTACAAAAGGACCTTTTAAATTCATGAACATCAGGTGATAGCCGCCCGGCTTTAATTCAACACTACCATCTGCTGGTACAGCTATATCTTTCACTTGACGCATCTTCATGACATTACCGTCCATGGCCATTTCATGTAATTGCACTTCGCCTGCGGCGGGAGAGCTAGCGCCGATGAGTTGATCTGCATTCCCCTTGTTGTCAATCTTTAAAAAACCGCCTGCCACTTGCTGACCAGGGGCAGTTGCGCGCGTATACGCATTTTCAATTTTGATGTTGGTAAATGCAGGATTCTGCGCTAATGCTGAGCCGCCAAAGGCGATACCAATTACGGCACTCATTGCTACTAATACTGTTGATTTCATATTGATCCTTATAGTTTCATTATCAAAAAAATTATCCAGCCTGCGAATACCACTGCTTCAACTTATCAAAATCGAGGCTGCCTGTTTTACGTATTACTTTACCGTTTCTATCAATCAATAAGGTAAATGGGGTTTCTCCACGCCATTTAGGATCAATCTCATAACGAAGAGAGTCATCAAAAGGTGTTGCTAAAGTATAAGAGGCTGAAGAACTGATGTTCGCTATATTGAGCATCTTTATTACACTCTCAGATGAAACATCATCAACCTGAATAAAAACGATATTCGCATTTTTATTTTGTGCAAGAAACTTACCCCATAAAGGCATTTCTTTGGCACACGGTGCACAGGTAACGCCCCAAAAATGAATGATGACAGTCTGTCCAGCATAAGGCTTCATTAAAGTCTTCCAGTCACCCTTCTGATAGGGCTTTACTGTTTCGCCGCCTGCCATGACCGATTGCATCATTACAAATAAGCATGTGAAAACGATAAGAAATTTTTTCATGGGTTGGAGTTTAAGGGAATGAGTTGATATCCGTCTGCCCGAGTCAGCCAAGATAAAAATACCAAATCACCTTTATTAATTAATAAAGGATGATCTGAATAGCCATTTGTCTGGCTTAACTGCTTTGGTGTAGACCAAGTTTTTCCATCATTAGAAGATTGCTGTAAATAGATGGTGGTGTTGATGCCGTCAAACTCTTTCCAGACCAGCCAGATTGATGATCCCAAGGCTAACAAGTAAGGGCGGGAAACATTGCTACCCTCCTTGCCAATCCGGATCGGCTTAGAGTATGTAGCGCCTTGATTATTGGAGTTAGCATAAAACACGCCAGAGCGGGCTTTGCCTTGGGTAAACCAAGCTACGTGCATTTTTCCAGACCCTGAAACTGCAATCGTAGGTCCATGGTGTGGGCAGGCATCAGTCTTCCACTCATCGTGGGATACCCGTTGTACCTTGCCCATGGCTGTCTGAGAAATAATTTGAGAGGCATGATCCCGTACACCGCCTGGGAAGATTGCCCTATAAATAATTGCCACACCACCCTGCGGATCATTAGCGGCGCCGATACGGCAACATTCGCAGCTGCTCTCATTGGCAATCCTCTCTGGCGAAAAGGTGTCACCACCATCATTTGAAAATGCATAAGCAATAGATCCACCTAGAACAGAGTGGCCACTTTTCTTAGCCTGAGCAACCAAGCGTTTATCGATCCAGGCAATAAAAATAGAGCCGTCAGGACGCTTAATAACCGACGGAAATCGCTGACTAGACCCATCATTAACCAATGATCTAGGAGTTGAAAATGTATGGCCCCAATCCGATGATTGAGCGACATTGATTTGCGCATTCCAGTTAGAGTCTTTGAAAAAGGCATAAGCGAGAAAAACGTTTCCACGATCGTCGGCCACAATTTGTGGTCGCGAATCCGCGCCTGTATCCAAAGATTTACCATGCTCACCAATGATGACTGCTGGGCCAAAGCTCTTGCCCATATCATCTGACTGCGCCACTGATACAGAGCCTCCTGCAGTCCAAGCTAACAACAACCTGCCATCAGTAGTTAAAAAAGGTGTAGCACCATTAGCACAATCCAGACTGGTGCTAGTGCATGCCGTTGGTTTGGCGGGCATCATCATGCCAGCATGCGAGGAATGGTCCATCTGCGCCCATGAAAGCGCAGAGACAACGCACCCTAAAGCCCCTAGTAAAAGGGCTTTAGATGGCAATTTAGGGAACAAGTTTTTAGACATTAGAAGATGATACGCGCGCCAACGGTAATCGATTGAGGCTGCCCAGCAATATAACTGCCTTGGCTAGTGCCTGTCCCGTAAGTAATATAGGTGCGATTAAACATATTCACAATAGAGGCAAATAAAGAAGCTTGAGGAGTGAGTTGAAGATTTGCCTTTAAACCAACTACCGCATAGGAAGGAACCGGTAAAGTATGTGCCCCATCTAACCAAGAATTTCCAATATAACGAATGTTGGCAGTCAAATTAGCATAAGGAACCGGCATATATGTGAGACCTGCATAGCCCATATTTTGCGGGACTCCACCCACCTGGGAGCCAATCGGATTTAGCGTTGAACTAACACCCGATCCTATCCATGTAAGTACTGTATTGGTATGGGTATAAGTTCCATCTACAAGCCATTGAGCATTTATGTCATGGTGTGCTTGAACTTCCAAGCCTTGGCTCTGAAGATTTTGATTATTACCGTACAAAGTATAGGTTTGACCATTCGCTCCAGTACAGACTGATAAAGGACAACCGGCAGAATAAGCTTGTGCTTGTGAAACATTAGGGGCATAGACTGCGTTTTTAACCTGAGCACTAAAACCTGTTATCTGCACAAAACCTGCGTTCCAACGGTAGTCAGTACCGAGTTCATAGCCTGTCATATTCTCTGGAGTAAGCAAAGGATTTGCAAGGCTCACACTTGTAGAGTTGCCATAAGTACGAAGAGTGTTATTCAAGCCAGGGGCATGAAATCCTTGATACGCGGCGCCTCTAAAATCCAATTCTTTAGTGGCCTGCAAAAGTAATCCTAAATTTGGGCTGAACTTATTCACAGTTTGGTTTGGTACATTGGTATAGCTTGGCTTTCCATTTGCACCAGCGATCCAATAGGTTGGGGTTTGGCTTTGCCACTGATCTTCCCTAAGTGAAAGCGTTGCTTGCAATGGGATCACATCTGTTTTTGCTTTCATTTGCGCCATTACTCCATAAAACTCTTGCTGGCCCTTTGCATAGTCAGATGAAGTCACTACTCCATTGGTATAACCAGCGGCAGAACTAAAGGAATTAGTTAAGTTTTGCGCAGCTACCTGCCTGCCATCAACGCTCACAACAAACTGTTGTATTGCCTGGTCTTTTAAGTCATGGGTGTATTGAGCAGACGCACCAGTTGTTGAATAAGGGTCGTTATAGTTCGCGCTAATGTAAGGAGCGCTTGTGCCGCTATTACTTACATTTTGTTGCCACAATGTTGTGTTTTCATAGAATGCATTTACTTGAACCTTTTGCACTGCGCTTAAACGTGTTGTTGCCCCAGCTGAAAAGGTTGTCTCATTGGTCGTTTTGGTCGCGAAGTTATAACCGCCAGTTGGCAGGTTCTGCATATTGTGAGAACCGACGTTAAAAAAAACGTCAGTATCTGAGCTCAACTTCAACGCACCCTGCAAACGATAGTTAGCACTATTGGCGCTTTCTGGTCCCATACCTGGCAAAAGAGGAGCTGACTGGCCGTAAGCATTCTTCTTGGGATAGGTCGTTGCAGGAGAGATGGTTGGCTGATTGACGTAACCATCTGTATTAAAGTAATCGGCAGATACGCGCAATTTCAGCACTTCATTAATAGCAACTTCTTTTGAGGCTGCAACAGTACTAGTGTTATAGGAACCATAACTTGCGGAAATTTCACCCTTGTTATCTGTAATTGGCTTAGTAGTGATATTTACCAAGCCACCCATTCCATAGTTACCGTATAAATTGGAGACACCTCCACGAATAAGCTCAACATCTTCAATGGCAGAAAGGGGTACCAAGTTCCACTGTATAGTCCCGTACATGGCGTCATTCGCCGGCAACCCATCGATTAAAGCCAAAGTACGCGCGTTACCCAATCCACGTACATTTAAACTTTGGCCCGTTGGATCTTTTTCATAATAGGGTTGATCATTCAAAAAAACGCTCGATTGATTTTTTAATACCTGATCAATCGTCATGCTCGGAGAATTTTGAATATCCTCATTAGTAATAATCGAGGTATTCTGTGTCATATCCTTTAATTCAGTTCCAGAACGACTCGCGCTCACAACAACATCACCAATTCTCTGCCCATAATCAGGTGGTGGTGCTATTTGCGCACGCACTCCAGCGCTGATGAAGGCCGACCCAAAAAGTATGCCGATGCAAAGGCTGATTCTCTTTTGCTTGAACAACATTTTAATTTCCCCACTCTATTGCAGCAACACTGTTTGTTGCCAACTACATAGCTAGGCTATGCCCTAAAAAATAATTAGGCTTGTGCGGGAGGTGCAGCTGAAGGAGGTGTAAACCAAACAGTGAGAGGCCTGGGTGATTGATAGAAAAGCTTTGGAAGCAACGCAAAAGATGTTGGCGCTTCAAATGTGAGATTGGTATTAAATGCTGGCGTGATCAAGCTATGAGTAACGCAATATGGACAAGGTTGCATTTGATGGGCAACGTCTTGATCGTCGCCCTGAACATCAATCTGCATCTTGCTGCCATCAACAGAGCAAATTTCCATCGCAAACCCTTGGCCATGCTTAGCAAACGAAACTGCTTGAGAAACCGCAGGAGCCAAAGCACTCATCGCTATAGCTAGAGCTGCGATCCAGTGAATGAGGCGGTTTTTATGGAAATTCATGATGGGGAGATTTTATATGACTTTTCCTTCCTCGATCATGAGTCAGTCTGCTTAATTGGTGCAGGCAATAAAAAAGGAGTCCGAAGACCCCTTTTGTCAGAATGACGTTGCTGTTTTAATGACCGGCATTCTTGTTGGCTTCTTCAATAAAGCGCTTGCGAGCTGGCGCCAAAATGAACTTAGCTGCAAACGCCGCGGTAATTGTAACAATTGCACCCGCTACAAAAACCGTATTCCAATCACCAGTTGATGAAAGAACAGATGCCAAAGGCACCAATAGAGAAGCGGTTCCTTTTGCTGTGTATAAAGTACCGGCATTACCAGCTGCATTTTTTACACCAAATGTATCCGCACAGATCGCTGGGAAGATCGAGAAAATTTCACCCCAAAACAAGAAGATCAATGCAGCAAAAGTCATAAATGCATATGGATCATGTCCAAAATGCATCAACCCTAGCATCGATAAGCCCTCGCCAAAGAAGACGAAGAACATAGTGTTTTCACGACCAAAGCGATCTGAAATAAATCCACATAGTGGGCGAGTGAAACCATTGCATAGGTTATCAATTGATAAAGTCATTGTGAGCAGCGGCAAGGTAGTGCCAAATAAGATCATCGGCAATTTCGCAAGACCCCAATCCTTAGCAATCGGTCCAATTTGCGCCGTCACCATCAAACCCCCAGCGGCTACAACAACAAAAATGACATAGATTAGCCAAAATAAAGGTTTTTTAATCATTTGACCAGAGGTATAGTCCACCTTAGTGGTAACGATACGAGGAGCTGCCTGCACGCCCTTAGGAGGCGTTGGTTTTGTCATCAATAAAGCCAACAAGAAAATCAGTGCGCCTTGTGCAAGACCAAAGAATAGAAAGGCATGCTCATAGCCATCTGCCAGAATCATATTGCCAATTGGAATTACCGTAATCGCTGCACCAGCTCCAAAGCCTGCTGCAGTTAAACCAGCAGCGAGACCACGCTTATCCGGAAACCATTTCAGCGCATTACCAACGCAAGTGCCGTAAACGCAACCAGCACCAATACCAGCAACAACAGCTGCTGCATAAAGCATTTCGAGTGAAGTTGCATAACTATCCATCACCCAACCAGCTGCAGCAAATACAGAGCCGATCAGAATAACAATGCGAGGTCCAAATTTATCAACCATCCAACCTTCAACTGGAACCAGCCAAGTTTCTACTACGATAAAGATTGAGAAAGAGAGTTGGATTGCAGATAAAGCCCAGCCAGTTTTAATCTGAATGGGGTTAACAAACAAAGTCCATGCATATTGAAGATTGGCAACCAATCCCATGCAAATAATTCCGAATACTAACTGCGCCCAACGGTTATGCCATGGCTTACTCACGATTTATGCTCTCCTGATTATTTCTTTTTTTAGATTACGCACCTTCTTTAGGGGCTCAGTAATTCTCAGACATCAACCCTTTAATTATCTTGATGATCATCAAGATAATTTCATTTGCGCACTAGTGATTACCCCTAAGCCAAGAGATTGAATTGCAAGTTATTCACACTCCTTTTTATCAGTCATGATGAATAAAAAAGCCACCTAAAAAGAAGGTGGCTTTTCTAGATAACTACTTTTTTGAATTACATACCGCGATATGCGCCATCAAAATCATAGTGACGGGATTGCTGCTGAGCAGCTGGTTTGCTTTCAGAAAAAAGCTGGTTGAACATATTCAATAGAACAGTCATTTGAATCTCCTTAAGGGTTAGTACCTAGAGTTTAACCCTAATGTTATTGCATAGCAATAATCAATTTCGTATTATGAAAAAGAATCAACAAAAAACCATTGGTTTTGAACGATTAAAAAATGAGTTTGGGCGTTTGGGGCTTGTACTGCCTGCGCTAATCTCTTGCAGCTCTGCCTGTTTTTCCAGTATTCCGCTGGAGGGACTGTCTCCCGATCTCACCCGAAGCACCGGGCGGTTAACAACTTATTTCTTTGAGGGGCTGCCACATCCGTGACTTTGCGCCTATTGGTTCTAGTGCCAACCCCTTGGTTAGAACGAGTTCCAACCAGAAGTAACACTGTATTCCTTTATTTCCCAAAAGTCAAGCAATTTAGTCAAGTATTTGCTCGTAAAGGTGGTGCCGCTTGCCGGAATCGAACTGGCGACCTTTTCATTACGAATGAACTGCTCTACCAACTGAGCTAAAGCGGCTAGGCTAAAGAAAGATTAGCGAAAGCGATCGAGGATTTTTTTGCTGACTTTATCGAGCTGCGTAGAGTCTTTGATTAAAAACTGCAAACCATTGGAATCAGCAATCAACAAAGTATTGCCTGCGATGCGTCGAATGTCTTCTTCGCCTTTTAAGCGAATACGAGTTGACCCACGATCTGTTTCGATATCCCAAATACTTGGCGTAGCAAATGTAGACACCTTGGTAATTTTTTCAATTACCGGCATAAATTCTCGAGCAGCCAAGTCTTCTTCAATCATAGCCAACTCTGCTACAGGAATGCTAGCAAGGTCAGGATACCAATGAAGCTCTTTACCAGATTGATCCATGATGCCAATACCAGCATCATGCGCTGTAATAGGAAACGCTCTCACCGGATGAACGCCTACATGGTGATGTCCGTTGGCATCTATATATACGAGACGACCTAAAGCATCGCGCTCAAGTAATTGAGTGTGATTCGAACTCATACGCCTCCTCCAATATCCTTGGCCGCTTCTTCTAAACGCTCTTCTTGGCGCTCCTCCAAACTCTCGCCAATCGCACCACCCTCAACTAATTCAGCTGCATGACGCAACTGGGCTTGGTACAAGACGTAATAAGCACCTTGGGCCTCCATTAACTGGTCATGAGAGCCAATTTCGACAATCTCCCCTTTGTCCAACACCACGAGGCGGTCAGCCTTTCTGAGTGTGGAGAGACGGTGCGCAATCGCAATGGTTGTGCGGCCTTTAACCAAGTTATCCAAAGCACGCTGAATTTCTTTCTCAGTAGTGGTGTCAACCGATGAGGTTGCCTCATCCAGAATGAGAATGGCTGGATTAATTAAGAGCGCGCGTGCAATAGAGATACGTTGACGCTCACCGCCAGATAAGGATTGGCCACGCTCACCAACCAAAGAGTCATAACCCAAAGGAAGTCGCAAAATAAAATCATGCGCATGTGCTGCGCGCGCTGCTTCAATAATTTCTTCTCGTGTCGCATCCGGTTTGCCGTAGGCAATATTTTCTGCAATGGTGCCAAAGAATAAGAAGGGCTCTTGCAATACCAGACCAATACATTTGCGGTAATCAGCAATACCAATGCTACGAATATCGCGCCCATCTAAAGCAATGGATCCTGAGCTCACATCATAAAAACGGCAGATTAAATTCACCAAGGTGCTCTTACCTGAACCGCTATGCCCTACTAACCCGATCATTTCACCTGGGGCAATATCCAAATCAATCCCCTTGGAAACTGCACGATTGCCATAGCGGAAACCGACGCCACGCAAGGAGATACCACCTTTTACTGGTCCTAGAGGTGCAGGATTCATTGGCTCAGGAACGCTCGATACGTGATCCAAGATATCGAAAATACGCTTAGCACCAGCAGCGGCTTTTTGAGTGTGCGAAACAATACGACTCATCGAATCTAGGCGCACATAAAAGCGGCCGATGTAAGCCAGGAAGGCTATCAAAACACCAACGGAGATTCTTCGATGGGCTACTTGCCAAATACCAAATCCCCAAACAACCAATAAGCCTGTCTCGGTTAAGAGCGTGACTGTTGGAGAAAATAATCCCCAAACTCGATTCACGCGATCATTAATGAGTAGATTGTGCTTATTGGAATCTACAAAACGTTTGAGCTCACGGTCTTCTTGAGCAAAGGCCTTAACAACACGAATGCCAGGAATGGTATCGGCCAAAATATTCGTTACTTCAGACCAGATGCGATCAATCTTCTCAAATCCAAAACGCAATCGATCACGCACTGCATGAATCATCCACACAATGAAAGGCAACGGTGCTAAGGTCACTAATGCAAGCAATGGATCAATCGATACTAAGATCGCAGCCGTCATCGTGATCATCAGCACATCGGTTATGAAGTCCAATGCGTAAAGGGATAGAAAGACACAGATGCGATCGGTCTCGGCACCAATACGGGCAATTAAGTCACCAGTTCGCTTACCACCAAAATACTCGAGTGAGAGTTTGAGTAAGTGTTCAAAAGTCGTATTACGTAAATCAGCGCCGATCCGTTCGCTCACTAATGCAAGCAAATACGTTTTCCACCAACCTAATCCCCAGGCGACGATAGAGGCGCCAAATAAAGCTAACAGATATTTAGTGGCTAAATGAAAATCTATCGGGTTGCCACGCTCATAAGGAATCAAAACATGATCCATTAAAGGCATTGTTAAATAAGGCGGAATTAATGTCGCGCCTGTGGACAGCAAGGTCAAAATAAAACCAAGTAAGAGCTGGTGTTGATAAGGCTTAGCAAAACGCCAAAGCTTAAACAAGGTCCAGGTGGATGCTGGCTTGTCATCTTCTGGATCACAAGTTGGGCAGATATCCGAATTGGCTGGCTTAGGACTTAAGCAAACAGGGCACACTTGCTTGTCATACTCACTTGCCTCGCCATGTGCCTCTTGATCACCGCGTGTCAGCTGTCTAAAGCTTGATTGCAAACGCAAGACTTGGGGGTTTACCGCCAAAGTGAAATACCAAATTCTTTGTAGATTTTGCTCAGTTTCGAGACTCAATCGACCTACTCCGGCATGGTCCCCGTGAACCAAATGCTCGCCAGACCCTAATGGCCATGACTCAAAACGAGTGCCGTCAGTCCAAAATAGACCCTGCTCTGTTAGCCAAAGTAGGCTTTTTTCAAAGCGCAACTCTGCATCTAAATCGAGTTCAACCCATGCCAGTACTGCCTCTTGGCTCCGCATGGGGGATGGTGGGGCCTCAAGAATCATCAGCCAATGACTTGGCATCGCAGGGGCAAAAGGTAGGATTTCTGGCTTCATTTAGCTTAAAAGTATAGTTGAGCCAGATTTTTTAGATTTATTAATCATGTCAACTTAAGGGGCAAGAAAACCGTTAAATTAGCTAACGAAGCCTTTTTATGTATTTTTGCAATTTTTGTGGATTTTGACTAAAACTAGAACTAGAGAGACCGTCTGATACGCCAACCCCAAAAACTGGCGCTGACCATCGCAACACCATACATGCCCCAATTACTAGACAAATCCATTGAGATCCTAAGCGTCAAGCATCTCCGTGGTCCCAATATGTGGACTTACCATCCCATTATTGAGGTTTGGATCGATATTGGAGATCTTGAAGATTACCCCTCAAATCTCATTCCCGGTTTTTATGACCGCTTAGTCAAATCGCTTCCCAGCTTAATAGAACATCGTTGCAGCTATGGCGAAACTGGCGGATTCCTCAAGCGCGTTGAAGAAGGCACCTGGCCCGCTCACATCTTGGAGCACATCACATTAGAGCTACAAAATCTTGCTGGCATCCCCGGTGGTTTTGGCAAAGCTCGTGACGGGGATCGCAGAGGTGTTTACAAGGTGATGGTAAGCGCCATCAACGAAGAAGTTACTCTCACCGCACTGAAATACGCACGCGATCTTTATCTTGCTTTAGCACAAGACAATCAAGATTGCGTAGCATTGGTTCAAACTATTACTGAAAATCTTCGCGAGATCGGCGATGACTTGCTACTAGGGCCTAGCACTGCTTGCATCGTCAATGCAGCCGAAGAGCGTGGCATTCCCTCAATTCGTTTATCTGAAGGCAATTTAGTTCAGCTGGGTTATGGCGCAAAGCAGCGTCGTATTTGGACTGCTGAAACCGATCAGACTAGCGCCATTGCTGAAACTATTTCTAGAGATAAAGATCTCACCAAAAGCTTACTGGCTAGTGCTGGCGTGCCTATTCCTGAAGGCAGAACAGTTACTAGCCCCGATGATGCGTGGGAAGCAGCTCAAGATATCGGACTGCCTGTAGTGGTTAAACCAATTGATGGTAATCATGGTCGTGGGGTATTTATTAATCTCTACACTCAGCAAGAAATTGAAGCAGCTTATGCTGTTGCCATCGATGAGGGTAGTGAGGTTCTTGTCGAGCGTCATATTGTTGGAGATGAACATCGTCTACTGGTAGTTGGTAATAAAGTGGTAGCAGCCGCTAAAGGCGAAACTGTTTGGGTTACTGGCGATGGCAAACATAGCGTTCAAGAACTGATCCGACTTCAAATTAATTCCGATCCCCGTCGCGGCACTGCTGAAGAACACCCTCTTAATCCAGTCCGAATTGATTCTGCCGTCGAACTAGAGTTGGCGCGCCAACAATTGACAGGCGAAAGCATCCCCACTCTTGATCAAAAAGTACTTATTCAAAGCAATGGCAATGTGGCATTTGATGTAACTGATCTCATCCACCCTGATGTAGCGAGTCAAGTAGCATTAGCCGCTCGCGTAGTTGGATTAGAGATTGCAGGAGTTGACTTAGTTGCTCAAGATATCAGTCGGCCTCTCGCCGAACAAAATGCAGCTATCGTAGAAGTGAATGCTGGCCCAGGCTTGTTAATGCATTTGAAGCCTGCCAGCGGAAAACCTCAGCCTGTTGGCAAAGAAATTGCGAATCATCTTTTCCCTCCAGGAGTAGATTTCCGCGTACCTGTAGTGGGTGTGTGCGGTGAGAGCGGCAAAACACCCGTAGCTGAGATGATTGCCCACTTTTTGCGCCTTACTAACGTCTATGTTGGTCTTTCTTGCAGCAAGGGTTTATTTTTCGGCAACCGCGCGATTCCCAATACCAATGCATCCAATTGGGAAAATGCTCGCCGCACCCTTCTGAATCGCGCAGTTGAAGCCGTTGTAATTGAAAACAATCATCTGTCTATGCTGATTGAAGGCTTGGCATACGATCGCTGCCAGGTAGGCGTTGTTCTCAATGTCGATCCAAAGGCCAACTTTCCTCAATACGCCATCTATGATGAAGATCAGGTCTTTAGCGTAGTGAGGACTCAAATTGATGTGGTCTTACCTACTGGCATCGGCGTTCTCAATGCAGATGACCCAATGTGTATTCAGATGGCTGAATTGTGCGATGGCGAAGTGATTTACTTCAGTGAAAATGCTGACTCTGAAGTCATTCAGAAACATTTGCAAAATAATGGCCGGGCGGTATTGGTTGGCAAACAACAAATTACCCTTAAATCTGGCAAATTAGATCAGAAGTCTATTCCAGTTCCAAAGCACTCTGAGTCCAATAACGCTTCCCCGTGGAAGTCGATGAATTTAGGTGCTGCGATTGCGGCGGCATGGGCTCTAGATATACCATTTAATGTAATTGAAGCTGGTGCGGAAACATTCGTGCCAGACACTACCACTGCTACAGGGGCTTAATTGGAAATTACCCGTATTCGTATGTTGCGCGGCCCCAATTTATGGAGTCGCCATACCGCTTTGGAAGCAATTGTTTCTTGTGATGCCTCCGAGCGATCGATTGATTCCATTCCTGAGTTTGAAATCAAAATCCGTGAACGCTTTCCACAATTAGGTAGCATGCGTCGCGGTGGCCTTACTGAGCCACTCTCTCTGGCACATGCGCTAGAACATGCAGCGCTGGGCTTACAAGCTCAAGCGGGCTGCCCTGTTACCTTTAGTCGTACCGTTCAAACGGTAGATGAAGGCGTATATCAAGTAGTTGTTGAATACATCGAAGAAGTCGTTGGTCGCATGGCTTTTGACTTTGGCTTTGCCTTAATTCAAGCCACCTTAAATGATGCACCGTTCGATTTAGATGCTGCGCTATCAGAGCTTGAAGCGCTCTACGAAGATGTACGTCTTGGCCCTAGCACTGGCTCTATTGTGGATGCCGCGCTTCAACGCAATATCCCCTATCGCCGTATGACTGAAGGCAGCATGGTGCAATTTGGTTGGGGTAGCAAACAAAAACGTATTCAAGCAGCAGAAACGAGTAACACGAGTGCGATTGCTGAAGCAATTGCGCAAGATAAAGAACTAACCAAAAATTTATTAGCCGCAGCTGGTGTTTCTGTACCTATTGGTGAAGTGGTGACCAATGCTGATGATGCATGGCGCGCTGCCCAGAAAATTGGTGGCCCTATTGTTCTAAAGCCAAAAGATGGCAATCAAGGCAAAGGTGTCGTTGCTAATATTCAAACCGAAGAAGAAGTACGCGCCGGCTTTGAAGTTACTCAAGGCTTTGGCCGAGAAACTATTGTTGAGCGTTATTTACCAGGCGCAGACTATCGCCTACTGGTTGTTGGCAATCGTTTATCCGCTGCAGCTCGTCGAGAGCCAGCACAAGTCGTTGGTAATGGCAAACATACTATTGCCGAGCTCGTAGAAAAAGAAAATCAAAATCCTTTGCGTGGCGATGGCCATGCAACTGCCCTCACTAAAATCCGTTTTGACGATATTGCTCTTGCCCACCTGGCAAGCAATGACCTTTCCCCTCAATATGTGCCCAAGACTGGTGAGCGCGTTCTACTTCGTAACAATGCTAACTTGAGTACCGGTGGAACTGCTACAGACGTGACTGATGATGTGCACCCAGATGTTGCTGCTAGCGCTGTTGCTGCAGCCCAAATGATTGGCCTTGATATTGCTGGGGTAGACATTCTGTGTGAGGCAATCTATAAGCCGCTTGAGCAACAAGGTGGTGGCATTGTCGAAGTGAATGCGGCACCGGGTTTGCGCATGCATTTAAAGCCTTCTTACGGCAAAAGCCGCCCAGTGGGTGAAGACATCATTAATATGATGTTCCCGCCTGGTGAAGATGGACGTATTCCGGTAGTGGCTGTTACTGGAACAAATGGCAAAACGACAACCGTCCGCCTAATCTCACATCTATTAACCGAAACCGGTCTACGTGTAGGCATGACTGGTACTGATGGGGTCTATATCAACCATCGCGCGATTGATACCGGTGATTGCAGTGGTCCCAAGAGTGCTCGCAATGTACTGATGCACCCAGACGTGGATGCAGCGGTTTTAGAAACTGCCCGTGGTGGACTATTACGCGAAGGCTTAGGCTTTGATCGTTGCGAAGTCGCAGTGGTCACCAATATTGGCGAAGGCGATCATCTTGGTTTGAACTACATTACCAGCGTTGAAGATTTAGCCATCTTAAAGCGCGTGATTGTGCAAAACGTAGCACCAACTGGTGCAGCAGTGCTTAATGCCGCTGATCCCATGGTTGCCAAGATGGGTGACAAATGTTCTGGTCGTGTTATTTTCTTTGCTCAAAATCAGCACCATCCCGTCATTACCGCACACCGCGCAAAGAATAAAAAAGTAATCTATAACGATGGTACTTATATTGTGGCTTCCAAGGGCTCGCGCGTAATGTATCGCTTCCCTGTTAGTGAAATCCCTTTGACACAAAATGGTGTTCTAGGCTTTCAAGTAGAAAATGCAATGGCTGCCATCGGTGCGGCTTGGGCGTTAGGCTTGGATGCAGAAAAAATTGCTCGTGGCCTCAATAGCTTTGAAAGTACCGCGAACTCGGTTCCCGGTCGCTTCAATCAATTTCAGCACAATGGTGCTACGGTCATCGCCGACTATGGGCATAACCCAGATGCAATGCGCGCCTTGGCTAGCGCGATCACCGCAATGAAACCCAAACAAAGCCACGTAGTCATTAGTGGCGCAGGCGATCGTCGCGATGAAGATATCCGCGATCTCACCCGCATTCTGGGCAACTCTTTTGACAACATCATCTTGTATCAAGATGCTTGCCAGCGTGGTCGCGAAGATGGTGAAGTGCTTAAACTTTTACAAGAAGGTTTAGTGGGCGCAACGAAAGCCAAGCAAGTCAAAGAAATTCATGGTGAATTCCTAGCCATTGATACAGCCTTGAACGATATCTCTGCAGGTGATATCTGCTTGATTTTGATTGACCAGGTGGAAGAGTCTTTAGCTTATCTCAAAGAAAAAGTAAGGCCGTAAGTTTTTAGCGTTTCGTTTCCAGCCTAGACAAAAATACTTCCCGTTAAAGAAAAACCCCAATCAGTGATTGGGGTTTTTGCTTTGAAGACTATGCCAATGATGAGTGATAGTGCTGTAGACGATCAATCTCTTCTTTGGAGCCGAGCATGACAGAAACGCGCTCATGCAAGTCCGTTGGCTGTAAATCCATAATCAATTGTGTGCCATTAGTTGAAGCGCCTCCAGCCTGCTCCACTAAGAAGCTCATAGGATTGGCTTCATACATCAAGCGCAGCTTTCCGGGTTTATGCGGCTCACGTTGATCCCATGGATACATAAAGACACCGCCGCGAGAAAGCACGCGATGCACATCTGCCACCATGGAAGCAATCCAACGCATATTGAAATCTTTTTCACGTGCGCCACCCACTCCAGCTAAACATTCCTCTACATACCGTTTTACTGGATCAGCCCAATGACGCATGTTTGACATATTGATCGCGAACTCTTTAGTGGAATGCGCAATAGTGACAGCATCTTTAATTAATAAGAACTCACCAGTCACTTTATTTAGAGTGAACATCACAACGCCATCACCCAATGTCAATGCCATCGTGGTTTGTGGGCCGTAGACCACATAGCCTGCAGCCACTTGGTGACGTCCTGACAATAAAAAGTCTGCTGTCTGCAATGGTGCTTGAGGATCTTGTTTTTTTAGGATAGAAAAAATCGTGCCAATGGAAACATTGACATCAATATTAGATGAACCATCCAATGGATCAAATAACAAGAGATAGTCACCGGTACCTTGCACTGGAACTGGTAGCTCCATCTCTTCAGAGGCCAGTCCAGCAAGCGATTTACATCCCTGCACACCCTCGATTAATAAATCATTAGCAATGATGTCTAGCTTCTGCTGAACTTCACCTTGAACATTACCGGTACCAGCAGATCCTAATAAACCGATTAAGGCGCCTTGCGCCACTTCATGACTCAAGGTGGAGCAAGTTTGCGTCACAGCAATCAGGAGCTCTTGAAGGCCTGCAGGTGCAGCTTCACCCTGAGGTTTAACTGCAGCCAAATATTGCTTGAAATTGGTATGGGTACTAGAAGACAAAACGATTACTCCGTTGAATTTACTCAATATCGATTAAAAATAAGCCTCTATTTTGCCCTGTTATCCCAAAACCCTGGAATCTCAATTACCCAAAGCCTTGCCAATCACCTCTCTGACGTCGGGAGACAAGGTTTGACAAGCTGCAACCTGCTCTAGAGCGGCTTTCATCTTGCTTTGGTAGGGCTCAGCAAATAAACGCCAGCGATCCAAAGCTCTGGCAAGACGAGCGGCTACCTGCGGGTTGATCGCATCTAAGGCTAATACGCTCTCCACCCAAAACGCATAACCACTGCCGTCGGGCTGATGAAAGCTCGCTGGATTATTGGCGCAGAAAGCATGAATAACACTACGGGCACGATTTGGATTATTTAACTTAAAGGCTGGATGTTCGCGTAAATGCTTTACATCACTTAAAGTCAATTCCAAGCCCTCTACTGGTGGCCGACTAGATTGCAATGCAAACCATTTATCGATTACCAAAGCATCATTCGCAAAGCGATTAAAGAAGTCTGCAAGACATTCGTTTGCTTCTTTTGCACCATGAATCACGAGTGCTGACAAAGCTGCATAGCGATCTGTCATATTGTCAGCAGTTTGATACTGGTTCACTGCCATTGGCGCCCAAGTTTTAGGATCCGCCTCCAAAAGCATGCTCAAGGCGAGATTTTTCAGTGCACGCTTTCCGGCACTGACTGCATCTGGCTTAAACGGTCCTGGTGTTTGGTTTTGCTGATACAGGGCAGCCCACTCCAACTGCAATTGCTTAGCGATCTCCTTACGAAAAGCGCGGCGAGCAGTAAAGATTTGTTGTGGGTCTACGCTTTTACATTGCTCATACAAATAGGTTTCTGCCGGCAAGGTTAATGCCAACTCTTTAAAGGCAGGATCTAACTGGGGATCCATCAAGAGAGTGCGATATGCCTCAATGAGTTTTGCATCGGGCAAGCGGTTACCCAATATCATTTGCATGGCCAACTTTTGACCCGCTTCCCAGCGGCTAAAAGGATCATCATCGCCCGAGAACAAGGTCAATAGATCTGCTTCACTCTGGTCAAATTCGAGCTGAATGGGGGCAGAAAAATCACGGTTAATCGAAAGCACTGGCCGTTCAGAAATATTATCAAAGGTCCAAGACTGCTCAGGCTCTGTTAATTCAAGCAATTTCTCAACTTGCTCATTGCCAGAAGTAATCAAACGTATCTTCAATGGAATATGAAAAGGTTTTTTATCAGGCTGGCCTGGGCTTGGAGCACAGGATTGGCTTAATGTGAGTTGATATTGTTTTTTAGTAGCGTCGTAATGCTCTTGCACCTTCACACGCGGGGTGCCAGCTTGGCTATACCAATTTTTAAATTGAGTAAGGTCTCGATGATTGGCATCGGCCATTGCTGCAAGAAAGTCATCGCAGGTTACCGCTTGACCATCGTGGCGTTTGAAATATAGGTCCATACCCTTGCGGAAACCTTCCCGCCCCAGGAGGGTTTGATACATACGAACAACCTCGGAACCCTTTTCATAAACCGTTACGGTATAAAAGTTATTAATTTCTTGATATTCATCCGGGCGGATCGGATGGGCCATTGGACCCGCATCCTCAGGAAATTGCATTTGACGCAGCAATCTAACATCTTCGATGCGCTTAACCGCCCGTCCAGACTCGCTGCCCATTTGATCAGCAGAAAACTCTTGGTCCCTAAATACGGTTAACCCTTCTTTGAGGGATAGTTGAAACCAGTCTTGGCAAGTGACTCGATTACCCGTCCAGTTATGGAAGTATTCATGGGCAACGACACTTTCAATATTGGCAAAATCAGCATCAGTTGCAGTCTCAGGTTGAGCAAGAACAAACTTGGTATTAAAAACATTTAATCCCTTGTTCTCCATTGCACCCATATTGAAATCACTCACGGCCACAATCATGAAACGCTCTAAATCCAACTCCAAACCAAAGCGCTTCTCATCCCAGTGAATCGAAGCAATTAAAGAATCCATCGCATGACGAGTTTTCTTCAAGTCATGAGGCTCAACCCAAATTTGCAGTAGCTTCTTAGCGCCGCTACTAGTGGTAATGGTTTCTTCTATACACTCTAATTTACCGGCGACTAATGCGAATAAGTAAGAAGGCTTTGGAAATGGGTCTTCCCAAGTAGCGCTATGCCAACCGTTCGGCAGCTTTTCTGTTTTCAACAAATTACCATTCGATAGAAGAACTGGGCACTGCGCTTCTCGCGCCTGAAGAGTCACGCGATAACGCGCCATGACATCTGGACGATCTAAAAAGTAGGTAATCTTTCTGAATCCTTCTGCCTCACATTGCGTAAAAAAGTTTCCATTAGAAACATACAAACCCATTAAGGTAGTATTTTTCTCAGGAACACAAATAGAAATAATTTCCAAGATGAATGGGTCTTTACCTTCATTTGGTAAGGAATGGATCGAGAGGGTTTCAGGAGTGAGTTCAAAATGGCGATGTGCATCACCATTGATTCGCAAACTCACAAACTCTAAATCTTGACCTACCAATACCAATGGCGCACCAGCGACAAAGCCTTTGCCTGGCAATACATCGATACGACTTTTAACTATCGTTCGCGCCGGATCTAGAGCAATATCCAGTTCTACTTGGTCAAAGGTATATACAGGGGGACGATATTCGAGCCGACGAAAGCTCTGTGGCAGATCAGTTTTCATGGGTCTATTTTAAGTCTTAGGCCCATCTCCTGCTTTAGGCTGAAATCAGCTCCACGTTAGGGTAGCTATACCAATCGCAATAAAGGTAACAGCAGCCACTGCATGCACCCATTTAATGGGCATCCGCTTGGTAAATTTTTGACCGACCCAGACTGCTGGGGCATTAGCTAACATCATCCCCAATGTGGTGCCAACAGTTACGGAGAATACATCCGAGTATTTTGCACCCAAGGCAATAGTAGCGATTTGGGTTTTATCTCCCATCTCCGCCAAGAAAAACAACACTACCGTCAGAAAAAATACCTGGAGCGCCTGATCAGCTACCTTTGAATCGGCAGCATCATCAATGTGGTCTGGTACCAGTAGCCATAGACCAATACCCAGAAAGCTTCCGCCTAATATCCAACGCATTGCATCAGGCGATACCAAGGTAGTCAGCCAATGTCCAAGTAGCGCAGCACATGCATGATTAGCAATGGTGGCAATAAAAATGCCGCAGATAATGGCCAACGCCTGCTTTGGATAGCGCGCAGCCAACATGAGTGACAGAAGTTGGGTTTTATCACCCATCTCCGCTAAAGCAACTACTCCAGCGGAGAGGGTTAAGGCAGAAAAATCCATGGGTAGCTAGGTCTTTGGTAAGTACGGCAAATTTATACGGTATCTCCGTAGTGTAATTCCCCTCACCTATTAAAACGACTAACCCAATGGATTCAAAGCACTATGCCACCAATAGCTCCTCTGCTATCGAAAACTCCAGGCCCTGAGCTTGTGCTACTGGCTTGGAAGTCAAAACGCCTTTATGCACGTTTAAGCCATTTCGCAGGTGATGGTCGATTGACAAGGCTTTCATCACCCCTCGATTCGCTAAAGCCTCAACAAATGGGAATGTGGCATTAGTCAAAGCAAAGGTTGAGGTTCGTGCAACAGCGCCAGGCATATTGGCAACACAGTAATGCAAAACCCCGTCTACTAAAAATGTGGGGTCCGCATGCGTGGTAGGTTTGGAAGTTTCAAAACAGCCGCCTTGATCAATCGCAACATCGACAATCACAGCGCCAGATTTCATTTTCTTTACCATCTCTCGTGTCACCAATTTAGGAGCGGCTCCACCGGGTAACAATACAGCTCCGATCACCACATCAGCCTCACATACCTCCTGCTCAATCAACAAATTATCGGAATAAAAAGTGCGCACCCGATTGCCGTAGAACATATCAATTTGCCGCAATCGTTCAATATCTCGATCAAAGATGCACACATCCGCTCCCATACCGACTGCCATCTGCAGAGCATTACGACCGACCACTCCTGCCCCCAGAATGACAATCTTGGCAGGCGATACCCCCGGTACTCCAGCCATTAAGACACCCAGTCCACCATTGGTTTTTTCAAGATGAGAGGCGGCAGCCTGAATCGACATACGCCCTGCTACTTCACTCATTGGTGCCAATAAGGGTAATGCGCCATTCATTGCAGTAACAGTCTCATAGGCAATGCAGGTAGCCCCGGAACGAATCAAGGCTTGGGTTTGTTTTGGATCAGGTGCTAGATGTAAATACGTAAAGAGAATTTGATCTTCACGCAACATTGCACACTCCTGCGGCTGTGGCTCCTTTACCTTCACAATCATCTCTGCTTTTTGAAAGACCTCAGCAGAACTATTGATTAGCGAAGCACCAGCCATTCGATATGATTCATCACTTAAGCCAATTTGCTCGCCTGCGCCTCTTTGCACTAAGACCGTATGGCCTTGTTTACATAGACCACTGACATTGCCAGGAGTTAAACCTACCCGGAACTCGTTATTTTTTACTTCTTGTGGAACTCCAATAATCATACTGTTCTCCAATTATTTAAACTCACGACGGTTTTTTTTGCGATGTAACCCAACGATATAAAACATCGCTAGATACACCCCTAAAAGACACGGGCCCAGAATTAAAGCTACCCGTGCATCCTCATGAAAGCCCATCAGCACCACTACAAAAACAATAAATGCCAAAGCAAACCACGAGGAATAAGGCCACCAAGGAGTGCGATAACTCAACTGAGCTACTTGATCCTTGGTTAATGAGCGTCGAAATTTCATCTGCGTAAAGAGGATGGCAATCCAGACCATCAGGCCCACAAAAGTCACTGCTGCCATGGTGTACTGAAATGCCTTATCTGGCACAAAGTAATTAAGGACAACACCAGACATACAAACAGCCACGGTCAACATCACAGCGCGATGTGGGACGCCATACTTAGATAATTTGCCAAAAGGTGCCGGCGCATAACCATTAGACGATAAGGAATAGAGAATTCGTCCGCCGCTAAAGATGCCTGCATTACAGGATGAGAGAGCCGCAGTAATCACCACAAAGTTAATCAAGCCTGCAGCTTCACGCAAACCAATGCGCTCAAACATCACTACAAAAGGACTTCCTTGCTGACCCACTTCATTCCAGGGGAAGATAGCCAAGATAACCAAAATTGCGCCCATGTAGAAAATCAAAATGCGCCATGCGAGAGAATCGATTGCCATCGGAATGGTTTTTTCTGGATTCTCCGCCTCTCCAGCAGATAGCCCGATCATTTCAATACCGACGTATGCAAACAAGACCATTTGTAACGAGAGCAACATTCCAGTAATCCCATTTGGAAAGAAACCGCCATACTGCCAAAGATTACTCAAGCCTATAGGTTGCCAATCATTAGTAAAACCAAAAAGAATGACTGACCCTCCGAGGGCGATCATGGCGACAATTGCTACTACCTTAATCAAGGCAAACCAAAACTCAAACTCGCCAAATACTTTTACAGCAATCAAGTTGATTAAACCCATCATCGCGATGGAAGAAAGCGCCCAAATCCATTGCGGTGTTTCAGGAAACCAAATGCCCATGTAAATGCCAACGGCAGTGACCTCAGCAATTCCCACTACGATCCAATATGTCCAATAACCCCAACCCACCATATATCCAGCCAAGGGGCCAACATAAGTATTAGCGTAGGCAGCAAATGAACCTGCTACAGGCTCATGCACAGCCATTTCACCGAGAGTGCGCAGCACGATAAATGCGACGATGCCAGCAAGTAGATAACCCAGAAGAATCGATGGACCTGCAATTTGAATTGCTGATGCCGAACCCAGAAATAGGCCCACGCCGATTGTTGAACCTAAGGCCATTAATCGAATGTGCCTTACTTTGAGATGACGTTTTAAGCCAGATTGTTCAGTCTGCAAAAGAGACCTCCTTTCAATTTGTCGTTGGCGGTTTACCAACGAAGCAAAGTCTAGGGAGGACTGCAGGAATGCACTAGGGCTTAAAAATACCTAAAGTAACTAAGTAAATAAAAATAAGTAGCTCTAAAAAGAAAAGTCTTTTAAATCAAGACGTGCATTGTGAAGAAATAATTTTTGACCGCAGAAGAATCAGTAATTTCCTACAGGGATTCCCCTTAAGAAATAAGGCGCTCTTTTAGAGGGTAGCCTCAAAAGATGCGGGATTGAGACCCAAACCAATCAGATTTAATATTTCAGCTGCTGCCGCCAATCCGCATGCCGCAGTAACCATCACGGTGGAGCCATAACCCGAACAGGCAAGACCTCCTGTAGATGCACCTGCTCTAGGCTCATGGGAATAAATAGCGCGAATGCCGATTTTCTTTTTGAGGTTCCTAGAAAACCCATGATCCTGCCTTAGTCCTTGGCGCACCTTAGCCAGCAACGCATCTTGCTCAGTGCGTGATAAATCATCGCAGCGCACGGATGTCGGATCAGATTTTCCACCTGCTGCTCCACACATCACTAAAGCACGTTGATGTTTTGCGGCCCATACTGCAAGAGCAATTTTGGTTTGCGCAGAATCCGTGGCATCCAAAACAAATGCATCCTGAGGAATAATGCGATCTAAGTTATCCGAATCAAGAAACTCATCATGTGTAGTGAGTAGAATTTCAGGATTGATTTGCAAAATGCGTTGGGTCATCGCCTGCACTTTAGCCATGCCATATTGACCATCGATTGCATGAATTTGGCGATTCGTATTGCTCTCAGAGATGTGATCAAAATCAACCAATACCAAATGGCCAATGCCAGTTCGAGCTAAAGCTTCAGCTGCCCAGGAACCAACACCCCCTAAACCAGCAACAACTACGGTGGCGCTTTGAAAACGCGCACGCAATTCTGGGCCGTAGAGTCTTGAAACCCCGCCAAAACGCCGATCTTCAATACTGCCTTCTATCTTGTCTTCCGCCATAGCTTCTCTTTATACTGAAAAAATGGACTCCATTGCTCAACTTCGCAAAAACTACACCTTTGGTCAGCTTTCAGAAACCGAGGTTCCTCATCATCCGTTGCCCTTGTTTCAACTGTGGTTTGATCAAGCAGTGAAAGCAGAGTGTCCTGAACCCAATTCCATGACTTTGGCAACAGCTGATAAAGCAGGCAATCCATCAGCCCGTATTGTCTTACTAAAAGGCGCAGACCAAAACGGTTTCACCTTTTTTACCAATTACGAGAGTCAAAAAGGCCAAGATCTCGCTGTTCGCCCTCAGGCTGCCCTTCTTTTTCACTGGCATGAACTAGAGCGTCAAGTTCGAATCAAGGGCCTTGTGGAGCGCGTAAGCGCTACTGAAAGCGACGAATACTTTCACTCACGCCCACCTGCTTCCAGAATTGGTGCTTGGGCCTCGCCGCAAAGTGCTGCTATCCCGAATCGCGAGTTTTTAGAAGAGGCTGAGAAACGTTTCAAGTCTGAATTTGGAGAAGCGCCTCCACGCCCTGAGCATTGGGGTGGTTATCGACTACGCCCAACTGAGATGGAGTTTTGGCAAGGTCGCCCCTCCCGTCTGCATGATCGCATCCATTACAAGCTCGATGGCAGCAATTGGAAAGTGACTCGCCTCGCACCGTAATCAAACGAAGTACTAAGCGTATTGCGGGGCAATAAGCGATTTAAATTTGGCCCTAAATTTAGCCAACTTCGGAGCTACTACAGCAGCGCAGTACCCCTGATGAGGGTGCTGCTGAAAATAATTTTGGTGATAGTCCTCAGCCGGATAAATTGTTGGCGCTGATTCGATTTGAGTAACTACAGGATCAGCGTAAATTTTGGAATCCTCAAGCTCTTGTACGACTTCATTAGCAATCTTGGCCTGCTCATCACTATGCGTATAAATCACTGAGCGATATTGGGTGCCATGATCATTGCCCTGGTAGTTCAATGTTGTTGGATTATGGATAACAAAGAAAATTTCCAATAGATCTCTGAAGGAAACCACTTTCGGGTCAAACTCGATATCCACAATTTCCGCATGGCCCGTAGCACCGGTGCAAACAGACTCATAAGAAGGATTGGGTCTAGCGCCCCCGGCATAACCAGAAACGACACTTTTAACGCCTTGAATTTGCTGGTAAACAGCTTCCAGACACCAAAAACATCCGCCACCAAGGGTGGCACGCTCTAAGGTGGGTAGGTTTTTATCGGTAATTTCATTCATGGCTTTATCCTAATGCCTTATTCCAATGCTTGCCAACTATTAATACACCATGAATCGCTTCACCATTCAGCTTGATGAAATCAAGGCGGCCTTCGCAGCCGAACCAAACCCCACCTTAGAAGTGAGGCTTGAGCGCATTGGACGAATCAGCAAGATGATCGAGGTCAATGAAGAGAAAATCTGTAAAGCACTGGTTGCCGATTTTGGTGTCCGAGATTCCATTGAAACTCGTCTTGTTGAATTTCAAAAGATTTACCAAGCTTGTGCGTACGCACGCAAGCATCTCAAAGAATGGATGAAGCCAACTCAAATAGAGACCCCCTTTTATTTGGGCGCATCCGAAGCTTGGATTGAAAGTCAATCAATTGGCGTAGTTGGCATCATAAGTCCCTGGAATTACCCAGTGAGATTGGCTCTACTTCCTGCAATCGCTGCTTTTGCTGCGGGTAACCGTGTTTGGCTAAAACCATCTGAGCGCAGTTCACGCACATCAGGTTTTTTAGCAAGCCTCATTCAAGAATATTTTCACCCGAGCGAATTTTGCGTCTCCACTGGAGGGGCTGAGGTAGCTGAACAATTTGCCGCCCTACCTTTTGCGCATCTATTTTTCACAGGCTCAGAGGCCATTGGTAAAAAAGTCATGCGCGCAGCAGCTGAGAACCTGACTCCTATTACTTTGGAGCTTGGTGGCAAATCACCAGCTGTCATTGACTCATCTGCCAAGCTGAAAGAGGTAGCTAGCTCAATAGCCTATGGCAAGCTTCTGAATAGCGGTCAAACTTGTATTGCACCAGACTACGTCCTCATTGAGCAAGAACAGCGAGATACATTTATTCAAGAGCTTCAAGCTGCAGCCCAAAAGCAATTTAGTGACCCTAAGGAGCTTACCGGTCCAATCGACGATGAGCAATTGCAGTACTGGCAACATCTAGTTAGTGACGCTATTGACCGTGGCGCAAAAGTAATCCCACTGCTGAATAATCCTTCGGCGGGCGCAAGACGATTTGAGCCAGTCGCCTTAATTGATGTGCCTCAAGAAGCCCGCGTACTTCATGAGGAATTATTTGGTCCAATATTGCCCATAGTGACTGTGGCAAATTCTTCAGCTGCCATTGAATACATCAATAACAGACCTCATCCATTGGCGCTTTATTGGTTTGGTAAAGATAAAAAGAATTTGAAACAGGTGCTTGAGCAAACACGCTCTGGCGGAGTAACCATCAATGACGTATTCCTGCATGCAACTCTAGAGTCTTTGCCATTTGGTGGGGTTGGCTCTAGCGGCATGGGCAGATATCACGGCAAAGCAGGATTTGATAACTTCAGCTACCAAAAATCGATTCTGGAAGTCCGTGGCCTCTTGGGAACAAACCTACTAAAAGGCACTAAGCCAGCACATCCTCCCTACACCAAAAGGACTGAGCGTCTTTTAAAGCGACTGAAGTAAGGCTGAAGTAACTAAGAACTAAGCGAGCGCTAGTCGCAGGGCAAACCCAATAAAGAGTAATCCAGCGACTATCCACAGACCCGCAGCCAAACGCTGGTGTCTCTGAAAGTAGGTGAGGCAATATTGGCCAACACATATAAGAGTGCCGAGATAAGCCATACTCATTAGCTGCAAAACGATCGCTAGATAGAAAAAAGTATGTAAGGGGTACTCAAAATCTGGTCTGATAAATTGCGAGAAAAATGCAATAAAAAAGAAAATTGCCTTGGGATTAGTCAGCGATAAAACGAGTGCAGCAGCTAGTGGATGCAGAAGCATGATGCGCACCTGCAATACATTGATGTTTGCAGAATCAGCTTTAGAGTTCCAGCGCTGCCACCCGCTTCTCACCAAGCCAATTCCTATCCACCCTAAATAGGCTGCTCCCATAAGGCGCACCACATTAAAAGCGATTGGCGATGAAATCAGCAGAGATACTGCGCCCAACACTACTGCACCCATCAACACCGAATCTCCAATGAATATTCCCAATGCACCCCACGCGCCATAGCGCCACCCTTTTAAGGTGGTGATAGTGAGAACATAAAGCGAGTTTGGCCCTGGAAAAAGAATCGTGATGAGTGTGCCCAACAAATAGGTTGGGAAATCAATGATTCCAGCGTTTGTAGGTGATAAGAGGTTTAATGTGAACCATTCCATTGCTACATGATAATTAAAGTCGGGAAAACCCTTGTAATCTCGGTCGTAATCTGCCATACTGAGAGGCTTTTTTAAGCAATTTGATTCATCGCCCCCCAGCTCTATTTCAGCGATTAGTTTAGAAGTCATAAACACAATAACGCTGCCGCTTGTCTGATGGTCGATGCCTTTGACCATCGCACCCTATAAAAAACCATGGGTGCAACATACGGAGACATCCCTTAAAGGGGATGTGTAATAGCATGACTTTTTCTAAAGAAACTAAAATCGAGTCGAAAGACTCAAAGAGCACTGGAACTGAATTCCAGAATTTCGCCCTAGCGGCATCACTCCTTAAAAACGTTGCTGAACTGGGTTTTACCCAAGCCACTTCCGTGCAAGCTCAGGTTATTCCTGCGGCCTTAGCTGGTGGTGATTTATTGGTCAGCAGCCAAACCGGTAGCGGTAAAACCGCAGCCTTTTTATTGCCTTTGATTAATCAACTCATCGAAGACAACCCGAACAACTCACCTGTACCAGGTCGCGCACAACCTAAAGTGTTAGTGCTCTGCCCTACTCGTGAATTGGCTCAGCAGGTTGCCGCCGATGCAGTGAACTTAGTTCGTGGCATGAAGGGTATCCGTATTGCAACTGTGATGGGTGGCATGCCTTACGGCAAGCAGATCCAAGCATTGAAAGGTGCATTGTTAGTTGTTGCAACTCCGGGTCGTTTACTCGACTTGTGCGACAGTAAAGCAATTCGCTTGGACGATGTAAAACAACTCGTTATCGACGAAGCCGATCGCATGCTCGACATGGGATTTGCTGATGATCTCGAGGCTATTGATAAGCGTTGCGCTGGTCGTAACCAAACTTTGATGTTCTCAGCAACTTTCGCGCCAAAGATTATGTCTTTAGCAAATGAGTTGACCACTGATGCAAAGCGTATTGAACTTGCTCACGCAGGCGAAAAGCACGCCAACATCGAACAGAAGTTACATTGGGCTGACAGCATGTCACACAAGCACAAATTACTTGAGCACATTTTGGCTGATGCCACTTTGGATCAAGCGGTAGTGTTTGCAAGCACTCAAGTTGAGAGCGAGAAAATCGCCGACACCTTACGTGCTAATGGCTACGAAGCAAGCGCCTTGCATGGTGCAATGCCTCAGGCTGTGCGTATGCGCCGTCTCGAGTCCTTACGTAAGGGTCATACCAAGATTTTGGTAGCAACCGACGTAGCAGCTCGTGGTATCGACGTTCCACGTATCAGTCACGTGATTAACTTTGGCTTGCCAATGAAACCAGAAGACTACACGCACCGTATTGGTCGTACTGGTCGCGCTGGTCGCAATGGTGTGGCTATCACTTTGGTCGAACATCGTGATCGCGCCAAGATTCGCAATATCGAGCGCTTTACGCAGCAAGATATCGTGGCATCAGTGATCGCTGGCCTTGAGCCACAAGCTAAACCAAGCTTTGGTGGTGGCGGTGGTCGTCCTGGTGGCCGCTCTGGTGGTGGCGGTGGCCGCTCTGGTGGTGGTCGTTCTGGTGGTGGCTATGGTTCTGGAGCTCGCTCTGAATCTCGTTTCGGTGGTGGTGGCACTGGTGGTGGAAACCGCACAGGCAATCATTTCGAGTCTCGTTCAGGTGATACACGTCCAGCACGTTCTGCTGACTCACGTCCGGCACGCCCAGCAGGTGGACCACGCTTTGCTAAACCAAAGACTGGGGGCGGTCAACGTCGTAACTTTAGCGGAAGCTAACAGTGGCTCACCGTAATCGTCTCCGTTCTGCATGGAATCGAGTCGGTTCCGGTGAAGTTCATCGGGCGCCACGCAAGTGGCAACCTTGGTTAGCAGATACCGGGTCTCTGACCCAAAAAATTGAGCAAGCCATCGGACAAAAACTGCAAGTTCAGGTTTTGCGCGATTGCCCTCAAACATTAAATAGCGACGAAAGTCGCTATTTTCATTTCAGGATTAGACGTTGCCGAGTACGTGAAGTATTGCTCTGCGCCAACGATATTCCTTTAGTTATGGCTCATAGCGTCATACCTACAGCAAGCTCTAGCGGCAGTAATCATCAAATCTTGCGACTAGGGAAGAAACCCCTGGGTGCGGTGTTATTTAATCAAACCCGCAAACACACTAAATCAAAGCCGCCAAGAGATATTGCTCGCCTAGATAAAGGCAGTGAACTCTGGAAGAGATACGCAAAAAATAATGTCGCTCTCGGTTCTCCTTTATGGGCGCGTCGCACTCTCTATCGCCTTAAAGGTCACCCCATCTTGGTGAATGAAATTTTCTTGCCCGCCTTACTAAGCTATTTAAAAACTAAATAGTGAGCCACGCTAAAGTGGTTTTAATGAGTGCCTCATCACCTGGCTCTGAAGTAAATACCTCCCCAAAACCAATCGCCTCTGCCGCATCAGCAATATTGTGATGTGGGCATAAGGCGCTCGCGCTTTCTAAACCGTAAGGGAATTGATCGCGAATGACTTCCCCTAAATAGCGCACCGCTTCTGAAGAAGTAAGCAACCAAAGCGATTTTGAAAAATCCATTTCGTGAATCACTTGCCACGCAGGATTATCAATATCTAAGGGAACCCGGGTGTAGGTGGATATGGCTTCGACTGTTGCGCCCGCTTTCTGCAGAGTATCCGCTAACCACTCTCTGCCACCATCGCCCTTAAAAATCACTACTTTTTTATGAGTCCAATCCCAATCCAGAGTTTGTAACTCTTGCCATAAACCTTCTGAATCCCAGCGCTCATTAATGCTGGGCATATATATAGAAGTTGGATAGTCCTCTTGACCGATGCCATGATTTTTTAAAGCCAAACGACTGCTTCCGCCCATCACGCCAATAGGAATGATTCGCTTGGAAAAATCCTGCCAATCCCGCTCCAGTAAACGCATCACGCTTTCAACGGCATTAGGGCTAACAAAAATAGCTAGGTCGGCATCTTGAAGCGTGCTGGCAATAGAGTCTGCGAGATGCTCGTCACTCTTGGGAACGATGGTCAATAAAGGTAAAGACACTAGTTCGGGTAGGCTACGCTTGGCTATCGCACTAGCCTCAATTACTTTTGTGAGCACTTCAATTAATTGTCGAGCTTGCCCGGTTGGTCGAGTAATGACAATAGTCTTTGTGCTCATGATGTCATGCCTACCGAGCTGTCTTACTTCGGAATATGCGGAATTAAGTCTGCTGCGCCTTGCGCCAATAAATCCTGTGCAACGGCAAGACCTAATGCTTCAGCTTCTTCAATTGTATGAACTTGCCCTACTCCATCGGCAAGACAAATCGCTTTACCATCAACGCTGGCAACAAAAGAACGAATGTTCATTTGATTGTTATCCCACACTGCGTGGGCTGCCAATGGCACTTCGCAAGAACCACCCAATTGGCGCGAGACCATACGCTCAGCAGATACTGCTAGTAAGGTTGGTAAATCATTTAATGGCGCAAGCCAATGTTTAATGCTGGGATGCTTGCTAAGCGTTTCAATACCTAACGCACCTTGTCCAGCTGCAGGGGTATATGGGTCATAAGGAAGATAAGCACGAATACGACTTTCTAAACCCAAACGTTTTAATCCGGCTGCTGCCAAAATGATGGCTTGATATTCGCCGCGATCTAACTTACCCATACGAGTATCCAAATTACCCCGCAATGGATGCACTTCTAAATGAGGAAACTTTGCTCTGAGAACGGCTTCGCGACGCAAACTTGAGGTTCCCACCACAGCCCCTTTAGGCAATTCCTCAAGGCTTGCATAGTCATTGGAGACAAAGGCATCTCGCGCATCCTCTCTAGCCATGACACATGCCAAATCAAATCCCTCTGGCATGACCATCGGCACATCTTTCAGGGAATGCACCGCTAAATGTGCGCGCCCGTCTTCTAGAGCTGTTTCCAATTCTTTTACAAATAAGCCCTTCCCTCCGACCTTAGACAGGGCTCTATCCAATATTTGGTCGCCACGGGTGGTCATACCCAGAATCTGCACATCGCACTGTGGATAGAGTGATTTAAGGCAATCTCGGACATGCTCAGCCTGCCACATGGCTAGTCGGCTCTCCCGTGAGGCTATAACTAAGCGCTCTGGGGCGGCTGGGGTGGCGTTAGATGAGGAAGAATTCAGGGTTTGGGACATAACATTTAAAATAATCAAAGACCTACACCAATATACTGTGTTTATGAGCTCATCCAAAAATTCCCTAGCCAACAAAGCCCAAGCTTGGTCGGCCCGTTTTACCGAACCCGTCGACGAACTAGTACAGCGTTATACAGCCTCTATTGGCTTTGATCAACGCTTTGCCATGGTCGATATCGCTGGCTCACTAGCTCATGCTGAAATGCTGGCCACCCAAAAAATCATTAGCGCTCAAGATTTAGCTGACATCCAAAAAGGAATGGCGCAAATTAAGAGTGAGATTGAAGCTGGTCAGTTTGAATGGCAATTGGCATTAGAGGATGTGCATCTGAATATTGAAGCGCGCCTTACTCAATTAGTTGGTGATGCTGGTAAACGTTTGCACACTGGTCGCTCACGTAATGATCAAGTTGCAACCGACTTGCGTTTGTGGCTGCGTGCTAGTGTGGATGATATTTCTGTCACACTGAAATCCCTACGCATCGCTTTACTGGATCTTGCTGAGAAGCATGCCTCCACAATCATGCCAGGTCATACCCACCTTCAGGTAGCCCAACCCATTACTTTCGGCCATCATTTGATGGCTTATTACGAAATGTTTAGTCGTGATGCCAGCCGCTTAGTAGATTTGCGTGCTCGCTTTAATCGTTTGCCTTTAGGTGCAGCGGCATTGGCTGGAACCACTTACCCAATCGATCGCGAACAAGTGGCGCGCATCTTAGGTTTTGATGGTATTTGCAACAACTCCTTAGACGCAGTATCAGACAGAGACTTTGCTATTGAGTTCTGTGCGTTTTCATCCATTTTGATGATGCATGTCTCTCGCCTCTCGGAGGAGCTAGTGCTGTGGCTCAGCCCACGCTTCGGCTTTATTGACCTTCCAGACCGCTTCTGTACTGGCAGCTCCATCATGCCGCAGAAAAAGAATCCCGATGTGCCAGAGTTGGCACGTGGAAAAACGGGTCGCGTGTATGGTGATTTGATTTCTTTATTGACGCTCATGAAGAGTCAACCGCTCGCCTATAACAAAGATAATCAAGAAGACAAAGAGCCTTTGTTTGATGCAGTAGATACTGTACAAGATACATTACGCATCTTCGCTGATATGGTTCCTCATATTGAAGTCAAAGCAGAGGTCATGAAGGCTGCTGCCGAAGAAGGATTTGCAACGGCGACTGATTTGGCTGACTACTTGGTTAAAAAAGGTTTAGCTTTCCGTGATGCGCATGAAGCTGTTGCCCATGCTGTAAAAGCATGCGTTGGTAGAAACTGCATGTTGACTGATCTCAGTCTTGCCGAGTTGCGTTTTGCATGTGGATTAGATAATCGCCCTGAACTGATGAGTGATGATGTGTTCGCCTTGCTAACGGTCGATGGTTCAGTGCAATCTCGACAGCATGCTGGTGGAACAGCGCCAGCTCAAGTCCTTGCCGCCATCAAACGAGCTCGAACCGACCTTTAATTCTTATGGAGTTTTGGTCCAAGCTCTCTAACGGCATTGATCGCATCAACCAGATGCTGGGCAACGCAGCCAGCATCATGATTTTATTGTCCTGCGTAGTATCAGCGGCAAATGCCCTGATGCGTTATGGGTTTGATATCAGTAATAACTGGCCGCTAGAACTCCAGTGGTACCTATTTAGCGCAGCTGTGATGTTGGGCGCCGCCTATACCCTCAAACGCAATGAGCATGTCCGCGTCGACCTCATTTATTCCCACCTTTCTGATCGCGGTCGCCTCCGGGTTGATCTATTTGGCTTGATCGTCTTTCTAATGCCTGCATGTTTATTGTTTACATGGCTTTCCTGGACAACCTTGTTTTATCCGTCTTGGTTAATTCAGGAACACTCTTTAAATTCTGGCGGACTAGCTCGTTATCCCATTAAATTTGTTGTGCCCTTTGGGTTTTTTATGTTGAGCCTGCAAGGTCTCTCAGAAATCATTAAGCGAATTGGCGCACTCAAAGGCGAAATCGTGCTTCCTGCTGAAGACCTTCATTACGAAAAGCCAATGCAATGATCCCATTGGAATATATGCCACCACTGATGTTTGGTGGCTTAGTGATCTTTATGTTGGTAGGCTTTCCGGTGGCCTTCTCTCTGATGGCTGCTGCCCTGTTTTTCTCTGTTATCGCCATTAGCGAGGGATTTTTTGGAATGCCTTTTTTACAGGCGATTCCCCAACGAATCTTTGGTAGCGTTTTAGCCAATGACCTTCTCTTAGCCATTCCCTTTTTTACCTTTATGGGCGCCATTTTGGAGCGCTGCGGTCTCGCCGAGGAAATGCTGGACTCCATGGGTCAATTGTTTGGTCGTGTGCGCGGGGGCCTCGGTTACTCAGTCATCATCGTTGGGTTTATCTTGGGTGCCATTACAGGCACGGTGGCTGCTCAGGTGATTGCTATGGCCATGATCTCTTTGCCTGTGATGATGCGTTACGGCTACAACATGCGCTACGCCACAGGCGTTTTAGCGGCTTCTGGCACCATTACTCAACTTGTTCCACCCTCCCTTGTTCTCATTGTCTTGGCAGATCAACTCAAGACCCAAAGCGGTAGCGCTGATGTGGGCAGCATGTATTTGGGTGCTTGGGGCCCTTCTCTACTGCAGATTGGTCTTTTTGCGCTTTACACTTTCTTTCTATCCCGTATTCGCCCAGAGTATTTACCGCCCGTGCCAGAAAGCGAACTCACTCTCAAGGGTTGGGCTTTATGGAAAAAATGTCTCATGGGCATTATTCCTTCGGCTGTTCTCATATTCTTGGTGCTAGGTACCATCATGACGGGTATTGCCACTCCAACAGAGTCAGGGGCAATGGGAGCCATGGGAGCCCTATTGCTTGCGTGGATACGTCGAGCAAACATTCCCAACCTCAAAGGATTAATACAGCAAGCCTATCAAAACACAATGCGCATTACCGCCATGGTAGTGTTTATCTTGATTGGCTCCACTTGCTTCTCGGTAGTCTTTCAAGGGGTAGATGGTGGGCACTGGGTTGAGAATTTATTCTCAAGTCTGCCTGGCGGCTGGATCGGATTTTTAATTGTCGTCAATATATTTGTCTTCTTTTTGGCCTTCTTCTTAGACTTTTTTGAGATCGCTTTTATCGTGGTGCCGATGCTGGCTCCGGTAGCAGTAAAACTACTTTCACCCGTCTTGCTAGATTCCATGAATGGCAATCCGCAGGCTGCTGCCAGTGCTGCATTAGTTTGGTTTGGCGTCATGCTTTGCGTCAATATGCAGACTTCTTTCATGCACCCTCCATTTGGATTTGCCCTCTTCTACCTCAGAGGTGTTGCACCCAAAGAAGTCAAGAGTAGCGACATTTATTGGGGCGCCCTTCCTTGGGTTGGCCTTCAGCTCATCATGGTGCTCGTAGTGATTGCCTTCCCTGCACTAGTCACTACTTTGCTCGATAAACCTGCTGCAGTCATTCAGAGTCAGGATTTTAATTTCACAAACACAGACGAAAATAAACTGGAGGCCCCATCAAGCAAGATTGATGAAGATGCTCCGGTAAATTTTCAATTAGATAAACCGACTAAGTAATCGCGTTTTCTATTTAGATTTTTTTGATTTCTTTAATGCTGTTGTTGTCACCTACGAGAACAATTTTGGGTACATGATTATTTACTTCGGCGTCAGGAACTGATCCATAAGTACAGATAATGAGATGATCCCCAACGTGGGCTTTTCTAGCTGCAGCGCCATTTAAGGAAATAATTCCAGAGCCACGGACTGCTTTAATAATGTAAGTTGAAAAACGATTGCCATTATTGATGTTGTAGAGTTCAATTTTCTCAAACTCACGCATATTGGCAGCGTCCAATAGATCCTCATCAATACCACAAGAGCCTTCATAATGAAGATCCGCCTCTGTGACGGTTGCACGATGAATTTTGGCTAACAACATAATTCGATTCATTTGAATTTCCTATTTCTTACAAAGTGATATCACGTTCTTGTCGAACGCAGTCCACATAGTACTCACTACGTCCATCAACGTCTGCTTTTACCAAACCATGGATATCTGTTTCAAAACCAGGAAACTTCTCATTGAAGTCTCTAGCAAAGTAGAGGTAATCCACAATTCGTTTATTAAAGCGCTCACCTGGAATTAGCAATGGAATGCCTGGTGGGTATGGCGTTACCAACATGGCCGTTACACGTCCATCCAGCCTATCCAAAGGCACTCGATCCACTTCCTTATGAGCCATTTTTGCCCAAGCCTCAGAAGGCATCATTGCAGGCTCCATATCTGAGGTGTACATCTCAGTGGTCATGCGTGCTACATCACGGCTCTTATAAAACTCATGAATTTGCTGGCAAACATCTTTCAGACCAACGCGCTCATAACGAGGGTGCTTAGCTACGAACTCTGGAAGCACTTTCCACAAAGGCGCATTTTTATCAAAATGATCTTTAAATTGCTGCAACTCAGTCACCAAGGTATTCCAACGACCCTTGGTGATGCCGATAGTGAACATGATGAAGAAGGAGTACAGACCACACTTCTCTACGATCACACCGTGCTCAGCTAAATATTTAGTAACAATGCTGGCCGGAATACCCATTGAACCAAAGTTGCCTTCAATGTCTAAGCCAGGCGTCACTACCGTAGCTTTGATTGGGTCAAGCATATTGAAGTCTTTGGCAAGCTTGCCAAAATCATGCCAAGAAGCTGATGGCTCCAAAATCCAATCAGAACGCTCGCCAATACCTTCTTCGGCCAAATGATCTGGTCCCCAAACCTTAAACCACCAGTCGGCTCCAAACTTGTCATCAACCTCACGCATGGCACGACGGAAGTCCATTGCCTCCGCAATAGACTCTTCCACCAAAGTGGTTCCGCCAGGTGATTCCATCATGGCTGCCGAAACGTCGCATGACGCAATAATCGCGTACTGCGGACTCGTAGAGGTGTGCATGAGATAAGCCTCGTTGAAGCAATCACGGTCTAGCTTGGTATCTTCCGCATCTTGAACCAATACTTGGGACGCTTGAGAGAGACCAGCCAACAACTTATGCGTCGATTGAGTAGCAAACATCAAACTCTTCTTGGTGCGCTTGCGATCAGACCCAATCGCGTGCATATCCTTATAAAAAGGATGGAAAGCAGCGTGCGGCAACCATGCTTCGTCAAAATGTAAAGAATCTACCTTGCCATCCAGCATTTCTTTAATCATCTCAACGTTATAGACAATTCCATCGTAGGTGCTTTGGGTCAAGGTCATCACGCGAGGGACGACATCTTTATTTTTGATAAATGGATTAGCATCAATCTTTTTCTTGATGTTTTTCCATTCAAACTCTTCTTTAGGAATCGGCCCAATGATGCCCAGGTGATTACGGGTAGGCATTAAGAAAATCGGAATCGCGCCCATCATCGTGATCGAATGAATTACGGACTTATGGCAATTACGGTCTACTAATACTACATCTCCGGGAGCAACTGTCGAGTGCCAAACGATTTTATTGGAAGTAGATGTACCATTGGTAACAAAGAACAAATGATCTGCATTGAAGATGCGCGCAGCATTGCGTTCGCTCTGCAACACTGGCCCAGTATGGTCAAGCAATTGACCTAATTCTTCAACGGCATTACAAACGTCTGCGCGCAACATGTTCTCACCAAAGAATTGATGGAACATACGTCCTACTGGGCTCTTCAAGAAAGCCACGCCGCCAGAGTGGCCAGGGCAATGCCAAGAATAGGAACCTTCAGAAGCGTAATTAGTGAGCGCCCTAAAAAATGGGGGAGCTAAAGAATCGAGATACACCTTCGCTTCACGAATAATATGGCGCGCCACGAATTCTGGCGTGTCCTCATTCATATGAATGAAGCCATGCAATTCACGCAAGATGTCATTAGGCATATGACGGGAAGTACGTGTTTCGCCATACAGGAAGATAGGGATATCTTCATTGCGTTTGCGCACTTCAGTAATAAATGCGCGTAAATTATTTAATGCTGGCAGATCATGGTCTTCTGAATCAGAAACAAACTCTTCGTCATCAATTGAGACGATAAAGGAAGATGCACGGGAGGCCTGCTGCGCAAATGAAGTTAGGTCGCCGTAACTAGTTAGGCCGATCACTTCCATACCCTCGTTTTCAATGGCCTCGGCGAGATCACGAATACCGGAACCCGATATATTCTCAGAGCGAAAATCCTCATCGATGATGATGATTGGGAAACGAAATTTCATAAATACTCCCCTACTGACTTGTCCGAGGAACTCGGAACCCACTTCTCAAAATTGGCCAGATCTATGACCCGACCGCCGTCTGGCGAAACCGTGACTATATCGACAAATGTCGCATTTTGCTCAATATCTTTAGGCAAGTAAACATGTCGTGCATACACCTGGTTTGCAAGACTCTCATGGTAGCCGGTAAAAGTAACCAAAAGATGCCAATGGGGATTTTTAGCCCCCTCTGATAAACACTCCGTCAACAGGCTACTCTCATCTAAGGTATGCATCGCTGTCCATGTTAACGAAAAGACAGGGCTTTCAGAGCGATGCAATGGCAGCTCCACTGAGCGACGATAGCGCTCCCCTTCACTGGTAATGCTTTCAGCAATCATCCACAAACGCAATTGCGCTTCAACGATATGAGAACTACGGCCATTAGCCACCCGAAACTTAAATGTCTTCATGCCATTGTGATTCCCAACTACCGCCACTTTAGAAAAGTGTACCCCTGCCGTTGGTCGTGTAAAACGCGCAAATGCCAAACCGGTAGTTAATGCGGAATAGACAATGCCAAAAAAGGCTTCAAACGTCACAATAGAATTGGGCCAATGACCTACTGGCGTCATCTGACCATAACCGATGGTTGCCATGGTCTGGACACTAAAGTAAAAAACATCAATGAGAGCGCCTGGCTGAGTATTGGTAATGGCGCCAGGGCCGCAAGCCAAATAAGCTATAGCAAAAAGTAAATTGGTCCCCAAATACACAACGATGACCAGGAGCAAAAACTTACTCCAAGAGGTACCCAGCAACCAGTGATAAAAATCATTCTCCGGCCTGGCCAAAGAAGAGCGAGTGAGGGTCGCCCGATAATCCTCTACATTAATCCGTGTAGGACGGGAGCCAAACGGGAAATTGCTCACCGGGAATGAATGATCAGGTCTTGGGCAGGGTCACGCCCCGCTGACCTTGATATTTACCACCGCGATCTTTATAAGATGTGCCGCACACTTCATCACTTTCAAAGAAGAGTACTTGCGCACAACCTTCGCCTGCATAAATTTTGGCAGGTAGTGGCGTGGTATTAGAAAACTCCAGCGTCACATAACCTTCCCACTCAGGCTCAAATGGAGTGACGTTCACAATAATTCCACAACGTGCATATGTACTTTTACCAACACAGACTGTTAATACGCTACGTGGGATCTTGAAGTACTCGACTGTTCTAGCCAAAGCAAAAGAATTTGGTGGAATGATGCAAACATCGCCTTTGAAATCAACAAATGATTGCTCATCGAAATTCTTGGGGTCAACAATGGTGCTATTGATATTCGTAAAGATCTTGAATTCATTTGCACAGCGAATGTCATAGCCATAGCTTGAGGTGCCATAGCTTACGATTTTGTTACCTGCGGCGTCTTGGCGAACTTGCCCAGGTTCAAATGGGCTGATCATGCCTTGCTCGCCCATGCGGCGGATCCAGTGGTCAGATTTAATAGTCATGGCCGAATTGTAAAACCTTCAATAGGTACTGCCCATGAATTTATCGTCGGTTTTAGCTGAAAATGACCCTCTCAGGGGCGTTATAGATCTCGAAGTGCTTTCCTGAGCAACGGGAGAGAATCGTTAGATGGGTTTTGCGGGCCAGTTCAAGACCCATTAAGGTGACCCCCGATCGAGTTAACAAGAAGGGAATACCCATTTGAGCCCCTTTAATAACCATTTCTGACGTTAGTCGCCCAGTAGTAAAGAAGATGAGGTCCTTACCTGGTCTATCAGCCAGCCACATTAGCCCCGATATGGAGTCAACAGCGTTGTGACGCCCGACATCCTCAATGAAGTGCAAAAGATGGACGCCCCCTGACTCAGTCCGCTCAAAAACTGCACAAGCATGTACTGACCCAGACTTCTTATAAATCGTGTCATGAGTACGGATAGCCTCTACCAAGGCAAATATAGCCTCTTGAGGTAATGTTGGACCATCTGGCAGACGGATCTCTGACATCTCCTCCATTAACCCGCCAAACATCGTTCCTTGGCCGCATCCCGTGGTCACCACTCGTTTGCTGGTCAAGGCGTCTATATCGACTGTACTTCGACGGGTTTTGACTGCGGCAGAATCAGTCTCCCAGTCCACTTGGATGCTTTCAATATCGTCGGGCGACTCTACTAGGCGCTGATTGCGAAGGTAGCCTAAAACTAAGGCTTCTGGAGCGCTTCCCAAGGTCATTAGTGTGACTACCTCACGCTTATCCAAATAGATCGTTAAAGGACGCTCTCCTGGAATATGCGTTAGTTTTTTACGGCCAGCCTCATCCAATATCTCTACCTCGTGCACCAAGGGCACTGAGGCGCGTGACATCTGAATATTGGGTTTTACAGCCATGGATAGTCTCTAAGTTGGTTTTATCGCCAATTTTATCGGCACTAATCGGGGTTTTACTTTAACCGCAGACTAAAATCACTGCAGAACTCAGCATAATTTGAGATTCACCCCTAATTTAACCTTCTTATTTAAGTCCGCATTACATGAGTAGCTCCCAGCGTCGCCTTCTTGTTACCTCCGCCTTGCCATATGCCAATGGTCAGATTCACATCGGCCATTTGGTGGAATACGTTCAGACTGATATCTGGGTTCGGTATCAAAGAATGCGTGGTCATGAAGTCCACTACGTTGGAGCTGACGATACCCATGGCACGCCCATCATGTTGCGCGCTGAAAAAGAAGGCATTACCCCAAAAGAATTAATTGCGAATGTTTGGAAAGAGCATAAGCGTGACTTTGACAATTTCCTGATTTCCTTCGACAACTACTACACCACCGATAGTCCGGAGAATGAAAAGCTAGCGCAAAGTATTTACCTCAAATTACGTGATGCGGGTCTCATTGAAAAACGCGCAATAGAACAGGCCTATGATCCAGTCAAAGAAATGTTCTTACCAGATCGCTTTATTAAAGGTGAATGCCCTAAGTGCGGCGCTAAAGATCAGTATGGTGACTCCTGTGAAAAATGCGGGGCAACGTATTCCCCCACCGATCTGAAGAATCCTTTTTCAGTAGTGAGTGGTGCAACTCCGATTAAAAAAGTTTCCGATCATTACTTCTTTAAGTTATCAGACCCGCGTTGTGAAACTTTTTTACGTGAGTGGACGCAAGTTAAAACACCACTGCAACCCGAAGCGCGAAACAAAATGAAAGAGTGGGTTGGCGAACCAGGTGACAGTAAGTTAGGTGACTGGGATATCTCGCGAGATGCCCCGTACTTTGGCTTTGAAATCCCCGATGCCCCTGGTAAATACTTCTACGTATGGCTAGATGCCCCAATTGGCTATTACGCCAGCTTCCTCAATTACTGCCAAGCTAAAGGCCTCAATTTTGAGGAGTGGGTAAAGCCCGACACCACTACCGAGCAATATCACTTTATTGGCAAAGATATTCTATATTTCCACACGCTATTTTGGCCGGCAACTTTACAGTTTGCCGGTTATCGCACACCAACGAACGTGTTCGCTCATGGCTTCTTAACCGTTGATGGTGAAAAGATGAGCAAATCACGCGGCACTTTGATTTCTGCTAACAGTGTGATTGAGTGCGGTTTTAATCCTGAATGGTTCCGCTATTACTTTGCAACCAAGCTCAACGACAGTATGGAAGATTTGGATCTGAATCTCCAAGACTTTGTGGCACGCGTAAACAGCGACTTACTCGGCAAGTACATCAATATTGCAAGTCGAAGTGCGGGCTTCTTGGTAAAGCGCTTTGATGGTGTTGTTTCAGATGCGGCAATGAGTAACCCTCTGCTTCAAGAAATTGCTGCGGCTAGTGAAAAAATTGCTGGCCTCTATGAAGCGCGAGAATATGCAAAAGCATTGCGGACCATTATGGATTTAGCCGATAAAGTAAATGCCTTTGTTGATGAAAACAAGCCTTGGGAAATTGCAAAAAATCCTGAACGCGAAGCAGACTTACAAACAGTGTGTAGCGTGACTTTAGAAGCTTTCCGCATGCTCACTCTTTACCTCAAGCCCGTCATTCCGCAAGTGGCAGCAGGCGTAGAAGAGTTTTTCTCACTAGAACCTCAAAACTGGGCCGACATCAATACGCCTTTATCGAGCAAAAACCCAATTAAGGCCTATAAGCACTTAATGACCCGCGTTGAGGCCCCGCAAATTGAGGCTTTGCTGGCTGCAAACTTGTAAAAAACCCCTAAAAAAGCACCTATAATGGTGGTCGTAATCCCCACATAACTTTTGATATTAAATTTCATAAGTCATTGAATTTATTGAGTATTTTAGGAAATGCCATGGCAAGATATCAATCTGAAATCACCCAGTTCTTAACCGAACTCAAATCCGAGAAGCCCAATCTCGAGGCTGAGCAACAGGCTGGTCGCGCCCTCCTATGGGATAAAGAGCCATTGAGCGTTGAAGATCAACGTCGCGCCAAAGCTGCCAAATTAAAACAATGCGCCTACGTTTATTCGAATGACTGAGCCAAGTACTCAGCCGATCTCCGATTTACTAGATAGCACACCGTCGGTTACCGATGGCATGTCGGCTGCTTTCGCCAAGCTTTATGGCGAGCCCCTGTTTAAGCTTCCTACTGACTTATACATCCCTCCAGATGCATTAGAGGTTTTTCTAGAGGCCTTTGAAGGTCCACTTGATTTACTGCTCTACCTTATTCGTAAGCAAAATTTCAACGTCCTTGATATTCCAATGGCTCAGGTCACTCAACAATACTTGAGTTATATCGATCAAATTCGTCATCACAACCTAGAACTTGCTGCAGAATATTTGCTGATGGCAGCCATGCTGATTGAAATTAAATCCCGCATGTTGTTGCCGATGAAAAAAGCGGACAGCGAAGAAGAGGTTGAAGATCCTCGCGCAGAATTGGTACGTCGCCTCTTGGAGTACGAGCGCATGAAGCTTGCAGCACAAGAGCTTGATCAAATTCCACAGCAAGGTCGCGACTTCCAAATAGCCCATGGATTTGTTGACACTACAGTAGCTATTACCTGGCCTGAAGTGAATTTAGAAGATCTACAAATGGCCTGGCGTGATGTTCTCCATCGCGCTAAGCTAACTCAACACCACACTATTACTCGCGAAGAATTATCTGTGCGCGACTTCATGACTCGCATTTTGCGTCGCCTCCAAAATACGCGCTTTGTGGAGTTTGGAGAGCTATTTGAAGACGCCATTAAATCTGGTAAGGGCATTCCGGTTGTCATTGTGAACTTCATTGCCATGCTTGAACTTTCACGAGAAGCCTTAGTAGAGATCACTCAAGCTGAGCCATACGCGCCGATCTATGTGCGCCTTGCTTACACCCCTGTTGCATGAAGATTATTAGCGACATCCAAGAGTTGCGCGATCATCTGCGTGGTCAAAACCGTGCATCCTTTGTGCCGACCATGGGTAACTTACATGAAGGCCATTTGTCACTCATGCGTTTAGCAAGACAGCATGGAGATCCCGTCGTTGCCAGCATCTTTGTTAATCGTTTGCAGTTTGGTCCTAACGAAGATTTTGATAGCTATCCACGCACAATGCAGGCTGATATTGAAAAGCTGGAAAAAGAAGGTGTGTACATTTTGTTTGCACCGACTGAGCGTGACCTTTACCCTCAGCCGCAGGAATATCGTATAGATCCACCCCAGCAACTAGGGGATATCCTAGAAGGTGAATTTCGCCCAGGTTTCTTTAAAGGCGTATGTACGGTTGTTCTGAAGCTTTTCTCCTGCGTTCAACCTAAAGTTGCTGTGTTTGGAAAAAAAGATTATCAGCAACTGATGATTATTCGCCAGATGGCTAAACAGTTTGCTCTACCAGTGGAGATTATTCCCGGTGAAACGATTCGCGCAGAAGATGGTCTTGCCCTCTCCTCTCGCAACGGCTATCTCTCCGTAGAAGAACGTGCAGAAGCGCCTGAATTACAAAGAGTACTTCAACAAGTGCGCGAGCAGGTGCTTGGTCTAAAACACCGTGACGTTAGCTCTCTATTGGAAATTGAAAAGAAGGCTATTGCCACTCTTGCGGGTCGTAGATGGGAGCCTGATTACATTGCTATTCGTCAGCAAGGTGACTTGGCCCCCGCTTCAAATGAGCAATTACAAGCTGGTGAACCGCTCGTCATTTTGACGGCTGCAAAACTTGGCAAAACACGCTTGATTGATAACCTAGAGATTTAGATTGAGTGCCAGATTTCATACGGGCAACTCAAATCAGTAAAGACCTAAAGTAAATAACAAAAAACCACCCGAAGGTGGTTTTTCTTTTTAAGCTGCTGCTAATTTTTATTTATAAAACAAATTAAATGCATCAGCCCCAGCCTGGTCTACGGCATAGGTTGATACCGATTTCACCTGTTGCACATCCTTTAATTTATTCATATCGATTACTGTCCAGTTCAGCGCATTAATACTTTTTACAAAAGTAAGATTTCTCGCCAAATCATTCATCGTGGTCCACTCAGTGACCTCACTAGAAAATTTGCTTCCTCGTGGCCCATCCCCAACTCCGCCAGGGGGATCAATCGTCAGATCTTGGGGTCGGTCGAAGTTATTCATGATGTGTGCCAATAAATTAATGGCGTCCTCAGGATTTTTGCCCTTGCGAACATAGTTAGTGTAAAAAGCAGCTTTTACAAATCGTCCTGTAGCAGTTTGTGCGGATGGTAAGGCAGTCAGAGCAATACCCGCATCTGCAGTTTGTAGCTTTTGCTTTCCTAGTTGGCCGGTGTTTTTATTCACGTTTGTAAATGTATAGTTATTCAGATTAGTTAAATGCCAAGGGAACTCAGGAGCATTTGTCATGACGCCAACAGGATTGTCGTAGACATTCTTCTTGCCATTAATAAACTCAACAACTAAACCATTGCCTGCCTTGTCAAAAATAGCGTAATGCAGTGGCAAAGGTGCGCCGCCCATCATCGGTATCGGCGGCAACCAAAACTCAGTGTTGTCTGTGAGTAAGGCAGTCTTGACTTCGGCTACTGTCTTAAAATTACCCAATACCCAAGCGCCAAAATCATTCAAGGACAATATTTTTGATGCGTCATCACCTAAAGGTGGTGCTGTTAAATCATTTAACTCGTTACCAGAAAAACTCAAACCTTGATCATTAGCCCCTTCATCAATGAGGGGTTGTTTGGCTCCAGTTGTTACTGCTGCAGTCATTCCTAAAATGGCGTACTTCGTATTAAATGTGACGCCCTGAACCCCAGCCGGAGTTACAGATTCGATTTTGGTCCCAGCTGGAAAATAAGTCATCAAGGTTGGGACGGGAAAACTAAATTCCAGGGTACGGCCATGATAGGCATTACCGTTAACGTCTGTGACGATGAGAGCTGTACACGCGATAGCATTACCGATTGAGGAGAAAACAAGTGCTCCTGCAAGCATTAAGCTAGTGATAGTCTTAAAATTTTTCTTTTTCATATTGATGGTTGTGGTTACGTTTTGTGTGAGCAAGGCGAGTGAATTCAAATACTACCAGTCGATTAAGATGCAAATAAGTATTCTCACCTAGGGTTACCCCTAGCGCGAATATAGCCATGACAATGTGGCCTTGAAACTCCGGCCCCCACTTATTAAAGGCCCTCAATAACTAACCATTATTCAGATAAAATCGACACATCTATTCAGGAGAATCATGATGAAGAAAACTCTAGCTATAGCACTAACACCAGTTATCCTACTTACAGCTTGTTCAGGTATGAGTAATTCCCAGCAAAGAGAATTATCGGGCGCTGCGATTGGTGCAGCCGCTGGCGCCGGCATTGTTGCCATTGCCGGTGGAACTGCCATTTGGGGTGCTGTTGGTGGCGCCGCTGTCGGTGCAGTAGGCGGATACGCTTATGACAAATATGAAAAGTCAAAACAACAAGAGTACAACTCGGGTTACCAGGCTGGTAAAGCTACACAATAATTAAAGCGCCTTAAGAGACGCTTTTTTAATCCCAAATTCATTTCATTTAATTTAACTTAAATATTCGGGCCGCATTCTCAGAGTAGATCTTAGGTCGCTTAACCTCGGTGACAAAAGCCTCTTGAACAGCAATACGTTTTATTTTCTTGATGAAATTGGCTAAAAATAATCATTCAAATTGAAGGCACTATAGAGCGAAGGACTGCCCTACTTCTATATTCAACTCTTTAGCCAGCTCAGCACCAGTAACTTTGCCTGCTGCACCCTTAGCCTTTAGAACCTCTATTTGACCACCATGACAAGTCACAAAGAATGAATCTAAGGTGATCTGGGTTACTTCGCCAGGTTTGCCTTTTACAGAAGCAAATGTAGCAGCGACATGTTTATGGCAATCGTAGATTTGAATCTTTTGCTCGCCAAATTTAGTCCACGCTCCAGGAGCTGGATTGCAAGCGCGGATCAAGTTATAAATTTGACTAATGTGGGTTGCCCAATGAATTTGTGCAGCATTGGCATCAAACCAACCTTCATAGTTTGCTTTTGATTCATCCTGCACCACTTCTTGATGCTGACCCGCTACAACTAAATCAGCGGCTTCCATCAACGCTTTAATGCCCACCGGAAAGAGATGGTCAAAGTAAATCTTGCCTAAGGTGTCATTAGGCCCAATGGGTACTTCTTTTTGCAAAATCACTTCGCCTTCATCCAAGCCATCGGATGGACGGAATATGGTTAAACCTGTTTTTTCTTCGCCTAAGGCAATCGCCCAATTAATTGCGCTGGGACCACGGTACTTGGGCAGTAAGGAGGGATGGTATTGAATAGTGCCATGCTTCGGAATCTTTACCAGCTCTTGCGGTACAAATTGCAGAACATAGGCCATCACACAAATATCGGCATTGCTATCAATCATGGCTTGAGCAGCCTCTGGGCCCTTTAAGGAAGCAAACTGCAAGGGTGTTAGACCCCTTGCGAGCGCAGCTTCTTTCAGAACCTCGGGTTTGCTTGACTTGGGATTGTCTGGCGGGCAAAAAACAGCTACGACCTCATCCCCGCGATCTAAAAAAGCCTCTAAAGCAGCCTTACCAAAATCCGCACTCCCAATCAAAGCAACCCGCATCTTAGATCACCTTATCGTGACGAAGAGTAATTAACTCATCTGTTGAGTAACCTAACTCAGAGAGAATCTCGTCCGTATGCTCACCCAATAATGGAGAGCGCTCTACATCAGTAGGGCTATCCGATAACTTGATCGGGTTACCGACAGTGAGATATTTACCACGGATTGGGTGATCTACTTCAACCACAGTACCAGTAGCACGCAATGCAGGCTCTTCGGCAATTTCTTTCATAGACAAGATCGGGCCGCATGGAATGTCGTATTGATTTAATACATCCATTACTTCAAATTTGGTCATTGTCATTGTCCACTTTTCGATCTCACCAAAGATCTCCATTAAGTGTGGCAAGCGAGCCATTGGTGATGCGAAGCGCACATCAGTAATCCAGTCTTCACGACCGATCACTTTACAAATGGCTTCCCATACTGGAGCCTGAACAATCACATACATATATGCATTTGGATCGGTTTCCCAACCTTTGCATTTGACAATCCAGCCAGGCTGACCACCGCCAGAAGCATTGCCGGCGCGGGGTACAGAGTCACCGAACTCACCGTTCGGGAATTGTGGATACTCCTGCATGAGACCAACACGCTCAAGACGCTGTTGATCGCGCAATTTCACACGGCATAAGTTCAATACGGCATCTTGCATTGCTGCCAATACTTTTTGACCGCGACCAGAATGGGTGCGTTGATACAGTGCAGTAACAATTCCTAAAGCTAAATGCAATCCTGTGCCGCTGTCACCAATTTGCGCTCCAGTAACCATTGGAGGGCCATCATCAAAACCAGTCGTTGAGGCAGAACCACCTGCACATTGCGCCACGTTCTCATACACCTTGCAATCTTCGTATGGGCCAGGACCAAAACCTTTTACAGAAGCCAAGATCATCATAGGGTTGAGTTCTTGAATACGCTCCCATGAGAATCCCATGCGATCAAGTGCACCTGGCGCAAAATTTTCTACCAATACATCACACTCTTTAATGAGGCGCTCAAGAATTTCTTTACCCTTTTGGGTTTTGGTATTCACGGTAATAGAACGCTTGTTGTGATTGAGCATTGTGAAATACAAACTATCGGCATCAGGCATATCCCTTAACTGACCACGGGTAGCATCGCCTTCACCCGATTTTTCCACCTTGATTACATCCGCACCGAACCAAGCCAATAATTGCGTACAGGTTGGACCTGATTGAACGTGCGTAAAGTCGAGGATTTTTACCCCTTCTAGTGCTTTTGCCATGATTTAAGTCCTAATAAGAATGAAATTTTGAATTAGATCGATTTTACCAGTGAGAAAATACGCAAAATCGAATGTGCCCAATTTTTGGGCACAAAATGGGTTCAAGGCCTATGCAGGCTATGTGAGGCTATTTAGACAGGTTTTCAAGATCAGAAATGCGCTTTTTAAGGGCTCTCTCTTCTGCAAAACGCTCAGTCTCGTCACGAATAATCGCCACCACCCCACTTGCTCGGTGATTTTCGTCAAAAAGCATCCCTACTGAAAACGCTATGGATAAAGTCTGGCCATCCTTATGGAGCGCAGGCACCTTTAATAAAGAGCTGCCATAACGCGTTGTACCAGTCTCCATGGACTTCTCATACCCCTCAGAATGTCTCTGTCGCTGGCGCTCTGGAACAATTAAATCCAGACGTTGCCCAAGCGCCTCCTCTTGGGAATATCCAAAAATGCGCGTTGCTGCAGGATTCCACAACACAATCTTTTCATCAGCATCAGCAACAATAATGGCGTCGCCAACACACTCTACTAGTTGATGTAAATCGATATTGGTATTCATGTAATCAGTCTATAGAGTTTTTATGAGTAGCGCTTCATTTTCAAGATGAAAAAAGGCGCTCACAAGGAGCGCCTTCAAGTTAGTACATTTGATTATTGTTATTAAACTGCTTTAGCAGCGTGCAACTTAGCAATATCGTCAGAGCTGTAGCCAAGGTCAGTCAACACTTCATCTGTGTGCTCACCCAAAACTGGTGATGGACCAACTTCGATTTCCAAATCAGAGAACTTGATTGGGCTGCCGATAGTCAAATACTTGCCACGTACTTTGTGATCCACTTCAACGATTGAACCGCTCTTACGCAAGTCAGGTGAAGCAGCCAATTCTTTCATAGAGAGAACTGGAGCACATGGAATATCGAACTTGCGGAGAATGTCTACAGCTTCGTACTTAGTCTTGTCTTTGAGCCAGTCTTCGATTGTTGCGAAGATGTCAAAAATCTTGTCTTGACGTGCTTCAGCAGTCATATACGCTGGATCAGTTGCCCACTCTGGCTTACCAATCGCACGGGTGATTGGCTCCCAAGCGTGACCTTGAATAGTGAAGTAGATATATGCGTTTGGATCTGTTTCCCAGCCCTTACACTTCAATACCCATCCTGGCTGACCGCCACCACCGGCGTTACCGCCGCGTGGAACTACGTCAGTGAATGAACCGTGTGGGTATTGTGGGTACTCTTCCAAGTAACCAATCTTGTCCAAACGTTGTTGATCGCGCAACTTCACGCGGCACAAGTTCAATACCGCATCTTGCATTGAGCAAGATACTTTTTGACCTTTACCAGTTTTTTGACGCTGCATCAATGCAGTCAAAATACCAATTGCCAAGTGCATACCAGTATTAGAGTCACCTAATGCTGCAGCAGAAACTGTAGGAGGACCATCCCAGAAACCAGTAGTAGAAGCAGCACCACCAGCACACTGAGCAACGTTCTCATACACTTTTAAGTCTTCGTATGAGTGGCCATCGCTAAAGCCTTTAACAGAAGCCATAATCATTTTTGGGTTCAATTCTTGGATACGTTTCCAAGAGAATCCCATGCGATCCAAAGCGCCTGGACCAAAGTTCTCAACCATCACGTCAGAAGTCTTGATCATCTTTTCTAAAACTTCTTTACCTTCTTGAGTCTTAGTATCGAGAGTTAATGAACGCTTATTACCATTGAGCATGGTGAAGTACAAAGCATCTGCGCCTGGGATATCGCGCAATTGGCTACGTGTTACGTCACCAGAACCTGGACGCTCTACTTTAATTACGTCAGCGCCATACCATGCTAACAACTGAGTACATGCAGGACCTGCTTGTACGTGTGTGAAGTCAATAATGCGAATACCGTCTAATGGTTTAGTCATGTGTGTTTCTCCTTAAGTCTTTCTTGTTTACTTCTAAATTTAGCCTAAAAAATATTAACCTTTTGTTACTTTTTATTTCTTAGCAGCTGCTGTGGATGGGTTTAAGTTCGTTAAACGTCCACTCTCAGTACCTGCAGTTTCATCAATAACAGCATTGATGAGGGCTGGTTTACCGGCAGCAATCGCTTCTGTTAACGCTGCTTCTAATTCTGCTGGAGTAGTAACGTAGTAACCCACGCCACCAAATGCCTCAATCATCTTGTCGTAACGGGCATCTTTAACGAATACAGTCGGCGCAACATCTGCACCACCCGTTGGATTTACGTCAGTACCACGGTACACACCGTTGTTATTAAATACAACGGTAGTAATTGGCAGGTTGTAACGGCAAACTGTTTCTAATTCCATACCGCTAAAGCCAAATGCGCTATCGCCCTCTACTGCAACTGTAGGCAGACCACTGGTAACTGCGGCGCCAATGGCGTAGCCCATACCAATACCCATAATGCCCCATGTGCCGGAGTCAAAGCGTTTGCGTGGCTTGTACATGTCAACAATTGCACGGCAATAGTCCAGAGTATTTGCCCCTTCATTGACTAAGTTCACGTCTGGGTTCTTCTTGATCACATCACGAATTACACGTAAGGCGCCATGGAAGTTCATTGGGTTTGCTTCTTTAGCCAATGTCTCTGCCATCTTCGCAGTGTTCTTGTCTTTCTTCTCAGTGATTGCAGCAATCCACTCAGCACTCGGCTTAGGCACCGCAGAGATACCTTTCAAGAGTTCACCGACGCATGAACCGATATCACCAATCAATGGGGCAGCGATTTGTACGTTGCTATCCACTTCATTTGCTTGAATATCAATTTGAATAAATTTCTTCGGATCTTTACCCCAAGTCTTGCCTTTACCGTGTGAAAGCAACCAATTCAAACGTGCGCCAATCAACAACACTGAATCAGCTTCAGCCAATACGAATGAACGCGCTGCAGAAGCAGACTGCGGATGATTATCTGGCAACAATCCTTTTGCCATCGACATTGGCAAATAAGGGATACCTGATTTTTCGATCAAGTCACGAATCTCTTTATCAGCCTGAGCATAAGCAGCGCCTTTGCCCAAGAGAATTAATGGACGCTTAGCGCCCTTCAGTACATCCAACGCACGAGCAACTGCATCAGCCGCTGGAATTTGACGTGGAACTGGATCAATTACTTTGAAAATAGACTTCTTAGCTTCTTCAACAGGCATTGTTTGAGCGAGTAACTGAGCTGGCAAGTCTAAATAAACACCGCCTGGACGACCAGAAACTGCAGCGCGAATCGCACGAGCAAAACCAATACCAATATCTTCAATGTGATTGATACGATAAGCCGCTTTGCAATATGGCTTAGCTGCATTGAGCTGATCCATCTCTTCGTAGTCACCTTGCTGCAAGTCAACGATTTCACGCTCGCTTGAACCTGAAATCAAAATCATTGGGAAGCAATTGACAGTGGCGTTAGCCAGCGCTGTTAAACCATTCAAGAAGCCTGGTGCAGAAACAGTCATGCAAATGCCAGGCTTTTGTGTCATGTAGCCAGCAATCGCTGCAGCATTACCTGCGTGCTGTTCGTGACGGAAACCAATAAAACGTAAACCTTCAGCTTGCGCTAAACGGCATAAGTCAGTAATAGGAATACCAACGAGACCGAAAATGGTATCGAGATCATTTGCTTTGAGGGCGTCAATAACAAGGTGAAAGCCGTCTGTTAGTTGTGTGTTTTGGTTATCTGTTGTCATAGTAGTTTTTATATGAATTGCGAAAGGGCACTCGATGAGGGCAAAAGCAATTTAGCTTGCGCTACTGTCTCCAATTAAGTTATGAATTGCACTACGGGTTTTAGTTCCCGCTTAGGCTGAAATGAATATTAGGCTTGAGGGTGGGGTTCATCATTGACTTCGGTCAATTTCCCCCTAAATCCAGCAATCTAAAGCGGTTCAAGCCTAAATAAAGAGCTCTTTATGCTTAGTTTTGAGGCGGCTCAGGGTCTCAGGGGAAAGATTGAGATACGCGGCCAGCTCTTTTTTAGGAAGCAGCTCAAATAGATCCTCATATTTACGCAAGAAACGCTCTACCCGGCCCGGGGCATCCAACATATGCAATGTGATGGTGTGCGCCATGATTTCGCTCATCAAACGCATGACTTCAAACTCAAAGCTTTCCTTGAGAGGCTTGTGCTCCTCCAGGAATTCAGCCCACTTCTTCATGGGCATACGGGCGACACGAGCCTTAGTCACACAGGCTATGCTGTATGGGGCCGCCGTCTTCAGGCGCCATGCGGCATAACTGGTTTCAATATCTTTTTCGATGGCAAAACGCAGGATCATTTCCTTAGCATCGGCACTGGAAACGATACGCTTGAGAATTCCATCAAGGACAAAATACTGCTCCATCTGGTGATCACCTTGATGAAGCAGTATTTCTGATTTTTTGAGGTCCGAAATTTCTAAATGGCGCTCTAAATCGGCCATTGCTGCCGAATCTAAGCTTTTAAGCACTGAGTTTTGGCTCAGTTGAAGACGAATCAGGTTTTTTTCGAGGTGCTTGTCTAATGCTGTCATGAATCCTTCATCCTAGACCCTCTATTGTAGGCTTTTTCGCCCCAAAAGAGGGGCTAAAACCCTAAACAGCCTCTGTTATGAGCTAAAATCCAGGGGTCGTGGTGCTTTGTTGCAATGCAACAGAGTTAAACGGGAAACACAAAACGTGTGCTGCCCCCGCAACGGTAAGTAAATGCCCTCTTTCAGACATGAAAAGGGTCAGGAGTCTGAAATAGCCACTGTGCGCGTCAATTGCATGGGAAGGCCAGATTCTGAGATTTACTAGCCCGGATACCGGCCAAGACAGGTGGAATTTTGCGGACGGGGACCTTCGCGCGCCGATGACAGCGCCCTATCTCTTGATGCGACGCCAAATTGACGCCTGATCTCTTGCACGTGAAATTCTGTTCGACCCAACTAACGGGGAAGTTAGTTAGGCAATCGATAACAGGAAGTCATGAATGAAGCAGCAGTTCAAGCGAAGGCCTATCGCCCTATTTTGCGGCGCCCTATTTGCATTTGGCTTATACACATCTGCATTTGCACAAAGCTCTCAATCTACTGTCATCGTGACAGGCTCACGATTTGAAGAAAACCTCAATGAAGTTCCGGCGAATGTTCAGGTAATTACTCGAGATGAGATTGCCAATTCAACATCGAGCAATATTCCAGATGTTTTATCTCAAATCGGCGGCCTCAATGTGCGAAGCACTAATCCAGGACAACTCAATCTTGATGCAACTGTCGACATGGGTGGTTATGGTGTGGGTGCAAATAGCACCACATTAATTTTAGTTGATGGCCAAAGAATTAATTCCATTGATTCAACAAGTATTAGCTGGGAGTCAATTCCCATCGACTCCATTGATCGCATCGAGGTATTACAAGGCGGAGCGAGCGTTCAATACGGAAACGGCGCCGTTGGTGGCGTTATTAACATTATTACCAATGGAAATACTTCGAAGTTGAATCAAGCTAGCGTTAGTTACGGCAGCTATGGAACCCTAGTGAACAATGCAATATTGCGCGATAGCTTTGAAGACACTACATATCAATTAACGGCCAATACCTCCAATACGCAAGGTTGGAGGCAAAATTCCGCAGCAAATGCTTATGCCTTTGATGCGAAGATCACCCAAAAATTTGGCGGGATAGACAAAATCTATACCGACTTCTTTTATGGTTACACGAATGCGCAAAACCCAGGCGGTGTTGTTGGGCAAGTTGGGGAAGGAAATCCTCAATCTGCCAAGTTCAATAATATTGGCTCAAACACCACAACCAACAATGCGGGGGTTCGATTTGGCGGAACCAAAGGGCTAGGGGATGGTTACATCGGAGAGTTAGATGCTTCCTATACCAATAGAACAGTCTTTTATTACAACCCCTTTTACGATAGTGATGCCGCTCTCAATGTAACGCCCTACCCTATTGTGGGAGCAAGTAATAGCAACCTATCCGGCTGGCAATTGAACTTAACTCCTCGCTTAAAGGCAGACTTAGGGCCATTGGGCACGGGGATTGTGGGATATGAATTAAACAAGGCTGGCCAAGGCGGAACAAATGCTTTTGGTTCTGCCGCCACCAACATTTTGACGCAAGACTATTACATTTCCAATCCCAATGGACTGCCTTATAACTCTCAACATGCATCCGTTCTGAATCAATCGTTTTATGCAATTCTTAAATTACCGATTACGAAAGAACTCAGTCTTGATGGTGGAGCGCGCCATCAAATGCAACAAGCCAGCACTTATGACTCAAACATTTACTCACCGAATGGTGCCGTCACTGCTGATCAAACCTATTCAGCTAATGCAGGGGATGTTGCCTTAAATTTTAATTACGCAGGCAAGCAAAAAGTCTATGTGAAGTGGAATCAGTCTTATCGCTTTCCCAATATTGATGAATTCTGGGGATTTGATCCCAACACTTATAACCGTGTGTTTAACGGGATCCTTAGACCGCAAATAGCACAAACGTATGAGGTCGGCGGTAACTGGATGTGGAGCAGCGTCAGAGTGAATGGATCTATTTTTTCATCTAGCTCTCAAAATGAAATCATGTATGACCCTTCTTCAGGCTTAAATTACAACTCGCAGTACAACGTTAATCGCCGCGGTGTAGCGATGGATACATCATCCAACATTACTAATCGACTGAGCCTTGCAGGTGGCGGTAAATTTCAGCATTCTTACTATGCTGATGGTCCCTACGCTGGAAATGCTATTCCCGTAGCCCCCAACTTACTACTAAACGCCAGAGCAAGTTATTCAATAGATGAAAATTGGTCTGTTGGCGGCGTAGTGAATTACGTTAGTAGCCAACACTATGATGCAAGCCAAATTTATTACAGTTCACTTGCGCTCATGCCATCCTATACAGCTGGTGATGTGTATATAAATTACAAGACTGGAAATTTTGATGCAAAGTTCACGATTAAAAACGTAGGGAATGCCTCGTATGCGAGTTACGGGGGATACACCAATGTCATGGCAGCGAATGGAACGTTTAGCAATAATTACTACTATTACCCAAGCGATGGCAGAGCGTTTTATATCACCGGAAAATACAACTTCTGACCGATCTGAAGGGTTGCCAGCCCAACCCTTCCTTTTAAGATCAAAATAGGGTTATTTCAGAGCAGGTAAAGCGAAAACAGGGGTGTAGCGCAAAGCTTCCTTTCTCAAGGCTACAATGCCAATATGAGCGAATTAACCCCACTTCCCCCAGGCGATAGCTCCAGCGACATAGATGCGCTGCGATCTTCTATTGCTCGGCTAGCTGAAAAGATTGCGCTAATTAACGAGGCGGTCACAAACCTCCATCAAAATCGTGCGCAATTGGAAAATAAAATTGAAGATGCTCAGAAACGGGTGCAACGTATTTTGAGTCGCTTACCAGATCAAAATGATGGCCGCCAATTAAACTTGCTTGGCGAAACAATTCCCCCAATTACTCCAGAGGATGACAGTGAGCCAACAACGCATTGAAGTAACTCTTGCTGGGCAGAAGATCACTCTTGCCACTAGCGCAGAACACGAACCCCTACTTCGTGCAGCATGCGTGTTGGTTGACGAGCAAATTCAACTCGCTATTGGCGGCGGTAATCGCAGCATCGAGCGAGCGAGCATGATGGCTGCTCTCAAAATTGCTGGCGACTTAATCACTCTACAAAAGAAACAACCGCAATCCAGCGCTTCCACAAATGTAAGCCCTGATGAAGTAGTTCGACTAAAAGCAGAAATTCGTGCGCTTGAAGAGCAAGTCGATACTTTGATGCAAACCCTTTCCCTGCCTGGTTCGCCAAGGCCAATAGTTCCTTGAACCGATGCGCAAGCATCCGGAACGATCTTTACCTTGTGGGCGTGAGCGTTTCGAAAGTTCACAGTGTCAGCCTCGAGCTGGTCACTCCCTGAGCCTCTTAATGCACCCGAAGCAGAGTAGCCGTTCCACCTTGAACCTTAGGGTTCAGGATGACGGCCTAGCGGCTAAGGCGGGGAATTCATGTTACTAAGCGATATCTTGATGCTGATGTTGTGCGGCGGCATCTCGGGATTTTTAGCCGGCCTCTTAGGGATTGGTGGCGGCATGATTCTCGTGCCATTCATGATCTTGGTTTTTGGTCATCTCGGCTTCAATCCAGAAGTCATTGTGCATATGGCCATTGCTACTGGTATGGCAACGATTTTGTTCACTACCTCTTCGGCTATTTGGGCACATCACAAACATGGATCCGTTGACTGGAAACTAGTTGTTGCATTGAGTCCTGGAATGATTTTTGGTGGCCTAGTAGGTGGTAGTGAATTATTTGAAGCCTTGAAGACCTCCTGGCTTTCTCTTTTTTTTGCTATCTTCATTGTGTATAGCTCTATCCAAATGCTATTGAACAAAAAACCAAAGCCTGGCAGAGAATTGCCCGGGCCTTTAGGCCTGTTTGGCTTTGGAACGTTTGCCGGCGCACTCGCAAGTTTGGTTGGCGCTGGGGGTGCCTTCATTACCGTACCATTCATGCTGTGGTGTAACGTGAAGCCCCACAATGCCATGGCCAGCTCATCTGGCTTGGGATTTCCAATTGCAGCGGCAGCTACATTGGGTTATATGTATGGTAGCTGGGGAAATCCCAACTTACCAGTAGGTTCGCTTGGGTTTGTCTACCTGCCAGCAGTTGCATGCATCGTAGCGGTCAGCATCTTTACCGCGCCGATTGGCGCCAAGATGGCCAGAAAGCTGAATGTGGGACAACTCAAGAGAGTCTTTGGCGTGATGTTGCTATTCCTTGCAGCCTTCATGCTTAATGAAAGCCGCAAGGCATTTGGGTTTTAACTAACTCGTATATTGCTGACGCAAAATATTCTTTTGCACTTTACCCATTGCATTCCGAGGTAAATCACCTACGATCTCTAAACGCTTAGGAATTTTGAAGTTCGCAATTTGAGTTTTGAGCGTAGCAATCATGGCTTCGGCATTCAACTTTGCACCCGCTTTAGGCACTACCACTGCCATCACCGCTTCACCAAAATCAGGATGCGGAATGCCGATCACTGCGCTTTCGTCTACGCCATCCATGTCATCAATAAAGCTTTCGATTTCTTTTGGATATACGTTGTAGCCACCAGAAATAATCAAGTCCTTACTGCGTCCAACGATGCATAAGTAGTCTTTAGGTGCTTTGCCGCCATTGGCATCACCACCCCAACGACCAACGTCACCAGTCTTAAACCAACCATCCTTGGTAAATTCTTCGGCGGTCTTTTCTGGCATATGCCAGTAACCCTTAAATATATTGGGGCCTTTTACCTGAATGCTGCCAATCTCGTCAACACCACAGGGCTTGTTGTTCTCGTTTACTACGCGAACCTTGACTCCTGGTAAAGGACGCCCAACTGAGCCGCCTACACGCTTACCTTTGTATGGGTTAGAAACTAACATCACAGTTTCACTCATGCCATAGCGTTCCAGTATTGGTTGACCAATCACTTCTTTGAAAGTATTAAATGTTTCTGTAAGCAGCGGTGCTGAGCCACAAACGAATAAACGCATATTACGAGCTACATTCTTATTGAAATTCTTGTCCGCCAATAGGCGAACATAGAAAGTAGGCACACCCATCATCACAGTTGATTGCGGCATATGATGAATCAGTTGAGATACGTCTAAGCGCGGCAACCAAATCATCTTGCTGCCATTGATTAATGCACCGTGGGCTGCCACAAACAATCCGTGTACGTGGAAAATAGGCAAAGCATGCAACAGCACGTCGCCCTTTTTCCAGCCCCAGAATTTTTGTAATACTTGTGCATTGCTATATAAATTCTTATGAGACAGCATGGCGCCTTTGCTACGGCCTGTAGTACCAGAGGTATACAAAATCGCAGCCAAGTCATCGTCTTTAGTAACCACAGTCTTAAAGCTATCGCTTAATCCTGCAGCACGCTCGAGCAAAGTACCTGTTCGGTCATCATTTAAAGTAAAGACATGTTTAGTGCCCGCTTTAAAGGCAACCTTAGATACCCAAGAAAAATTCTTGCCGCTGCAAACCATCACTGCTGGCTCGGCATTCTCAATAAAGTACTGAATTTCAGCTGACTGATACGCAGTATTTAAAGGCAAATACACATAACCGGCGCGAATCGTAGCCAGGTACAGAAAGAGTGCTTCAGGCGATTTTTCAACCTGAACAGCCACTCTTGAACCTGCTGGTAACTTCAGACCTTTTAATAAATTTGCCATCTTTGCAGTGGCACGCTCTAGATCATCCCAAGAGTAATAAAGACCATCATGCGTTTCTAAGGCGCATGCTTTTTTATCTTTTGGAAAACCTTTTTCCAGCACTGAATATAAATTCATGAAAACTATCCTAAATTTCTTAATCTAAAGAGGTGCGCCCATTACCCAGTCGGATAAACCCGTGGCTATTCCCGGGAATACACAAAGTAACACTACTGAGAGGAGCATGATCACTACAAAAGGCAGTACACCATTAATAATTTCGGTCAAGGTAATATCAGGAGCAATATTTTTAATGACAAAAATATTAAGTCCAACTGGTGGATGTATCAAACCAGTCTCCATCACGATCGTCATTACTACACCAAACCAAATTAAGTCAAAACCAGCCGCACGCAAAGGCGGCAAGAAGATTGGAGAGGTCATCAAAATAATAGAGACGGGCGGCAAGAAAAAGCCCAGCACAATTACCATTACTAAGATTGCAGCCAACAACACCCATCGAGAAGCCCCTAAGTCAACAATAGCTTGCGCAGCAGATTGACTAAGATGGAGGTAGCTCATGACGTTAGCAAATAACAAGGACATGCCGATAATGAACATCAGCATCGCAGACTCTCTTATCGTGACATCAAGCAATGGATACAAATCCTTGAAGCGCCACATCTTATATATCACAGCAATTAATAAGAAAGCGAATACCGCTCCCAATCCCGCAGTTTCTGCGGGAGTAGCATAGCCACCATACAAGGCAACCATCACACCAATTAACAATATCAAGAAAGGAAGAACTCTTGGTAAGGAGCTCATCTTTTGTTGCATAGTGTATGTTTGGCGATCTAGAATCGGACTGGGAGTCTTATTAAGCTCGTAAGCTTCATATGCTGTTGAATATTCCTTACGGAAACGATAAATGGTGTAACCAGAAAAAAAGATTACCAACATTACTCCCGGGCCAATTGCCGCCAAGAATAAGCGCCCCAGTGACTGCTCTGCTGCAACTGAATACAAAATCATCGTAATAGACGGTGGTAACAGAATTCCCAAGGTACCGCCAGCAGCAATAATACCGGCAGCAAAACCAGGTGAATAACCACGTTTGCGCATTTCTGGAATGCCCGCACTACCAATTGCAGAGCAAGTTGCCGGACTAGAACCTGCCATTGCCGCAAATAATGCGCATGCAAATACATTGGCAACGCCTAAACCACCAGGCACCTTTCCCATCCAAACATGCAGTGCATCATATAAATCCTTACCTGCACGTGAACGGCCAATAGCAGCGCCTTTTAAGATAAACAGTGGTATGGACATCAAGGTAATGCTGGACATTTCCTCATACACATTTTGCGCAACCGTATCAAGGGATGAAGCTGGCATAAAGAAATACATAAAAATGATTGCCACAATACCTAAGGCAAAGGCAATTGAAATCCCCGAGAACATAATTAACAGGGTCACCACAGCGAACAAAAGTCCAATAGTGAGAATAGACATATTAATGACCCCCTTTTACAGCATCAGGAGCTACTGCTTTTCTGATAAAAATTTGTAAAAATAGTTGGAATGTAAGAAGCACCATTCCAGTGAACATCATTGAATAGGGAATCCATAATGAGGGTGCCCAAGTGGAATTCGTTACCTGTCCATCAACCCATGCTTCATGGAGTAAATCCCAAGTTTTGGCTGAGAAAAAAGCAAAAAATAAACAGGAGATCACATCAACGACAATTCCGCGGACTTTATTAACTGGATGAGGCAATAGGCCTTCAATTGCAGAAATACCAATATGTCCGCGCTTTTCCTGAACATATGAGCTACAAAGGAAGGTGACCCCAACCAGGCAGAACAAAGCAGCTTCATCCTGCCAGTCATTTGCCGCATGGAATAGCCCGCGTGACATCACGCTATAACTGAGAATCAAAGCGGCGGCCATTAATGCGACTGACCCCAGCAATACCAAGCATTTATTTACTGCTGACATCATTCTGTCAGCAGCCTCTAAGATCGCATACATACTATGAAATCTTCTCGGCAGAACGCATCATTGCTGCACAAGTTTCATTTCGCTCCGAGAACTCCTTCCAGGCAGAATTCTTGGCAACGGCTTTCCATTTATCTATCACCGACATGTCCATTTCGAACACTTTATTGCCAGCCTTTGCAAAAGCAATGGAAGCATCAATATCATCTAATTTAGCCTGTTCAGTTCCGAACTTTTCCATGTCGGTGCCAACCGCCATAATCACGTCGCGCTGTTTTGGTGTCAAAGAATCAAATATTGTTTTTGACATCATCAACGGCTCCAACATGTACCAATAGGATTTATTTTTTGCAGAGGTAAAGTTTTTGGTGAGCTCAGCCAATTTGAATGACATTAAACTGGCTGAAGAGGTGTAAGCCGCATCTAATGAGCCAGTTTGCACAGCTTGATAAATCTCGTTAGAGGGAATAGATGTCATCACTGATCCGCCAGCCGCTTTGAGCATGGCATCAAATTCACGGCTTCCACCTCGAACTTTTACGCCTTTGATGTCATCAGGAACTACGATTGGACCAGAACGGGTGGCAACACCGCCAGCCTGCCATACCCAACTTACTATCACGATACCCTTGGATTCCATTACCTTATTCAAAATCTTACCTACTTCAGCGTTTTTCCATTTGGCGCCTTGCTCATAGCTATTAACCAAAGCTGGCATCAAACCAATATTAGCTTCAACAACCTCTCCTCCTGCATAGGGCATGGGATAGAAGCTAAAGTCTAAGGCTCCCTTACGCAAGGCGCTAAATTGAGCATTGGTTTTCATTAGTGAAGACTGTGGATAAACGTCGAACTTCAATTCACCATTTGTTTTCTTGCTTACTTCATCGGCAAATTTCTTGCAGAGGCGATCACGGAAATCAGTGCCACTTGGAAATTGATGGGAAATTTTTAGGCTTTTAGCACCAGTTTGGGCCCATGCGCTTAAGTCGTATCCCGCAATTGATGCACCTGCAGCGCCCAGCAATAGTGAACGGCGCAATTGACTAATTTCTTTTGTATCTTCCATCATCATCTCCTTAATAGCTGCTGTTTTCGTTACTCAAAGGACACTACCGGCTTTGTAGCCACCGGCTTCTTTTATGCCCCATTCTAAAGCGAATACTCTATGAATTCTGCTTTAGATGATCTCCTCCAAAATCCTCTACTTAGGGCTGCATTAAGCGCCCTACCGCCCTTGAATAGTCAATTTCACCATGCGTAAAGCGCTCATGGTTCTCTTCAACAGCGGATAAGTCATACAGATAATTCACCATCAGAGAGGCAGACTGTCGTAATCCTTTGCGTGACAAATCCCCTGCCCAATTAATTTGGTGTAATTTGGCACCATTCCCCAAATGGAACTTGGCTACTGGATTGCCATTACGCCCTGCCGAACCCAAGGCTAAATAAATACCTGCCAAACAGAGCAAGGCCGCTTTTTCTTTTTCGCTTGCATTATCAGGATGCCAGCCAGAACTTAAACGCTCTGTCCAAGAACGTGTTGTGAGACCCAATGTTTCCAGGGCATGCTCACGCGCTGTTCGAATAGCCGGCTTAAGTTGTGCACCCGCTTTATCGCCTGCCACATCTGCGCCAGCAGCTACCCAATCAATAAATCCAGGAATTGGAGATAGCGTTACAAATGTTTTGATTCCAGGGAACTCCGCATGCAATTTTTCAGCCACGCGCTTAATCAAGAAGTTACCCATCGAGACGCCACGTAAACCAGGCTCACAGTTACTAATCGAATAAAAAGCAGCAACTTTGTACTGTGAACTTTGATGTACTGTTTCTGCCTTCTTATCTACCAATGGAGTAATTACCGCTGGAATCTCTGGTAACAGCGCCACTTCAACGAATATCAATGGCTCATTAGGCAGCTGTGGATGGAAAAAGGCAAAGCAGCGACGATCTGGCTGAAGGCGGCGACGTAAATCATCCCAACCATCAATCGCATGAACGGCTTCGTGCTGAATCAATTTTTCTAAAATTTCTGCAGGCGATTGCCAATCCACCTGATGCATCTTCAAAAATCCAGGGTTGAACCAAGAAGATAAAAGGTGGCGTAAATCGAAATCAACTGCTGTGAGTTCTGGTTGTTTCTCAAGCAATTGCAATAAATCACGACGCATTGCTACTAGCGCTGCAGTACCATTGGTCGCGCGATTTAAGCGGCGAAATAATTCTTGTCTTGGCGGCTCTGTCACGCGCTGCAACTTAATGTAATTGCGTGCAGTTGCTTCCGTAGAAAAATTTTGAGCCGCGGTCATTACCGCTGCAGGATCCGGGTTTAATTTTTCGAATAGAAAAGTGAAAAATTTTGCGTGCTGGTCCTTAGAAAGTTTGCGGTAATTATGAATGACATCATCAGCCATACTTACGGCATTGGATTCACCTCGTTCTGAGATGAGACGATTCACGGCGCCTGTAACGCGCGAGAAATACCGGGCTTTAGCTAACTTTTCAAGCATGCAAGTCTCTTCGTAAGAACACTCAATTAAAAGTAATGCACCAATGTAGTACTGGGTAGATACAGAATCAATTAAGAAAAGTGAGTTTTCATTAACTTTAAGTTAATGAATTAGAGCATATCCTACGGGGAACTATTTATTATTGCGATGCAACATGCGGCCTTCAGCTGCTAGGGCCAAGATATTGGGGTTAGATTCATTAGCCTGAAGGTACATGAGGGCTATTCGTTGAACTACCTGATATTTGGGGGCAAGAGGGATAAAGTCGATCGCATCACCCATCAAGGACCTTACGCGCCCAGGAAGAAGCGATCTCCCCATATCTCCGGAGACCATATTCATGAGGGAAAAGATGTCGCCGACCTTCATCACTACATTGGGCTTAAATCCTGCCAATGCAAATGCATCATCAAAACCAGAAGTGGTTGCAAAGCCATCTTGCAAGGTGACAAACTTTTCATCGCGATAGTCTAATAAATCAATTGCACCAGATAGTGGCTTGCTACTCTTAGAGGATGCAAAAAATAGCTGATCCTCAAATAGCGGGACCACCTGTATATCCTCCGGCAATTTACCTGAAGGTGTTGCAATGACTACTGCATCGATCTGACCTTCCGAGAGTTTTTTCATGAGATCTTCGTTAGATCCCAAGTACAAATCAATATCCAAATCTGGTCGACGAATTTTGGTGCCCATAATGAGGCGGGGAATAATATTAGCCGTTAGAGAATACATAGAGCCCAGACGTATCTGCCCGCTCTCTACCCCAGCTTTTGCTCGGGTCTTTTTTAAAACTCGCTCAACGTCATCCAATAAATCTACACTGGCCTCAGCTAAATACAAGGCTGCATGCAAAGGCTTTAACTGACGCCCTTCTTTGACGAATAAGGGGCAACCTATTCCAGTCTCCAAGGAATGCAAGGCCTTATGAATGCTCACTGAGCTAAGCTGAAACTCTTCGGCAGTTTTCACAAGACTCCCTGTTCTCACAAAAGAGCAGAGAATTTCTAGCTTTCTTAGAGAGACCTCGTCATTCAACATAAGAATTGCTTTTAAGTGTCTGTGGAATTTCGACGCAACAAATAAACACCTAGGATGATCATGGGGACACAGAGCCACTGCCCCATAGAAAGTCCCAGCCCCAAAAGACCCAAGAAGGCATCAGGCTCGCGAGCGAACTCCGCTAAGAATCGACAGATACCGTAACCCAATAAAAAGAGACCAGACACCCGCCCAATCGGACGTGGCTTGCTGGAATAAATCCAGAGAACGATTCCCAAGAAAATGCCCTCGCCTAATAGTTGATAGATCTGTGAGGGATGACGAGGAATGGAATCGACCATTGGAAATATCATTGCCCAAGGCAAGTCCGTTGGTCTTCCCCACAACTCACCATTAATAAAATTTCCTAGACGACCGAATGCCAAGCCAAATGGAATAAGCGGGGCGACTAAATCACTGACTACAAAAAAGCTGGTATGCCGTTTTTTAGCAAACCATAACAGCGCGCATAAAACACCCAACAAGCCACCATGGAAGGACATTCCGCCCTCCCAAATTTTCAAAATACTAAGAGGGTTGGCGAGGTAATACCCAGGCATATAAAACAAGGTGTAACCAAGACGACCGCCAAGCACCACACCTAAGACACCTGCGAACAACAGATCTTCTAAATCTTTATATGTCCAGCCTAGAGTCTGATAACGAGGCGCACGAATACGCAAGCGTCCTAACAATAAGAATTGTGCAAAGGCCAATAGATACATCACCCCGTACCAATGAATGGCAAACGAACCGAATCGAATTGCAGCAGGGTCAAACTGGGGATGTATCAACATGAATATCTAAGGATTGGAAAAAGAGTGCTTAAGCACTTTTGGATTGGTCAAAATTATGAAGCTCATGGCCCAAAGCCCGGTAAGCCTTGAATCGCTCTCGCCCAGCCAGACGCTCCGCTTCATTAACCGTAACTACCTCGACAATGCGCGGGAAACGCTCGACCAACCCCAGAACATCGGGTGGCATCTTCACACCAATATGGATCAGGACATCAGCGTGAGGAATTTGACTAAAGGCAGTAGACGCAAAGTCATCAGCAAGAACAATGGGAGTTTCTGCTGCAGCCTCATGATTGATAGAGCAGTGTGGCAAAAAGTCAGTAGTACTAAAAGTCCATAGCAAGCTATCTAGCTTTTGCAAATCACCTTTATCGCCTACGATCACTATTTGTCGAACTGGATGTCCCTCGGCAGTAGCGCTCCAAATTTTTCGAATGAGGCGACAAACGTATTCCAGCTTATCGCCAACATTGCTATGAAAATCAATCCGAGCCATGAATCACTTTTGCTCAAGCAAGAAGTTCACCAGTAGGGGCACTGGGCGACCAGTGGAGCCTTTCGCAGCACCACTCTTCCATGCAGTGCCTGCAATGTCCAAATGCGCCCATTTATATTTTTCAGTAAAGCGAGACAAGAAGCAGGCTGCAGTAACGCTACCAGCGGGGCGTCCGCCAATATTGGCTACATCAGCAAAGTTTGATTTAAGTTGCTCATGGTAGGCAGTATCCAAAGGTAAACGCCAGACAGTATCCAAAGAGGCGCGCCCAGCTTTAGTCAACTCTGCAACCAATTGCTCATCATCAGAAAATAAACCGCTATGCACGTGGCCCAAAGCAATAATGCACGCACCCGTAAGAGTGGCCACATCAATTACAGCCTTCGGTTTAAAGCGCTCTACGTACGTTAATGCGTCACACAAAATCAAACGCCCTTCAGCATCTGTATTTAATACCTCAATGGTTTGGCCGGACATACTTTTCACAATATCGCCTGGGCGAGTTGCGCGCCCTGAAGGCATATTTTCACAAGTTGGCACAACGCCAATGACATTCTTTTTCAGCTTCATTAAAGCTGCGGAATACATCGTGCCGATTACCGATGCAGCGCCACACATGTCGTACTTCATTTCATCCATTGCCTCACCAGGCTTTAATGAAATTCCACCGGTATCAAAAGTAATCCCTTTGCCTACCAATACAATTGGCGCTTCTCCAGCTTTTCCGCCCTGATGACGCATCACAATAAATTGCGGCGGAGTATCCGATCCTTTTGCAACAGACAGGAATGAACCCATACCCAATGCTTCGATCTGCTTTAACCCCAGCACCTCAACCTTTAGACCTACTTTTTTTACAAGCCCTTGGGCTGTTTTTCCAAGATACGTAGGGGTACAAATATTGGGCGGGAGATTACCTAGGTCTTTAGCTAAATTCATCCCTTCGACCATGGCGTTGCCTTGCTCAACGGCTAACTTTAATTCTTTATCAAAATGACTATTACCAGCAAAGGTGAGGTGCTTGAAAGTATCCGCCTTCTCTTTAGCCTTAAATTTCATGGCTGGTTGACGCACGCCAAAACGATAGGCCTGATCACCTGCATATTGAATGGTTAGGCGCACTTCCTCAGTCATGAACTCCGATTGATTAGCAGTCGCAAAGCCAGGGACGTACCACAACGCATTCTCAATTGAGCCCCCCGTCAGATTCTTTAGGCCAGCGCGAGCAACCGTTGAAAATGCCGACAAGCTTCGCTCTTTTGATAAATGCAAGTCACCCATAGAAAGTAATAACACTCGCTTGGCTTTAACACCGTTATCAGCCCATGAAGATTCTGCCCTCAATAGACAGGAAGATCCCTGCTTGACATCCAAATCGCCCAAGTGACTTACACGAGCAACAGCCCCACCTAGGAGCAAATCAAGCTCAGCTAAAAGGCCTGTTTTAGCTTTCGCGCCTTTATTGCCAATCAAACCCTCTAAATCTACATTTGAATAAGCCAAAACTAAACAATCCGTGCTGTAAGCAAGGATACTTTTTAGGCTTGATTTAAGTAGTTTTGGACTCTGAAGGTCTGTCTGAGGGAAAATCTTGGTACTAAATTGAATAGTCATAATGTATTACGGTATTTTTCAGTCGAATTTAGGGTGAAAGAATGTCTAAGCTAGATGTTTATCCATTATCCTCCGACATGAGATTAACCCACTTTGTCTACGTCAATATAAGCGATTTGCCCCTTTTTCGACCCCCGCCGAGCTATATAAATACCCTTTCATGATTTTTAAACAAGCCCTTCGCCGCGAACTTAGCTTAACGACAGGCGGCGTCTTTTTGGTCTTGGTAACCATCATGATTACCACCTTAGTTATCCGCATTTTGGGATTTGCTGCGAATGGCGCCATCAACCCCGAAGATGTTCTCGTTTTAATCTCCCTAGCAACATTGGGTTACTTAGCAGTCTTACTCACCGTTTCGCTTTTTGTGGCCACATTAATTGTGTTGGTTCGCTGGTATAAAGACTCTGAGATGATTGTTTGGTTTGCAAGTGGCTTAAGTATTAGCAATCTGATTCGCCCTATTTTGCAATTTGCCACCCCCCTTATCATCATCATCGCCTTACTCGCGTTATTTGTATGGCCTTGGGCAAACCGGGAATCCACCCTGATTAGTCAGCGCTTTCAACAACGTGACGATGTGTCTATGGTGAGCTCAGGACAATTCAGAGAATCGGCTAGAGCAGAGCGTGTATTTTTTATCGAAGAGTTGGATGTTGATAAGAACGAAGTAAAAAATATCTTTGTGGCAGACTCTAAAAATGGGCGCGTAAGTGTGGCTGTAGCTTCTGCTGGCTATATTCAAAACTCTGAAGATGGTGAAAAGTCCGTCGTTTTGCATAATGGCCGACGTTATGAAGGACAGCCTACCCAGCCAGACTTTCGGATTTTAGAATTCACTGATTACACCACCAAAATTCGCAGCAAAGAGGCTTTGGCGCCCCCTCCGAGGGACCGGGAAAAAACCATCTCTGAACTCTTGAATGAAACCGAGCCAACCACAATCAATCCTAATCGCGCGGAGTTGCTCTGGCGCATAGGTTTGCCGCTCATGGCGCTAGGCTTGGTACTGATTGCTATTCCATTAGCATATGTAAATCCACGACTGGGTAATTACACAGCCATGTTCTATGCCATTCTGATTTACTTGATTTATAGCAACCTCTTGAACCTGACGCAGAACTTTGTGTCACAAGGCAAGTTCGGATTCTTTGTAGGTATTTGGCCAATTCATCTGCTAGCACTTGTAATCGCGACCATCCTCATTCGTAACCGAATTAATCCGTCGGTGAAATGGTGGCGTCGTCAATTACCTGCAGCATTCGCGAAAAAATGAAACTGCTCTTTCCATATATCTACGAGCGTTATCTTGCACGGCAAATTTATGCCGCATTTGGTTTTATTTTATTTGCCTTAGTCGCCCTGTTTTTGTTCTTTGATATTTTGAGTGAGCTGGGATCGGTCCAAGGTCAGTACACCTTAGCGCTGGCACTACTGCATGTTTTGTTAAAAGCCCCGAGCCGTATTTCTGAGATTATTCCGATTGCAGGCTTGATCGGGAGTATTTATGTCTTTGCCATGCTGGCCAGTCAATCTGAGTTCACCATCCTGCGGATCGCAGGTCTAGATGTCAAACGTGGCCTCATCACACTTGGGAAGATTTCACTCCCATTGATTGTGCTGACTTTAGTCATGAGTGAATGGGCTGGCCCCTATACAGAGGCGAAGTCTGAGCAAATACGCATGAAGGCTTTAGGCTCAAGCTACTCATCGCAATTTAAAACTGGTGTCTGGGTAAAAGATCGCCTCCGAGACGAGGATGGCAGCGGTCCTGTTCGCCCGGGCGTGCGTTATGTCAACGTAGGTAAGGTTGAAAAAGATAATGAAATTCGTGATATCCGAATGTACGAGTTCAATGATGTATATAACCTACTGTCGATACGCAGCGCCGTATCAGGTCACTTCGATGAGACAGGGATTTGGGTTTTAAATGATGTCACCGAAACTCGCTTTAAAGAAATCAAACAAACTGATCCACTCAATCCTGTTTTTTCTGCTCAAACCCTGACACACCCCATTCTGACTCTCGAGTCCGAAGTCACGCCACAAATTTTGAGCGTGCTATTGATTAGCCCCGAGAAAATGTCCATCCTCAGTCTAGGGCGTTTTATTGATCATCTACAAGAAAATAAACAAGATGTTCAGCGCCATTCAATTGCTTTCTGGAAAAAGGTGGTTTACCCCTTCACTATTTTTGTCATGCTTGCTTTGGCTCTTCCTTTTGCTTATTTAAAGGTGCGGGCTGGTAGCGTTGGTATCAAGGTATTTGGCGGAATCATGCTCGGAATGAGCTTCCAACTGTTTAACTCCCTTTTCTCAAATGTAGGCATGCTGAGCGCTTGGCCAGCATTCATGACCGCCCTGACACCACCTTTGCTCTATTTCTTATTGGCACTAATGGGATTACGCTGGGTTTCTAAGGCCTAATACCTAAAATTCATTTAGAATTTAATTCCTATATCGTTGTTGATATATAGATAGGAATTACAAATGAATCTTCATCAGTTCCGCTTTGTACGAGAAGCTGTTCGTCAAAATTTCAACCTGACCACTGCTGCGAAAGCGCTGTTTACTTCGCAACCCGGCGTTTCCAAAGCCATCATCGAATTAGAAGATGAGCTTGGCGTAGAAATATTTCGTCGTCACGGTAAGCGCATTCGCTCACTTACTGAGCCAGGAAAACGCATCCTCATCTCTATTGAGCGCATTCTAGATGAAGTGGAAACACTCAAACGAGTGGGCGAGGATTTTGCCAGTCAAGATCAAGGCAACTTTGTGATCGCCACCACTCATACACAAGCTCGTTATGCACTCCCGAAAGTATTAACGGAATTTACCAAACGCTTTCCAAAAGTTCGCGTCAGTATTCAGCAAGGAAGCCCAGGTCAGATTGCAGAACTTCTCAGTCACGATCACGCCGATATCGCGATTGCGACTGAAGGTATCGCAAACACGCCAGGCGTTCTAGCTTTACCAGGCTATCAATGGCAGCACGTCCTCATGGTTCCCCTGAGCCACCCCCTACTCAACCAAGCCAATGTGACGCTTGAGGAAATCGCCAAGTACCCCATCATTACCTATGACAAGGCATTTGCTGGTCGTAGCAAAATAGATGCAGCTTTCGCTCAGCGCAATGTCACGCCAGACATCATTCTTGAGGCGATCGACGCCGATGTGATTAAGACTTATGTAGAAGCAGGCATGGGCATTGGGATTGTTGCTGGACAAGCTTATGACCCAGATCGCGATCGCAACCTTAAGGTAATTTCCGTAGGCCATCTATTTGGCAATAACGTTACCCATCTTGGGGTTAAACAAGGCGCTTATCTGCGCTCTTTTGTGTACACCTTCATTGAGCTTTTCTCACCAACATTAACCAAAAAAATTGTTGAGCAAGCAATGACTAGCGGCGCAGATACATATGAAATTTAAGAAACTAAATGGGTAAAAATGGATTTCTAACTACCCCACCTTCTTAAGAACCAAGTCTCCCAAAGTCTTATGCAAACTGAGATATTCAGCCCTTTTTTGATCTGCATAAGCAATTTTTAAAGCGTCTAACTGAATTAATGCAGCCCGTTCATTTGCGATTGGGGCTGATGAAAAAGGCAGGTCGAGAGAGTTATATGCCCTGACCTTCCATGAATCATTAGTTGCAAGCATGAGCGAAGCAATTCTTTCGATAACAAATGTTTTGATTGGCGCAGGACTATCATGACCCTGAGCAAGCGAATTTAGACCATGCGCAATCGAGCTCATATTAAACTCAGCTTCAGCCCAAATTAATTCACAATTTTCTAACCAAGCTTTCCAGAAAGCTGGCTTTGCAACAAAAAAATTACAGAAAATATTATTCCCTGAATGCATTACTAGTTCATTAATATTTATATAGGGGTTAAGGACATGAAGAGCTCCTATGATCGACTCCGTTGAATTGGGATGAAGAGATATAGCCTGCAGAAAACTATTTCGAAACCACGCCCCCAGGTCAAAAAGAGGAGAAAAGGTAATTACGTCTAGGTCGCTTTTTTGTTGCCCAATAAAGCTAAGGCAATCATTGGCAGATAAGCCAGTTTTTTCTTTGAATTTGGGAGAAAAAAATCCATAAAAACAATTTTCATCAAGCGCGTTATTCAGCAAATAATTTCTCATTGGCCAATACTCACGCCAGTCTGGTCTTGAATTTTCCAGGTTATCTAGAGGCAAAAAATCAGGGTCTAGGGATTTTTTGGTTTGTGCATCATAAAAAATTTGGAAGATTTGAGCGTTACTCATACCGAAACTATAAATCATCCAGCTTTATCTAGAAGCCGTATAAACGTATAAGTCGAAGAAAAATAAGCTGTAAAGGCAGCTATTGAGCAGTAAATGACTATATGTTGGTGCCTCGGGGCGGACTCGAACCGCCACGCCTTGCGGCACCGGATTTTGAGTCCGGCACGTCTACCAATTCCATCACCGAGGCAGGTGTTTGCAGTGGAAATTCTGCTGATTTAACCGTTTTGAAACAGTTAAGACATCAGAGTGTAACAAAAAATGCCTCAGCTTCCCTTTCTTGGGTCTAGAACCCCTTAAAATGACGTCTTGTAGCCAAATTATTTAAAGGACTTACCTGTATGGCCGGCCATTCGAAATGGGCCAATATTCAGCACCGCAAAGGTCGTCAAGACGAAAAACGCGGCAAGATTTGGACCAAACTCATTAAAGAAATCACTGTCGCAGCCAAAATGGGTGGCGGCGATCTCACCGCTAATCCCCGCTTACGTTTGGCAATAGACAAGGCTAAAGATGCCAATATGCCTAATGACAACGTGCAAAGAGCTATTCAGCGCGGCACGGGTTCACTTGAAGGAGTGAACTACGAAGAGATTCGTTATGAAGGTTATGGCATGAATGGTGCTGCCATCATTGTCGACTGCTTAACAGATAACCGTACACGCACCGTTGCTGAAGTTCGCCATGCCTTTAATAAGAATGGCGGCAATATGGGAACAGAGGGATCGGTTGCTTTCCTCTTCAAACATTGTGGACAAATGTTATTTGCGCCTGGTACTAGTGAAGATCAACTCATGGAAGTTGCTTTAGATGCTGGCGCCGAGGATGTAATCACACATGACGATGGATCTCTTGAGGTGCTAACACCGGTACCTGATTTTTCTAAGGTACAAGATGCGATTAGTCAGGCTGGCCTCAAAGCAGAACTAGCTACTGTCGCTATGCGTCCAGAAACTGAAATTGCCCTAGAGGGTGATCAAGCTGAAAGCATGCAGAAATTATTAGATGCGCTTGAGAACCTAGATGATGTACAAGAAGTATTTACAAACGCAGCCCTATAACCCATTAATTATTAAAGACATACCCTGTTATGAAAATTCTTCTCGTCGGATCTGGCGGTCGTGAACACGCTCTAGCTTGGAAGCTAGCGCAATCCCCACAAGTGCAAACTGTCTATGTCGCACCAGGGAACGGTGGTACAGCCACCGCTAAGCAAGTAGCAGCTGGTATACAAAATTTACCTATTACCGGCCTTCAAGAGCTCGCAGATTTTGCAAAACGAGAAAAAGTCCATCTCACAGTAGTGGGTCCTGAGGCGCCATTGGCTGCAGGCATTGTGGACGTATTCCGTAATAATGGTTTACGTATTTTTGGGCCAACCCAATTAGCCGCTCAATTGGAATCCTCTAAGGATTTTTCAAAAGCATTTATGAAGCGTCATGGAATTCCGACTGCGGATTACCAAACCTTTTCCAATGCGACGCAAGCCCATGCTTACATTGATTCCAAAGGTGCTCCTATTGTGATTAAGGCGGACGGCCTGGCTGCAGGTAAGGGAGTAGTTGTTGCCATGAACCCAGAAGAAGCCCATGCTGCGGTTGATATGATGCTCGCCGATAACAAGCTTGGTAATGCTGGTGCTCGAGTAGTGATTGAAGAATTTCTGACTGGTGAAGAGGCCAGCTTCATTGTTCTGGTTGATGGCAAACACGTGCTCGCTCTTGCAACCAGCCAAGATCACAAGCGCCTACTTGATGCTGATCAAGGCCCCAACACAGGCGGCATGGGTGCTTACTCCCCTGCACCGGTTGTCACCCCTGAAATTCATGCACGCGCATTACGAGAAGTCATCATGCCAACTGTAAAAGGCATGGAATCTGATGGGATTCCTTACACAGGCTTCTTGTACGCGGGCCTGATGATTACCCCTGATGGCAAGATTAAAACTTTAGAATTTAATTGCCGCATGGGCGACCCAGAAACCCAACCGATCATGGCTCGCTTGCGAAGCGACTTAGTCAATGCCTTAGATCATGCAGTTGATGGCAAGCTCAATGAAGTTGAACTCGATTGGGATCGTCGCACCGCTCTCGGAGTAGTTCTTGCTGCCCATAATTATCCCGATACACCTCGTAATGGCGATGTCGTTACCGGCATACCTGCAGACACAGAAGATCAAATCACCTTTCATGCGGGAACGAAGTTACAAGATGGCAAGCTAGTAACTTCAGGGGGGCGTGTGATGTGTGTTGTAGGTTTGGCCGATACAGTTCGTGGCGCTCAACAAAAGGCCTATGACGTAATCAATCAAATTCAGTTTGATGGCATGCAATATCGCAAAGATATTGGCTATCGCGCTATTAAATAATGAATTGAAATAGACTTGTCGACACCACATACCCAAATTGATATTGCAACCCTGAAGAGTTACTTCTTGGGTTTGCAAGATCGCATCACGACTGCAATGAGCGCCTTAGATGGTAAATCGTTCATGGTTGATGAGTGGAGTAAACCTGAAGATAGCAAGCTGAAAGGCTATGGTCGCACTTGCATTTTGGATGGCGGCAATATTTTAGAAAAAGGTGGGGTTGGCTTTTCTCACGTGCGTGGTGATCAAATGCCACCATCTGCATCCCATCACCGTCCAGAAGTAGCGGGCCGTAGCTTTGAAGCCATGGGCGTGTCTTTAGTTTTCCATCCCAATAATCCTAAAGTCCCCACGACGCACATGAACGTGCGCTGTTTTATTGCCCAAGCACCTGATAAAGAACCTGTTTGGTGGTTTGGGGGTGGTTTTGACCTTACGCCCTATTATGGCGTCGACGAAGACTGCAAGCATTTTCATCAAACAGCTAAAAATGCCTTAGATCCCTTTGGTGACAGTCTTTATCCTCGCTTCAAAAAATGGTGCGATGAATATTTTTATCTCAAGCACCGCGAAGAACCTAGAGGGATTGGCGGCGTTTTCTTTGATGACTTTAATGAGTTTGATTTTGAACAAAGCTTCGCGATGACTCGTGCAGTTGGCGATGCCTTTATCGAGGCTTATCTACCAATTGTTGAAAGACGTCACCAAGATGGCTTTACACCAGAAGAAAAATCCTTTCAGGAATACCGTCGTGGGCGCTATGTAGAATACAACCTCATTTTTGACCGCGGCACCATCTTTGGTCTGCATTCAGGTGGGCGCACTGAATCTATTTTGATGTCAATGCCACCAGTAGTTCAGTGGCGCTACAACTGGAAGCCTGAGCCCAGCACTCCCGAAGCCAAGCTCTATGACCATTACCTTAAACCACGTGATTGGTTAGCTTGAGCGCTCGCAAAAAAATTGGTATCTTGGGCGGTACATTTGACCCGCCACATATCGGCCATCTTAAGTTAGCTAGCCATTTTGCAAAATTGCTGCAACTAGATGAGCTACTATTTATTCCTAGCGGAGAGCCTTGGCAAAAAAATTCAGGGATCACTCCAGCGCCGATTCGTCTTCAATTAACCGAAGCGGCAGGAGTCGATTTAGCAAGGGCATTTCTATATTTAAACATCGCCACTCAAATTGGAATTGACCACATAGAAATCGATCGCGCAGGCCCCAGCTATGCTATTGATACAGTCAAAGCTCTAAGGGAGCGGTTTGGGTCTAATGCGAGCCTCACCTGGCTCATGGGTGCAGATTCACTGATATCTTTACCTACATGGAATTCATGGGAAGAATTAATTAAACAAGTGAACTTTGCGGTAGCGAGCAGACCAAATCATGACTTAGATTCAAAAATTCCTCCTGCTGTTAAGGCTTTGCTGGCAGCACACCAAATACAAGATCCAAGCGCACTTGAAAATAGCGCTTATGGCCTCATCTATATAGACAGCAAGCTCTCAATCAACCTTTCTTCCACCGAACTACGAAATCGCTTAAAAAGCGGCCCACAAGGCTCCCTAGGGTCTGAGCAAATACCTTCACACGCCTTAGAAATCATTACAAATCTGGGCTTATATCAGTAATCAAGCTAAGATCACCCTCAACACTAGAAAACTACCAATAAGAAACTATGGACTTACGTAAATTACAGCGCGTCATTATTGATGCCTTAGAAGATGTTAAAGCGCAAGATATTCGCGTTTACGACACCACCAAATTGAGCGAGCTCTTTGATCGCGTCATTATTGCTACGGGATCAAGCAATCGCCAAACCCGCTCTTTAGCCATGTCTGTCAAAGAAGAGGTCAACGCTAAAGGTGGTGAAGTGATCTCGATCGAAGGCTTAGAAACAGGCGAATGGGTATTGGTGGATTGCGGCGATATCGTGGTCCATATATTGCAACCTATGTTGCGCTCCTACTATCAATTAGAAGGCATGTGGGGCGCAAAACCCGTACGCGTCAAATTGGCTGGTAGCAAAGGGCTTGTTAAGGCCAGCGAACCAGACGAAGACGAATAATTCGCAAAATTTTTGTTAGTTCATTAGTTGATGCGTTTAACTATTGTTTCTGTTGGTCACAAAATGCCCGACTGGGTTGCTACTGCAACCCACGACTACATAAAGCGCATGCCTGCCGACTGCAGTATTGAAATTAAAGAGATTAAGCCAGACCTCACGCCTGCTAAGGAGGCGGTGAAGATAGCCGCTGCAATTCCTAAAGGTTCACGTGTCATTGCCTTAGACGAGCGTGGCAAAGACCAAACAACACAACACCTTGCTACACAACTGGCTGGCTGGCGCCAAGAAGGTTTTGACATCACCTTTTTAATTGGGGGCGCCGATGGTCTTGACCCTAGCTTGAAAACCAACGCTCAAGCGATGTGGCGACTCTCTAGCCTCACCCTCCCCCACGCTATGGCTAGAGTATTGTTAGTAGAGCAGCTTTACCGTGCTTGGACTATCTTGCAAGGGCACCCCTATCATCGTGAGTAATACCTTCATCTATCTCGCCTCACAAAGTCCTCGTCGCCAAGAATTACTGAAGCAAATCGGTGTTCGCTTTGAAATGCTCTTACCTCAGCCAGGCGAAGATACAGAGACCATTGAAATACCCCGCCCTAATGAAAAAGCCCGCAATTATGTCGAGCGCGTAACTTTTGCAAAAAGCGTTGTTGCCCTTAAGCGCTGGAAAGAGAGTGGCTTGCCATGGGCGCCCATTCTCTGTGCAGACACAACCGTTAGCCTTCCAGGCACTCATGATGGAGAGATTCTAGGCAAGCCCGCAGATGCACTCGATGCGGCACGAATCCTACAAATGCTGAGCGGCAATACACATGAGGTATTAACAGCGCTGGCCCTAACAATTGACCCTAACGAAATCCCAGTCTGCCTTTTACAAGTTTCTCAAGTTCAGTTTGCTGATTTATCTCAAGAGCAAATTGAAGCCTATATTGCTAGTGGTGAGCCCTTTGGCAAAGCTGGGGCCTACGGGATTCAAGGTCGCGCAGGTGCTTTCATTTCCTCTATTCAAGGTAGTTATAGCGGTATCATGGGATTACCTCTTTATGAAACCGCTCAACTTTTAGACCGCGCCCACCTTAACCGCATATGAATGAAGAAATTCTCATCAACATCACGCCGCAAGAGACGCGTGTTGCCTTAATTCAGCAAGGTGCTGTGCAAGAGCTCCAGATCGAGAGAACTCGGCAGCGCGGTATCGTTGGCAATATTTATTTAGCTAAAGTAGTGCGCGTTTTACCTGGCATGCAATCCGCCTTTATTGAGGTTGGACTGGAACGAACCGCCTTCATGCATGTAGCAGACATCACTCAAAGTAATCCACAACCTCAAATTGAGAAGTTACTATTTGAAGGTCAATCACTTTTAGTGCAAGTTCTCAAAGATCCATTAGGAACTAAAGGCGCACGTCTTACTACCCAACTAAGCATTGCCGGCCGTAACTTAGTGTATTTACCTCCTGCCGGTACCGATGTCGCAACTGAAAAATATATTGGCGTTTCTCAACGGATAGATAAACCTGAGGAGCGCGAAGCAATTAAAGCGCGCCTTGCTAGCCTCATGGCGGAAGATGAAAAAGGCGGAATCATTGTGCGCACTAGCGCTCAAGATGCCTCCGACACTGAGCTTCAGCATGATATGCATTACTTAAGAACTACCTGGGAAAATATTCGGGATGCCATGAAAAGCAAAGCTGCCCCAAGCTTGCTCTACCAAGATCTCAGTTTGGCAGAACGTGTTTTGCGTGATGTTGCAGGAGAAGACACCAGCCAAATTCGGGTGGACTCGGCCGAGAACTTTGAAAAACTCAAAGGTTTTGCCAATCTATACATGCCCAATCTATTGAGCAAACTCACCTTGCATCGGGGCGAGCGTGCCCTATTTGATCTCTTTGATGTTGACGCGGAGATTAATAAGGCCTTAGGTAGACGCGTAGACCTCAAGTCTGGCGGCTATCTCATGATCGATCAAACCGAATCGATGACCACCATTGATGTCAACACTGGTAGTTACGTTGGCGCTAGAAATCTAGATGACACTGTTTTTAAAACCAATCTAGAGGCAGCTCAAGCGATTGCCCGCCAATTGCGTTTACGAAACCTTGGCGGCATCATCATTATCGATTTCATCGACATGATTGGTAGAGACCATCAGGAATCGGTTTTATATGAATTGAAGCGTAATCTTGAGCGCGATCATGCCCGTACCTCAGTCAGCGAATTTTCTGCGCTAGGCTTGGTGGAGATGACGCGCAAAAGAACCAGGGAATCATTAGCCCATATCACCTGCGAGCCCTGTGCTACTTGCCAAGGAAAGGGTGAAATCAAAACTGCCCAAACCATCTGCTATGAAATCTTGCGTGAAATTGTGCGCGAGCATCGTCAATTTAATCCACGCGAATTCAGAATTGTGGCTGCGCCTGATGTGATTGATCTTTTTCTAGAAGAAGAAAATCAATTTTTAGCTCAGCTGGGTGATTTCATTGGCAAGCCCATCACCTTGCAAGCGGAAGGCAGTTTCCGCCAAGAACAATACGATATTGTTTTAAGCTAAACGTTTAATTACACCGATATACGATCAAGCGTTTGAAAATTGAATACGGTGGAGGTTGGCATATAGGCCATCATGTTTGATGAGATCCTCATGCGATCCATTTTCAACCACCTTGCCATTTTCTAAAACGACAATTCGATTGGCATGCTCAATCGTAGACAAACGGTGAGCAATCACTAAGGTGGTACGGCCAGCCATGAGTCGCTCTAAGGCGTCTTGCACTTGACGTTCTGATTCCGAATCTAAAGCTGAGGTTGCCTCATCCAGAATCAAGATAGGGGCATTTTTATAAATCGCACGAGCAATCGCCAAACGCTGACGCTGGCCGCCAGATAAGCGATTACCGTTGTCACCCACAAGCGAATCAATTCCCTCGGGAAGGTCTCGGACTAATCCACTTAAGTTGGCCGCTTCCAAGGCCTCGATTACCCTGCCTCGGTCAATACTCTCTTCTCCAACAGCACCATAAGCGACGTTAGCAGCAATACTATCGTTAAACAAAATAACATCTTGACTCACAAAAGCAATTTGCTTTCTGACATCGGATAGTAGGATATCTTCTAGAGGAATTCCATCCAAGAAAATATGTCCTGAGGTGGGCTTAAAGAATCGCGGTAATAAATTCACTAGAGTCGACTTACCGCCGCCCGAGGGGCCAACAAAAGCCACTACTTCGCCAGGCTGAATATCCAAATTAATATCAATTAATGCATCCTTGCGACCGACTTCTTGCTGATAAGAGAATCCTACTTTTTCAAAACGAATAGCGCCTTTGGCATGAGCCAAGGCAATCATGTTTGCCTTACGATCTTCGTCTTCCTCAAGCGGTTGATCCATTAAACCAAAGATCATTTCCGCTGCTGTCAAACCTCTTTGCAAAGGTTGATTGATATCGGCCAAATGCTTTAAAGGTGAAATGACTAGCATCATGGCGGTAATAAATGCAGCAAACCCACCAACCGTTGTGCCTTCCGTAGCCGACTGCATCAAGGCTATCACCAGCACCACCGAAAGAGCCATAGAGGCAATCAACTGGGTAATCGGCTGATTAAGCCCGCCGGCAACAGCCGACTTCAAGGCAAATTGGCGTAAACGTTCTGCCTTCTCCATGAAGCGACTCATCTCATATTCCTGAGCCCCATGAACTTTAACGATCTTATAACCCGCAGAAGATTCTTCAACGATATAAGCTAACTCACTCGTCAAATTTTGCTGCTCGCGGTTTAAGGATCTCAAGCGGCGATTAATTTTGCTCATGATCAATGCGATCACTGGGAAAATAATTAATACCACCAAAGTTAACTGCCAGTTCAAATAGATAAGGTAACCCATCAAACCAACGACTGTGAGTGAATCACGGACCAAGCTAATTAACATTCCACCCAAGACAGACAAAACATTATTGACTTCAAATACAACGGCATTAATTAAATTCGAGGCTGAATTTTGTTGAAAGAAAGTAGTTTTTGCATGCAAGAGTGTTTGAAACATTTGCTCACGCAATTTGAGTAAAACTGCGTTGATTACTCTGGTGAGTAAATAATTTGATAAAAACTGAGCCAAACTGCGGACTAAAGCTAGGCCAACCAAAAATACGGGGACTTGCCATAACTTACTATTAAGCTGGCCAGTAAAACCTCGATCGAGAAGTGGCTTCATTAGGGCTGGGATAGAGGTTTCAGCCCCTGCAACCACAGCCATAGCTGCTAAGGACCCCATAATCAAGCGGATATGGGGTTTGAGGTAGGTAATTAGGCGATTTAAGGCGGTACGGTCTTGAGCATTCATATAATGAATTATGCCCACCTTATCCGTCATACTCATCACCCGCAATGAAGAGGTCAATCTTGAGGATTGTTTAGCCTCTCTGGAGGGGATTGCCCGGCAGATCGTGGTTGTTGATACCAATAGTGCAGATCGCACCCTCGAAATCGCCCAAAAATACGGTGCTTTAATAGCTCAGCCCACCGATTGGCCTGGTTTTGGGCCCCAAAAGAACCGCGCCCTGGAGCTTGCTACTGGGGATTGGGTTTTATCCCTGGATGCTGACGAGCGACTTACACCGGCCCTCAGATCCGAGATTCAGACGGCTATTCACCATAACGCCCATGTGGATTGCTTTGCTATACCCAGACTATCTTGGTACTGCGGTCGCTTCATCAGGCATTCTGGCTGGAGCCCCGATTATGTAGACCGACTCTTCAAGCGGGGAAGCGCCCACTTTTCAGATGACTTGGTCCATGAACGCCTGATTCCTCAGGGGCAAGTTGCCAGACTCAAAAACCCCCTCCTGCACTTTAGCTTTATGAACTTCTCCCAAGTCTTGCAAAAACTTGATCGCTATTCCACTGCATCAGCTGAGCAAGCATTTGCCAAGGGTAAAACCAGCAGCCCCTTAAAGGCCGTTTTACATGGTATTTGGGCATTCTTACGGACTTACGTTATTCGCGCTGGATTCTTGGATGGCACTCAAGGTTTTGCATTAGCCATCTCCAATGGGCAAGGTACTTACTATCGCTATATGAAGCTTTGGCATTTACATCAGGAAGCAGGTAAATGATTTCGATTCTGCTGGCCACTTACAACTGGCCGCAAGCTTTAAAGCTCTGCCTAGAATCTCTGGCTACACAAGGTGATCTTGATTTCGAAATCATCATTGCTGATGACGGTTCTGGAAAAGAGACTAAAGAGCTAATCGATTCGATGAAAACTGCTTTCCCAGTGCCCATTACCCATCTTTGGCAAGAGGACCTAGGGTTTCGAAAAACAATCATTCTGAACCAAGCGATTGCAGCCGCTCACGGTGACTATTTAGTTTTTTTAGATGGTGATTGTCTGGTACAACCTGACTTTGTCGCTCGCCACCGAGCGCTTGCTCAAAAGGGCTACCTGGTCACCGGCAGCAGGGTTCTTTTAAGTGAATCTCTCACGCAACAATTGCTACAGTGGCCAAGCTGGAACTTCCAAAGCCTTATGGCGAAGCTCTTGGGGCACAGAGTGAATGGCGGCATTAATAAATACTGGCCTCTCAAAATCAAACTAGGTGATGGTGTTTGGCGGCATTACAAAAAGTTTGTATGGAGGCGCATTAAGGGATGCAATATGGCCTGCTGGAAAGCCGACGCAAAAGCTATTCATGGCTTTGATGAAACTATGACTGGCTGGGGTCATGAAGATGCTGACTTTGTATTTCGTTTACAGCGTAATCACATCATTCGTAAATCTGGTTCATGGGCAACTGAAGTATTCCACCTATTTCATCAAATACATGATCAAAGCAATGCGGCCGAAAATGCTAAGCGTGTCCGTGAAAAAATTCTAGCCAAAGCACGCTCGGTAAATTGACTATGACTCGCTTTTCATCCTTTAAGCCTAAAAAAGTCTTATTCATTGCCACACGGCAAATTGGCGATGTGTTGGTCACTACTCCGCTCATTAGCAAGGCACGTGAACTATGGCCTGATGCTGAGTTTCATTTTTTGGGCTACAAAGGCAAGCTGGATATGCTTAAGGGCAATCCCGATATCGCCCAATTGATTGAAACCTCTGACCGCCCTAGCCTTGGTGAATACCTTTCTCTGTTTAATCGCCTATTCCAACGTTATGACCTGGCCTTTGTCACACAACCCAGCGATCGCGCTTACCTTTATGGCTTAGTAGCAGCATTCAGACGCGTTGGGGTATTAGGCGGACATCCTCAAGGTAAAGATACGCAGGATCAGGCCAAAAGAGATAAAACGCAAAAGCAAAATGCATGGAAAAAATGGATCTCCATACATACAGTCGGTGTAGATTACTTTTCACAACATGTCATCACTGAAAAATTACGCTTACTAGAAGTATTTTTTAAAAATCCGGAAGCGCTTTTCAGTAAACCCATTTCAGTAACACCGCCTGTAGGTGAGGCTTTGACCCCAGTCATTACCAACGAGCTTACCCAGCCTTATGTAGTTATTCATCCGGGTCCATTAACAGCATACAAGCGCTGGCCTTTAGCTCACTGGCAACAATTAATAACTTGGCTGGTGCAACGAGGCTTTCAGGTCGTTTTAAGTGCTTCGCCGGCCAAGCAAGACCTTGCCTTAAATCAAGACATCTTGTCACTACTCGATGAGAGTGTGCAAAAACAGGTGCTTGATAGCGCTGGAAGATTATCCCTTCCTCAGGCAGGTTCTTTGCTACGCGGCGCGGCGCTTTATGTAGGAGTGGATACCTCAATTACGCATTTGGCTGCCGCCTGCAATATACCCACCATTGCTTTGTTTGGTGCCACTCCGCCCACTAATTTCGGGCCATGGCCGAATGGGTTTATTGGTAAACAACCTTATCAATTGCGTGCACGCTCACAAACTGTAGGTAACGTCACTATCTTGCAAGGGCCAGGAGCATGCGTTCCCTGTCGTCAGGCTGGATGTTTAGATCGCGCTGATAGTCATAGCGAATGCTTGGATTTATTGGAGCCGAATCAGGTAATCCAGGCGATTGAACAAGCGCTCAACCAACAATAAGCAAGTGCTGCCGCCAATCTTTTAGTGGTATTGAACCTCTACCGCATTACTCTGTTTGGAAGCTAATAATTGATGTAGGCTATGCAAGCACGCATCGTCGGGATATATGCGCATCTCTTCGGGAAACTGCATTAAGCAAGCCCCGCCACTAGTAGTCACAGCAGCAGTCAGCATTAAGCCTTTAACACCCTCATTTGAACCCGGCGTTGCAAAAGGCGCACCCTGCCTTGGATCGCGCGCACGATTAGCCATTAAATAAGGTCCAATTTGACTACGCAACATTCTGATATCAATTGCGGGATCAAGGCAGACATGGATATTGCGCGCAAAACGCATTCGAGCACCCGTGATATCCATCACTGCTTCGGAAACAATTCTCATGCCACCCGAAAACTTATCGGGGGAGACGTTTACCTTGGCAATTAATAGCTCATCTTCCTTGAGCCAAGAGCGGTTGGGTTCATAGACTTCGCTATACAGAGTGACCTCTACGGCGGCAGTACCATCATCAATCGTAGCAATCATCATTCGTCCACGTTGACCTGTAAGCATGCGTGCAGAAGTAATGATGCCTGCGACTAACTGGTCTTTACCTTCGACCAATTTGGATAAAGGTTGGCGAATGAAATGCGCCGTCTCATCTCGATAAGCATCAAACATATGCCCGGTTAAGCATAGGCCTAATGAAGCCTTTTCTTCCTGGAGTCGTTTCTTCTCTGACCATATAGGCTCACGCACTAACTCAGGTAGGTGTCGATGCTCTTCACCAGCCACTTCAAATAAACTCACTTGATGAATGGAGGCCTCTGCTTGTTCAGCAGCTTCAATGGCTCTAGCCAAAGATGCCAACAAGGTAGAACGAATATCATAAAGATTGCCACCAGCTGGAACGGAATCTCGGTAAAGGCTATCGAATGCGCCTGCACGCATGAGCGCTTCAATCGCGCGTCGATTCACTTGTCGGCGATCTACCCGTGCGCAAAAATCAAACAAGTCTTTAAACGGTCCATCCGCTTCTCGGGCTTTAACTATCGATTCAATTGCAGCCTCACCGGTTCCGCGAACAGCACCCAGTCCGTAACGAATATGACTAATTGGGCTATCAGGTGTCGCATCAGGAGCGCGAAGTGGAGTGAACTCATAAACACCGGTATTGATATCAGGCGAGAACACGCGGATTTGATTCACCAAACAATCGTCATACAGAATTTTCACCTTATCGGTGTCATCCATTGCTAGCGATAAGTTGGCAGCCATAAATTCAGCTGGGTAATACGCTTTTAGCCAAGCGGTTTGATAGGCTAACAAGGCATATGCAGCAGCATGGGATTTATTAAATCCATACCCAGCAAAACGCTCCATCAAGTCATAAATCTCGTTCGCTTTAGCTTCAGAGATACCGCCCGCTTTTGCACCATCACTAAAAATCTTGCGATGCTGCGCCATTTCTTCTGGCTTTTTCTTACCCATCGCACGACGCAACATGTCAGCGCCACCCAATGAGTAGCCGCCAATCATCTGTGCCATTTGCATCACCTGCTCTTGATAGACCATGATGCCGTAGGTCTCACGCAACACTGGCTCAATACGAGGATCCGGATACTCTACTTTTTGACGTCCATGCTTACGCTCAATAAAGTCTGGGATGAGATCCATTGGGCCTGGGCGATACAAAGCAACCAACGCAATAATGTCTTCAAAGCGGTCTGGCTTTGCTTCGCGAAGCATGCCTTGCATGCCGCGGCTTTCCAGCTGGAATACAGCAACGGTATTTGCCTTTTTAAGTACGTCAAACGCCTTTTCATCATCCAGTGGAATCTCGCCGATATCCCAATCCTTGCGATCAGCATGGAGGGCTTTAATCCAGCGCTCTGCTGCGGCCAAGATGGTGAGGGTTGTTAAACCCAAGAAGTCGAACTTCACTAATCCGATGGCTTCGACATCATCCTTATCAAACTGACTGATTACAGAGCTACTATCTTGATCTTTACTTTCTTGCGTATAGAGTGGGCAAAAATCTGTTAAACGACCGGGAGCAATCAATACTCCACCAGCATGCATGCCCACGTTACGAGTCATACCCTCTAACTGCTGCGCCAAAGAAAGTAATTGACGCACTTCATCTTCATTCTTTTCGCGCTCGGCTAATTGCTTCTCTTCTTTTTTAGCCATTTCAATAGTCATATATTGACCTGGCTTATTCGGTACCAACTTAGCGATACCGTCAACAAAGTTATAACCCTGCTCCAATACGCGACCAACGTCACGAATTGCAGCTCTCGCCGCCATGGTTCCGAAGGTAGCAATCTGGCTAACCGCGTCTTTACCGTATTTGTCTTTAACGTATTGAATGACCCGATCGCGCCCGTGCTGACAAAAATCGATATCGAAGTCGGGCATGGATACCCGCTCAGGATTTAAGAAGCGCTCAAACAGTAAGTTGTAACGCAGGGGATCTAAGTCGGTAATACCCAAGGAATACGCCACTAAAGAACCAGCACCTGATCCACGACCTGGGCCAACTGGAACACCATTATTTTTAGCCCAGTTAATGAAGTCCGCCACGATCAGAAAATAACCCGGGAAACCCATCTGAGAAATCGTCTTGACCTCAAAGACTAAGCGGTCATGGTAGCGGGACATTTCTTTGGCACGCTCTTCTGGGTCTGGAAAGTTTTTCTCCATGTGACGCTCTAGACCAACTTCAGATTGCTGTAGCAAGTAATCATCGAGCGTAATGCCTGGAGGTGTCGGGAAGTCCGGTAAACGTGGCTGCCCCAACACTAAAGAAAGATTACAACGCTTAGCAATTTCTACCGAGTTAGCTATAGCGGCTGGTAAATCAGCGAAACGCTTTTCCATCTCCTCCTGCGTCAAGAAATATTGCTCATCATTAAATTTCTTTTGACGGCGAGGATTTCCAAGCAACTCACCTTCAGCAATACAGACCCGTGCCTCATGGGCAATGAAGTCGCTTCTTTGCATAAATTGCACAGGATGTGTTGCTACTACAGGCAACTTTAATTCACTAGCGAGGTGGCATGCTAACTGAAGATGCTTTTCATCCTGAGGGTGCCCGCCACGCTGAATTTCAATGTAAAACGATTTAGGAAATAACTTCTCCAATCTCAGTGCAGCAGCTTTAGCCATGTCTTCTTGATCGGCCAATAAAGCTGCACCCACTTCACCGTTACGTGCAGCTGACAGTGCAATCAAACCATAGGCCATTGTTCTCTTGGCTGCTTTATCTTCGGCTTTAGCTGCTGGTTCACTAAACCAGGCTAAGTCGACCTCAGCCCGACCGCGAGATTGGTTATCAAGTGAAGCCTTGCTTAAAAGTTGGCAAAGATTTAAATAACCCGAATGGTTTTGAACCAATAACAATAGACGATGGGGTTGATCAGGATCCTGTGGGTTACTGACCCAAACATCGGCGCCAGCGATGGGTTTAATACCTCCTGATCGGGCAGCCGTATAAAAGCGCACCAAGCCAAATAAATTGCTTAAGTCCGTTAGGGCCAAGGCGCCCATTTCATCTTTTACAGCTGTAGCTACCGCATCGTCAATACGAACGACTCCATCCGTAATTGAAAACTCGGAATGAATGCGTAGATGTACAAAACGGGGTGAAGCCATGAGATGATTTTAGCTGTGTCTACATCTAAAAACCTTCCACCCCCAGCCGGCGGCTATCGCGGGCGATTTGCCCCCTCACCCACCGGCCCGCTCCATGCTGGATCGCTGGTTGCCGCGCTTGGAAGCTGGTTAGATGCCCGTAAAAATGGAGGGAAATGGCTCCTTCGGATGGAGGATTTAGATACCCCAAGAAACGTTCCGGGATCCGCGGAGCAAATTCAGTCCCAATTGCTCGCCTGCGGCCTTGTTTGGGATGAGGAGCCGATCTATCAATCTGAGCGAAAGCAGCTCTACCAAGCGGCTTTAGAACGCTTAAATAAGCTCAAATACCTATATCCATGCACCTGCACTAGGCAAACGATTGCAAAAGCCCTTTCTGAGCTGGGAATTGAAACCCCCCGTCATCAAGAAATTGTCTATCCGGGAACCTGCAGACCAGAAACCCCTTTTTCCTATGCAATACAGGACATCAGTCAGAGCCATAGCGCTTGGCGCATTGCACTTCCTAAAAATACAAATATTAAATTTGATGACCTATCAATGGGGGCTCAAAGCCAAAATCTGAATCAGCAAGTGGGTGACTTTGTTTTACGTCGTGGTGACGGAATATTTACATACCAATTAGCCGTTGTCGTCGACGATGCATTACAAGGCATTACTCATATTGTTCGAGGCGAGGATTTGCTGGGCAATACCGCCCGACAATTGCACCTACAAAATGTATTGGGTTACCACAGGCCTAGCTATCGGCATCTGCCTCTGGTGCTTGATGAGTATGGAGAAAAATTGAGTAAACAAACGCTCGCTACTCAGATTCAAGTTCAAGACAGTCAGCATGCACTTTTAGAATTACGAAAGGCTGCTACCCATTTAGAACTGAGTGGCTTGCCTGATGGCAAGAGTACTACCCTGGCTGAGTGGCTATTAGCAGCCACTCGCGCATGGAACAGTTAATACAACTAGATTATTTCTTTTTAAAGCCGCCTAATAGGGCGCCGACTGCTGGCTTAGCAGGCGTGATGCCGGCTTTTTTCTCTTCAGTCTTTGTAGCTCCAGCAGAATCTGCAGGAGCAGCGCCAGGCTCATAAGGCATATAGAAGAAAGGGTCAGACATTTTGGTTGGTGCAGCACTTGATGATGGGCGACTGGATGAGGGAGCTCCTTCAGGCAATGGCTTCACATCTAACTTACGCTTCATTAACTTTTCAATATCATCGAGCAAGCGTTTCTCGCTCGCATCAACCAAAGCAATCGCATCACCTTTACTACCAGCACGACCAGTGCGTCCGATACGGTGAATAAAATCTTCAGCGTTATAAGGAAGTTCGTGATTAATAACGCAAGGCATATCAGGAATATCCAAACCGCGAGCAGCAACATCGGTTGCTACCAAAGCTTCGATTGCGCCGGATTTAAAAGCATCCAAAGTTAAAGTACGCTCACCCTGACTCTTATCTCCATGAATTGCACCTGCTTTAATACCATCGCGCTCTAAGGCACGCGCTAACTTAGCGCAACCCAAACGGCTATTGGTAAAGATGATGCATTGTCGAGACAAGCCTAGACGCGTGCGCGCTTCTAGTACTTTCACAATTGCGCGTTGCTTATCGCCTGAAGACACCATATGCACTACTTGCTTTACAGTATCAGCAGCGGCATTTTGACGAGCCACTTCAACCGTTACCGGAGTACGTAAATAGCTTTGTGCTAGCTTCTTAATCTCTGGGGAGAAAGTCGCAGAGAACAACAATGTTTGTCTTTGCGCTGGAATTAAATCGATGATGCGCTGCAAGTCAGGCAAAAAGCCCATATCCAACATGCGATCTGCTTCATCCAATACCAAGATTTCAACCTGGGATAAATTGGCCACCTTAGAGCCAATGTGATCTAACAATCGTCCTGGGGTAGCAATCAAAATCTCTACGCCATTACGCAGTATGGCTACTTGCTCTTTCATATCCACGCCGCCATAAACAACTGCAGCGCGCAAATCAGTATGTTTGGAGTAGCTCGCCGCATTCTCTGCTACCTGCACTGCCAACTCTCGCGTTGGTGTCAGTACGAGTGCGCGAATTGGATGGCGTGCTGGTGAGGCGCTATTGCTAGCGTGACGCAGAATCTGTTGAATGATCGGCAATACAAAGGCTGCGGTTTTACCAGTACCTGTTTGGGCGGCGCCCATCAAATCGCTTCCCGCCAACACGTGCGGAATAGATTGCGCTTGAATCGGAGTCGGTATGCTGTAACCCTGTTCAGCAACCGCTTTTTGAATTTTCGGGTCTAAGCCAAAATCAGCAAAGGTGATTGTTGCTGGAGTGTTATCACTAGGGGTAGCTTGATCGCCAGCCCCTGTAGTAGAAGTTATTTCAGTAGCAGTATTTGTCAAGGTAACTTACAGAATGGCCGCAATGCCGGCCTTAGCGGTCTCAGCATCTTCGGTCGATTTAACGCCGGAAACGCCGACTGCGCCGATGGTAAACCCATTTACCTCGATATTGACTCCACCCTCTAACATGCCTGAAATATGTGGCACGGATAAAAAGGATGTACGTCCGTTATTAATAATTTCTTCGTAAACACGGCTTTCGCGTTTACCCATTGCAGCAGTGCGCGCTTTTTCTTGAGCAATGTAAGCTGACACTGGAGCACAACCATCACGACGAATTAAACCCAATACGTGGCCACCATCATCACAAACAGCAATAGTCACTGCCCAATTTTTTTCAGCAGCATATTTATTTGCTGCATCCAAAATCTTTTGAGCGTCCGCTTGAGTTAAGTATGGTTTAGTAGCCAACATGGTTAATCTTTCTGTCTCAAATATGGTTTATGTGTCGTAAATGCTATTTATACAAGTGCTTGAATTATAAAGGGTGCGGCTAACCCAATGCCTCTGAGCCTCGCCACACCTTGTCTCCACCCTAACTACTGATTATTTAAGGAATTCTTGGGCTGCAACCACCCCGCTAGCCTTGGGTTTGTAGCCCATAGAGCCCAAACTCATCTCTACGCCACTTAAGGCAGCCATTAAGCTAAGTTCGTTGCAGTCGCCCAAATGGCCGATTCGGAAGGCTTTACCTTTGATTTTGCCTAAGCCAGTACCTAATGAAAGGTTGAACTTCTCAAGCGCATGCTTGCGTAAAACGTCAGCATCCATTCCTTCGGGAACAGCAATACAAGTGAGAACAGGCGAATGGCAATCTTTGTCCTGACACTGAATTTCTAGGCCCCATGCATTAACTGCTTCACGACATGCGGCCGCTAAACGCTGATGACGCGCAAAAATAGTATCTAAGCCTTCGGCCATCATCATGTCTATTGCTTCGTGCAATCCATACATGAGATTGGTGCTAGGAGTAGTTGGCCAGTAGCCTGTTTTATTCGACTCCAGGATTTCATCCCAAGCCCAATAGGATTTTGGGAACGTACTGTGTTTGCTGGCTTCAATTGCTTTCGGTGATAGGGCATTAAACCCGATGCCAGGAGGCAACATCAACCCTTTTTGCGATCCTGAAACAGTCACATCTGCGCCCCACTGATCATGCTCATAGTCCGCAGAACCAAGGCCCGACACGCTATCCACCAGCAAAAGCGCTGGATGCTTTACAGAATCAATGGCTTTACGAACCGCTGCAATATTAGAAGTAACGCCGGTTGAAGTTTCGTTATGCACTACACACACGGCCTTGATTTCATGTTGTGTATCTTTGCGTAAACGCTCTTCAATGACAGAAGCATCCACACCCCAACGCCAAGAATCTTGCCCTGCTTTTCCAACTACTTCAACATCCAAACCGAGACGTTTTGCAAGCGCACGCCATAAGTTCGCAAATTGACCAGTCTCATAGAACAACACTTTGTCACCAGGATTGAGCACGTTCACTAATGCGCCTTCCCAAGAACCAGTTCCGGAAGCGGAATAAATAATGACTGGCTGCTCTGTTTTAAAAATCTTTTTAATGCCATCTAATACCTTTAGACCAAACTGACCAAACTCAGGACCACGATGGTCAATGGTTTGATAGCTAATCGCGCGCAGTACACGCGGAGGAACTGGGCTGGGGCCAGGAATATGTAAGAAATGGCGGCCAGATGCGTGGTTATCAAGTTTCAGCATGCTTTGTCTCGTTGGTGATGGTTTAGTAATTGGTTTAATTCTGGACTAAGTGTAAGACAATTTTAAAGAAATTTCTATTTTGTATACAAATATATCTACCGTTCTTTGAAAATAAAGCCAATTTAAGCCATTTAAAGCACTTATTTTTGATTTATGATGGTGGTATCAGTATTTTGTATACAAATTAAGGATTACAAGCGCGATGTCCATAGAGCAGCCCAACTCTCAAAATTTGCCAGAAGCGATCTTTCAAAAATTGAGGTCACTATTGGTGGAGGGCAAGATTGCGCCGGGAAGCAAGCTCAATGAGCGCGAATTGGCTGAAAGCCTCCATGTTTCTCGTACCCCCATTCGAGAGGCGATTCGTCGTCTTGCTGCAGAGGGTCTCGTTGAACTCATTACCAATCGCGGAGCCATTGCATTGCAACTGAGCTTGGAAGATGTCATCCATACCTTTGATGTGATTGCACAGCTCGAAGGCTTCTCAGGCGAGTTGGCTGCAAACAATATCAGTGATGCAGCTCTATCAGAATTAGAAGCCCTTCAATATGAAATGATGGCCTCTTATGCGCGTAGAGATTTATCGAGCTATTACAAACTCAACTTACGCATACATCACCTGATTAATCAGGCAGCGAACAATCCCATCCTCTCCCGCCTCTTCTCCCAAGTCAATGCGCGCATTGAAGCGCTTCGCTTTCGCTCTAACCAAGACGGCGTGAAATGGGAAAAAGCGGTGGAAGAACATCAAGAAATGCTTGATGCACTTAAAACACACGACAGCGCCAGAATGCGCAAGATCATGATTCAGCACGTACAAAACAAACGCGATGTAGTGGTGCAATTACTGACATCAGAAACCTTATCAGAGACAACTTCATCATGAATAAACCCTTAGACCTCAAAGAGCTGATGGTGGATCAAGCTGTATTAGCAAAACGCTTGCGCCGAGAAACTACTGGCGAAGTCATGACTGATAGCGCCAGTCGCGGCCGCTATGCAACCGATGCTTCTATTTATCAAGCAATGCCTGTTGCAGTCTTTGTGCCAAAAACTGCACAAGATATTGCTAATGCCATTCAAATTACAAGTGATCTCAACGTACCCATTCTTCCTCGTGGAGGCGGCACAAGCCAATGCGGTCAAACTACTGGCGCAGCATTAGTTATTGATAACACCAAATACTTTAGAAATGTCTTAGACCTCAATATCAATAAGGGGTATGTTGAAGTAGAACCCGGCATTGTGCTGGATCATCTCAATGGCTCACTCAAACAACATGGCCTTTGGTATCCAGTGGATGTCTCTACTGCTGGACAGGCAACGATTGGTGGCATGGCAGGAAATAATTCTTGCGGCAGTCGCTCAATTGCATACGGCAATATGGTGCATAACGTATTAGGCATCGATGCTTGGTTGGCAGATTGCAGAATTGCTAACTTTGGTGATTATGCAAATAGCTCAGGTGCCGCTAAACAATTGGGTGACTTTGTTAAGGGATTAGCCACCTCACTTCAACCAGAGATTGAAGAGCGCTTCCCTAAAGTACTCAGGCGTGTAGCTGGCTATAACCTAGATATCTTCCATCCACAGAGTCAACTTCCCTATACCCAAGACGGCAGCGTGAACTTATCGCACCTACTGGTAGGCAGCGAAGGCACTCTGGCTTACTTTAAGTCCCTCAAACTCAAACTAGCACCGTTACCGCAACACAAGGTGTTGGGTATTGTGAACTTTGCTAGCTTCTACAAGGCGATGGATAGCGCGCAGCACATTGTGAAGCTTGGCCCTACTGCAGTGGAGTTGGTGGATCGCACCATGATCGATTTAGCCCGCAGTAATCCCAGCTTCAAAAAGACGATTGAGAGCGCCTTAATTAATTCTGCAGCTCAAACGCCTGAGGCAATTTTGCTGGTTGAGTTTTCAGGCGAAGCCCATGCGCCATTGTTAGAAAAGCTCAAAGCACTACAAGAACTCATGAGCGATTTAGGCTTGCCTGGCTCAGTGGTTCCAATGCCAAACGCCGGATTACAAAAGAATTTGTGGGAAGTACGTAAAGCGGGCCTCAACATCATGATGAGCCTCAAAGGCGATGGTAAGCCAGTGAGCTTTATTGAAGATTGCGCCGTTCCTTTAGAAAGCCTGGCCGATTACACCCAAGCACTAACCGAAGTATTTTCTAAATATGGTTCACGTGGCACTTGGTATGCGCATGCGTCGGTAGGTACATTACATGTACGTCCTATTTTGGATATGCGTCGTGATGGCGCCCAAAAAATGCGGGCTGTCGCTGAAGAAGCGTCAGCCTTAGTACGTAAATACAAAGGGGCTTACAGTGGCGAACATGGCGATGGTCTGTGTCGTGGTGAATGGATCTCTTGGCAATTTGGACCGAAGATAACCGAAGCTTTAGCAGAAATTAAAGACGCCTTTGATCCAACAGGATTATTTAATCCGGGGAAGATTATTAATCCTCCCAAGATGGATGATGCGAGCAACTTTAGATTTCCACCAAGCTATAAAGTCATTCCACTCCAACCCGCCTTGGACTGGTCCGCATGGAATGTGCAAAATGATCCCGTAACTGAAGCCATTACAGCTGCTGGCACTGGTGGCGACCCCGCCATGGGCTTAGCCAAAGCGGTAGAGATGTGCAATAACAATGGCCACTGTCGTAAATTTGATGCCGAAGTGATGTGCCCTAGCTATCGCGTCACAAGAGATGAAAAGCACCTCACCCGCGGTAGAGCCAATACCATACGTCTTGCTCTTTCTAACCAGTTAGATATTCAAGATGAGTCATCCCCTCTTGGTAGCGATGCTATTAAAGAGGTGATGGAATTGTGTGTGAGCTGTAAAGCCTGTCGCCGTGAATGCCCTACTGGTGTCGATATGGCCAAGATGAAAATTGAGTTTTTATCTGCATACAAAAAACGGGTGGGCCACTCATTAAGAGATTTGGCTGTTGCCCACCTGCCGCAGTACGCCTCCATCATTAGCAACACCCCATACTTGCCGACCTTACTTAACTTACGCAACCATGTTCCAGTCATCGCCAAGCTTCAAGAATGGATCATGGGAATTTCTGCACAAAGAAGTTTGCCTGTGTGGGAAAGCAAGACATTTTGGAATCAGGCCTCTAAAGAATCCAAAATGGCTTCCTACCAATGTAGCCCCGAGGAATTATCAAAGCAAAAAGGCGTTGTGCTTTTTGCAGATACCTTTAATGCTTACTTTGAGGATGAGAACCTGCAGGCCGCACTGAAGGTGCTTGAAGCTGGGGGATACAAGGTACACATCCCTCAAAAGAACAAGGCAAAGCAAGCCACTGAGGCCAAACAAGCCAGCACCTGCTCTAAAGAATTCTGCTGCGGAAGAACTTATCTCGCGGCGGGTATGGTCGATAAAGCCAAATCCACGCTGGGTGAGCTAGTGGATCATCTCGCGCCCTACGCCGAAAAAAATATTCCCATTATTGGATTAGAGCCTTCCTGCTTATTTACACTCAAGGATGAGGCTTTGGTTATGGGCTTTGGAGAGCGCGCTGTGACCGTCTCTCAACGAGCACAACTCTTAGAAGAATTCTTGGCTGCTGAAGTGAAAGCCGGAAAATTAACACTGCCACTTAAGCCATCGAGCAAACCAGTGCTGTTTCATGGTCACTGCCATCAAAAATCATTTGCTGCAGTTACCCCTGCCATGGAGTTATTGAAACTGATTCCAAATGCAGACCCTAAGCTGATTGAATCCTCTTGCTGCGGCATGGCTGGCAGCTTTGGGTATGAGGCCGAACATATTGAAGTATCCAAACAGATGGCTGAAGCGAGTTTATTGCCTGCTATTCGTAAATCGCCTGATAGCTGGGTAGTTGCCGATGGGACGAGTTGCCGCCATCAAATTGCTGATGGGACACAAAGAGAGGCTGTACATATTGCCAAAATCTTGGCAGCACATCTTTAAAACTAAAGAAAGACTGGATAGTGATTCGCTGAAACAATCACTTAGCGAATCACTCCATAAGACACCATCAAAATGGTGCCGGTTAATAAGGCTGGTACCAAGCGGCGGGTTGGCCTAGACATCATGACAACGATACTCAAGACACAAATCAATATTCTGATCCATAAAGGCACCGTTGCCATTAGGCCTAAGGGCAACACGATAAGACGCACAGTGAGCGCTGCAACCATGGCGTAAGTGACGGCAGCTAACCAACGAAAAATCTCGCTATCTTGATTAATCCGCTGCGATAAGGTCACACCAATAGCGCGGCAGAAGTAAGTGCCTAGGCAGGCACCCACCAGAGCAATCCATAAACCCCAACCAGATAGTGCGCTCTGAATCGCATTCATCAGCCCATCACTCCTGGTTTCTTACGCAAGAATTTACGGTCAATTAAATAAGCAATGGTGCCAGAGACTAAACCGGCTGTTAGCAAGCTGGTATCGCGATCGATATAGAAAAAAATGGGCCCAAAGACACAGCCCAGCAAAATAGCGATTCGATTAATCCAGGGCTTTACTTCTGTAAACGTCAGCAAGAAGAACAAAGGATTAATAAACACAAGCCCCAAGGTAACGGGCGTTGGTACCATCCCTGCCAAAAAATATCCCAAAATCGTTCCGGGCACTGAAATTAACCAACACAACAATCCAAGGCCAGTGAAATAACTCAAGCGGTGCTTGGTTTCAATTGAATGAAACTCTCGCATTGAGATGGCCCAAGCCGTCATCGCCAGCAGATGTACCGAAGCATACAAACCACGATTGCGGTCTTTGTGATGAAATTGCGGAAAGAGTGTCACCGTCATGGTGATAAAACGAGTGGCTGTTAGCGTGACTGCCAAGGCAATCGCAATAGCTGATGATCCAGTAATCGCCATTTCCAGAAGCACGACTTGCCCAGGCAGGGCAAACATAAATAAGCTTGTAGCAGACGTAAACCAAATATCAAAACCATTGGTCTTGCCCATGGCTCCAAAGCCCACCATGCCAGCAAACAGCACTACTGCTGGAGCGCCTGCTGCATCCCGAATGCCAGACCAAAACGCATCGTTTCGACTAGAAAAACGCTCGGCAGCGGATTCCTCGAGAGCGATTTCGCTTGGGTCTATATAAGGCTGATCGGCTGATGACATGGATAAATTGTAAGGGTGGATGTATTTCTTTGCTTATTTAACTTAAGTACTAAGGGCCCAATTAATGTGCTCCACTAGCAGTGGGTCAGCGCCCTCTAAACTATGTTGCAAAGCCAAGCGAATGTCGTCCTTCTGACTTGCAGGTACTGTTGAGTTAGAAAGTGCATTACCCATTGCCACAGCTAAATTACGACGCCACCGCAAATACCCAATACGACGAATAGCGCTGCCTTCGTGTCTTTGCTCAAACTCCGCTTCTGTCCAAGACCAAAGCTGCAGAAGAGTGGCCTGCCCCAGACCATGACGCTGAACAAAGTCAGGCATTTGGCTACGCTTGGCAAATTTATTCCAAGGACAAATCAACTGACAGTCATCGCACCCATAAACACGGTTGCCCATAGCCCTTCTAAATTCAATAGGGATAGCTTCTGGGTTTTCAATTGTCAAATACGAGATGCAGCGACGAGCATCTAATTGGTATGGCGCTGTAATAGCTTGAGTAGGACATATATCAATGCAGGATGTGCAAGTTCCACAATGCTCTTCTACTTCAGTATCTATAGGCAACGGTATATCAACCAAAATTTCGCCCAAGAAAAAAGTAGAGCCGGATTCTCGATTGAGTAAAAGCGTATGTTTTCCACGCCAACCCAAACCTGCCTTACGGGCAAGCTCAACCTCCATTAAGGGGGCTGAATCGGTAAAGACACGATATCCAAATGCACCAATTTTTTCCTCTATGCGTTTTGCAAACTCTTGCAAACGATTTCGCAATACCTTGTGATAGTCGCGACCTCTTGCATACAAAGAGACCACCGCTTGAGAAGGATCTGCCATGCGTTCCCACTCACGCTCAAAACTGGTTTCGGGAGGTAGGTAGTTCATAGAGACGCAAATGACTCGCAGGGTTCCAGGCACTAATAACTGAGGATCGGATCGAAGATCAGCATGACGTTGCATGTATTCCATATGGCCATGGCGCCCTTCAGACAACCATGTTTGCAATCGATCGCTTGCAGGGCCTAAATGGGTGTCGGTAATTCTTAAGGCATCAAAACCCAATTCATGCGACTGCCCCCCAAGCCAGTTACGCAGCTTGGCTTCATCTAAAGAGGTTAAATTGGCAGATAAAGGCATCTTGATTAGAAATGTAGCGCAATAATTGAATAAACTAGAGCAATGGCTCAAAAGCAGGAATTACTAAAAGCGTCACTTCAGCAACATTGTAGGCAAGAAGCGGATACCGCCGCCCTAGCCAAATTTCTTGCCGCCACACTTTGGCATTATCTAGTGCAATCTCCGCAAAAGCATCTCAATATCTCTTTAAAGGGTGATCTTGGGGCGGGTAAAACCACTTTTGCACGCTATCTGATACAAGCTATGGGTTATGAAGGCAAAGTAAAGAGCCCTACCTATACCTTATGCGAGCCCTACCAAATTGAACTCAAGCAACAAGAGATCACTATTCACCATTTTGATTTGTATCGTATGCGTGACCCACTAGAGTGGCAAGAGGCTGGATTTGAGGAGCACTTTGATATTCCTGGCATTTGCTTAATTGAATGGCCTGAAAAAGCAGAAGGCACACTCCCTGCTTTTGATCTACAAATTCAACTGACGGCAGGCGCGGATGAGAATGAACGCTTCATCAATATCAATGCGCTGAGTCAATCTGGAGCATCTATATTAAAAGAGGGTGCATCAAAGTAATACATGAGCTCTAAAAAAGTGAATCTCTCGAAAAGGTTAACACTCAAGACGTCCGCTCAGTTCTTGAGTTTTGCTTTATTACTCACTGAGTTTGATATTGCTTGGGGTGCCAAGATCTTAGGTGTGCGCGTATGGCCATCCGAAGATTACACGCGCGTTACCCTAGAGACAGATAAAGCCCTACCCATTACTCAGCAGATCCTGACTAACCCAGATCGCTTAGTGGTTGACGTGCAAGGGTTGGAGCTCAATCCAACTCTCAAAGATTTAGTGGCCAAAGTAAAGCCAAACGATCCCTATATTTCACAAGTCCGGGTTGGTCAATTTCAACCGGGAGTTGTGCGCTTAGTGTTCGATCTTAAAGAACCTATCAAGCCGCAGCTCTTTACCCTCGACCCCATTGGTGAGTACAACTACCGCATGGTGTTTGACCTCTACCCTACGACACCACCTGATCCCTTAATGGAATTAGTTAAGAGCAGCGCTAAAAAAGAAAGTGCCCTCGAAAAATCCAATGAAGAGGTCGACCTCATTGCGCAGTTTGCTACCAATAAGGACAAAGAGCTTGCCAAGACTCCCGCCGCCCCAGTAGCTCAAGCCATTCCTGAGACTAAAGCACCGCCAGCTGCTGCTAAATATAAGCGCTTAATTACAATCGCTATTGACCCTGGTCACGGCGGTGAAGATCCTGGCGCAATTGGAGCGGCGGGCTCTAGAGAAAAGAACGTTGTACTGTCGATTGCCAAAAGACTCAAAGACAAGATTGAAGGCGAAGCGTATATGCGCCCCTACTTGACTAGAGATGGCGATTACTTCGTACCACTACATGTCAGGGTTCAGAAAGCCAGACGAGTAGAAGCGGATTTATTTGTATCTATTCATGCAGATGCATTTATTGAATCCAATGCCAAAGGGGCATCCGTATTTGCACTATCACAAATGGGTGCCAGTAGCACCATGGCACGCTGGATGGCTAATAAAGAAAATGCCTCAGACTTAATTGGCGGAATCAACATCAAGACTCAAGATCGCCAAGTGGCTAATCTCTTATTGGATATGTCGACTACCGCTCAAATTAAAGATTCTCTTCAGGTTGGCAACTCGATTCTGAAGCAAATAGGCGGTTTTGCACCCCTACACAAGGGAAAGGTAGAGCAAGCGAGCTTTGCCGTTCTCAAGGCCCCTGATATCCCCTCGATCTTGGTAGAGACAGCTTTCATTAGCAACCCCCAGGAAGAAGCTCGATTAAATGATGATGGCTATCAGGACAGAATTGCTGAGGCCATTTTGAAGGGAATTAAGGAGTATTTTTCCAAAAATCCACCAGTAGCCAGACGGATCAACTCCTAGCGAACTTGTAATTACAAGGGCTGAGGGGCAGACCAGCCAGCACCAAGGAAGGTCAATAAACTTCTTGCTATAATTTGGGGCTTACTGGGTCGGTAGCTCAGTCGGTAGAGCAGCGGACTTTTAATCCGTTGGTCGCGAGTTCGAATCTCGCCCGACCCACCAGTTATATCGAGGGATCACAGAAATGTGGTCCCTTTTCTTTTGTCTGTTTGGAATGCGGCAGTCACCGTGAGGTCCGACCAAGAATCGGTATTTTTTAAGAATGCACAGTAATATCGCCAACGCATCTGTAAAAAAATCCTATTTGGTCAAATTAAAACCTCATCATTTCTGATGAGGTTTTTTAACGTTATGCACTTCTTAAATAGAAAGAATTGCTTTAGGTAGCTTTCTGACCAACTTCGAAATTTGCAAGCTTTTCCAGAGCCTTGACCATTGCAGAGTGATCCCAGGCCTTACCACCATATGCCAAACAGGAATTAAATAATTCTTGAGCATTAGCAGTATTAGGTAAAGAAACTCCCAGAGCTCTTGCACTATTAAGCGCTAAATTTAAATCCTTTTGATGTAACTCAATCCTAAAACCAGGATCGAATGTTCTCTTGATCATGCGCTCAGCATGCACCTCTAAAATTTTAGAGCTAGCAAAACCGCCCATCAGGGCCTCACGAACTCGAGCAGGATCTGCGCCGGCCTTGGAAGCAAACAACAAGGCCTCGGCTACAGCCTCAATATTCAGTGCAACAATAATTTGATTGGCTACTTTAGTAACCTGGCCTGCGCCATTGTCACCAACCAAAGTAATATTTTTACCCATCAGATCAAACATAGGCTTGACTGTCTGGAATACAGACTCTTTGCCACCGACCATGATGGTCAAGGTACCGCCCTTTGCACCTACCTGACCTCCTGAAACAGGGGCATCCAGATATTCACACCCAAGAGCATTAATCTTTTTTGCAAAATCCTTGGTGGCAATTGGAGAGATTGAACTCATATCAACAACAATCTTGCCCTTAGACAAACCATGAGCAACTCCATGCTCACCAAAAAGTACTTTCTCAACATCTGGTGTATCAGGCACCATCGTAAAGATAATGTCAGCCATTTTCGCTACTTCTGCTGGAGTTGCGCAAACAACAGCGGCGCTATTAGCCAACTCTTCTGGCACCTTGCTGCGGGTATTAATAAATAGCGCATGGCCAGCGGCCATTAAGTGCGATGCCATAGGGGCGCCCATAATACCCAACCCGATAAAACCTAGTTTTAACTTACTCATCAGTGATTAACCTATCTTTTATTAGCGCGCTGTCTCGTTTTTTAATATTGATTGAGGCGCTAGCGCTTATGGCGCCCCCATAGCTTTATTGTATTAAAAAGAATATCAGTTCGCCTCAGGGCTGATTTGCCTAATTTCTAGGTGTTTTCTCTTACTTTTGACCTATATCAATAGATTATTTCGACATCACTTGATCTAATGATTAGTGAATTTGCAAGCGTAACTGTATTCGTAGAAAAACATAAAAATGGGCTCTTTTGAGACCCCGAGACAAATCACACCAGAAAAGGTAAACATGAAAATTTATCAAGCAATTAATAAAGTTCCCGGCGGAATCATGGTTGTACCCCTATTTATTGGGATGCTCCTAAATACATTTGCTCCAAATGCTTTAAAAATTGGAGGTTTTACCCAAGCACTAACAAACCAAGGTTATCCAACCTTTTTAGCAATGTACCTCTTCACCGTTGGTACAAAAATGACGCTCAATGCTGCTCCAACAATGCTTAAGCGTGGCTTTGGAATTATGTTTGCCAAGGTGGGTATTGCAATTGCAGTGGCACTCGGTATTGCTCATTTCTTTAATGGGGATGTTTTGGGTCTCACAACCCTGGCCGTATTGGCAGCTATGAATGACACCAATGGCGGCATGTTCTTGGCGTTGACCAGCACGTTTGGTAATAAGGAAGATGCGGGCACTTATGTCCCACAAAGTATTGAAACCGGTCCCTTCCTGACCATGCTGGTATTGGTTGGCGCAGGTTTAGCCGTTATCCCTTGGATGACCATGTTCTCAGTAATTGCCCCGATTCTTGCGGGTGCATTACTTGGAAACCTAGATAAAGACTTGCGTGACTTCTTTGGCGCTCATGAGCCAATCATTGTTCCATTTATGGCATTCACGCTTGGACAAGGCATCAACCTTTCTGCGGTGCTTACAGCAGGTCTGCCAGGTATTCTCTTAGGAATTACTGTATTAGTGCTTACCGGCATTGTGTGCATCCTAGCTGACCGCCTATTAGGTGGCTCTGGTGTTGCTGGTGCTGCAGCGTCAAGCACAGCTGGTAATGCTACCGGCACGCCACAAGCAGTCGCATTAGCAGATCCAACTTTTGCTGCAATTGCGCCAATCGCCACCGTACAAGTTGCCGCATCAGTGATTGTTACTGCCGTACTTACTCCGCTATTGACTGCCTTTATTTATAATAAAAATAAGCGCAAAAATGGTGGGAATTAAGCTTTAGCAGTCACCTCTGTTTTAAGGTGGTTTTATCTAGTGCAAAACATTTTGTTTTGCACTTTTTTATTAGGAATTTGAAATGTCTAAACCAAATGTATACATCACACGCAGTATTCCCGAACAAACTATTGCCGAGCTAAGAAAGACCTGTGATGTTGAAGTTAATCCTCATGATCGCGCTTTAACTCGCGAAGAACTCATGAATGCTGTTAAGGGCCGTGATGCGGTGATCACCCTATTAACAGATAACGTTGATGCCGAAATCCTCGATGCAGCAGGGCCGCAATGTAAGATTATCGCCAACTACGCTGTTGGTTTTAACAACTTCAATCTAGATGCAGCCACAAAACGCGGTGTCATCATGACCAATACCCCCGGTGTTTTGGATAAGGCAACCGCCACCCATGCTTGGGCTCTCCTGTTGGCTACTGCAAAACGTATTTCAGAATCAGAGCGCTACGTTCGCGAGGGTAAATGGAAAGGCTGGTCCCCAATGACATTTATCGGCCAAGATGTGGACGGCAAAACTCTCGGTATCGCCGGCTTGGGCAGAATTGGTACGATGTTTGCTAGAAAAGCAGCGGCTTTTGATATGAAGGTTATATATACCAACGAACAACGTAACTTCGATTTTGAGAAAGATCATGGAGCTACCTTTGTGGATAAGGAGACCCTCCTAAAAGAGTCAGACTTTCTCTCAATCCACCTGCCTTTAACTCCGGAAACAAAATACTACATTGGAGCAAAAGAATTATCCCAAATGAAACCTAGCGCTATTCTCATTAATGCAGCGCGTGGTCCGCTCGTAAACGAGAAAGAATTAGTCGAAGCACTTCGCAATAAGGTAATTTGGGGTGCTGGACTTGACGTCTTTGAGGACGAACCAAAGCTGGCTGAGGGACTTGATCAATTGGACAATGTTGTTATTGTTCCGCATATCGCCTCTGCTACCCTTGATACGAGACTAGCGATGGGCAAAATCGTGACTGATAACGTTTTAGCAGTACTCAATGGAAAAGCTCCAATTACCTGCATTAATCCTGAGGTCTTAAAAAAATAAATTTTTAGGTAGCTTATGGCGAGGTTCGAATCTCTCCCGACCCACCAGCAATACTAAGCCTCGCTTCTGCGGGGCTTTTTTATTGACTGCATCATCCTTCTAAATAGCTCTTTAAACCCTGTTTTAGGGCTATTTTTTGACTAGAAAATCAGCCCTAAATCTACTAAAATAGGTACATGCCAACTAAGTTTGCCACCCAATCTCAAACCCGCCAATACAACGTTTCTAATGCTGTGGCTTCTGCTCGGATTGAAGGCATCGTTCCAACCAAGCAGTTAGAGCAAAACCTCACTGATTACGTTGCCGGCAAAAAGAGTATTGCGCAAATATTGGAAGAAACTAAACAACGCTATGTCACGCTACGACGCGGATGATGTCCGGAATAAATAAAAAAATTATCATCATTGCAGGACCTAATGGAGCTGGTAAAACTACTTTTGCCAAAAACTTCTTACCGCAAGAAGCTCATACATTTCGTTTTATTAATGCTGATCTTATAGCGGCTGGTTTGGCACCATTTAATCCTGAATCTGTTGCATTCAAGGCGGCTCGCTTGATGCTCAATGAGTTGGATGAATACACCAAAGCAGGTGAAAGTTTTGCATTTGAAACCACGTTATCCGGCACCCATTATCTACAACGCATTCAAGAGTGGAAAGACTTGGGCTACACAATTAAGCTCTGGTTTATTGCCCTAAGTTCTCCTGAATTAGCCATCTCTCGAGTAGCAGAGCGAGTTGCACAGGGCGGACACAATATTCCTGAAGAAGTCATTCGTAGGCGCTATCGAGCAGGATTAGAGAATCTCCCAAAGTATCAAAAAGCTGTAAACTCATGGGTATTGCTTGATGGTGATTTAACTGAATTAGAAAAGATTGCTCAAGGCTAGAAATGATTATTCCAACTCCAGATATCCTCAATTCACCAGATCCTGATATATCAGGCTCCTACTTCGCTATTAAACGTGCTAGAAAAGCAGCGATAGACTTGGCAATCCAAACCAATACCGCAATCGTGACCACAATTAATGGCAAGATAGTGCGGATCCCTGCTGCAGAACTCATCAAACAGCGTCAACTTACAGCCTAAACACCGTTGGTCGCGAGTTCGAATCTCGCCCGACCCACCAGTTATACAAAGGGATCACAGAAATGTGGTCCCTTTTCTTTTTGGTGGATGGAATGTATTGGCCACTGTATGGACGGAATAGATGATCTAATGGACGTTTCGAGTGGGGATAGACTACGCCGGAAGAGACTGAGCATCTCTAAACGCGACGGCTGTCGGGTTAACCGACATTTCATATATGGATAGCTAAAGGCAACTAACGGCCCGAAGCGGGCCTTCGTCAACAATTGCCGTTACTGTAAAGCGTTGTATAGCAACAAGGAGTTAAGAGTGCTATACGATGCAGAATTCTTACCAGCTGCAGGCAAAACCAAAGTATTTAAAGTGGTGACAGCTACCGCCCCAGCAATATCCATAGCAGACCCTTGGGTTTGAATAGCAGTTAAAGCAGTGGCTGCCGTTCCCAGGTCAGCTATTTTTTGAGTTACTGTTAAGTCTGTATTAAAACTTGTAACTAGAGTATTGAATGAACTATCGGGAATATAGCTGGCGCCATTGACCGTTCGTGTTGTGCCATCAATTGCCGACAGCAGCTTATTTACACCAGATCCGCCAGTCATGATTGCGGTTACCGCGTATGCGCCACCAGCATCACGAAATGCTTTAGCAGCCGTATCGTAGCCAGCAATATCCGTTTGAACCCAAGCATTTGAAGATGCAACTGAAGTTGCAAAGTTATTGACCCAGGTAATTTGCCCAGTAGTGCTGCTATAGACTGGAGAGTTAATGGCTAAGGTATCGATATTTTTAATATCAACAGAAAGCGTTAAATTGATGGCAGCTTGATCTAATAAGCCAGTTGCTACGGGATCAGCTAAAGCAAACGCTGTTCCTACAGCTTTAAATGCATTTACTACACCAAGCAAGTTGGTTAATGCTGGTGCAACAGCTACTGAAGCTGGCGCCACAAAGGTAAATGCGGTTGGTGGCGCTGCAAATGCGAGAGCTGAAATTGTAAGTAGCGAGGCTACAAGGATTTTTTTCATTGGTACTTTCTTAAGGATTCAATATTTCTCTAGGGTCATTGGCCGTTTTAGCTTTACCACCTGATGTTGTTGGCGCAATTTCGACCACCTTCTCCGGCATACCGGGTGAGGTTTGCACCCTTCTAGCCATAATGCGCACTTCTTTATTGGCTTTGATGAGTTTTTCTTCAAGATCAACAGTTGATTCACCCATCTCTTTTGCATCATCAAACTCTGCTTGCAAGTTTGCCAATCTGTCCTTTGATACTTGTAAATAGACTGTTGGGCTCGATGTCCTGATGGCTTTTTCTATATCCTTGTTTTGCAGCATCATCACGACAGCTGCATTTCCAAAACCCAAAGCTGCCATCCTCTGACTATTCTTTAACAAGACACAGTTGTCATCCACGTAAGTGCCGCCACCTGCAAGCCCTAAGCCCAGGATCGATCCGGATGCAGATACAGAGCCAAGACAGACATCGCTACCGGCTGCTGTTAAGCCCGGAGCATACATAGTAGGAACTGAATAAACTTTTGCCGTGGTAGTCCCCGGATTATTGCTATTCACGTTGCCATACCCACCCGTAACATTAGTCGAGTTTTGCTGGGTACCAATATTGCTACCCAATAAATTAGATTGCCCACCCCCAACCGAAGTATTCGTTGCACTAGCTCCCGTAGAGTTGACATCGTTGGATGTCTGGCCTGATGCAGATGAAATGAATAAGGCCAAAATCAGTAAAAAAAATATGCGGATAAATCTCTCCATTTTTTAAGCGCAACTTGCGCCCATAGAGCGGCCATTAACTGGACACTTTAATTAACATAACTAATAAGGATTGCATCTTGCCTGCTATAGCTGCAGCTAAGACGTTTAATAGAAGCCCACGAAGAATCACTTGCTAATGAAGTGCATTAGCAGCGGTTATATAAAAAACTAGTTCTGGAGGGGTGAGACCTACTCTAATTCGCTAGAGAGGACGACTGTTACGTAGGATTAAGAAAATCAAGTGCTATAACAGTTATTAGCCTTGACCTAGGTGTACCTTACTCTTTTAATGACCAAATAGATACAACCTATTTTGCTGAAGGTTATAAAGGGTCAATGAGTGCCTTAATGGCTGTTTTCATATTTGATATGTGACTGCTATTGGCCGATTTGAGACTTTGGGCCAGTTTCTAGCGTTAGGCAGCTGCCGACCCCAAGCAGACGCTCAAATGAAAAAACCACCCGAAGGTGGTTTTAGTATTTCTTAGTGGCTCGGGGCAGAATCGACCAGGGCCTGAGGTTCTTTGTAAATATTAATTTAACTTGCAGCTCTAAGCTTCAAAGCTATCAATGTCGTCTATAAGGCGCGCCAGCAAAAGATTGCTTCTTATCAATATGTCTAAATGTAATACGGCCTTTGCTTAAGTCATATGGAGAGACCTCCAAAGAAACTTTGTCTCCAGCCAATATACGGATGTGATTTTTTTTGACTCTTCCTGCTGTGTAGGCAATAAGCTTATGGCCATTGTCTAAGGTAATCCGATACCGAGAATCTGGCAGAATTTCATCAACAAGACCTTCCATTTCAAGCAACTCTTCTTTTGCCATTTAACATCCTTAATAAATATAAAAAGCCCAGTCATGCTGGGCTTTGGTCCAGGCAAATAATGTCTGCCTGGCATTTGCTGCTGATTTAAACAGGTTGAATATTGGATGCTAACTTGCCTTTAGGGCCAGTAGTAATATCAAAAGTTACCTTTTGACCTTCAGCTAGTGACTTAAAGCCGTTGCTATTAATTGCTGAAAAATGGGCAAATAAATCTTCGCCACCGAGTTCAGGAGTAATAAAACCGAAGCCTTTAGCGTCGTTAAACCATTTCACAATTCCGTTTGCCATATCTGACTATTCCTTAAAAAATATAAAAGGGACTATGCCCCGAATGAGGCGAAAATCAAGAATGGCGGGGGAGATGCTAAAAAGAACTATCGCAGAACTGCGGTATTAATTACTAGTACAACACACTATTAGCTTGAAAATCGCTAAATGTATTTTACTCTACTTTAGTCATAAAAGGTTACTTAATAACAAATCACCTTTAAAACAACGATAGTTACAGTAAAAGTGCCTTGGTAATACCTCGCCAAGTTCATAGAGTTAGAAAAAATAAGCAGTAAGAATGCCTCACCCTGGCTCAGGAATGTCGTTTTAAACGACATAGAAGGGATCTCTGTAGCCCTGGAAAATGAAATAACACTCCGAGGCTCTATATAACGAATACTTACGACCTTGGATTCAACCGGCCAACGCAAGAGATTGATCAGCCCTTGGCTCTGGTGTTGCCTGAAACATAGCATTTTGAGAATAAGTCAAACCCACCATTCCCACAGCAGTGAGCATCGCTGCTAATAGTTGCTTTTTCATGATGATCCTTTTGTTAAAAAAGCCCCAAAAACTCCTTTGAGTTCAGGGGCAAGGGAGAACGCTGTAGATTAAATGGTTGAGAGGCTTAATTCAGATAAGGCGTCAATTCGATACAGCTCTTCTTCAGGAGATGTCAGCAGATGCTGACCCAATAACATGGAAGCAGTGATGATTGCTATCGCAATCAATGCGATAAGCCTAGGATGCAATCTAGCAAGAACCAAAACTTCAGAGATTCGATCCGTGGGTTGATCTCCCTTGGAGACAGCTCTTTGCCAATCTTGATAAATGCGTTTTTCAAAATGATTAGATAGCTCTTGAACTTCGATTTGATCTAAAACTTTCTTTAAATGTTTTTTATCATTCGCTCGCATGAGATTCACCTCTTTCTAATTCCATCTTGAGTTTCAACTTAGCCCTATATAACAATTGATCGACGCTATTCTTATTCATACCCATTGCCAGACCAACCTCTTCTGCCGTCATATCTTGATATGCCCACATCAATATCGCCATTCTTTGTTTGCTACTTAAAACATCCATTGCCTTTTTAATGCTTTCTGGGCTGACTCCCTCTGCGATACTCCACTCAATCTCTTTGATGGGTTGATGCTCTACCTCATCAAACTCCTCGAAGAATCCCTTATTAATACTTTTGATCCTATCCAAACAAAGATTGCTCACGATCGCGTAAAAGTAAGTAAATAGTCCTGACTTTCCCGCAAACGAATCGGCACTTTTCCATAAGCGAATAAAGGCCTCTTGTACGACATCTTCTGCATCTTCTTTATTGCCAAGCATCTTCCAGGCCAAGGAATATGCGGGGGAACTCAGTAGGCGAATGACTTCTTTTGACGCCTTGGAATCCCCCGCTACAGCTCTTTTTAATAAAGCCTGTTCGATGCGGTGTTGCTTGCTAGGAAATAAAGTCAAACTGATCCTTAATTGCTCATTGGCTTATTCCAATGTTCTTTTTCATTGGGATGCGCCTTCATCCACTCTTCGCGTTCTTTTTTCATCTCAAGGCGCTCTTCTGGTGTCATTGCCGCAATCATGGCTTTGCGGTTATCGCGCAGCTCTTTCTTTTGCTCTGGAGTTAACGCCTGCCATTGGGCATGCATCTTCTCGCGCAGTGCTTTACGCTCTTCAGGACTTAAGGCTTTGAATTTGGCATGGAGTTTTTGGCGATACTCACGGCGCTCTTCTGGAGTGGCCTGCTTAAACTGCTCTCGCAGATCCTTAGACATTTGCAGGCGTTGCTCAAAGGTCATATTAGCAACTACCTGGGGGTCTTGGGGATCTGGTAAGGCAGCGCTTGCAATACCAATCGCTCCCACCATCAAAATACTTGCCATCATTAAACCTTGCATTGCTCTTTTCATCTATTTCTCCTTATTTGTTAATTCTTAGACGCGGGCACCTATAGAAAACTTACGGCCAAGACAAAATAATTATTTTCTTTTTAAAGTAAGTATTTTCCAAAATTAGTGTCTAACAAGGGTTAGACACATACAGTTGAGAGAAAAATGAATCGGGCCATCATGCCATTGCGCTCAATTATCTTGAGTTTTTTAGTTTTAGTAGCAATTTTGCCCATTAAAGAGTCTTTTGCTCAATGGGGCGGATCTCAAGGCTCTGGAATCCCCGGAATGCCTGGAATGCGAAGGGGCGCCGGGCGCAATGCCTCTAATCCCGACTATTCCAGCATATCGGCAAATACCCATATCTCAATGCCTGCTCCAGGCTCACAACTGCTTACTTATGAACAAATCGAAACTGGCTTATCTCGCCTTGAAGAAAGCCTTAAGCTAACACCCGAACAAAGCAAGGCTTGGGGTAATTTTGCAATCAAGGTGAGACTTTATGCGAGTGATGTTGCCAAAGAAAGAGCTAAATTGAATAACGATAGTTCCGACACTATTGATGGACTTAAATTTCTAAGCCAATCTACCGAAGATGCAAAAAATCGATATACCAGCTTAAAAGAGGTTGATGAGACTGCCAAACCGCTTTACAAATTATTGACTTCTGAGCAAAAGGCATCTTTTGATAGCAAAGTACCTACTTTTATTAATGCAAGCCAAAAAAGACTGCCACCAAGCCAACCAAACTACAACTTGCCAGAACTCGGAGGATCACCGTCGTCCAATCAAAATCCTGGGTCAGGCATCTTGCCAGGCTACAGTCATCAGTAAATGCGCAACCCCAACAATCTAAGTGGTCATATTCTGCCGACTTCAGGCGCAATGCTTGGCGTATGTATGACCGTTATCAGCATTGTGAAGCTAACTCAGACCAACCGAGGTGTTGCCTATTGGGTGGATGACCTGCTAGCTCTAGATGCCCTCATCTTTCTAGCAAGCTCTATCTTTTCATATCTATCCATTCGAAGCAATTCAAAGAAGGTTTATTTTGAAGATATTGCGGATAAGTTCTTTATGCTCGCATTGCTCTGCATGGGTGCTGCAGTCTTACTACTGACATATGAAATTGTGTAGGCGGTGTGATGGCTGCATCCGGCCGATTTGAGACATCAGGGTCTGCTTATCCCATAGGATAGCTTTCGACCCAAAGCGGATGCCCAACCAAAAAAATATTCCCCTGGCAAAATGAAGACACTGAAATCAACAATGCCATCATCAACAAAATATTTTGCGGCGCATAGGGATCTTCTGAATGAATTTTGATTAGCTAAGCACAAATATATAAAGCTTGCCTTAATAATCAGTTGAACCCTAGCTTCTTTTGGCTAATAAATATGATTCCAAACCTTCATTGCCGGCAAGATGCAAAATAAAACGATAGGCAATATAGGGCAAGATAATCAGCCAATATAGACACGTGAGCGCCAAAATATGAGCGATGTCCCCATCACAAAAATTTCGCATGGATTCAACAAATCCTTGATGCTTAAAAAAGCCCTCTGTTCCTGCAGCAGAATAACGCAGCATTAGAGCAACAATGGACGCAAGGGTTGTGCGAACTAAAATTGCTAAATAAATAGTGTATTTCACATTAGGGTTGAATATCACTCCAACAGGAACGATCATTTCTGCGGTGAGCATAATTTTAGACATCACCAAGGCCTGAATCACGGCAAACCCATAGGACTCAATTCCTTTTTCTGGCATATGAACAGCAGCTTGATTGTAAAAAGTAATCGCACAAAACCAGAGTGAGAGGTAGATAGCTACTATTGGCAGCTCCTTTAACATTTCCTTCATGTGCCCTAAAAAGGTAAATTTCATATCAGGTCCGTTCAAAATAGGGAATTGCAGAGCTAAATCTACTGCAAACGATTTTCTAAATATTACCTTATTATTAAAATCATCCTAATTCTTGAAGCCTGCGAAGCCATACCTTAAACATCATACAGATGCATCAATTCAAAGCACTACTGACTATCCTGATATTGTGTAACTTCAAACTTGTGCTCGCTCAAGATACAAATTCATTCTTTGAAGCACTCACTCCAGGAGAGGAAAGACTTATTTCTAGTGAGCGGCAATTACAAGCTCAAGATAATGTTGCCTCCGTTCCAATTTATTTCAACTTTGATCAAAAGGTAGGTTTGGGACATCAAGGCTCAACTCAATACACCCAAATAGAGCCCTGGCTTCCTTATCGCATTAATTCAGACTACAGTTATGTAGTACATCCTCAGATCACTTATCAGTCGTTCAACAATTTCGATGGGTACTCTAGCTCAGGTTTTAAACCAGTCATCATAGAAAGTTTTTTTACCGAATCCAACGAGTCTCGACTAAGAAACTCATTTGGTATTGGCCCAATGGTGCAAATCGGCACCAATATGCCCGCCATGTATGGAAGTTCACAAAATGCCGCGGGATACAGCATGGGCGCCATTCATCGAAGTGAGGATTGGATCATGGGTGCTTATGCATATCAATCCTTTGGCCTTGGAGCAATGCCGCTAAATGGTCCTAGCGCCAATAATGTCTCATTTGAACCTTTTATCACCTACATCACCAAAAGATATGGGAACATTACACTTGATTGTGAATCGATCACAAATATTGATACTGGCGCCCACTCCTATCCCATCAATTTAATGGGTAGCAAACTCATTGAAGTGGGTGATCTGCCCCTACTATTTACAATCGGTGCTCGTTATTACACTGTCAACACCAACCAAGGTGGCGCACAAGGCTGGGGCGGTCGCATCGGAATTACCTATGCTTTTTCACACTAACACTCATTAAAGCAAGCTCATGACATCAAATCAAACTCTCTACTTCAACGGCAATATTTTAACTATGGCCGGTGATCAGCCTGAATATGTGGAAGCAGTATTGGTGACGGACGGGAAAATCACCTTCACTGGCAACAAAAAACAAGCTAGCACTTTGGCCGGTCAAGACGCCAAGCTACATGACTTGCAAGGACATACCTTAACCCCAGGATTTATTGATACCTGGGGCCACTTTGGCTTATTTGCTCAACAAACATTGAGCTTGAATGTCGGGTACTTTGCAGATAATCCACCACGCAGCAGATCAGAGTTAATTACACAGTTGAAACAATCTGGCAAGCTCCTCAACGGATGGCTGATCGCTGCCGAGTATATGGATGGACTAATGAAAGATGGGCCACTAACTATGGCAGATTTAGATACAGCCTTTCCGGATACGCCGGTGCTGGTACAAAATATTTCAACCTTAGCAGGTTTATTTAATACAGCAGGCCTCAAAAAACTTGGCATTACTGCAGATGCCAAAGTTGAATCCGGCACGATCGTAGTTGACCCCAATACCCATCAAATGACGGGCATCATTATCGGGCTACCTTATCTCAAGGCAGTTGCAGAAGCCTATGGAAAGTTTTCCCAAGACCTCACTTTTAAGACTTATCAAAGTGCAGAGAAAATTTATGCTTCCTATGGCACCACTACTGCTCAGCATTACCAAGCAAGCCCTGATGATATTCAATTGATGCGTCTAGCTGCTGATAGCGGTGCGGTTTCGATCGATTTAGTGGCTCTTCCAATGAGTGATACGGTCGATGCTTTACTAAAAGATAATCCTGATTTCTCCTTTGGAGTCTATAGCAAAGGTGATCATGGCTTTAAGGTGGCAGGTATGTTGATGTCCACAGACGGAGGGCCACAACTCAAACTTGCTTATCTTTCAGAGCCCTACAGCAACACTACCGGCTTCCCAGATGACTGGCGGGGCATGGCTTACTATACCCAAGAGCAGGTTGATCACTACACCAAACTTGCTTACGAAAAAAATATCCCTTACTTTTGCTATAGCAATGGTGATGCCGGAATTGATATGGCCTTAGCTGCTATTAAAAAGGCGATTGCTGAAACCGGGATAACCGAAGATCGTCGTACGACTATCTCCCATTCTTTTTTTGCGAGAGAAGATCAATTGAATGACTACAAAACCAATCACATTATTGCAATCACCTTATCTAATCATATGTGGCTATATGGGGATATTTACTTAGATATTGTTGGTCAAGAACGTGCCGATAATTTTTGTCCTATGGTCACAGCACACAACAAAGGGATAGTAGTCGGCATCCATAATGATGTCCCCTCTTCTGGTCCGGATTGCCTGTTTACTATTTGGAGCGCAGTCAATCGCAAAACAATGTCCGGAAAAACATTGGGCGCAAAGGAAAAAATGAATCCCTACCTAGCATTACAGGCATTTACCAGTAATGCGGCCTATGTATACCGCGAGGAGAATACGAAGGGCAAGATCATGCCTGGCATGCTGGCTGACTTAGTAGAGTTGGATCAGAATCCTTTAACAGTTGACCCTGATACAATCAAAGATATCAAAGTGGTCAACACCATAAAAAATGGCAAAGTGATTTATTCAAGATCCGCCAACTAATCAAATGGCCAAATAAAAAACCCCATCATTTCTGATGAGGTTTTTAAATGTAATGCACTTCTTAAATAGAAAGAATTACTTTAAGTAGTCTTCTGACCAACTTCGAAATTTGCAAGCTTTTCCAGAGCCTTGACCATTGCAGAGTGATCCCAAGCCTTACCACTATAAGCCAAACAGGAATTAAATAATTCTTGAGCATTAGCAGTGTTGGGATGCGACTATTCGATTCTGGTCTTAATTGAAGCGAGAATTTTAATTAAAGCAGATGGGGCAATCGCATTCTGCCCCTTAAATGGCTGATCAGTTATAACAAGTAATGAAATTAACCCGCCATATGCAATTGAGAGAATGGAGAGCCCAAAAATGTAATGGCCTGTTCGAAGAAACATAGCATTAAGACAAATAAGTGCACCAAGACATATAAAAATTACCACCCAAAATAATGTCGGCAAACACTTATCTGATTTATCAATACGAGTTTCTCTACTTTCAGCAACCTCTTCAGACTTCTTGATAATGTCCGAGTAAAGCGCTACTTGTTTGGGAGTTGTTGGGTCTAATTTAAAAATGTTTTGAGATATATTGCGCCACAACATATGGGTTTCTTTGCTGCCATTTTCTTCAGCAAGTTTTGGCCACTCAATGAAAATGATTGACTCAATGTATGCCCTTAATTGAATGCGGGCCTCTAGCGCCTTTTCGCTTCCAAACCTTAACAGAAGTCGATCTAAATTATTGATTCTCGCTGCTTCTGTAGAGACAATTCCCTCGACCTCGCGAAAATTGGTTTGCGCCTGATTTAACAAAAAGCCAATCAATAAACCAAGGCTTGAGGCTATGGGGCCAAATAAGGAGAGGCCTGATTTTGTACTCTCATCATTGGGCGATAAAAATGGGAGCAATTGAAGCAGGATGGGGAAACCGTCCATTGCTGCAGTAATCAAAACAATAAAAAACAGCATTATTGTCAGATTGGAAAATCGATAGATAAAGCTCGTCATAAAAACCCAAATTGAAATGTTTGCAGTGAATAATACTAGCTGTTCCTAGTAATTGTGCTCATTACGAACTAAATCTGGCGCCGAAAGCGCCCAATAAGAGACCTAATACCGACGGATTAATCATCTGTTGGCCGAATGCTCGAATCTCGTCCTACCCACCAGTAATGCAAAAGCCATCTTCGAGTGGCTTCTTCCTTTCATATACTTTCAGTTTTGGCAACCTAGCGTCGCACTAATGATTCGTGAGTCTTTAAAAGAACCTTATCGTCCCCTCGCGGATTCCCAAATAAAAACCACCCGAAGGTGGTTTAAGGCACTAGACAAAACGCTTTTTCGTTAAAGCTTACAAATATTAATTTAGAAACAAATGGGTTCCATCACCACCGTCTAACTCATCAATGCTATCCAATGTGATTACCTTTAACTGTTTTAAAGAAGCTAGTTTAGGTATGTCAAACTTAGTAAAGTTCATGGCATTAATTGTGCGGATATACCATTGATTTTGCGCCAGATCATTAACAAAAGAAATCAGAGTGACCTCCGAGGATGCTTGAGTTTTATCTGTGGCGTTATTTTCGACATTTGCAGTGGATGGGTCAGGCAGGTCAATCGAAATATTACGAGGCCTATCAAAATTATTCACCACATGGGCAAGCGTTAAAACGGCTTCTTTAGGGGTGCTCGCTTTTTTGGCGTAATTAGAATAGAAGGCGGCCTTTACAAATCGACCAACAGAAGTTTGATCAGACGGAAGATTGGCCAATGCATTTCCGCTATCAACAGGACTCACTTTTAATTTATTGAACTTGCTACTATTGGTATCCACATTAGTTAACTGAGCATAGTTATTTAAATTCACCAAATGCCAAGGAAACTCTGGGCCATTGGTCATTACACCCACTGGATTGTCATAAACCTGGACTTGACCATTAGTAAACTCAATCACGATCGCACCACCAGTTTTATCAAAGAGGGCGTAATGCACTGGGGAAGGCAGATTTCCAAAGGCTGCTAATGCTGGCACCCAAATATCAACTTCCTTATTGGCCAGGGCTTGTTTCACTTGTGCCACATTCTGAAAGTTACCTAGCGCCCAATGACCTAGATCAGTACTAACCAATACCTTGTCGTCTGAGGAGCTCACTTCTATTGATGTGGTACCAAATAGATTGTTACCCGTAAAGCATAGACCCTGATCATTCGAGCCTTCCAGCACGCTTTCTTGCTTCGGCTTAACGTTCAGAGGCAACATTCCAGCAAGGGTCACAGCCAAAAATGCATATTTGGTATTGAAAGTCTTGCCTGGCTTACCTGCTTGTGTCATGGACTCTATGCTTGAGCCTGCAGGATAGTAAGTGACTGATTCTGCAAAAAAGATGGGGTCCTCAATCGATCTAGCTTGATACGTCACACCATTGGCATCTTGATACATAAATACTGTACACATAATATTTTCTTTTTTATAGTTAAGGGAGGTGCCTATTAATGGAGAAACAAATGAGTTCCATCACCACCATCTAGCGCATTAATACTATCTAACTGAACTACTTTTGTTTTACCCAAAGCAGCGAGCTTACTAATGTCAAACATGGTGTAGTTCATGGCATTAATAGTACGAATGTAGAAATGATTTTGAGCTAAATCATGCAAAAAGGTAATGAGAGTCACCTCAGAAGATGAACTGTCTACACCTGGCTTGGGTGTATCTGCTATATCAACTGAGAAGTTGGTAAAGCGGTCAAAATTGTTCATGACATGCGACAAAGTCAGAATGGCCTCTTTAGGTGAACTGGTCTGCTTAGCATAATTAGAGCAAAAAGCCGCTTTTACAAATCGACCAACTGAGGTTTGGCTTGAAGGAAGCGCATTTAGCGCACTACCACCGTGATACTCGCTTACCTTCAAATTATTGTATTGCCCGTTACCATGATCCACATTAGTTAACTGAGCATAGTTATTCATATTCTTTACGTGCCAAGTATATTCAGGGTCATTAGTTAATACACCCACCGCATTGTCATGAATCAGAACTTGGCCATCAAGAAGTTCAATAACAAGACCAGCTCCAGATTTATCATAAATTGCATAATGTGCAGGTGCTGGTACATTATCAAAAATTGGTACGGGTGGCGCCCAAATAGCAACCTCCTTGCTCTCAAGAGCCTGTTTTACTTGGGCTACATTTTAAAAATTACCGAGCACCCAGTGACCCAAATCATTGACAGACAATACTTTGGAATCTTCCACGGAAGTTTCAGCAGATGATGAATTCATCAATACGTTGGCGGTAAAAGACATGCCTTGATCACTGTGACCTTGCAAGACCAATTCTTGCTTGGAATTCGGAATTAAGTTTTTAACGGTGATCGCTAAAAACGCATATCGGGTATTAAACGTAACTCCCAGCTTACCTGCTGGTGTTTGGGACTCTATCAGAGAACCCTTTGGAAGTAGGTTAATGATTCCACAAATAATTCTTGCTGTTCATGGGTCCTACCGGTATAGGCATTTCCATTTGCATCTTTATAAATTAAAGCTGTACACATAATATTTTTCTTTTTTATTAGTTATGGGAAGTGTCAATTAATGGACAGGCAGTAATTTAATTAGTTCTAGATAGCCATTGATACCACCCAAGAAAATCTGCACCCCAATTGCCAACAAGATAAAGGCAAAAAGACGCATTAATACATTGGTTCCATTGACCCCAAAGATTCGTTGAATGCCGGAAGACTCGCGGTAGATAAAATAAATCGTAAGTGACAATGCAAAAAGTGCTGCCACAGTTCCTATCACAGCAGGAAGTTCATTGGCAATACTAAAGCTGCTGCTCTCTTGATATGCGGCTACTAAAGCAATTGCAGTTGCAATTGAGCCGGGCCCAACTGTTAGGGGCATCGTGAGCGGGAAAAAAGCGCTCCCGTCAGACGTTTCATCTGTAATTCCTGTAGATTCGTTAGCACCCTTATCAGATGCACTTTTCTGATTCAGAAGATTCCATCCCATCGCAATAACTACCGCTCCCCCAGCTAGCTTCAGTGCCGGTAGAGATATTCCAAAAAACAATAGCAGTTGAGGGCCAATCAACATGGAAGCTAACAGCATAAAAAAGCAATTAACGCTCACACTTCTCGCTAATTTATTTCGAACGCCCTCAGAGCATCCTTGAACCATATTCAGAAAAATTGGCCCGTCCCCCAAAGGATTGATTACCGGAAAAAGTGCAGCAAAAACCGTGACAAAGCTTGCAAGGGCAATTGATAACATGTATATCCTTTGAAATTGAGTATGGATGACTACAGACAAATCATTACCTGCAAATAATAGCAATTATTCTAGTGGGTTAATCGCTTTAATAGGATGTACCCCAATTACAGTCAAAAGATGAGGGTTAATCGTCTCTTTATGGGCTTGATTTCAACCCGCCGATGAACACACTACAAACTAATCATTGCGACTAAGACTAATCAACTGTGATTGCGACTAATATTTGGAGTGGTTTTTTATTACCCTCCAAATATCCGCAATTCGCCGACAGCAGTTATTTAGGTACGCTAGACTGACTGCGCATAGGTAGCGAGCTCGAACCTGACCGAGCCTACCGGTAATATAAAAGCCACCTTTGGGTGATCTTGTCCTATGCCTTTAATTGAAGGAAGTTAACCTCCCACTAAAATTAGGTAAGATGAATTATGTCTACCCCACTAAATCATTTGGATAAATCTAGACTGATTTCCCAAAAAAATATTGCTCACTATGACCAGAACGCCGTCTCTTATGATGAAGGTACACAAGGTCATGACGTCAGTCAAAATATCAATGCTCTATTACGAGCCATCAAAACCGAGCCTCCATTTACTATTCTTGACTTTGGATGCGGTCCGGGTAGAGACCTGCAGACTTTTAGTAAGCTTGGTCATATTGCTACAGGTCTTGAAGGTAGCCAACAAGCAGCTCAAATAGCCAGAACTAAAAGTGGTTGCAATGTACTGGTGCAAGATTTTTTTAACTTAGATTTGCCAGAAGGCTACTGTGATGGCATTTTTGCTAATGCCTCTCTATTTCATATTCCCAATAATATTTTGCCCAAAGTACTAGGTAATTTATGGGCTTGCTTAAAACCCAATGGCATTCTTTTTAGCTCAAATCCTCGCGGCAATAATGAAGAAAGTTGGTACGGAGATCGCTTTGGGTCATATCACAATCTAGAGGGCTGGAGATCTTTTATGACAAATGCAAACTTCACCGAAGTAGAGCATTACTATAGGCCAAGTGGGCTGCCATTTGAACAACAGCACTGGCTAGCAAGCGTCTGGAGAAAGTAATGTCTACCTCTAGAGAGCATCCATAAGACTATTGGAATGGCGTCATTACCCCAATAGAGGGCTTCACTCTCTGAGGTAATCGATTCTTATGGGGTGGCCACTATTATTGGCTTTCGGGGCTTATTGATCCTACAATGAACCATGGAAAGTTATAGCGCCCCGGTTGTAAAAACCTTCTTTGATGCGTCTACCTGGACTTTTACTCATGTCGTTTATGAAAAGCCAGGCAGTGAATGCGCAATCATTGATTCCGTCCTTAATTATGACCCCAAGTCAGGACGGACAAGTACTGAATCCGCTGATGAGGTCATTGAATTTATCAAACAACAAAAGCTAAGAGTAGTTTGGATTCTAGAAACCCATGCTCATGCAGATCACCTTACGGCAGCCACTTACCTAAAAAAGCACCTCGGTGGCAAGTTGGCAATTGGTGAACATATCAAAGAAGTACAAGCTACTTTCAAAAACATTTTTAATTTAGAAGACTCGTTCGAAACCAATGGATCTCAATTTGATTATTTAATTACAGAAAATGAAGAGCTGCCTTTGGGTAATCTGAAGATTAAAGCTCTGTTTACACCAGGGCATACTGCAGCCTGCATGGCTTATGTAGTTGGCGACGCTATCTTTGTAGGGGACACTATGTTTATGCCTGATGTTGGGACGGCTAGATGTGATTTTCCTGGTGGCAATGCAAATGTTTTATACCAATCAGTTAAGAGTATCTTAAGTTTTCCCAATGAAACTAGGCTGTATATGTGTCATGACTACCCGCCAAATGAGCGAGAGGTAGCCTATATTACAACAGTCCTCGATGAACGTAAGCACAACATTCATATAAATGATGGTATTTCGGAGAAAGACTTCATATCTATGAGGGCGGCAAGAGATGCCACACTAGATATGCCAGCATTAATTTTACCGGCAGTACAGATTAATATTCGCGCTGGAGAATTCCCGCCCAAAGAGACGAATGACGTTTCTTATCTAAAAATTCCGCTCAATTTATTATGAATCTCAAACAGCGATCAAACAGGGTCTATGTGCGTCATCACATTGAGAACCGGTAACTCCTTCTTGATTTGATTACCAGCTCTTAGGGCAATATCATGCCCTACCTGAACAGTAGCATTTGCGTCCACATCAATATGAACATCTACCAAGATCATGTCGCCCATCTTACGGGTCCTGAGATCATGAAAACCCCGAACGCCCTCAGTAGACTTAATAATTTCCTCTATATGACGGTGCTCTTCTTCTGAAACCGCCCTATCCATCAAGTCATGAAGCGCATCCCAGCCAAACTTCCAACCCATTTTTGCGACCATTAAGCCAACTACTAGAGCGCCGATAGCATCAAAAATGGGGTGACCAAGCAAGGCACCAACAATACCGATAGAAACGACTAGTGAAGAAGCTGCATCGGAACGTGCATGCCATGCATTGGCTACTAGCATTGAAGAGCGAACTCGCTTAGCAACTGCCAACATATATCTAAAGAGTATTTCCTTGGCAACTAAAGAAGCTAGCGCTACATACAAGGCCAGGATTTGAATTTGCCCAACCTGAATGGGATTAACAATCTTTTCTCCGGCCTTAAACAGCATCCCGACTCCAACTGCCAATAAAGAAATTCCTAAAAATAGAGAGGCAGCAGTTTCATACCGTTGATGGCCGTAGCGGTGATCTTCGTCCGCATCCTTGGCACTATGGTGATTGGCAAAGAGCACAACAAAATCGGCAACTAGGTCTGTCGCAGAGTGAATACCGTCTGCAATCAAACCCTGAGAGCCAGACACAATACCTGCAAATACTTGAGAAACGGTTAGGCCGATATTAACAACGACGCTAACTAATGTGCTTTTTTTGGCGGCCGCTTGCTTAGCGGGGGTTTGTGGTTCGTGGTCTTCTATTTCTTTATCCATAAACCTATATTAGCAAATCAGCAAGGCAGTCATTAGGACTCACTTGCTGAGCCATACATATACTCTTACTCAGCCGACTTAAGGATGACTGTATCGTGCTGCTCTTTATTCATTTTTTTGAGGGCGGCAGTCCTGATAAGCCCAACCCCCAAGAGTACAACTCTATTATTGATGAAGCAAAGACATTTTTTGGTATTCATTAGCCCTTAATCGAAAAAGGCTCCCTCAGGTGGCAATGCGCCCTGCTCGAGCCATAATGATTTCTTAAGGAACTCTTTTCTTTTATCTTTACACTACTTAAGAATGATGAATCAAGAAAATCAATTTCAGTTTAATTACTTACAAATAGAAGATATTCCAAAGCTGATAGAGTGTGTCCGCCGCTGCTATGGGGAAAGCTACCCTTTTAAGCAGATATATAGCCCAAGCGCTTTAGAGGAATTGGTTCTAAATCAATTAATGCACTCTGTCGTTTGTAAAGATGCCAATCAAAATGTTCTAGGGCATGGCGCACTGACATTTTCTGGTGAAGAGAATTCATCACCAGAACTTGGCAAATTATTTGTAGATCCTGACCATCGAGGTCATCATATTGCAGATTTGCTTGCCTCTGAATTAGTTAATCTTTCAAGTAACTTAAGCCTTCCTGGCTTTTGGTCTGAGTGCGTAACCAATCATCCCTACAGTCAAGATGTTGTGATTGCTGCTGGTGGTGTAGAAGTTGGACTTTTGCTAGGCGATTTACCAGCCACTTTAAAAATGCAGGGTGAGAATAACTTTAGTGACTCACGAATGTCCTTGCTCACCTACTATGTACCATCCGCTAATGCTAAACCCTCAAATATATTTATCCCAGAATCTCAGGCAAATCATATAAAATCCTTGGCAAGTCACGCCAATCAAGCTCGCCACATTTCTACAGAATTATTTTCAGGTAGCGGCCAGACAAAACTCTCCAGCAATATCGATCTAGCCACTCTGGATGCATGTATTCAAATCACTAGCATTGGAAGTGACTTTTCATCCATGATTCAATCGGAGATTGATACATTAGAAAAGCAACAGCTTGCTTCAATTTATATTGATCTTCCTATTGGCGATAAGGCTGCAGCTACGGCTTATTTGACTCTAGAGAAACTGGGGTTTTTCTTTGGTTCATGGCTACCCCATTTTTGGAAAAACCAGGACGTTCTCAGAATGCAAAAAATATATACTCAGATCAATGAGTCTGAAATTATTTGCGCACGAGGTCAAGGTGCGAGAATGAAGGACTATGTCATTACAGAGATGAAGCGGGTGTCATAGCCCAAATCCTGTCACCCCCATCAGCAATACAACAGCCATCTCCGAATGGCTTTTTCTTTTGCCGCCTCTCATGGCATCATAGAGACATGCCTAGCGAACTATATAAATCATTTCTGAAAAGAAACCCAAGCCCCCAACAGCGCTTTGAATCGGGTAAATCCGTACGAAAAAAAGTACCTAGATCCTCAATTGGGCAATATACAGTCGAGGCCAATCGTCAGTCCCCCATTGATATCTTGCTTTCCCAAGCAAAAACACGCATTCCAGAGTACGTACCCATCCGTCATGCCCGAATGGCTGTAGATCCATTTGCCTTCTTTCGAGGAGGTGCTGCAATTATGGCTAAAGACTTGGCTACTACGCCAAGCCCACCAATTACAGTTCAATTATGCGGTGATATGCATGTCAGTAATTTTGGCTTCTTTTCTACGACCGAACATCAATTGGTTTTTGGAATCAATGATTTTGATGAGACCCTTCCAGGTAACTTTGACTGGGATTTAAAACGTCTGACCGCAAGCGCGATGATTGCTAGTCAACAATTAGGTCAAGACAAAGCTTATGGAGAGATGATTGTTCGCAATATAGCGCAGGCTTATCGACTCTATCTGCATCGATACTCAGCTTTACCCTTCATTGATCTTAAGCGCACTTATATAGATGAACAGGCTTTGACAAATAGAGCAAAAAATTATGCAAATGAACCAAGTCAAAAATATTTAAAGAAGTTGCTTGATAAAGCACGCAAAAATAATAGCTTAGGCCTGATAGGTAAACTTACTGAAACCACTCCGGATGGTATTCGCTTAATTGATAACCCTCCCTTCATAGAGCACCTAGATCTTTCGGTACATGGTAACGATATATCGATACTCAATGATGAAGGTATGAATAGCTATATTCAGTCCTTACCTGCAGATCGCAAGCATTTGTTATTGAACTATAAGTGGATTGATTGGGCCCGTAAGGTAGTTGGGGTCGGTAGCGTTGGAACCTCATGCTGGGTAATGTATTTTGAAGGTCGGGATATTAATGATCCCCTCTTTTTGCAATCCAAACAGGCCCAAGAGTCCGTGCTAGCATCTTTCTTTCCAAAAACTCAGTTCGGCTCCGAAGGAGAGAGGGTAGTTCATGGTCAATGTCTCATCCAAGGGGCTCCTGATTTGTTTCTAGGCTATGGAAAATCAAGCGAGCTTGATTTTTATATCCGCCAATTGCGGGATATGAAGGGCGGCATTTCGATTGGGGGTGATGGCATCAATAAAAAAGTATTTCCGGACTTTGCAAAACTATTTGGCTGGGCTTTAGCAAATGCACACTCTCGTTCAGGAGATCCCGCTGTACTCGCGGGATATTGCGGTAAAGGTGAAGCAATGGATGATGCGCTCGTCAGTTTCGCTACCATTTACGCCAAGCAAAATGAAACGGACTACGATATGTTTATGAAGGCCATTAAATCAGGCCAGGTGAGTTGCGCTAAAAAAGGATTTTAAGAGTCCCTATGGCTTGGATCATCACCAAATACCTATTAACAGCAGCAATGGTGGTATTCATTTCTGAGGTTGCCAAAAGAAGCGATAGGCTTGGCGGCTTTATTGCAGCATTACCCCTGATGACGCTTTTAACCCTTATTTGGCTTTATGTAGAAAACCAACCAGAAGAAAAGATAGCAAATCACGCCTATTACACCTTTTGGTACGTGATCCCTACATTGCCTATGTTCTTGTTATTTCCATACCTGCTACCAAGAATTGGATTCTGGCTAACTGTGGGTGCAAGCATTGTTGTCACGATTGCCTGTTTTGGGCTATTCGCCCTACTCATGAAACACTTTGGTGTTGAGTTGTTGTAATTAAATAGCCACCCCTAATGGAACATTCCTAAATGGGATAATGCCGATATATTGACATCGCCAGTTAGTGCATCGGGACTTACTTGGATTGAATCAAATAGTCGAGTCAACTCATGAGGAATGTTGTCATTGGGACAGTACACCCCTCTTCTCCCGCCAGTCTTCAATACAACCAATCCGACAGACATCAGTTTTTTAAGATGAAAATCCAGCGTACCGGAATCTACCCCAAACTCTTCAATGACATCTTTCGGTCTTACACCTACTTTTCCTGAGCGATAAATAAATCCAAAGACTCTGAATCTTGTCTCGTGGGCAAGAGCTTCAAATATTGGCAAATATATAGAAGTCTTCATTATTCCTCCGAGATTTTTTGAGTCATTAACTACTTAAAGGTATTAGTTTGATGTGCCGGTGGTGTAATCAAGAATTTGCTGAGATGAGCCATGGTGGTCCTGAAAGGCAATACTATGGATAGTCTCGCTCGCTTCAGCCACCTCTTCGTGAACTTCAACCTGAATAGCGCTAATCTCATCAGATAGGGTCTGTGACTTTGGATCCATATCAGCAGGTAGATGATGGGGATTATTTGGGTTTGTCTGGACTTGCTGATTCATTCCAAACTGGATGTTGGGGCCAGCTACTGCTACTGAGCCAAAAACAAAACCGGATGCCACCAGAACGGTAACAAGTGGATGGCGACCACATAATGAAGTGAGGGACATAGTAGACCTCCAAAAATTGAATTGAATTGATCTTAAGAACATCCCCATTTCTTATCTATAGCACTTTAGCTCTAGTCACAAAATTGACATCAATTATGAGATGGCCTTAGTCCCACAACCTAAGACAAACCCCTACTGGAAGCTTTAAATAAGGGCTTTAAACCAGAAAGTTGATCTCCATCAATTTTTTAACTAGAACTAAAGTATTAGATAGGTAAATGTGATGAATGACATAATTAATCCAACTCAAAAAACCAACAAAATAGATTAGAAAAATTAGAGGTCGCCATGCATTCTGTGTCTTTGCTGATCGTTGACGACCACCCGGTGTATAGGGACGCCCTGCACCAGTTTTTAACTCGGAAGTTCTTCTCTTCAGGCAACGAAGTCTATTCTGCGAATTCCATTAAAGAGGGCTTAAAAATAGTCCAGGGGAAAGAGTCCAAGTGGATCATCCTCTTGGATCTATTGATACCAGATTCAGAAACACAACTCTGCGGTATTAAAGAATTTAAGAAGCTAGAAGAAGTAGTTGCAATCGCCGCTATTTCTGGGCTTGAAAAAGAAACCTTAGAGCAAGAATGCATTGAGGCTGGCTGTAGCATCTTCATTCCAAAGAGTAGCGACACCTCATATATATATCAAAGTCTTTGCGATCTCATGGGTCTTAACCCAGATGAGGCTGAGTTAACACAGCTCACTGATAGGCAAAAAGAAATACTTGCTCACATTTCTAATGGCGACTCAAATAAGATGATTGCTTACTCATTAAATATCAGTGAACAGACAGTGAAGGTTCATCTGGGCGAAATCTTCAAAAAAATAAAAGTGTTCAATAGAACACAGGCTGTTATTAAAGCCAAAGAGAATGGATGGGTATAGAGCATGGATACATACTCTATACATCAGCCTGAGGAACTGCTGTTAAGCGAGAAATACCAGTTCCTTGAAACAGCCTCTAAGACCAATACAGCTGGAACAATCATTGGCCCTATACTTACTGGGGCCCTTATATTTCAAGAAGCTGCAATTCTCAACCTGCTTATCTGGCTATCGGTTATGGCTATATGCGTTGCTTTTAGGGCATATATGGTCTTCGTTAAGAATAAAGATCGACGACTACCCATTCACAAAAAGATTGTCAACCTTAACGTAGGTGTTTTTTCAGTAACAGCCTCTTGGGGTCTGGGCTGGCTCATCGTTGCCCCCACCCTGCCATTTAACTTGCAATGCCTTTATCTTTTAATGAGCTCCACCGCCGTATTTGTTGGGCTATATGGGTACTCAATTAATCGCTCTACATTCTTATGCTTTGCCCTGCCCATATTTATTGGTCAATTCATTGCATCGCTCATTCCGCCCCTCATGTTTCCCTGGCCCATTCTATTGGGTGAGTTTGCATTTTCTTTATACGCTATCAAGATGGCTTCCTATTTCTCAAATTCCTGGGTCAAGACCGTTAGCCTGCAAATTCAAAATCAAACGCTGAATAAAGCGCTTGAGCTTGAGCGTAATACCGCTATCTCAGCAAACATAGCAAAATCTAAATTTATTGCAACTGCTAGCCATGATCTAAGGCAGCCACTTCATGCAGTTAATATCTATCTAGATCTATTTGAACCTAATAAGTTGAACCAGAAAGAAAGAATTAACTTTCTACAAATCAAAAAGAGCATTCAAACACTCAACTCCATGTTTAAGTCCCTCCTGGATTTAAGCAAATTAGACGCAGGTACCTCAGATAATTTAAAAAAGCCATTTGAGTTGATAGAGCTAGTGGGATATTTGTCTAATACCTATACCCCCATTGCTACAAATAAAAACTTGGCTCTCCAGTTTGAATTTATGAACATGGGTATCAACGGTGACAAGTTGCTATTGCAACAATTGCTTGGAAATTTAATCTCTAATGCTATTCAATATACGGCTAGCGGAAGCATCCTAGTCAAACTTGATAAAAATAATGATTGTTTGCATATTAAGATTGAAGATACTGGCTGTGGAATTGAGCCAGCACTACAGGACAAGATATTTGATGAGTTTTTTAGAGTAGATAGCACTCGAAATATGCACGATGGTCTTGGGCTGGGCCTATCTATCGTGAAGAGGCTTTGCAAAATATCAGGGGCAGATATCTTGATCAGCTCCGTCTTGGGGGTGGGAACCACCTTCAAGATTCAGACAACATACTCAACCCAGTCTTTAAATGACGAGGAAGCCCCTGCAGTACAAAAAGTATTGCATGAAAATGTAAACCCTCAAGAATTTTTACTAGAGGCTAAAACGATTGCAGTTTTTGAGGATGATCACACTATCTTTGATGCGTACAAGCAAGCATTGACGCAAAATGGATTCTCAGTTCTCTCTCTATCAGAGAATAGCCAGGATTTAATGAATCAGCTGGCCAATATCAATCAAATTGATTGCATCTTGAGTGATTACCGCCTGGAGACTACCACTGGCGATTTAATTATTCAGCAACTACGGGATAGCTTTAGCGTAGATATTCCTGCAATCATCATTACCGCAGACACATCACCGCAACATATTCAATTATTCAAAGAATTAAATATTGAGGTTCTCTATAAACCAATCGGCTATAGCGAAATTGTTGAAGCAATTAGATTATTACTAAAAACCAATCTTAATAACCATAGGTAAGAAATGAAGTCACTCAAATACAGCTACATGCCAGCGATACTGGCTCTACTTATTTCAGCCAATGTATACGCAGATGCACAGTCAAACCCTTGGGTTGGTGCTTATGGACAAATTGGCGTAGGCTATGAGAGCTACATCCCAAAAAATGCCAATGGAACCACAACCACTGCTTCTGGATACAGCTTCCCTAATGTTGCCTCTGCCAACCATGCCAATGGCCCAGCAGGAAACATTGGGGTTGGATATAACTTTGGAGCTGGAGATAGCTTTGTAATCGGATTAGGTGCAGCCCTTTACCCTGGACACTCAAAATCTGCGAGTTCAACACTAGTTACTACCGTTGGTAATACTCCAGTAGTTGGAACTGGAACATATGATGTTTCCAACGTATTTAGTTTTTCACTTATTCCTGGGTATGTCATTGACAAAACGCATCTCATCTACGCTAAGGTTGGTTACGCTGGCTCAACAATTAATGCAAACTCAGCTGGGAACTATCCTCAGCAAACTAATAGAGTCAATGGCACTGTTTACGGGTTGGGATATAAGCAATTCCTTCCAGAATCGTCTATCTATTTTTTCGGCGAGGGAAATTATGCGGTAAACAGAGCTAAATCAGTCTCTTTAATCACGGATAGTGGCTCAACTATTGCATCAACAGCAAATGCTACTGGCTACGACATTTTGATTGGCCTTGGTTACCACTTCTAGAAGTGTTGATAAAAAAACCACCCCGGAGGGTGGTTGTTAATATTCAAACCACTGTCATGGAAGTCTGAATAGCTACTGAGATTCATTTATAAAATCAGGCCTTGATAATATGATTGATCTTGATCAAGATATTGATCTATCTAGAGCTAAAGTATTAGTCTTGATTGGCACAAACATTACCCATTGCATCTGACACTACGCTAGACGCAGCATTTGCATGCAGATGAGTACCATTTTGATTTAAAGCAGATGCACTTGCAATGCCAAATAAAAAAGCTGTAATGGCTATGATTAAATTTGTAATGAATTTGTTCACTTTATTTCCTTGTATAAATTGTAGATTGAAGCTAATTTCTTTTAGCAAGCGGGATATTAATCTACAAAAGATCACAAAAATATGAAAATGGGTAGCATTAGAACTAAAGTATTAACTGATGAATAAAGGCTCTAGAGCTAAAGTATTACATCTTGAGACCGCCATACCCTCTAGCATGAACCATCGCCCGACTACACCCTCCAAAGCCTATTTTTTATGAGAATCTGATAGGATTTGTAATGGCAGAAGAGTTAATAATTTATTATAATATTTGAAATTATCTTTAAATTTAATATGAAAATATTGTTAGTTTTAACTCTCGCCACTGTATTGCTTGCCTGCTCCAAAAAAGATGCTGATTTAGTGCTCTCCTGCAACGGCAGCAATGTTGTCACAAGCGAAGATAGCTCCATAGTGACTGATGAAACTCGTAAGTATATTTTTGAAAATAAGAAGCTAGAAAATTACAACTGTGATTGGAGCTCTAAGACGATCGTTTGCTATGCTACAAATGATGGCCCTGAGAATCGAAGCCGAAGTCATCTTGTTTATGACATCAGAACTGGCAGCTTTACAGAGTTAAATTCCACAAGGGCATCTGCAACTAACCGATTGATCAATAGAACTGTTTTTGTTGGGCATTGCGAAAGCCCGATATTTCACTACATGTAGACGCCCAACCCCTGCTTCACATTAGTCGCCATAGAGAATGTGACTATCTATTTTTTCTTCTGTACCTCATCACGCTCTCTGTAAGTAAAGTGAGATACCCTATGAGCAAAAGAATTCCTCCAAGAATTGGCTGAAGGCCCAACCATTTGACGGCGATACTGATTATTGCAATCAGAGAAAGCAATAAAAATACCAAATTGCCATCATCTATAAACAGATCGCGAAGTTCTTTTAAAGTAGTACGTAAAAATTCCATCTTTTATGCCTTTAGATGCTTGTGATCAGCGCTTAATATTCGAATCAATAAGAAAGTAAAGACTCCTATTAGTGCAATCAGGGGGAGTAGGACGAGATCGCTACCTGGCCACTCAACCCCCATTGCCTCACCAATCCAAAATGCGCTAAACGCGGTTAGCATCACGCCCACTGAAAGTTTTAATAAATTCTCTGGTATTTGGGTTAAGGGGCGATGCAATACCAGCCCCACTAGCAAAACAATCAGGCAAGCTAATAAAGCCCCAATACCTGCATAGAGCATTAAGCCCTCTCTAGTACCCACTGCAATAACAATGAAAACTACTTCGATGCCTTCGAGTAAAACTGCTTTAAATGAAGCAATAGCAGCTAGATAATCAGCGCGCTTACTTCTCTTTTGGGCATTGAGAGCGCTAACCTCCTCTGCATATGTCTTACTCTCATCATGCAAGGCAATGTAACCTGATGCGCGAAGAATAGCCTTACGCAGCCAGCGCATTCCAAATAAGCCCAGTAGCACCCCAACAATAAATTGCAAGATACCAATCGGAATAAGCTGAAGTAGCGGCCCAAACACCAGCACAAGCGCTACCAACACTAGTAATCCTGCTGCTGTTCCTATAAAAGCAGAGCGCCATGTATTCGTGATGCCAACCGCAAGCACGATCGTAAAGGCTTCAACAACCTCTACAAAAGAACCCAGAAAGGCAGCTGTCACCGTTGAAATGATTGATGTTAAATTCTGCATGGACTCACATTACGCTAAGTGCTGCTATTAATCAAAGGTGCACCAGAAATATGCCCCGCCCTGCCCTAGAACTTAAACCATCTAGGCCTGAGCATCAGTACTTATTTCTGAGTCCTATATAGAATAAGCTACTTAAGAAATATTTTCCAAATATACTACAAATGTAAATCGTAATATTTTATTTAATAGGTATGGTTGCTGAATAAAACCCACAAATCTAGCTTACTAATTCCAATAAGGATGATTATGAAAAAGTATTTAATTGGCGCACTTCTATCAACTTTTTCCTTTGGGGCTTTTGCGGCCTGCCAAGGAACGGATCAACCATTAATTATTGCCGGTGAAAATATTTGTGGAGCTATCAGCGCTCCATCAACTAAGGGTGAAATTGCTATCCGCATGCCTGCAGGACCAGGATCAGAGTTGTATCTTCTGCATCAAAATAAATTAAACAAATTATCTCCAGGCATTTTTAAAAGCTATGTAGATAGTCTTAAAAAAGATGAAATACCTTCGGGTGTGTCTCACGCTATTAGAGCAATTGAATTTGCTCCAACAAGTCTTCCGCAATATGCTAATAAAACTTTTAGCTGCGCAACCCCGCATATCATCGAAGCACCAAAAGGAAATATTGATAAAGCAGTCTTATTGATACCAAACTGTGTTGCTGCTACACAGTAATCAATGAGTTGGTTTTGGGGTAAGGCTCCACCTGATACCCCTGATTCACTAGAAATGAAAAGCCCCTGAATGAATGTTCAAGGGCTTTTTCATTTGAGGCTTTGAAAGTAAAACTAGCCTAGACGTAATCTCATTCTTCCCAGGGAAATCTCTCCTGAGATAACCTTTCCATCATTTCCCGCTTACTTAGCGCAGCCCTCCTTGAACCGTTCACTCCGAACTTAGCTCTACGCTCACTATCCGAAAGAATCTCTGAGTTCTCACTGCTTCTGCCCTCTTCTTCCGATGTGGGGATTTCAGGCTTTAAGCTTATTTCTTTAGTCATAATCACATCTCCAAGGATGACTTGAATATTTCTTGATCTTGTATGGTTGTATTTGGCAAAAAATGATGATTTTCGATTAATATAAAACCATATTAATCGACAAATTTGTGTACGAGGACTTTTATGATTGATTTCATATCCACATTCGTATTTATTATTCTTATCGTAGTGACTGCAGTTCAAATCCACTCACTCACTAAAATATTAAAAATTCTGAATGAAACTACGCTAAAAAATGAGATTCATTTGATGAGAATTGAAAAGGCATTGGAAGCGATGGAAAAAGAGTCGATAGTCACTCATAAATAAAAACTGTCTTTTGGTGGTTTTATTCACAAAAACCCGTCATGAGTAAGCTGCCCGAAAAGAAACCAAATGGTTTCTTTTTTCCTTTTGCTGATGCATTGATACTCAAGTAATCGACAAAGGCTCCCTTCTTATCCGCAGACTCCTGCTCCCAAATGACTTTATAAGCATTTTTCCCACTGCCCAATGAAACTACTCTAGGGTTTTTGAGGGCATCCATGACATCCCCAAGCAGCTCTCCAGTATTTTTGATTACCGTAAATTTCTGCCCCATTCTTGGGCCATCTCGTAATACGTCTAGAGTTCCACTATCCCCTATGTAGGCATCGCTGATCACTTGGCACTGAAAGAGATTGGGGTCTGCATACGCCTTGAGCGAGATAAATGCTGTAGCCAAAGTAAGTAAGGCGGTTAAGAAATACTTCATAGTAGATGCATACCTTTTATTAAATCTATTTTCTTGATTAGCAATACTCTTTAACCAAAAAGTACTGCATCTAATGAATATTTTCCAGCACCAAAACAGAAAAGCATGAGATACGCAGCGATGATCCCCAGATTCTTAATAAAGTTTTCTTTATTCACAGCGGGATCAATTCCCGCCCAAAAAGGATGCCCAAAATACGTTACTGGAATCAGCCAGAGCGCCACTAAGGCAGCTGCAATCCGTGTCTCAAAGCCCAACAATATAGCTAGTCCCATACCAAATTGAAATAAGGCATTGGCATAAGCAAACCATAAAGGGGGTGTTGCGCCATGATCAAATACCTTCATGAATCGCTGTGTGGCGGGGTTATCTTCAAAATCATCCCTAATGTCCAATAATTTAGATAATCCGTAGACCAGCATAATGGGCGAAACCAAGCAGCGTGCTATTAAGAGGATCAGATCGGATGAGGCGGTATAGTTTTCCATAATCCAGTCTTAAGAAATTACCAATATATCAATCTTAACGGGTATATTAAATATAAATATGCTGCTAAGAGTATTTAATCCTATATGAGGTCTGCCCCATGTTTTGCACTTTATCCACTTCGGCAAACAGATTAAAAAGCCTGTTTTTTTGTGCAACCGTTGCCTTTGCACCTTTTTATGCTTTTGCTGATGATGCCGTAAAAGATGGCGCTTATCTAGCTACCGCAGGAGACTGCACCTCTTGTCACACAGCACCAGGCGGAAAGCCCTTTGCTGGTGGCCTCAAAATGGCAAATCAATTTGGCTATTTACTCACACCGAACATTACGCCTGATATAGAAACCGGCATCGGGTCTTACAGCAAAGATGATTTTTTTCGTGTTCTTCATAACGGAGTAAACAAAAAGGATCAGGATCTCTACCCTTTTATGCCATATGGGGCATATACCAAAGTGACTAGAGAAGACTCTGACAAAATTTACGATTATTTAAGAACCATTCAACCAGTTTCGAATTCTATTGAGGTTAATCATCTAGATTTTCCCTTCAATATTCGAAGCAGCATGATTGTTTGGCGTGAATTATTTTTCAAACCGGGGACATACAAATCTGATCCTACTCAATCCGCCGCGTGGAATCGTGGGGCTTATTTAGTCGAAGGCTTAGGCCACTGCAGCTCTTGTCACTCACCTCGTAATTTAATGGGGGCCATTGAAAATTCGAAGGCTTATACAGGTTCAGTGATTGATGGCTGGTACGCCCTAAATATCACCTCAAATCCGCTAACAGGTCTTGGCAAGTGGTCAGCTCAAGATATTGCACGCTTCCTAAAAACGGGATCCTATGAGAGCAAAACAACTGCCTTAGGTCCAATGGAGGAGGTGGTTCATAACAGCACAGGAAAAATGACTGATTCGGATCTATTGGCAATGGGAACTTACCTTAAGACTTTGCCAGCCAATTCAAGTTTGTCAGAAGATCAAAAAAAAGTGGATGCAAACACTCTAGTTGGCACCAGACTTTATATTGATAACTGCAGCGGCTGTCATCAGTCTTCTGGCAGAGGTATTACCGGGGTTATTCCACCTCTAGCCGGCAACCCTGCAGTAATAGCCGCTCGGCCAAACAATATTATTAAGGTAATCATTCGCGGATTCACTGCGCGCAATGGCTATATTCCGATGCCATCATTCGCCTCCAGATTAAATGATCAGGAAATTGTGGAAATTACCAATTACATCAGATCTAACTGGGGAAATACCGCTAACCCGGATGCCACTAAAGGTTTAGTGGAGGATATTAGAAAGCATCCTGGTATTTAACTCCCCTGCATACACTCTTACTGAGCAGCCCTACCGCCAGGTCTATACCGATCCATTACCCGATCAAGACCATCATTTGTAATAGCTGGATTAGCTTTTTGTAAGCAGCCTAATAAAACTGCCTTATTGGCATGCTTTTCATCAGAGCCTGGCAAAGATCCCCGAGGAGCTGGATTGACATTACTAAAGCAGGCTCTAAATTGTTCAGGGGTTACCCCAAGGTTCCGGCTGATGGAATCCACCGGTCTATGGGGATCATCTCGCAATACTCCCGTGGCAGTAGGTGGGGACTGGGCCAATACCGAGCCTGTTGCAATACTAGCCCCAATAAAAAACAAGGTATTTTCATTTTGCTACCCCACTATTAATTTAGTTATCCCGCTGCTAGCCTTTTAAATTATAAAATCTCTTGTAATTCACCAATCAATACTGTTGAATGCATTTGCATTTATCTATAAAAAAAGATACATCGTAAGATTTTCTATTTCAAGGATTGGTTTAATATGTTGCCGTTGTATAAATGGACTTGAAATTAGACCTACAACTTTAAATATAGCCATGAAAAACAAAAAGATTCTTATATTTCAATTAATGATTCTGATTTCTATGGCAGGATGTACATCAAGTGACCCTGTATATGTTGTCCCAGCAGGCCCAGGCTTCCCTCCTCCTCCGGGCCCCTTCTTCGAGCAACCTGGCGGGCCAGGATTTGCACCGCCGCCGCCAGGCCCGAGATTTGGACCGCCACCTCCACCCTAAGCTTCTAGGATAAGCACCAATAAATAATGTTAGACCAACTTTTTCAATGTATGAACAGGGTCAACCATAAGCCCTTCCACATCTTTTATTCTTCCGCTAATTAAGGCCTTCATTCCGTAAGTCACCATTCCGGCTACATTTTTCTCCGTAATGTCAGGAGGCATAATTAATTCGTAGCGATTCGTATGAACATCGAGTAAGGCGGCGCCTGGATATGCTAAGAACTCTTTTACAGTCTGCTCTAGATCAGCTGTTTTAGTCGCCTCAAACCCTTTGATACCAACAGCCTCTGCTATCTTAGAAAAATTCGGGTTCTTCAGATCTGTAAAGCTATTGAGCAATCCCTCAGTCTTCATTTCTAACTCAACAAAGTTGAGCGAGCTGTTATTAAGCACCACGATTTTAATAGGTAGATTTTCTTGATCGATGGTGAGCAGATCACCCATCAACATTGCTAAGCCACCATCACCTGACAAACTAATAACTTGGCGATTTGGGAACGCTTTTTTTGCCCCCAGTGCCATAGGCATCGCATTGGCCATAGAGCCATTACGTAAGCTGATCAGGCTTCTACGTTTTCCATTGGTATCAAAGTGACGCAGTACCCATACCATTGCAGACCCTACATCACCGGTCAGGATGGCATCTTCGTCCGCATATTGATTAATCAGATGAGTGAGATATTGAGGGTGAATAACGCAGCCATCTCCAGGGGACTCTTCCCCCGCCAATGAAGCCTCTGTCTTTTTGCGCTCCTCAAGACACTCTTTCAAGAAGTCATCATTCGAATGCTCAGTAAGCAGCGGTAAAAGCGCCTCTAAGGAAGGAATGACATCACCCTCTAATCCCAAGGTAACTGGATGACGCTTTCCTACACGCGAACCATCACGATCGATCTGAACTATCTTGGCGTGCTTTGGATAAAACTGGCCCCAGGCAAAATCGGCTCCCAGCAAAAGAAGTGTATCGCACTCATTCATCATATGAAAGCCTGAATGCACTCCGAGTAAACCCGTCATTCCAACGTTGTATGGATTGGCGTATTCAACAAAATCTTTGGCACGTGAAGTATGTGCAATTGGCGCCTTCAGTTTCTTGGCAACCTCAATCAATAGATCGTGTGCACCGTTACAACCTGCCCCAGCATAGATACCGATTTTTTTACCTTCAGAAATAATCTTGGCAGCTTCCTTCAATTCAGCATCATTCGGTCGACGAATTGGATTAGGAATATGCACGGAATAAGCAATCTCGTCCTTCACAAGCGCTTTACTCAAATCCACCGGCAGAACAATGACTGCTGGACCTTGTCTACTAATCGCCGCCTGAACAGCTCTCACCGCTAAATGGCGAGCCTGCTCTGCGTTATATAACTGCTCACAAAATACGGAGCAGTCTGAGTACACTTTAAGAAAATCAATCTCTTGTGGCATATCTGTACCGAGAGACATCGTATCTATTTGGCTCGCAATCACCAGCAATGGAATGCGACTTCGGTGAGCTTCATACACACCATTAATTAAATGCAAGCTGCCAGGACCACAAGAGCCTGCACAACCGGCTAAAGTGCCAGTGAGATAAGAGTCAGCTCCCGCCGCAAAGGCACCGACCTCTTCATGGCGAACGTGTATCCATTCAATACTGCTTTTAGAAATAGCATCGCTGACATAGTTTAGCGTATCGCCAATCACACCATAAAAATGCTTTACTCCAGCAGACTCAAATACTTCAACAATGACTTCAGCCGCAGTTTTTGCCATTTTTGCTCTTTCTTATACAAGATCAATTTTGATGAATTAAATTTTAGTGTTAATGCAATAAGTGGAAAATAAAAGAAATAAGTCTATGGGTGACTCACGTTCCCCTATCTCTTAATGCATCGTAAATAGGCTCTTGTTTTAACAATACGGGAATAAATGTACAGATGACGCTGGCAATTAACAAGGGGATCATCAGGCTAACCTTGCCACTCATTTCCGTCACCAGCAAAATGCCTGTAAGGGGTGCTCTGACAACAACCGTAAAAAATGCCGCCATACCAACCAATGCAAATGAAATAGGATCTAATTGAGTGATTCCTGCATAAGTTAATAATGGATTTAGCAACAGCACGAAAAGGACACCAACACCTGAACCCATTAATAGGATGGGTGAAAATATTCCTCCAGGCACTCCAGAGGAATAGCAAATTGGACCCAGAAAAAATCGTAGCGCCATGATCAAAATCAGGGGGAATAAAAAATAATCCCCACTCAATAGAGACTGAACTTGTAGATCTCCTCCCCCTACCAAGTTCGGGTAAAAATACGCTAGTGAGCCGATACCGAAGCCGATGATCGATGCTTTAACAACCGGAGAAATACTGCGAAAAGAATCAGCAATATTTAAAGCGCCAATGATGGTTCGACTATACATTGCTGCTATGAAGCTCAGCAATACTGAGAACACAATATAAAAGCAGAGTGTTACACCAGAATCCGGCAAAAGGTCACCAACAAAAAATTCAATCGAGTTTCCGAAATGGTTCCGAAAGACCAACATGCCGGAAGTCACGGCAGCGAAGGAAACAATCAATCTTTTGATGTCGATCTTTTTTGATATCTCCTCAAATGAGAATGCAATACCTGATAGAGGCGCATTAAAAGCAATCGATAGCCCTGCGCCTGCTACTGCGGTATACAAGAGCGATTGCTCAACCGCTTTAAGACGAAATAATTTTCCACACTGAGAGCCAATGACAGCCGCCATTTGTACAGTAGGACCCTCTCTACCCAAAGCCATTCCAGATCCGATGGATAACAGACCGCCAAAGAATTTAATTGGTAAAGCCCTGAACTTACTTGGCTTCGCATCCCCATGCATAACCGCCTCTACATGCTGAATACCACTACCAATCGTGGTGGGCTCTAACTTGACTAACATCCGAGAGATTCCAACGCAAACACTCGTAATCAGCGCGGTAACCAGAAAGCCGGGAATGAGCCACCCGCTATCCACCGCGTGCAGATAAACAATGAATGCATGAAACTGAATAGCTAGGAAGTTAAGGGAGGTCCTAAATGCACCGCCGACAATACCAACCAAGATCCCGGCAAAAACAGCAACCAACAGTACCCTGAAAATATCGTATGGAGAATCGGCTAAATCTTCTTTTTGAATGCTATTCACTCTACTTCTATCCTATGTGCTTATTGATGAATTGTTCATTATTGTGAGTCATGTCTACAGAATAGGAGTACGGGCCTCGGCCTATATTTATACGCCCCTATCATCCCATTTAATTAACCCATTTGTGATATTTTTACTCATAATTCAATGGCATTAGCTGGTATTCCTATAAAACCAAGGATATTGCATCATGACACTCCTCTCTTTAGCTCAAGCCAATCTTATTGCAGACAAAGCACTCGAAAAAGCCGAATCCTTAGACTTTCAGCCACAAACTGTGGCAGTTCTTGATGCTGGTGGCCATATTAAAGTCATTAAACGTTCCGATGGGGCAAGCCTGCTGAGGCCAGAAATCGCTTTTGGCAAAGCATGGGGTGTCTTGGGTATGGGTTTTGGTGGTAGAGACTTAGCGAAACGTGCTGAACAAGCACCCGCTTTTTTTACCGCCTTGAATGCTATTTCTAATGGTCGAATGGTGCCTGTTGCCGGTGGTGTACTAATTAAAGATGCCCAAAATGAAATCATTGGCTCCGTTGGAGTTAGCGGGGACACTTCCGATAATGATGAAATTTGTGCGGTAGCCGGTGTAGTTGCTGCAGGTTTAGTTGCCGATACTGGCGCATAGCATTAAAGCTAAAAAAACCGCCCGAAGGTGGTTTTAGAATTTCTTGATGCCCTGAAACTAGTAACACTAACTCTCGTCTAGTTTTGTGGACACCCATTTGCCAATGGTTTACCAGCAACACGTTCCTTAACCCAGGAAAGATACATCGGCGCTGATACGCCGGGAGTCGTAAAGTGAGTTTGCTCTCCTGGCAACTGAATTCTTTGTACATTAGCACCTCTAGAGCACATCTGTTTTTGATAGAGCTCATGCTGAATCGGGGGAACTGCGGTATCTTTTGTGCCCCAATAAATAACCACTGGTGCAACTGGCTTAACGGGCTTTACACTGCCGTCGATAAATGCATTGAGCCATGCCAAAGAATTACGAGGTTGAGGTTTAATTAAAGATTTATATTGGTCGCCATAAGCGTAATTAAAAGAATCAGCCATCACGTGGACACATTTATTACCCGCCAACTGATCGACTACCTTAGCGCCTTCATCTGTCAAGATATCTGTTAACTTCAGATTCGGAAACGCTGCTTCAGAACCCCAAAGAGCCATCACATAATGGGCAAATAAGAATACGTTAGGGACATTGGCCTGAGTAAACTCATTTAAGAGTTTATTAGCACTTGCTTCATCGGCTGGTGGCTTGGGAAGTACGATTGCTATGTCATCTGGTGCCAAGCCAACAAATCCAAGATACTGAAGATTATCGGCAGCCGTACCCTGTTGCGCCTGGTAATCGATCATGCTTGCTGCAGCAATAGTGGCGCCTCCGCCCTGTGACCAACCATAAATAATAGTCTTCTTACCGGCACCCGCTTCTCTCATGGAACTAGCAGCTCTTGCAGAGTTAATGGCATCTCTACCATTAGTTCCAGCGATCGCATATTGATGTCTCCCTCCACCACCTTGACCCTGATAGTCAGTAGCTACAACAACATAGCCTTCTTTAATAAATTCTTCTACGTTTGGAATGCCGTAATCCGTCCATGAGTTTCCACTCATAAGAAAATATTCATTCAATGGAGAGGCGGGATTAATGATTTGTGAAGGACCACAGTTTTGCGCTGATCCCGTTGTGCCATGAGCCCACGCCAAGATCGGCCTACCCTCTTGCGGCGGCTGACCTATCGGCGCAACAATTAATCCAGTAACTATTGTCTTGCGCCCAGCAACATCAGATGAAATATAAGCAATCTTCCAGGCCTGAGCGCCCTTAACCGAGGTCTGAATTCTTTCTTGCTTAATAATTTGACCCAGCTTGCCATTAATTTCAAGCTTAGAGACTGATTGATAAAAATCTGACACAGGTGGGTCTGCAAAAACAGCAGTAGAAAGAATTCCTAAAAATATACTAGCCAAGAAAACGGAAAAATAGTTTTTCATAAGTAATCAAGCAATATGAAGTTATTAAAAATAATCAATAGATCGTTCACTATCTAGCCTACATCTTTTAATCTACCGCTGCAATACATCTCATACAACCATCTTTTATCCGTTTGAAAACTCTGGATTAAAAGTTTGGAAAAGGCTCATGATTACCAGTGCTACAAACAATAGCCCTGAAATAAAGTTGATACTTTTCTCTCTTTTAGCTGTCCATGCCCAACCCAGAAATCCAATAATAGCCAGCACTACTGATAGCACTGCCAACTGAGAAAGATTAATTAACAACAAGGTTGCTACATTCCAAAATCCTGTGGCGCCCGGAACGAGATCTTGATGAACTATATATTGCTCTCTACCGGCCCCAAAAATACCGACAAACAAGGTTCCGATCCAATTAGCCCACAAGGAGATGTAGAGAGAAGCAGTGGCAATTGCCTTAGTAAATTTAGGAAGAGATAAATGAGGCCACATCCAAGCAAAGGCAAAAAAGACTAAAGCTTGTACCGCTCCGATCAAATGTGCCTGTAGCAAGCCAATTTTGGCTATAGCATATGGCGAATAAATCGGCGCCAAAAGCCCAAGCAAAAACATGATGAGGCCAGAAATTAAAAACTTTTTGTCGAATTGGAAGTTCATTTAATCCTAAAAAAATATGGTGTTAGCCATACTACTCTAGTAATTCATCATTACTAGTAGTAAATAACACTAAGAACTAAGAACTCATAACCATCTCGGCAACAATAGCTAGCGTGAGGAGTAAATTGAGAACGGTCACAGTTGTTAGCACTTTTCGAGAAGTTGTGTAGAAAGCAGTCATTGACATGACGATCAATATTGCTGATGCTGGATTAGATCCAGGAGTCAGTGCAGCCAAATACCAATTAAAGGGATAAGCCAAGAAAGCATAGAAAGCCAAAAAAGGTAAAGCCCATCGACCATCACTTCTAAACCAAGAACTGAGATCGGAGCCAGCCTGAGCTTCGGATAAAGGCAATATCAACGCCGCTGCAATAAAGAGAGTGATGACAAAGCTCATCAGCAATAGAAATAGACCAAAATTCCAGCGACTAATGAGTGAATCTAATTCAACGAAATTCCAGGAAAACTGCAGCAATAAGAAGAAAATATTTAAGGCCCATATAAATGGTACCCAATCTAACTTGACCTGCCTTCTGGCAACACAAATTTGCACTACCGAGATAATCACCCGGGTCATACCAAGACCAACAATAATCCCTAAAGCAGCTTGTATCCATTGAAACGAGTGCATATATCTAGCTCCTGAATATATTTTTAGTGTACTGCTATAGAGCCCTTCTTACGCTAATATCCATTTAATACAATTTTCGATAAATTAAGCATAATGCTTAGAGCCATCCTTTCTAACCCCATCTCCAATTGAATATAGGCCATGACTTACACACGCCAACTAAAATTTTTGATCGCCACAATATGCATATTTGGCGGACTGTTAACGAATGCTTTTCCAGCAGATCTCGTCTATATCAATACTACCGCCGGGTCTGAACGCTTACTCCACTCTACCCACAACCGACAATATTTTGCACTAGCTAGTTATGTTGATACTCAAGAACGTGTGACCTTTTGTGGTATCTCTTCAATGTCGGCTACCTTAAATAGCTTGCCGACTGTAGTCCGCCCCATTACTCCAGAGTTAGCGCCACACCCTTATTTCACTGAAGACAGTATTTTTAATGAAGCTACAACCAAGATTAAAAGCCGCGATGATGTATTAAAGAGTGGCTTAACCTTGGAACAAATTGGACTCTATCTAACCGCGCTGAAAGCGAACCCAAAGGTTTATTACGGTAGTGACTTAACCGTGGCTGAACTTAGAAAAGTTATTCAGTCCTCATTAGCAAATCCGTATCAGCGAGTTATGGTGGATTTTGATCGACAGGCTTTGCATCAACTGGGCAACGGTCACTTCTCACCTATTGGGGCTTATGACTCTAAATCAGATTCAGTATTAATTTTGGATGTAGCTAAATATAAGTATCCACCGTTCTGGGTGACTACAAGCGACCTATTGGCATCTCTCAAAACAATAGATCCTGACTCTGGACGCTCGCGCGGCATCGTTCAGATTACCGTTAATCCTAAAAACTGATTCTTATCATTCTCTTGAGAGATTGATGCAATTCATTACATCAATCAAATTACTACAGGGTATTTAGATAAGCAGCTACAGCTTCTGCATCTGCATCAGAGAGATTCTTGACGTTGTTTTGCATCAATACGCCTCGGGGGCGAGCAAATGTAATCGTCCTCGGAGCCCAGGTATTGCCACCAACCTCCATAAAACGTTTTTGATCGGGGTGCTGCCAAACTTTGAGCTGTTGTGTGAGGTAGAAAGCATGCTGTCCTGCTATTCTCGGAAAGGTTGCCATCCCTTCACCGTTGGGACCATGACAAGAATTGCACTGAATAACGCCCTGCTCTGGTATGCCCTTCTCAAAAATCTCCTTGCCACGAACTAGTTGGGGATCTTCAAGTCCAGTATTAGCGATTTTCATTGGGGCTTGCTTAGAAAAGTAATCTGCTAATTCTTGAATTTGCTTATCTTTCAATGGGCCAGCCATTCCCCACATATAGCGTACCCCATAAAAATTACTTCTACTGTGATCGCGATAGTCTTGTAATTGATTTACTAAATAATCCTTTTGCTGACCAGCAAGATTGGGGACCATAGGAGAATGAGACTGCCCATTAACCCCATGACAAGCTGCACAAACCTGCACCGCCAATACATTACCCGCAACTTCATAATCCCCTAAAGTTCTGCTTCTTGTCGGATTTTCTAAAGTTGTCACAGGGGGAATGTTGTTGAAATAAGTGCAGCCGGCAAGAGCTGCTACAGAAAAGGAGAAAGCAATTACAAGGGAGCTTGCAACTTGAGATCTACCAATCATTTTAGAAAATATCCGCATCACATTGCCAGCCATAAATAAAGCCAGCTGGCATTATTCGCACTCGCATTAGTACCCAGGCCGTTATAGTTGATGGTTCCGCCATTGAATTTAGTAAATGCAGTGTATTGATATGTCAGGCGCAAATTTTGTAATGGCTGATACCAGATGGAAGGTATCCAAGCTGTCGAGTTTGGGTTTAAAGCGGCTCCGGATACTGCATTGGTACCGTAATACGTATCCGACGTTCCAGTAATGTTTTGAAATGCTACAGCGGCACCATAGGTAGCGTCATAAACATAACTTACCTTCGACATAAATGAGTTTGTTGTGTTATTCGGGTTGCTATACAAAATACCAGTAGGATCAGAGATATTTTCCTTGGTATAGCGAGCTTGTGCGGTTACTGTATGTGGATCAACTAAATATTGGTATTGACCATCAATTGCTCTATCCTGAAATTTAACGGTGCCCGCGCTTAAAGCGGGAGAATTAACTGGGCCATTGCAGGTGAGTGCAGCACCTCTATAAGAAGCGCTAGCAGATACTGTGTTACAGCTAGAGTATTGGTTAATATTGGCACCCAAAAGACCAATCATCCAGTTATGTCCTGCATGCTCATCACTTTGATAAGCAAGGCGTACATAGGGATTAACGCCCTGCAAATAGACCGGGGAATTATTGGGATTGCTATTGGATGCGGGGTAAGTCAGCCATGAGAATGCTCCTGAACCACCCGACTGATAGAGATCAGCCTCAGCATAAAAGTTTTTATTGATATATGCGTATACACCATACCCCGGGTTATGAATTGAGTACGCTGACAACCTGGTACTAAAAGGCAATCCATAAGTAGAGGAGTTTCTGGTTGATCCCATATAGGGATACATCCACATTGGCGATGAATTCCACACATCGGTGACACCAGCATAATTATTTAATGAAGCGCCCCAGATAATATCTTTTACAGGGTCCGCACTATTGCCTACGTAATGATCTGCGTAACGCCAGTCTTGTACATCCGCTGCAAAACTATTTTGGTTTGGAACACTTCCTTTGCCGCTGACTTGCTCATCTGAAGCGTAATACCATTGACTAAATGCACCAAAGTTATCAAAGATCTTTCCGCCGACATCCAAGAAAAGGTAGTTAGGTTCTAACTTACCACTTTGATGGACTTGTCCAGTGCCGTTGTTTCCATTGGTACTCGTTGCAGCACCACCAACAAACTGTACTGATACAGGTATGGTGGTTCGCTCTCCAATCGTATAACCAGTTAATTTAAAATACCGGCCATATGGAGTGAGCTCTGGGTACTGGCCACCAGCATGACAAGCCACACAGTTTTGACCGGTTTGTCGAGAAAATAATGGGAGCGCTTGCGCTGAGCCTAAATTAAGGCAGAGAAGAATGAAACCAATCAGGAAGGTGAAGAGGAATTTCTTCATTTAAGTCTTCATACCTAGAAATCTAGCTCATGACCCTATGATTCAGTAGGGGCAATAAGCTGTTAAAAAGTAGGCCCACTATACACTGCAAAAAGAAGGTATGCAGGCCCTGCTTACCCTAGGATGCAATCAAATCGGCATATGCAATACATTTTCTTTGACCATTTTGGGTCTTCCAAACACTGAGGCGCGGGGAAAATTGGGGGGATAGTTGAGTGCCATCGCGGTATTCAATGGCTGCAATGCAAAAACTCACAATCAGGTTATCCCCGGCTTGAGTAACCTTGAAATCCTTAAACTCAACCGGGCCTAGATTCATCTCTTTCATGAGTTTCATAGCGCTGGTGCGATCATAGGAGCCAGACTTAGCAATAAATTGACAAGCAGGATCGAGCATAGCTTCAAGGGCATCCCAATTTTGTTCTTGAATGTATTGCACTGATTGACGCTCTAATAATTCGGCTTCGACTTCAATATCATTTTGATTGGCAGCCATTCCTAAACCCCCTTATTGGTCAAATGACCATCTCTAATTAAGACACCACTATAGCGTCAGTCAAATAAAATGGCTCTACTTAATAGATACAGCTGAAGTGAGATACATTGCGCGAATCTTTTTCTGGGTAGCTGCATCAATGCCAAGGCCTTTTGAAAAATACTGCTCAATAGAGCCATAGCGCTTATTCATTTCATCAAATGCCGCATCTAAATATGCAGGCTTAACCCCAAAAAATGAAATCAGTATTTCCGGATCTCCGCCCTTAGCGGTAAAGGCATCTATTTCCTTTTGATGAAATGGCAATAAATAACTATTGCTTAGTAAATAATCCTCGTAAATCTTCTCTTTAGAAACCCCCAGCAAAGCGTAAAGAGATGCGGCTGCCCACCCCGTCCTATCCTTGCCATTGGTGCAATGAAAGACATTAGGTGAGCTTGTTGGGTTTTGCAATGAAAGAAAGAGGGATCGATAATTCTTCTTTGCGCTAGGCATAGACACAAAACCTCGATAGCTTTTAGTAAACATATTAACTACGCCTTGAGCGCCACCAAATTTTTCAGCTGTTCGTTTTGGGTCTTGAAACAAGATACTCAGTTGATCTGGAGGAATGGCGACATCAGCATCATCAGCCATTACATTGAACTGAGTGTAATGAACGCCTGAAGAAATAATGTCAGGTACAGCAGCAATCTCAGCATTCGTTCTAAGGTCATAGTCATTTTTTAAATCGAGTTGCCCAAGCTTAGCCAACTCTTGAGCATTCATGGGATTAAATGCATTAGAGCGATAAGTCTTGCCCCTCACTACATATAAGCCTTCATTATTTTGATAACCACCAATATCCCTTAAATTTGGCAAAGAAGGTATATCAAGAAACGCGCCAAGACTTTGACCGGGAGTCAGGCCTACTGAAGGTACTTGAGCTTGAACGGGAAGCCAAGAGCCCGCCAGTATGAATGAGGCAATAAAGACCTTAGATATCAATTGCTTCATGGTCGCCTATTTCTATAAAACACTGATTTACCCGGAAAATGAAATCGCTATCGCAGTAGCCTTAATTTGCCCCGGGCTTGCACACTTTATTGAGCTGGTTGCAAATTTTCATGATTGAATTTACTGCAGCTGATGTGCCTAGATTTGGATTCTGGGCAGTAACCGTGGCAGAGATCATGATTTCAGATGAAGCATTTCCCAAAGGAACTACGCTGATAGAGGCCTTGTTGCCACCTTCAGTCACATTCATTTTCATATTCCGAGAATCCTGGGAAACAATCGTTACAGCAGTATTCTGGGAGGCCACATTTACTGCTGTCGCATACACTTTATTTGCCGGAGCATCAATAATCACTGTGGCAAATTGGGATGCCGTATTGTTGTTTGAGTCTTCTTGTGACATTTGATTAATACGTCCAATGACATGACGAGCAGCGAAAATTAACTGAGAGTGTGCTGTCTCTGAAAAAAGAAAACTCAGCAATATTATTTTTGCTAAAAGACCAACAAAGGTAGTTTTATCCAATCTCATTATTTTTCTCAATCTCAAAAAGGTGCTGGTGGCTCAGCGCTTTTTATATCCTAACATGCCCTTATGATGAAAGCTGATAGCCAGATCAATCGGTCCAAGCTGGATATTTATGCATCACCGAAAGAAATAATTCCGATTCAAGATAGTGATTCAACCATCTTTTTAGCGCTGGTAGCGATAAGTCATTAAATTTCTCTAGATCAGCCATTGCAAACTGTCTGATGAATGGAAATATAGCTACATCCACCCAACTCTTTTTTTCGCCCATTAAATACTGAGTAGACTTTAAGACAGTCTCCATAGGGACAAGCATCAAATCCATTGCCTGCGCCAAGACCTCTTCTTGATTTAATTCGGGATGACGCTCGAGATATTTGTATTGGTCTAATAATTTCTTAAAAGGCCCGTCATTTTTATCAATCCAAGCCTGAGAGATAGACTCATCAGCTGATCTCCAGCCATCTGGATCTGCTTGATCTAATGCCCAATCAATGATATCCAAGCTTTGCTCGAGAATCTGATCACCAACACAGAGCACAGGAACTGTTCCTTTAGGTGATAAACGCAACATCGATTGAGGTTTACTTCTTAACTGAATCTCTCGGTGCTCAACCTCGATTCCAGCGTATTTCAAAGCCATGCGAGCCCTCATTGCATAAGGGCATCTGCGGTAAGAGTACAAAATCGGTGGCATGTATTAATTTTTTAAAATACTGGCGGCTTCATGATGGAGTCCAGAGGCATCAATATACACTTTAAGCTAAATTGAATGCCCCAATTACCAACATTGCTCTGGTGACTATTATGAAGAATTCTCTACATTTTTAGCTAATGAATACCCTCGAATTTGCGATATATCAAACATAAAGGCTGCGATTCATCGGATACTCTAAAGCTATAGTTCATTTCTAGGAATAACCGTGCCCTCTACCTTCATTTTGCATCCCGTTTGCATATGCCATGAAATGAGTACTTGTTACCCAAAATATCCAGAATGCTCTAGCCGTATTCATTTCTTTTTAGAGAGGCGTTATGTATTTAGCCCTCTAGCGCGTATCGTTGCAGCGCACATCAAAGCACTTATCGGAGCTGATTAAATTGGAAAAGCATTATCTAAACTCACTACTAGACCCCAGCTCAATTTCTATCTTTGTAAATCAAAAGGCGTCTAAATCAGACTACTCCTATCAAAATACTTTTCTGAAGTTATTTGAAGAAGGCCAATATACCAGCGAGGTTGAGTGGATTGATACAAGTCTTTCATTTGAGATCAATAAAAATGAACTCAAGAAAAAAGGGCTGGCAATCATTGCCCTTCCTCATCATGAATTAGTTGCCGCCCTAGAGTTAGCCGGACGATTAAAACATCAATCTGCAGTTCTCATTTCCACCGGTATTGATAAGTCAACTAGCGATGAATTAAAGGATTTAGCAAAGCACTACGGTATTCAATTATTGGGCCCCAACACTATGGGTTTCCAAAGACCCTATCTTCATCTCAATGCCAGCGTCATGGGCGATTTGGCCAGCCCTGGTCCATTGGCCTTGATTGCCCAATCAGGCGCTTTAACGTCGGCGATGCTCGATTGGGCCAAAACCAATGGAGTTGGTTTCTCTTTTGTGGCCTCAGTAGGACAAAATGCCTCTGTAGATATTGCCGAGCTACTAGATTTTCTAGGAAATGATGCCAAGACACAAAGCATTGTTCTCTACCTAGAGGGAATTACGAGCTCTAGAAAGTTCATGAGTGCATTACGTGCCGCCGCCAACATCAAACCGGTGATCGTTCTCAAATCTGGTCACAAACCAGCAGGCAATGAAGCAGCTAAAACCCACTGTGGCAGCATTGTTGGCACAGACGCCGTATTTGATGCAGCTATTCGTCGCGCTGGCGCCGTGCGCGTCAAGTCTTTTGTTGACCTCTTCTCCGCCGCTAAATGTCTAGCCTCAAGCTATCGCCCAGTTGGTAATAGACTAGCAATCATCACCAATGGGGGTGGCCCTGGAGTTTTGGCAGCTGATAGGGTTAGTGAAAACAACCTGCTTTTAGCAAAGCTCTCTGATGAATCTATTGAGAGGCTTCGTCCAACCCTCTCAGCATTAGCGTCACTTGAGAATCTAGTAGACCTCTCTGAAGAAGCAACTCCTGAGCAATATTGCGCCGCTATTGAAGCTGCTAATAGCGATAGAGCTGTTGATGGAATTCTGGTGATTTATTCACCTAAGCCAACAGTGGATAGCCTCGAGATTGCGAACGCGATTGCAGAGCTCAAAAAACAAATTAATAAGCCCCTTTTAAGCTGCTGGATCGGTGATTCCTCCGTAGTCGAAAGCAGGCTAAACCTATCGAATGCGAATATTCCGACATTTAGAACTCCGGAAGCAGCTGTTGGTGCATTTGAAAATATTTCTAGCTTCTATACCAATCAGAAGCTTCTTCAACAAACACCTCCCCCTCTCTCTAAAACCTCAAGCCCTGATTTAGATGGCGCCAAACTCATTATTGAGAATGTTCTCGCCTCTAGAAGGACCGTTCTGACTGAAATGGAATCCAAAGCACTGCTTTCGGCATTTCATATTCCAATTACTCAGACTATTCTTGCTAAGAGCGCCAATGAAGCAATCATGATTGCAAACCAAATTGGCTATCCAGTTGTGCTGAAGATTGATTCTCCTGATGTCAGCCATAAATCCGACGTCAATGGCGTCGCATTAGATGTCATGAATGCGGTCAGCGTGAGAGATGTGTATGCTCATATGACACAAACCGTCACCCATCTCGTACCAGATGCAATCATTAATGGCATCACTGTTCAAAAGATGGTGCGTAATAAACGTGGTCGTGAAATCTATATAGGCTTAGTAAATGAAGAGCCCTTTGGTCCAGTCATTGCGTTTGGTGCCGGCGGAACGATGATTGAATTATTAAATGATCAATCGATGGAGCTTCCTCCACTGAATCAATATTTAGCACAGCAACTGATTAGCCGCTCACGCATTGCACAAACCCTGAAAGAATGGCGAGGTGCGCCGGCTGTGAATGAAGAGGCCATTGAACACATTCTTCTACGTGTATCAGAAATGGCTTGTGAGCTTCCTCAGCTAGTGGAGATGGATATCAACCCCATCATCGTGGATGAATTTGGCGCAGTTGCAGTAGATGCCAGGATTGTGATTAGTAACTCACACCACCTTAACAACAGCCAAATGGGCTTATATAACCATTTAGCCATCCTTCCCTATCCACATCAATATGAGCAATCATATCCACTTAAGGATGGTGGCGAATATCAAATTAGGCCGATTCATCCGGATGATGCAGATATGCTCAAAGCATTCTATAAAACCATGTCTCCTGAATCGCGCTACTTTAGATTTATTTCTAATGCGCCGGAGCTCCCGCATTCCATGGCAGCCAAGTTCACTCTCATTGATTACGATCGAGAAATGGCCTTGGTAGCATTAGTTCGTAACTCAGAGCTTGCCAGTGATGGCACACGGGTGGAGACAGAGAAAATTATTGGCGTATCACGCTACAGCACCAACCCAGATAAAGCGAGCTGTGAATTTTCTTTAGCAGTTGGTGATGATTTTGGTGGTCAAGGCATCGGTTCGCGATTGATGCTCAATATCATGGAGGTTGCTCGAGACAAAGGCCTATCTGAAATTGATGGCCTAGTACTTTCCAAAAACCCGGGAATGCTCAAGCTCATGCGTAACCTAGGCTTTTCAGTAGAGAACTTGGTGGATGACAGTGATTTCAAGATCGTTAGGAAAAAGCTATAGCTAAGGATATTTCCTTGAAATATAACAGCCCCCGATCTAAACCTTAGGGGCATTTTTTGGGCAACTTTTTCATGAATAACAGCTCGTTCGTATATGATAATTTCCATCACCATTAATACTATTTAATTCAGTACAACTCTTACCATGATCAATATCAATCGACCACGCCGCTCTGTACTTTATATGCCAGGCGTCAACACGCGGGCCCTTGAAAAAGCAAAAACATTGCCTGCTGACTCTCTCATTCTTGATCTGGAAGATGCCGTAGCTCCAGACTCAAAAAGCATTGCCCGAGAGAATATCCGAACCGCACTCGAATCTGGCTTTGGTCACCGGGAAGCTGTTGTCAGAATAAACGGGCTCAATACTCCATGGGGGTTAGATGATCTAAAGGCCTTCGCTAATACCAAAGCCGATGCCATCGTCTTACCTAAAGTGGAATCTGCAAAAAAAATCCAAGAGGTAGCCAAGCTCTTGTCTGAGTTGAATGCGCCAAAAGATCTCACAATTTGGGCCATGATTGAAACACCTAAGGCCATTTTTAAATTAGAGGAAATTGCTGGCGCTCATCCAAGACTAGAGGCCCTAGTCTTAGGCACCTCTGATCTAGTTAAAGATTTGCATGCTCGCCACACCTTAGATAGGACAGAAACACTCACCGCTCTCTCACTTTCTGTTTTAGCGGCTAGAGCCTACGGTCTATGCGTTCTTGATGGCGTTCACCTCATCTTAGATGATGAGGCCGGCCTAAAGCAGTCCTGCGTCCAAGGCAGGGACATGGGATTTGACGGTAAAACCTTGATACACCCCAGCCAAATAGCTTTGGCAAATGAACTATTTGGGCCATCAGCCCAGGAAATCGAAGAGGCTCAACAAAAGATTGCAGCCTATGAATCCGCCATATCTACAGGGGCGGGAATTGCCGTTCTCAATGGCAAGCTGATTGAAGAATTGCATATTCAGGATGCAAAAAGGTTGCTTGCTTTGGCTGCGGCCATTCAATCCTTTGGCACCAATAACTAAAACCGCGCCAGACTCAAGAAAGAATGGTTTAGGATAGACCTTAGTTGCTATTAACAACCTATCTTTAGAGACATATTATGGATTTCCCATTACTTCGGTTCGCGCTTTCTTATCCAGGAATAGATCTCAGGATAACGCTAGTCCTTTTTGTTCTACTGCTTTGTTTTAGTGCTTACTGGTTTTTTCAAAAATTGTTTCCCCACCTTTTATTTGGTGAAGATGCGCCTTATGCTGGCTATATCTATAACGCAATGGGGGTGGTATTCAGTCTCGTATTTGCATTTGTTACGGTACTGGTTTGGCAAAATTACAATGGGGTGAGCGATGCAGTAGCTAAAGAGGCCAGCACCCTAAATAATGTCTATCGCGTCTTTTCTGCCTTCCCGCCAGAAATTGACAAGACTGGAAAAGCCCAAGTAAGAGCCTATGTCAAGACCGTAATAAATGAAGAGTGGCCACTGCTGAGTAAGAATGAATTTAGCCTTAAGGCTTATAAGGAGCTCACGACATTAGAGGATCTTGCAGTTCAGATTAAGCCGAAAAATATGGGCGAATCTAACGCGCACCAACAGCTTCTACACTTAACACTACAGGCAACTGAATTACGTCGAAGCCGAATTTTCAATGCGAAATTTGCACTAGCTCCGGCAGCTTGGGTTGGCCTTGGATCAAGCTTAATGGTATTTCTAATTTTTTCCTGTCTTTTCCAGATGAAGTCCCGGAAGATACATATGATTCTGATTGCATTCCTAAGTCTAACGGTAGTAGGTATTTTGTATTTCCTCATTTTATTTATTCACCCTTTCTTGGGGCCTTTAGCCATCACGCCCGAACCCTTTACTGCCCTCCTTAATACTTCCTGGGTATATCAATAGTTAACAGCGTCAGCCTCCCTACGGCTGAGTTGACAATATTCGGAAGCCTTTAATTAGGATCTACCCTTCTTCCCTGCTGGTCTAGAAGGAAATAGAATGGAAGAATGCCTAATGCCTTTAATTTCTCCGCATCCCCCTTTGACTGCCTAAATAGTCAGGAACAAAAATTAGTGCGCGATAGCGTTGATATCGCCTACTTTAAAGAAGGTGAAATTATTCTGGATGTGGGTTCCGCCCCCACACATCTCTTCATACTCATTAAAGGGTTTGTGCGTCAATTTGAAAATAGCGAAGAGGTTGCGCTATACGGCCCAGATGATTGCTTTGATGGACGCGGCCTGATGGCCGGAAAAGTATCCAGTCAATTTATCGCCTCAGAAGAAGTAGTTGCCTATCAATTAGCTAAAGCAGCAGTGAAAGAACTCATTTCCGATAATGCGACTTTTGGCGCACTGCTTTTTGCAGACCTATCCAAAAAGTTGAATGCCCTTGCAGAGCGTCGCAGTCAATATGAAATTAACTCGTTAAGCTTAGCGCAGGTGAGTCAAGCATTTCTGCGTGAAATCCATTTTGTGGATGCGAACACTAACCTGTTTGAAGTAGTCAGAATCTTTAGCGAGAATAGAACTAATAACGTACTAGTGCGAGATGATTCAAAAGGTGAAAAAAGATTAGGGATTTTCACAATCACTAATTTGCAAAGGGCAATTCTTGCGAAGATCCCGCTTGAATCCACGCCCGTGGGACCTTTAAGCAACTACAAACTGATCTGTGTGCAAGCTAGCGACCATCTTTATGAGGCCTTAGCAGTCATGATTCGGCATTCCGTCCATCGCGTCATTGTGATGGACAAAGGCAATGCCATTGGGACACTAGAGCAGGTTGATCTATTAAGCTTTATTGCCAATAGCTCCTCTTTAGTGGTTCAAAAAATTTTTCAGGCAAAAACACTAGATGACCTTAAGGTGCCTGCCGAACAAATTACAAACCTGATTAGCCTGCTACATCGAAATGGTACTAAAGTGGGAATGATTGCTCGCTTAGTACAAGAGCTTAATTCAAAATTATTTGAAAGGGCATGGTCTCTAATTGCTAGCCCTGACTTACAAAAAAATAGTTGCCTATTTGTGATGGGAAGTGAAGGTCGAGGCGAGCAGATACTGAAGACTGATCAAGATAACGGCTTGATTTTGAGTAATAATTATCAAAACCTAGAAGAAGCGGCTAGCGCATGTGATCGCTTTTCTGCGGCTTTACTTGAATTTGGTTTTCCAGAGTGCCCAGGCAAAATCATGGTGAATAACCCTGAATGGCGCATGTCAGAAGCGGACTTTATTAGCACCACCAAACAGTGGCTTTTAGAGCCCACTCCAGATAGCCTTATGAATTTAGCTATCTTTTTAGACTCCCACCCAATTACTGGGAATGCCGATTTGCTGTTCGCAATTAAAAAGGCGTTATTTAACCTCGTTACCGATAACCAGTTCTTGCTGGCCAGGTTTGCTTCAGCGATTGAAAGCTTCTCCTCTGAAATTGGCTGGTGGAATCGCCTCCTTACTCTAGGTGGCGAGGGGCATGAGAACCGCATTAATCTCAAAAAAGCAGGTATCTTTTCTATCGTGCATGGCGTGCGTGCCCTGGCATTAGAGAACCATATTTGGGCCAACTCTACTGCCGAGAGAATTAATGAACTAGTACGCCTTAATAAGTTTCCAAAAGATCTCTTCGAAGACGTCAATGAATCTTTACATCTTCTAATGGAGTTGCGGCTGATGAGTGGTATTTCCGAGCTAGAAACCGATAAAGAAGTTTCGGGTGAAATTGATATTAGCCGACTATCCACCTTAGAGCGAGATCTCCTCAAAGACTCCCTGAGTGTCGTGAAACGCTTTAAGCAATTTTTGCGCCAGCACTTCCACCTTGAGTTTGCATGAATCGATTGGTACCAAGCCCATTAAGGAAGTTCTATCACGCCATCTGGCGTGAATGGCTCATCTATCACCTGGCAGATGAACGCTATAAATTCATGTTTAATCCGCCACCGCCAAATGAATGGGTAGTCATTGATTGCGAAACGACTGGCCTGAATGTAGCCCAAGACCAAATCATTTCTATTGGTGCCGTCAAAATAGTTGGTAATCAGCTCATAACGAGTGAACGGCTAGAGCTTCTTGTTAAACCAGATAAAGAAGTCTCAGCAGAGAGCGTCAAAATTCATCGGCTACGGGAACTCGATATTGCAAATGGACTTGATCCAGAAGTCGCAGTAGCAAAATTAATGCAATTTATTGGAAGCCGCCCGATTGTGGGCTACTACCTGGAGTTTGATATGGCCATGCTACACAAGATCATCTGGCGCATGCTAGGGCAAGGATTGCCGCAACCTAAGATTGAAGTATCGGCTATGTACTATGAATATAAGAATGCTCAGCTCCCCATTAATCTTCGCGGACAGATGATTGATCTTCGTTTTGATACGCTGATGAAGGATTTAAACCTGCCGGTACGAGATGCACATGATGCATTGAATGATGCCGTAATGACTGGGATGGCTTTTATTAAGCTTCGTCAATTGCTCAAACCATAAAAAGTGAGCGCCCAATAAAAAACCAGGATTACTCCTGGCTTTTTATTTGAACTTAGTTCCGCTTCACTCTTAGTGACCAGAAGCTCCTGATGCACCAAAACCAGTTTCAGAGCGAACTTGCTGGGCAGCAAATGCAGCGCGCTCTTTCTTAGCGTTTTCACTGTTATCTAAAATAGAGAACAACCAAACACCTAGGAAGCCAATCGTGATAGAGAACAAGGCTGGTGATGAATAAGGGAATAATGCAGAACCCTTCGGATTACCCAACACCGCTTCCCATACTGATGGAGAAACTACGGTCAACGCTACAGAAGACACGAGACCCAAGAAGCCGCCGATGACGGCGCCCTTAGTGGTGCAATTCTTCCAAAGAACCGACATAAACAATACTGGGAAGTTCGCAGAAGCGGCAATCGCGAAGGCTAAGGACACCATGAAAGCAATATTTTGCTTTTCAAAAACGATGCCTAAAACCACCGCAATAACACCCAAAGTCAAAGTAGTTAAACGAGATACTTTTAACTCAGCTGCACTATCCGCATTTCCTTTCTTGATCACCGTAGCGTAAAGATCATGGGATACCGCTGAAGCACCTGACAAGGTTAAACCGGCAACCACAGCCAAGATCGTCGCAAATGCTACTGCAGAGATAAAGCCAAAGAAAATATTTCCGCCAACAACCTTAGCAACCAAAACAGCAGCCATGTTTGCGGTACCTGCACCACCGTTGATTACCCCTTTAGCCACGTTTGCCATCTCAGGATTGGTCAACACTAACGTGATCGCACCAAAACCGATAATGAAAATTAAGACGTAGAAGTAACCGATCCATGTAGTTGCCCACAAAACAGATTTACGCGCTTCTTTTGCATCGGGTACGGTGAAGAAACGCATCAAGATATGCGGTAAACCGGCCGTACCAAACATCAATGCCATACCGAAGGAGATCGCTGAAATTGGATCCTTAATAAATCCACCTGGACCCATGATGCTTAAACCAGCTTTAGCTGCTTCTTCTGGTGTCTTACCAGCATTAGCTGCAATCGCTGTTTTCACCTCAACTGCTTTTGCAAACAACGCTGCTGGGCTAAAGCCATACTCAGCCAATACCATAAATGCCATGAAGGTTACGCCCGCTAATAGCAAGCAAGCTTTAATGATTTGAACCCATGTAGTTGCAGTCATACCGCCGAACAACACATAGATCATCATCAAGCAACCAACGATCACAACAGCCATCCAGTACTCAAGGCCGAAGAGCAATTTGATCAATTGACCGGCACCAACCATTTGAGCGATCAGGTAGAACGCAACAACAACCAAAGTACCAGATGCGGCAAAGGCTCTAATTGGGCCTTGCTGGAAACGATATCCAGCAACGTCGGCAAAAGTAAATTTACCTAAGTTACGTAAACGCTCAGCCATCAAGAAGGTAATTACTGGCCAGCCCACCAAGAATCCGATAGAGTAAATCAAGCCGTCATAGCCGTTAGCCATAACCGCTGCAGAAATACCCAAAAAGGAAGCTGCAGACATGTAGTCACCAGCAATAGCCAAGCCGTTTTGGAAACCTGTAATGCCACCACCACCAGTATAGAAGTCTGCAGCAGACTTCGTTTTAGTAGCGGCCCACTTAGTAATGAAAAGAGTACCGGCAACGAATGCCGCAAACATACCAATAGCAACCCAGTTGGTTTCTTGTTTTTCAATCTGGCCCATATCGGCGCCAGCTGCGATTGCCAATACAGGCAATACTAAAAGTGCTAATGCACACAATAATTTTTCTATGCGATTCATTTAACGGCATCCTTCAAAATTTCAGCAGTTAAGGTGTCGTATTCATTATTCGCACGGCGAACGTAAATACCAGTGATAAGGATCGTGAAAATGATTACACCCATACCAATAGGAATACCCAAGGTAATCACGCCATCGCCAATTGGCTGTGCCAAGAATGGCTTATCAAAAGCGATCAAAGCAATGTAACCGTAATAGACAATAAACATCAAAATACAGAGGGCCCAACCAAATGAGCTGCGCTTGCGCTTTAGCTCTTGGTATTTTGGATTAGCCTCTATGCGCGCTACGACAGCATCAGACATGCGTTTCTCCTTGAAAATGAAAACGTATAAGCAGCCTAAATTTTAATAAGTGAAAAGCAGGAATTACGCCTTAAACTGCCACCAGAACCCTGATTTCTAGGGAAGATCCTATAAAGGTATTCCCTAGAAAGTTGCTAAGATGGAATATCGCTGCCCTCAGGACGTAAAGAGCCCAATATTGATTCTTTTAAGCCCTTATTTGGTGCATGTAGATTTACAAAAGTGCACAAGAAAAATTAGTACTAATTTCTAGAACCTAAGATACGGCATGCGTATCAAAATTACAAAAAGCCTTGTGCTCAGCGCCCAAATTCATAACACTGAAAATATTCCAGAAGCTTTATTTCCGGAAGGTGAATATGCCGCCAATCTCACCCCAGAAGGAAAGATTGAGGTAATCAATACGAAAAAAATTAGGGCGCTCTTTTCCTTCTCTCAATTTAGGGAAAAAGTATCCCAGGGCGACTTCGTGGTGGTTGAGACTTAAGGAATACCAACGCTAAGTCATTCGCTAGTCACGCCCAAGACCTCGATTAAGGCAGCCAGCTTTTCTACAGAAGCAAATACGCTTGAGTTTTCCAAGTCCGCTGTTTCCCAGTTGTACTCCAAAGAAAAGTGGGCGGACTCCACAATCAACTCATAGCTTGATGAGCTCTTATCTGTCACATTAGCCTCAGTCTCCTCGGCTACTGGAACCTTCAGGGTTTCAATGGCCTCTATTAGTAAGTCTACCTCTGCCAGGGAAAGTCCCTTGGTATGCAAGACATCATCTGTTTTCTTGACAGATATTGTCGGCGTCTCATCAAGCGCAATTTCATATTGACTTAAACCGAGATCAAACCAAACAGTCAACTCAATAGCAATAGGATACGTTTTCATTTAATCGACCTCGTCAGCATGGGGTTCATCAAAATGTGCATGGTGCGGTTTGAGCTTAGCCTCTAGCTGAACCCATTTACTTTGCTGCTGACGATATTGACATGCTTCGTCGTGATTTTCGATCAACCCAAAAATCACTGTTGTTGGAATCTTGCAATAAGCACATCGATAAGCATGTTGATGCTCCGCGATCTTTTCCTGCGGATAGTCAATAAAGAAGGGCTTCATTAAACCTCCTGATATATATAGAAGATGTCAAAAACATCTTACACCCCAAAAGACCGGATGGTGGACTTAATCATTATTGCCATTTAGAAGGCTCTCTTTCCGGGATGCTTTTAGCTATCTTCTGAATCTTTAGGCCAAACTGAGCATCGGCATATAACAAAGAGGCTGATATGCGTCGATAATCAGAACTCAATCACCTGAAGAGCTAAAACTTATGTTGCCCTGCATTGAAATAGAAACCGCCCCTAATCCTAGCGCTGCTGTAATTTGGCTCCATGGTCTTGGTGCCGATGGGAATGATTTTGTACCCATCGTTCCAGAGCTCAACTTGGAAGGCTGCCCTGCGATTCGCTTTATATTTCCAAGCGCGCCGAATATGCCGGTAACAGTCAATGGCGGATATGTCATGCCAGCCTGGTATGACATTATTGGTAGAGACTTAGTGGCCCAAGAAGATGCTTCTGGTATTGCGCGCTCAGCAACAGCGATTAAAGAAATCATTATTAACGAAGCAAGTCATGGAATTGCCTATGAAAATATTGTTCTTGCCGGATTTTCTCAAGGTTGCGCCATGGCGCTGCAAATAGGCCTCCGCTTTCCCCACCAACTAGCGGGCATCATGGCTTTATCTGGCTACCTACCCCTTGCAACAACCCTTTCACTTGAAAAACATCCCTCCAACCAAAGTACGCCGATTTTTATGGCCCATGGTTTATACGACCCGGTAGTCATTCCTGCTCGTGCTGAAGCATCCTGCGCCTTGCTAGAAAAATTGGGTTATCAAGTCAGTTGGAATGAATATCCAATGGAGCACTCTGTCAATCATGAAGAGCTCCAAGATATCTCTCGCTTTTTGCGAAGCGTATTAATTAAAGGCTAAAGCAGGCCATCTGAGATTAGTTTGATGCTCGCGACCAGCAAGAAAAATCGTACGATATGGTAGTACCATTTCATCGAAATACGCTTCGCTAAATAGAATCCAAAATACACACCAAATGGAACGCAGGGCAAAAGCAAAAGCGAAGTGGCTAATTGTTGAAAGTTCAGAAGCTCTAAATATGCATAGGGGCCCAACTTACCAAAATTAATGAAGGTAAAGAAAACACCCAGCGTTGATGTATAGACCATCGGCAACAGGTTTTCTCTCAACATAAAGACAGTAATGGGTGGGCCGCCAATATGCGCCACAAAGGAAGTAAATCCCGAAGTTAATCCCATAGCGCGCCCCAGCCATGGATAGGGCTTCGCCTCCCTAGAATCAAAGTATGTCATTGCCAGGTTCTGCATTAAGAAGAGCAATGTAAATATTCCGATAGAGAGCGTAAGAACCTTTGGGGTGATTGCGGTAAAGAAAAACATGCCAAGGGCTAAACCCACAATTGCAGGGGGCAAAATGAGTTTGAGTATTCTCCAATTGGCGTTTCGGATAAAGCGACGCAAGCCCACTAAATCAATTGCGATGAGCAAGGGTAGCAAAATAGCTAACGCCTCATTGATGCTCGATTGACTTGCCATTAAGGGTAGAGAAAGAATTCCGAGTCCCGCTCCAAATCCACTCTTAGAAATTCCAACAATTAATACACTGATGACTGCACAAACAAAAAATGCCAATGTATGGGCATGAAAGGATTGACTTAAAGGAGCTACAAGAGAATTAAACATCGAGCAATGTTACCAAGATATGGCTTTAGGCAACAAACATATAGACAGCCGCCACCGCCATAAAGCCCGTTGCAAGCCAACCAAGTATTTTCATGCTCAAAGTTGCTACGTGAGGCCCCATCACTGAAGACCTAGATGACAGAATCATGATTGCCACCATCAACGGCACTGCCACCACACCATTCAGAACGGCGCTCCAGAACAATGCCTTCATCGGGCTTATAGGAGAATATTGAATAGCCAAGGCTCCGAGAACACTAATGGCAATAATGGCGTAAAACTTGCCGGCTTGCGCGGCGTTATCCTCAAGGCTAGAGCGCCAGCCAAATACTTCAGATAGAGCGTAAGCTGCCGATCCAGCTAAAACAGGCACACCCATCAAGCCAACCCCCAAGATACCCAAGGCAAATAACATAAAGGCAAATTCACCTGCCAATGGCCTGAGTGCTGATGCTGCTTCAGCTGCGGTATTAATATCTCGAATGCCCACTACATGCAAAGTGACGGCAGTAGCCAAAATAATGCAGTACGCCGCAACATTGGAATACAACATCCCACTCCAGGTGTCCCACTGAATTCTTCTGAGCTCAGAATGAATTTCTTTTGCATTGCCTAAAAGCAGGCTATTTTCATGGCGTAGATTCATATCCTCAACTTCTTGAGATGCTTGCCAAAAGAATAAGTAAGGACTAATCGTGGTGCCAAAAATTCCTACGACTACTGCTGCAGAGGCTGCATTGAAGGTGATGGTAGGGAAAAAAGTTTTCCACACCACCTCACCCCACGGGACATGTACTGTAAATAACACTGCGCCATAGGCTAATAGAGAAAGGGATAGCCACTTCAAGAAAAATACATAGTGACGATAGGGAATGAGAATCTGCAAAATTAAAGTCAGTAAAACGAACACACCCGTCATGATGTGCCAATTAATGCCTGTTACCAGCTGCGCAACTTCACCCATGGCTGCAATGTCAGCGGCAATATTGAGAACATTGGCGATTAACAAAATACTGACCAAGGCAATTAATACTGCGGGTGGAAATGCCAGCTTCATATTGGCGGAAAGGCCACGGCCAGTGACTCTGCCAATTCGCGCACATAACACTTGAATGGTTGACATCAAGGGATAAGCAAAAGGCATAGTCCACAACATATTGAGGCCAAACTGTGCCCCGGCCTGGGAATACGTCACTATTCCACTAGGATCATCATCTGCAACCCCAGTTACTAGGCCAGGCCCCACCCGCGATAAGGGGTGTTGCTTGATGCGCGCCCAAATTGCAGAAAAGTTCACAATGGGAAGAAGTAGAGAGTCATCATTGATCCAGTGTAGCCCGTTAAAAATAGATTAGAAAAAAAGGGCTCCATAGAGCCCTTTCAACGAGTCCATTATTTAACAATCCAAGATCATAATTTTTTGGCAAAACTGTATTGAGCAAAGGCTTGTTCTGCTAAACCAAACCATTGGGCCTCCATGTTTCTAAAGACACGATAGTCGTCAAAGATCTTTTTAAACTGGGGATTTTTTGCAGATTCTTCAGCGTAGGTTTCTTGACTTGCTTTGAAGCAGGCATCCATCACCGAGGTATTGAATTTACGTAATACCGCTCCATTTTGAATCAGTCGCTGGAGTGCTGGTGGGTTAAGGGCATCATATTTAGCGCACATATCGGTGTGCGCCTCAAAGCAAGCGGCCTCCCAAGCTGCTTGATATGCTGGCGGTAAAGATTCCCACTGCTTTTTATTTACCAAGAAAGAAAGGGCTGCGGCACCTTCCCAAAATGCAGGGTAATAGTAGTTTTTGGCAACCTTTGCTAGCCCCAATTTCTCGTCGTCATATGGTCCGACAAATTCTGCAGCATCGATCGTACCTTTTTCTAAGGCCGAATAAATTTCTCCAGCCGGTAATTGCTGGGGAACCACGCCCAACTTGGCGAGCACTTGCCCTGCGAAACCAGCAATGCGGAATTTCAATCCTTTTAAATCTTCGGGTGATTTAATTTCTTTGCGAAACCATCCACCCATTTGAGTACCAGTCTGACCGCCTAAGAAATTCACAATATTGTAGGTGGCATACAGCTCACGCATTAATTTCATCCCATTGCCATGTAGCATCCATGCCGATTGTTGGCGGGCAGTCATGCCAAAGGGAGCGGCGGTATCAAAAATAAAGGCGCTATTTTTGCCGAGGTAGTAATAACTAGCGGTATGTCCACACTCCACTGTACCGTTTTGCACAGCATCTAATACCTGGAGGGCTGGGACCACCTCACCGGCTGCAAATACTTTGACATTGAACTTGCCATCAGTTGCTTTGCGCAAGGCGTTGGCAAATACTTCTGGGGTGCCGTACAAAGTATCTAAGGATTTAGGAAAGCTAGAGACCAAGCGCCAATTGAGGGTTGGCAAGCTCTGCGCAATGGCTGGTGCGCCAATCGCAGCAACTCCAGCACCAATAGTGGCCTTCTTTAAAAATGAGCGTCTTTGCATCACAATCTCCCTTAAAAATTTTTGGGTGTCTGATAGATTCTAAATTCTAGAGCGCTTTATTTTCCGCCAACTGTCATAGAGCCGATCAAAATAGAGCCTGTTTCTTTGGTTCCACGAATTAATGTATCACTACCAATCATTTCAATATCCAACAGCATATCGCGCAAATTTCCAGCAATGGTGACTTCTTCTACAGGATATTGAATTTCGCCATTCTCCACCCAGTAACCAAAAGCACCACGCGAGTAATCACCCGTCACATAATTCACACCCTGGCCCATTAACTCGGTCACCAGCAACCCCGTACCCATTTCTTTGAGTAACGCTGTCAAGCCACCTTTAGGGGTCTTCTTACTTTGAAGGGTTAAGTGATGAGATCCGCCTGCATTACCCGTGGTTTTCATCCCCAACTTGCGTGCAGAATAAGTTGAAAGGAAGTAGCCCTCCAAAATACCTTTATCCACTACAGTTCGGGCAGTCGTCTTTACACCCTCTTCATCAAATGGCGCACTTCCTGTCATTGCCTTCAGATGCGGGTTTTCAAAAAGACTGACATGCTTAGGAAGTACTTGCTTACCAAGACTGTCTAGTAAAAAACTAGAGCGGCGATACAAGGCGCCTCCTGAAACTGCTTGCACCAAGCCACCAAGAAGGCCGGCAGCCAAAGGTGCCTCAAAAATGACTGGGCAGCGGCGCGTTGTAATTGACCTCGCCTTTAAGCGAGAGAGCGCTCGTTGTGCAGCGTATTTACCAATGGCAGCTGGGTCTGCTAACTCTTGCGGAAGACGTGAGCTGGAATACCAATCGTCTCGTTGCATATGCGCGTTTTTTCCACCCACGCTAGCAATTGGGGCACAAGAAATATAGTGGCGAGAAAAAGGATAGCCTCCCATAAACCCGTGAGAAGTACCCATCATAAAATGTGCATGATGGGCAGAGACTGAAGCACCATCACTATTTTGTATTTGCTTACTTACAGAGAATGCTGCGCCCTCTGCAATTCGCGCAATTTCTACTGCGCCTGCTGCATCGATATTCCATGGATGAAATAAATCTAAGTCCATCGGATTTTTTTCAAGCAACTCTGCTTCAGCTGGACCAGCGCAAGCATCTTCAGCAGTGTGTTGAGCGATGTGATACGCAGCGTCGACTGTCGCTTTTAATGATTCCTTTGAAAAATCACTGGTACTGGCATTGCCGCGGTGATGCCCTAAAAAAACAGTCACGCCAACTTGCTTATCCAAACTTTGCTCAATGGTTTCTACCTCACCCTTGCGAACCGTTACCGAAAGCCCTTGACCCTCGGAAATTTCCGCCACAGCGTCCGAGGCACCCCTTCTTTTGGCCTCTTTAAGCATGAAATTGATGATTTCTTGAAACTGGCTGGATGAATATGTAAACATGCCCTAATAATAGCTAGAATAGAAACATGAAGCATAACCAAGCTTGGGAGCGCAGCACTCCCTCCGAACTCAAAATTGGCTTGATCTCCATTTCGGACCGAGCCAGCAAGGGTGTCTATCAAGACGAGGGCATTCCCACCCTACAAACCTGGCTTATTAAGGCTATTAAGAACTCCTGTGCCTTGCACGAGCGTTTGATTGCGGATGAGTCTGAGATCATTACAGAAACGATTATTGAGCTCGTAGATGAGTTTTGTTGCGATCTGGTGCTAACCACCGGCGGAACTGGGCCATCGCGCAGAGACGTCACTCCAGAGGCAACCTTAGAAGCAGGTACTCGAGAGTTGCCGGGCTTTGGCGAACAAATGCGCCAAATCAGCCTGAAATTTGTTCCTACGGCTATTTTGTCCAGACAAACTGCCGTTCTTCGTGAAATCGAGGGGCATGCTGCCCTCATCATCAATTTGCCCGGTCAACCCAAGGCAATAGCAGAGACTTTAGAAGGCCTCAAGGATGAAAACGGTAAATCGATCGTTCCTGGTATTTTTGCAGCCGTTCCCTACTGCATCGATCTGATTGGTGGACCTTATATCGAAACCAATGAAGAAGTGGTTAAAGCCTTTAGACCCAAAAATGCCATCAAGAAATAATTAACTCAATGAAGTCCAAGCCTGAAGTAATAAGGTACGCTCATGCGGACCTTATTTATTGTGGCAACGGAACAATAAACTTCTCTCGATAGTATTTGAGCTCTTCAATAGATTCTTCAATATCAGCCAAAGCTGTGTGTGCTTGATTTTTTGTAAAGCCTTTTACTAACTCTGGATGCCAGCGTTTACAAAGCTCTTTCAAAGTTGACACATCCACATTTCGATAATGAAAATAAGCCTCTAGTTTTGGCATGTACTTGGCCATAAAGCGGCGGTCCTGACCTATCGTATTACCGCACATAGGGGCAATACCGGCCTTGATATATTGCTTTAAAAAGGCAATGCATTCAGCCTCCACCGCAGCCTCGTCTAACGTCGAAGTCTTAACCTTATCAATCAAGCCAGAGCGGCCATGGGTACCCTTATTCCAGGCATCCATCGCATCCAAGATTGCATCGTCTTGGTGAACCACCCAGACAGGGGCCGTGGCAATCGTATTCAGGTGGGCATCCGTCACAATAATGGCGATTTCTAAAATTCGCTCAGTTTCAGGGTTCAGGCCTGACATCTCCATATCCACCCAGATTAAATGCTCACTCGGTGAGGCTGTTTTGGCTGTTGCCGTATTGATTTGTTCGCTCATATCTATAATGATCTCATGACATTCACAATTGTTTTTCTTATTGCATTTATTGCCAGCTTTGGCTTGCGCCACTGGCTTTCCCAACGACAAATTCGCTACGTAGCCCAGCACCGTGATCAGGTTCCAGCTGAGTTTTCTGAAAAGATCACCTTGGCTGAACATCAAAAAGCTGCCGACTACACCATTGCTAAATTACGACTTGGTATTTTAGAAAATGGCGTTAGCGCAATTATATTAATTGGCTTCACCCTCTTGGGAGGACTGGAAGTCCTGAATATCACCTTACTGCAATTATTGGGTGAAGGCATCACCCAGCAAATTGCTTTACTTGCCTCTATTGCCATTATTTCTGGATTGCTTGATTTGCCTTTTTCTTGGTACAAACAATTTCACCTGGAAGAGCGCTTTGGCTTTAATCGTATGGGTAAAAAGTTATTTTTTGCAGACATGCTTAAAGGTCTTCTTGTGGGTGCCGCAATCGGCATCCCACTTCTGTGGGTCATTCTCACGCTGATGGCTAAATCTGGCGATCTATGGTGGCTTTGGGCTTGGGCTGTGATCACTGTATTTAGCTTGCTCATGCAATGGATCTTCCCCACCTTTATTGCGCCCCTCTTTAATAAATTCCAAGCCTTGGAAGAAGGTGCGCTCAAAACTCAAATCGAAGCGCTTCTAAAACGTTGCGACTTTGCAAGCCAAGGTCTGTTTGTGATGGATGGCAGCAAACGGAGTGCTCATGGCAATGCTTTTTTTGCGGGCATGGGCAAAGCAAAGCGGATTGTTTTCTTTGACATCTTAATTGAAAAGTTGAACCCCGGTGAAGTAGAGGCCGTACTGGCGCATGAGCTGGGTCACTTTAAGTGCAAGCATATCCGCAAGCGTCTATTGGTTTCTTTTGCCTTAAGCTTTGCTATGTTTGCTTTGCTAGGTTGGATTAGTACCCAAGTGTGGTTCTATACTGACCTCGGTGTCATGCCTAACCTCAATGGCTATAACGGTGGATTAGCCTTGGCACTCTTCATGCTCGTATCCCCCGTATTTAGTTTTTTCTTCACGCCACTTTCTAGTCTAGCTTCTCGTAAACATGAATATGAGGCCGATGGTTTCGCTGCAGAAAAGTCTTCTGCCAAGGATTTAATTTCTGCCTTAGTCAAACTCTATCAAGACAATGCTTCTACTTTGACCCCTGATCCGATTTATACGGCGTTCTATAGCTCACACCCTCCGGCCCCATTACGCATTGCTAATCTGCAACGCTTTAGCTCATAAATATGGAACAATTTCGCGCGCTATTAACTGCTTCTTATGGAAGGCATTACTTAGCGCAGCGTTTGATTGCAGATGCTGCAGGTAACGAATCTCCAAGCGGTCCTTTAATTCAAGTCAGTACACCTGCTAAGCAACATATTGGTGCCGTTGGTGATCGCATGCTGCTGGAAATGACTTCAGTAGACCAAGCGCGCATTATTGAAATAGAACCTCGTGAAAACTTGCTCTATCGATCAGATGCTTTTAAGAGCAAATTGATTGCGTCTAATGTCGATCAAATTCTCATTGTGCTAGCAACACAGCCCGCTTTCTCACCAGATCTCCTGGGAAGAGCAGTAGTGGCAGCAGAGACCAATCAAATCGGTCTGCATATCCTACTCAATAAATGTGATCTGCCAGACAATATAGAGCATGCTCGCAAAATCATTGCGCCTTATGCGCGTATGGGCTACCCCGTTAGTGAAGTCTCTGCTAAATTTGATCCGGCATCGATCGATGCGCTACAGTCTGCCCTCAAAGGCAAGGTCTCTGTTTTTGTTGGTCAATCTGGAATGGGTAAATCCAGCTTGTTAAATGCCTGGGTACCCAATGCTGCTGCATTGACTCAAGAATATTCCGTTCGATTGGATACCGGAAAACACACTACGACTGCCTGTCGGTATTTTGAGTTGCCCGAATCATGGGGTAGAGATGCGTCTGGCAAGCTCGGAGCGCTGATTGACTCGCCAGGCTTTCAGGAATTCGGCTTAGCGCATATGTCGGTCAGTGAACTCCAGCATGCTTTTAGAGAATTTAAAGACTTACTAGGCAAGTGTCGCTTTCATAATTGCGCACATCAATCAGAACCAGATTGCGCTGTACGCGCAGCAGTAGATAGAAATGAAATAGCGCCAGAAAGACTGGCGCTATTTAGACAACTTCGTTCGGACTCAAAAACTGCCGATACTCAAATTCAGGGAATTAGCCAAGCCAAAGAGCGATGGTCAGCATTAGCAACAAAGCCATCCAAGCGATAACCAAACGCCACACCAATCCAACGGCAGAACGCATTGACCGCTCTGTAGGCTCTAAACCCACTTCGTAAACTACAGGCTCACCCGCCTCAGCCATGCGCAAGGCTTCATCACTATCAGGCTCGCTTAATGGTTCACCAAGACGTACACCAAGCGCGCCACTTCCCGCCGCCAAAATGACAGCTGATAAAGAGTCTGACCATTTTTGAGTCAGGTAGCGCCAGCCATATAATGCGCCTTCAAAATTACCAACAATCGCAAAGCCCATTGCGGTAATGCGTGCTGGAATCCAATCTAATACATAAAAGAAATGACGTGAAGCTTCACTTAAATTAAAGTCACCGCGCTCAGACCAACGCTGTGAAGCAATATCAGCCAAGCGATAAAGAACTACGCCTGCTGGGCCCATTGGCATCATGAACCAGAAGAGCACACCAAATACATGATGATGTGAGCCAATAATTGCGCGCTCTAAGGCTAAAGAGATCACTTCAGTCTCAGAAAGGTTTGAAGTGTCTAGCTCAGGACCATACCATTCACCTAAAGCAGTACGCGCAGCAGGAAGATCATGCGCCTCAATCGCTTCGTGTACTGCTGTAAATGAATGGCTAAATTGACGGAAGCCAAAAAACAAATACGCAATCAAGACATTCCAAAGAAAGCCCAATATCGGATAGGTCACCATACAAGTGACATAAACAATAAATACCAAAAAGGTCGGGAGAATAAAAGCGACCATACACGCGATACGTGCACCCACTGGACTTGCACCCTCTTCAGTCTTGCCGCCGAATTCACCTGCAACCCAATCTAACCAACGAGCACAGATGCGTGCAATCCAATGACTAGAAGTCACTGGGCGGTATTGCTCAGCGATGAGGGCGAAAAGAATAGAAAAGAAAGTCATACTTTTAATAAATGATATAGGTTACGTAACATTCCCGCAGTAGCACCCCAAATAAAGCGGTTCTCGTAAGGCATTGAATAAAAACGACGTCCACCCTGCTCACTTTGCCAGAGCCTAACCTGATGGTTAGCAGGATCTAGCAAAAATTCTAGGGGCACCTCAAAAACATCAGCCACTTCAAATGGATCTAAGACGTATTCTGCCTGAGCTTGGACTAATCCTACTACTGGAGTAACGCTATAGCCAGAAACTGTTAAATATTCCGGTAAGTGACCGATGATTTCCACGCGACTGGGATCTAGGCCAATTTCTTCTTTACTCTCCCTCAGGGCAGTCTCCTCTGGGCCTGCATCCTCAGGATCCATGCGCCCGCCAGGAAAACTAATTTGGCCCGCATGGTCGCGCAGGTGATTTGTTCTTTGGGTTAACAATACCCACAAACCATCTTCCTTCAATACCAAGGGAATCAAAACGGCTGCTTTAGTCACTTTGCCAACCGCCTGTCGCTTCGCAATAATGTCGGCGGCAATGACGTGCCGATTCTCATCGGTAATCTCCGGCTCCCATTGAGGAGGAGCCTGAAATCGCTCCCTCAAACCCGCTGGCCGCAAGAAATTCAGGGATACCTTTTGTTGATTACCGCATACCTCATGAATTGGAATCGATTGAGCATCAAAGCCCGGCGGAGCTGCAACATTAATTGCGTCTTCTTCGGGTTTAGAGATCTTGGTCATGGTTATATTCTAAGGTAACAAAAAAGGCGACCTAAGCCGCCTTTTTATTTCAAGCCGGATAGATTATGCGGCTGGAGTCGCTGCCACCTTGCGAGCAGGAAGCTTCTCTTTAATACGTGCAGACTTACCTGAACGATCGCGCAAGTAATACAACTTAGCACGACGTACATCACCGCGACGCTTGACTTCAATGCTAGCGATCAATGGCGAGTAAGTTTGGAATGTACGCTCTACACCTTCGCCAGATGAAATCTTACGAACGATAAAGCTGGAATTGAGTCCGCGATTACGCTTAGCAATCACAACACCTTCAAAAGCCTGAGTACGCTTACGCGCACCTTCAACAACGTTTACACCTACAACTACTGTATCGCCAGGTGCAAAACTTGGAAGAGTTTTGTTGGCACTTAAGCGAGCAATTTCTTCTTGCTCAATTTTTTCGATCAAATTCATTTTTAATCCTTAAACATCGTATTAGCGTTTAATCCCGAGATATCAATCAACGGACCTAATAGAGGATGCAGTTAAAACAATTTCACTAAACCAAAAACCAAACCTTTAAATCACCTCTGAGAATAATCACAGCGAGCGAAGAAATTGTTCATCTTCTCGGGTTAGCAACCCATTGGCACGGGCCGACTCAATCAGATCCGGCCTTAACCTTAACGTCAGCTCTAAAGACTTCTGCCGACGCCAATCTGCTATTTTAGCGTGATGTCCGCCTAAAAGCACGTCTGGAACCAATAAATTTTCATATATTTCAGGGCGCGTGTAGTGTGGGTAGTCCAAAAGGCCATTCATAAAGCTGTCCTGGGTGGCTGATTCACCATCTCCAAGCGCTCCTGGAACAAGCCTAATGACTGCGTCCATGATGGTCATAGCGGGGATTTCACCCCCAGAAAGCACAAAATCGCCAATAGAAAGCTGGATATCTACGTTTCGATCAATAAAACGCTGATCTACAGCCTCATATCGCCCACAAATAAAGCTTAAATTTCCGTAATCGAGGATATCTGTCGCTATCTTCTGTGAAAACCGCTCCCCCTGAGGGGCCAGAAGGCAAATGGGGCCGCTTTTAATGCCAGCTGCCTGATGTGAGGCCTGTATACCTGCTACTGTATCTTCCAGAGGCTTGGCCATCATGACCATGCCGGGGCCGCCACCATAAGCGCGGTCATCTACTGTTTTACGGGGATCAGGGCAGAAATCTCTTGGGTTCCATAAATGGACACTGGCTAAAGACTGCTGACAGGCCCGACCAGTAATGCCCCACTGCGTTAAAGCAGAAAACATTTCAGGAAACAAGGTGACTACATCAAAACGCATAGTTCAGTTGGCTAGGCTTACACCCAATCCGATTGCCAATCCAGTGTTAATAACTTGTTTGGTAGATCCACATTACGAACAACTTCCTTCACAAAAGGAACAAGGTATTGAATTGTTTTAGTCGAAATGTCGCCAATAGCAATAACGCCATGCGCACCGTTCTCAGTCACATCAATCACATCACCCAATATCTCATCTTGCAAATTTTTTGCTTTGCAGCCAATGAGATCTACCCAGTAGTAAGAGTCGCTTTCTGCCTTAGGAAATGCATCTCTATCAAGAAGAATACGTGCACCTTTTAAGGCTAGCGCTTGATCGCGATCAGATACACCATCTAAAGTAAGCACGACATTACCGCTATGCATTTTTGCGCTTTTTACTTTGTACTGTGTGAGAGTGGCTTCTTCAGTCGATGACAAAGCCCCCGCAGAACGACGCGGTAACAGTGAAAGCCAAACAACTTTAGAAGATAGTAGAGCTACAGGGTCGGGCGAGTGAGGTCTAACCTTTACTTGCCCCTGCAAACCTTGCGCCTCAGAAATGGCGCCTAGCTCTATCAAGTTATCTAGGGAAGGTGTACTCATTTGTAAGACACCCTATTTTCCCGAAATAAAAAAACTAAAAATCCTATCGCCGACATCTTCACCATCAAGATGAAGATCTCAGCAAACGGAATTAAACAGCTGGATTGTTCTTGATTAAACGAACAACAGTTGGTGAAATTTGTGCACCAACGCCAGTCCAGTAAGTCAAACGATCTTGAGCAATGCGCATTGCTTGCTCAGTAGCCGCTGCTTGTGGATTGAAATAACCAATACGCTCGATAAAGTTCGAGTCACGACGGTTGCGCTTATCAGTAGCAACGATGCTGTAAAAAGGGCGCTTCTTAGAACCGCCGCGTGCCAGTCGAATGACGACCATACTTATTCCTTAAAATCTAAAATGAAAACAGGTTGATTACAACCCAATGAAATTTCTACTAAAAATCTTGGGCTCCAGCCCACCAAACCAACTTATGGTGAAGCGGAAAACCTCATATTCTAGACGAAAACCCCTACTTCTTCCACCTATTTCAGCAGTGAAGCGATTAGAATAGAAGTCGGAACGATATAAAAAATATATACAAAACAATAACTTAGGTAAATATGTTCGCCAAAACAGCACTTCGCAGACCCTTTAAAAACTACTTAAATACTGGATTAAGAGGTGTTTTCTGCCTCAGCGCTAGTCTTTTGGTTGCGTGCGCGAATGTGATTCCACCTTGTGGGGCCAAAGTGAGCCCTCCAAGCAGTGAGCTCAAAAACACCAAATGGGAGCTTACCCGCTGGAACTTAGCCCCTAACTCGAATGGCGAAGTGCGCACCCGTCAGATTCCTCAGGGCGAAAGCAACAACCCCATTCAAATCATATTTGATGCCAATGGCCAACGCGTAAGTGGTTCAACTGGATGCAATCGCTTCACCGCGCAATTGGATGAAGATGGTCGCGGCTTTTCTTTAAAACAAATCGCCAGCACAAAAATGTCTTGTAGCCCGCAACGCATGGAATTAGAAAATGATTTTCTTTATGAATTAAATGATTACCGCAGTATTGTTCGTAATGGCGACCAGCTACTCATGATTGGAACAGATCGTGAAGTATTAAGTTTTACGCAACGTCCTAACTCAATCAAGTAAACACCAGTCTTCATGAAAAAATCAAAACTTATTTTTTGCGCCCTCGGATTATTTTTTCCAGGCAGCGGTCTCAACTGCTTTTACTTGCAAGGCCTTAAATCTTTTTGGGCTTGGTCACAATTACTCGCCCTAGTTGGCGGAATATTAGGCTGGTCTCTACTAAAAGATGCACACTTTCATTCAGCACCAGGCTGGGTGCTTCTCACTTTTGGCTTTATAGCAATAGAGGCAAGTTGGCTGAGCACGATTGCATTTGGCTTACGTCCAGATGAAAAATGGGACGCCCAATTTAACCCGAATATTGCCGAGCATCAGCGCAGTCAATCTGGATGGCTGGTAGTGCTGACTGTTATTTTTTCACTGGTTCTTGGGGCCGGTGTCATGATGACTTTTTTAGCCATCTCTTTTGAGCAATTTTTTATTTCACAGATTTATGAGGCAAAAAAGCTATCCCAGTAATAGCGGATAGCTTTTTGAGCTTGATGAGTTCTGTTTAAAGTATTTAAAACTGCTCTACTTCCAGTGCATTGGTTGAATACCCACTTTCAACAATAGAGGTTGCCAACGCTTGCGTCTGAGGCATTAAATTCTCTGCAAAGAAACGGGCTGTCGCAATTTTTGCGCTATAAAAGCTCGGATCAGTTTCACGCAAACGTTCTGCAGCCAATAATCCTCGCGCCATTTGCCAGCCACCCAATACCAAGCCTGCTAAGCGCAAATAAGCAAAGCTGCCTGCGTATACCGCTTTAACATCGCTCTTAGCATTTGCCAAAATATACGCGACTGCCTCTTCAAATGCAGCACGCGCTAAAGTTAGTTGCTTAAGTACCGCTTGAGCATCGGCAGAACTACTAGCTGCCAATTCTTTTTCAGTCTCAGCAATTTTTTGTGAGAGCACTTTAGCAGTTGCACCACCATCACGAACTGTTTTTCTACCCACTAGATCATTCGCTTGAATCGCTGTTGTGCCTTCATAAATAGTCAGAATGCGTGCATCGCGATAATGCTGTGCTGCACCAGTCTCCTCTATAAAGCCCATGCCACCATGGACCTGCACCCCTAAACTAGCAACCTCGATGGACATCTCCGTAGAAAAGCCCTTAACAATAGGTACCAAGAATTCATAAATCGCTTGATTGGCTTTTTTGACCGCTTCATCTGGGTCAGCATGCTGTGCATCATATGCAGCAGCGGCGTAATACGCTAAAGCACGTGAAGCTTCGGTATAGGCGCGCATTGTCATTAACATTCGCTTCACATCAGGCTGATGAATAATCGCTACCGGGCCTGGCGATCCTGCCAGGTCACGACTTTGCACGCGATCTTTTGCATACTGCACCGCTTTTTGATAGGCACGCTCAGCAACTGCTATACCCTGCATGCCAACAGCAAAGCGTGCTGCATTCATCATCACAAACATGTATTCGAGACCGCGATTTTCTTCGCCAACTAAATAACCAATAGCGCCACCATGATCACCAAATTGCAATACAGCCGTTGGACTAGCTTTAATTCCAAGCTTATGTTCAATAGATACACAATGCACATCATTGCGGTCACCCAATGAACCATCAGCATTCACTAAGAATTTAGGCACTACAAATAATGAGATACCCTTTACGCCCTCGGGTGCATCAGGTGTTCTCGCCAACACTAAATGGACAATATTCTTTGCCATATCGTGTTCGCCGTAAGTAATATAAATCTTGGTACCAAATATCTTGTAAGCGCCATTACCCTCTGGCACTGCACGTGCACGCACCATAGATAAATCAGAACCAGCTTGTGGCTCTGTTAAGCACATCGAGCCAGTCCACTCACCAGAGATCATGTTCGGAACAAAACGCTCTAGCAGCTCTGGACTTGCTGCAGTTAATAACGCTTCAATAGCACCATCAGTCAACATGGGGCACAAGGCAAATGACAGGCTTGCAGAGTGCACCATTTCAAAACAAGCCGTTGCAATTAACTTTGGTAATCCCTGACCACCAAATTCTGCGGGATGTACAACACCCTGCCAACCAGCAGATCCAAATTGCTCAAAGGCCTCTTTAAAACCCGGGGCTGTTGTTACTACCCCCTCTTTAAATGAGCTTGGGTTTTGATCTCCAGGCCAGTTAAGGGGTGCAACAACATCTTGATTAAATTTTGCTGCCTCTTCCAAAATGGCTGGGGCCAGATCAACATCAGCACCAGCCTCGGCATAGGTAGGGTAAGCAACAACCTCAGATAGCCCAGCTAATTCATTCATCGCAAACAACATATCTTTTACTGGGGCTACGTATGGCATTACTACTCCTCTTTATTTCATATGAACGATCAATTACCGCAATAGCAAACCTAACCTAAGTTAACCCAAGGCCTTCGTCAGCTCTGGGACTGCAGTATTTAAGTCAGCCACCAAACCATAATCAGCTACGCCAAAGATAGGTGCTTCTGGATCCTTGTTGATAGCAACAATTACTTTGGAGTCTTTCATGCCCGCTAAATGCTGAATAGCGCCAGAGATACCTACGGCGATATACAACTGGGGTGCAACAATTTTTCCAGTTTGACCAACTTGGTAATCATTCGGAACATAGCCGGCATCAACTGCGGCGCGCGAAGCCCCTAAAGCTGCTCCAAGCTTGTCAGCCAATGGAGCAATCAGCTCTTGATACTTTTCGCCAGAACCCAGTCCTCGTCCACCAGAAACAATAATCTTGGCAGCTGTCAGCTCAGGGCGGTCTGATTTTGTTAACTCACGACCTACAAAGCTAGACTTTCCAGCGCTATCTGAAGCGGCAACTTTTTCAACGGCAGCTGAACCACCTGTGGCGGCCACTGGATCAAAACCAGTAGTTCTTACAGTAATCACCTTTACTGGATCGCCAGTCTGCACTGTTGCGATTGCGTTACCAGCATAGATAGGACGCTCAAAAGTATCTGCGGTAATCACTTTAGTGATGTCAGATAACTGCGCAACATCTAACTTAGCAGCTACACGTGGCAACACATTTTTTCCATTAGCGGTAGCTGGCGCCAAAATATGGCTATAGCTGCCAGCCAATGCCAGAATTTGTGCAGCAAGCGGCTCTGCTAATTGATCAGCTAAATAAGCAGCATCAATTTGAATCACCTTACGCACGCCAGCGATTTGAGCTGCAGCTTGCGCAGCGGCATCAGATTGGTTTCCAGCAACCAGCACATCGACCTCTGGTGCGCATTGCAAAGCTGCTGCAACGGCATTGAGCGTTGCAGCCTTTAAAGAAATATTGTCGTGTTCAGCAATAACAAGAGCAGCCATTTAGATCACCTTCGCTTCATTTTTAAGCTTTTCTACGAGAGCGGCTACATCGGCAACCATCACACCTGCACTACGCTTAGGTGGCTCTTCGACTTTGAGTGTTTTAAGGCGTGGGGCAGTATCAACGCCCAATTCTTCAGGCTTCACGATATCGATCGTCTTTTTCTTGGCCTTCATAATATTTGGCAAGGTCACATAACGTGGCTCATTCAGGCGCAAGTCTGTAGTGATCACTGCTGGTAATGTGAGAGCAATAGTTTCTAATCCGCCATCAACTTCACGCGTCACTGTGGCTTTGCCATCAGCAACCACTACTTTGGATGCAAAGGTAGCTTGAGGAATATCGAGAAGACTTGCCAACATTTGACCAGTTTGATTGCTATCGTCATCAATAGCTTGTTTGCCCAGAATAATGATTTGAGCCTGCTCTTTTTCAGAGAGGGCTTTAAGAATTTTTGCTACAGCCAGTGGCTGTAGATCCAAATCAGTTTCTACCAAAATGCCGCGGTCAGCACCAATAGCAAGAGCGGTGCGCAAGGTTTCTTGGCACTGAGTAACGCCCGCAGTAACGACCACTACTTCAGTTGCAATGCCGGCCTCTTTCAGCCGAACCGCTTCTTCTACAGCAATTTCATCAAAAGGATTCATACTCATTTTGACGTTAGCGATATCAACGCCAGAGTTATCAGACTTCACTCGGATCTTCACGTTGTAATCTACGACCCGTTTTACAGCTACTAGGATTTTCATTTGTAATTCTCAATCTCTACAAAAAGATATTTAATTTATAAACTCGAGCAACGATCATTTTACTGCTCCCGAAGAAGTTCCTTAGACATCAATAGCCCCAGCTGAACCAGCCTGCTTACGCAATTCAAACTTTTGAATTTTTCCAGTGGACGTCTTAGGAAGCTCGCAGAAGACAATGGCTCTGGGGACCTTAAATCCGGCTAAATGTTGCTTGCAGTGGGCAATCATTTCCTCAACAGTCACCTCAGCTCCAGGCTTGATTTCCAAGAAAGTGCAAGGCGTCTCGCCCCATTTAGGGTCTGGTTTAGCAACGACTGCAGCCGCATTAACCGCTGGGTGGCGATAGAGAACATCCTCTACCTCAACAGAAGAGATGTTTTCACCACCAGAAATAATAATGTCCTTGCTGCGATCCTTCATCTTCACATAACCATCGGGATTTTTGACTGCCAAATCTCCAGAATGAAACCAACCACCCTCAAAGGCTTCTTTGGTCGCTTTTTCATTCTTCAAGTATCCCTTCATCGCGATATTGCCCTTAAACATGATTTCGCCCATCGTCTCACCATCGGCTGGTACAGGCTGCATTGTTTCTGGATCAATCACATCAATCGCTTGTTGCATGTGATAACGCACACCTTGACGTGCATTTAAGCGAGCGCGCTCACCAATATCTACGTCATTCCATTCATCTTGCTTTACACAGACTGCTGCGGGACCATATACCTCAGTTAATCCATACACGTGGGTTAAATCAAAACCCAGCTTTTCCATGCCCTCAATAATCGAGGCTGGAGGTGCAGCCCCAGCAATTAAACCCTTAACGCCTGATGGGACACCTACCTTGAGCTCATCAGGGGCATTTACCAGCAGGTTATGAACAATCGGTGCCGCACAATAATGAGTCACACCATGCTCTTTAATCGCCGCAAAAATATGTTGCGCGTCAACTCGACGTAAACAAACATTTACGCCTGCACGAGCAGCAATCGTCCATGGGAAGCACCAGCCATTGCAATGGAACATGGGTAATGTCCATAAATAAATAGGATGTTTATTGATGTCCCAATCCAACACATTCGATACCGCATTAATCGCAGCACCACGATGGTGATAAACCACCCCTTTCGGGTTACCTGTCGTTCCCGAGGTGTAATTTAAGCAAATCGCTTGCCACTCATCTTCAGGCACGATCAAAGGAAATTCTGGATCACCTTCAGATAGCAGTTGATCGTAAGTCACAGTGCCTAAACACTCACCAGGAACATCAAATTCTTTTTCTTCGACATCGATCACCAAGATTTCACGGCCACTATCTTTTTTTACGATTTCAAGCGCTTTCTTCATCACGCCAGAAAACTCAGGATCGACAATTACTACCTTTGCTTCACCATGATTAAGCATGAATGCAACTGACTCAGCATCTAATCGAGTATTTAGTGCGTTCAATACAGCACCTGCCATCGGAATGCCAAAGTGCGCCTCTACCATCGGGGGAGTATTTGGCAACATCACTGCCACCGTATCGCCTAGACCAATGCCACGCTTTTGTAGGGCGCTGGCTAAGCGGCGACAACGCTCATAAGTTTGTTGCCATGTTTGACGCAACTTTCCATGAATGATTGCTGTCTTATTAGGATAAATTTCGGCCGATCTCTCCAAAAACAATATGGGAGTAATTGGGGTGTAGTTGGCGGGGTTTCGCTCTAAACCTTGCTCATAAATATTGGCCATCATCTACTTTCAATAACAGTGTTACTTTTCAATTAATCAAGTTAAATTAGATATCAGCCAAAGCCTTTACGTGGGCTACGACACTGCGCCCAAGAGCTGACAAGTTGTATCCGCCCTCAAGGCAACTCACAATACGGCCTTGAGCGTATTCATTAGCGATTTCTTTTAAACGCCGAGTGATCCACGCATAGTCTTCTTCAACCAGACCCATTTGACCCAAATCATCTTCGCGATGTGCATCAAAGCCTGCTGAAATGATAATGAGCTGAGGTTCAAAATTTCTTAAAGCTGGCATCCAGCGCTCATCCACAATAGAACGCACCACATCACCACGAGTCGCTGCTGGCAATGGTACGTTCACCATATTATTGGCGTGATCTAGTCCGCTATAGGGATAAAAAGGATGTTGGAAAAAACTACACATCAATACATTAGGATCATTGAAAAAAGCAGCTTCCGTACCATTTCCATGGTGAACATCAAAATCAATGATGGCCACCCGATCAATGCCATAAGCCTCCATGGCATAACGCGCAGCAATAGCAACATTATCAAAAAGACAAAAACCCATTGAACGAGTTGGCTCTGCATGGTGACCTGGTGGCCGTATTGCGCAAAACACATTCTCTACTTCACCCTTCATCACCGCATCTACCCCTGCGATGGCGGCACCCGATGCACGTAAGGCAGCGGTCCAGGTAAATGGGTTCATGATGGTGTCTCCATCGAGCATGGCATATCCAGATTCCGGCGCCTGCTCTTTAACAAAGGCAATATGATCTGGGCTATGTACTAGCTCAAGCTGCTCCTCGCTAGCCAAAGGGGCATCTAAGTGATGTAAAAATACATCGATACCGCTGCGGATCAATTGGTCATTAATAGCCTGAATTCGTTCTGGACACTCTGGATGGTGGCTACCCATCTCATGTTTGAGAAAGTCTGGATGAGTTATGTATCCTGTTGTCATTACTTAAAATCCTTAATAGCAAAACTGTATTTTTTATAATTTAAATAACACGTGCATCAATTCCAACTATCCGATACTTCACGCATGCTCTTTCGCACCTATTCTCTACTGATTGCCTTAGCTTTGGGCGCCTGCACTAGCGCCCCTACGCAGCAATCTGCCCCCCAGCAACCCATCGTAAACCAAGCAGACGATGCTCTTACTGAGGCGCGCTATAGCCAAAATCTCAACGTTTTATTGACTCAAGTCTCAGAAACTCAAGAAATCCCGCTTTCAACCCTACAAACGGGCTTTCTTGATGCTAAAACGATTCCGTCAATACGCAAATTGGTATTACCCCCATCGGGCACCTTTAAGAAAAATTGGCTGGTTTATCGCAAGCGCTTTATCGAACCCATCCGCCTCAAGGCTGGCAAGGCTTTTTGGGAAGAAAACCAAGCCTATTTAACTCAAGTAGAGCAAGAATCTGGAGTTCCAGCGGAAGTGATTGTGGCCATTATTGGCATTGAAACGATTTACGGTCGCCAAACTGGCAACTTCCGGGTCAAAGATGTTCTCTCCACTTTAGCCTTTAGTTATCCAGACACCCCCAATAAGGTTGCGCGTGAGCAATTATTCAAAGATCAGCTCAAGGAACTTATCCTCCTATGCTGGAAAGAAGCGGGTGGAAGCCTTCCGGGCAAAAACAGTAACCAAGGTGTCAATAGCGCTCGTTTTAGCGCTTGCCTGAATCAAAACAGCTCCTACGCTGGAGCTATAGGATTGCCTCAATTTATGCCAAGTAGTATTCGGAGTTTTGCAGTAGACGGGGATGGTGACGGCCGAATCGATCTGAAGCAAAGTCCTAAAGATGCTATCGCTAGCGTTGCAAATTTTATGAAAATGCATGGCTGGCAGGCGGGAATGCCAATTTACTTCCCAGTTCAGGAAAATGCCATACCTGCAGCAAGGCAATTGGCGGATGGTGAACCTCAACTGAAATACACCGTTGCCGAATTGATTGAAAAAGGCATTCTGAGTAAACAGCAAGGCGATCTTCAACGTGGTGGCGTTGAGCCGCAAAGTAAAGCCATGATTGTGGATCTACCCTATCCAGATAAAGATGGCGCAGATCAAGTGCAATACTTTGTAGGTCTGAATAACTTTCTCACGATTGTTCAATACAACCGCAGCTACTTTTATGCTCAGAGTGTGGCTGAATTCGCAGAAGCTTTGGGATACAAGAACCGCAGTGTAGTTCCAATTGAAGCTTCACCCAAGGCAACTAACAGCAAAGCAAGTCACGAAACAGTGCCAGCAAAAAAGTCTAGCGGAAAGAAAAAATCAAAGTCTGCTAGCAAAACTACAGGCTAAGCTTACGCAGGAAATACACCTGTAGATAAATAGCGATCACCGCGATCGCAGACAATAAAGACAATTGTGGCATTTTCAACTTGCCTAGCGATACGCAAAGCCACCACCAGCGCTCCTCCGGCTGAGATGCCACAAAAGATTCCTTCCTCTACCGCCAAGCGACGAGCCATATCCTCAGCATCTGCTTGAGTCACATACTCGATGCGATCTACTCTATCGCCCTGATAAATTTTTGGTAAATATTCTGGTGCCCATTTGCGGATACCTGGAATTTGCGAACCCTCTTCAGGTTGCGCTCCAATAATTTGGATAGCCGGATTCATAGACTTGAGATAAGTTGAAACCCCTGTAATCGTTCCTGTTGTGCCCATAGCTGAAACAAAGTGGGTGATCTGACCATCGGTATCACGCCAAATTTCTGGGCCTGTAGTTTCAAGATGCGCTCTTGGATTGTCAGGATTAGCGAATTGATCGAGCAATCTACCGCGACCTTCCCTTTGAAGCTGAAGTGCGTAATCTCTAGCAAATTCCATACCACCAGATGCTGCAGTTAGGATGAGTTCAGCGCCATAAGCAGCCATACTTTGACGACGCTCAATACTTTGATTCTCTGGCATTACTAAAACCATCTTGTAACCCAACATGGCAGCAGTCATTGCCAATGCAATACCAGTATTACCACTGGTAGCTTCAATTAAGGTATCGCCAGGTCTAATTTCCCCACGCTCTTGAGCGCGCATGATCATCGACAGCGCAGGTCGGTCTTTCACCGACCCGGCTGGATTATTTCCTTCTAACTTACCCAGAATCACATTATTACGTTGCTCATTTTCAACACCCGGAATACGCTGCAAGCGCACTAAAGGTGTATTGCCAACTGTTTGTGAAATTGTTAGGTAATCGGGTTTACTCATGGAGCCATTTTAGCCATAAGCAAGCCTACACCCGAAAGGGTTTAATTTCTGCGAGTTGCTCCCGTACGTTCCGGCTGAGAGCGAGTACCAGCTTGATTACGAGAATTGCGTCTGCCAGCACTACCGCCCTCCTTCTTTGTTCTGCCATTGGGCTCCCGAAAGGAGCTGGGGGCTTCAATCGTTAAACCGTTATCCACCATCTTTTCCACCGATTTCATACCAATACCTCGGACTCTTTTTTGCAAGTCATTGGCATCTTGAAAATGGCCACCATCTAAACGCTCGGCAATAATGGTTTTTGCTTTTGATGGCCCAATACCCTTAATACTCTCCAACTCAGTTTGGGTTGCCGTATTGACATTTATTGGGGCTGCAATTGCAAAACCCAAAGAAGCGAGCGCTAAACCTCCCGCAACAATAAAAGTACCTACCAAACTCTTCGCATGACTTAAATTTATATTCATCAACATTGACTCTCCATTGGTTAATAAAAAATCCACGGACACAAAGTGTGCGTGGATCGTTTACAACGAAGTAGCTAAAGCTATGTTGACTAAATTCTGGCAGCTACAAACAAATCGGTAAAGACTTACATATCACTAATGACTTAATATAAATTGAGCAGCTCGTTTGATTAATTCAGGCTCGGTTTGATTAAAGCCATGGTAGGCAAAGGAATCGCAAACATTGCCCTCCGTAATACCTCCTTCAATGACATCGAGCTGAGAGATATATTTAGTGGGTCTATTTTGGATAATGTCAGCAGTCGCTGATAATGGAGTGCCAGCACAACCGTCGCTTGCGTGATGAATCCCTAAAACCGGAAGGCTTACTTCCTTATTTAAAGATGCAGTATGAATTGTCCCGGCAATAATGATGCCCGCAATCTGTTCCTGCCCTACTGGCAAGTTATTTGCATAGTAGGTGGCTGTTGAAGTCCCCATACTGTGCCCAAATATCCAAACAGGTAAATGAAGTTTTGTCTTATAGAAAGAAACTGCCTCATTAACCCTAGTTAAATGATCCTGGCGTCCCCGAAGATTTCCTCTGCGCAGATCCCCTAAATCATATGGGCTATCAACCAATACTGCATCAATACCATACTGACCCCATAGGTTTATTGAGCGTACAAAAGTATGTCGACTCTTTGCTGAGCTGTTATCAAAGATTCCCGCAACACCGCCACCTCCAGGAAAAAGTAATACTAATGCGCGAGGTTTTGCTGTGCTTACCAACAAAGTCCTAGTGGGTGCCTCTTCTCCATGCGGAATATCAAAAACTTGGGCAGTTACTGCGCCACTAACAATCCAAATGACAAAAGCCAAAAGAGCTTTAGTCATGATGAGTCTTATTTGCTATCTAAAGGATTGGCTAAAAACCCCGCATTCGCCTCTAGCCACTCAATGTATCGGCCTACACCTTGCTCTACATTCAGGAAGGGCTCTTTATAGCCTGCAGCCCTTAACTTGGTTAGGTCTGCTTGGGTAAAACACTGATATTTTCCTCTTAATGCATCTGGAAATGGAATGTACTCAATGGCTTTTTCTTTAACCAATTCTTGCAAAGTTGCTGGGGTTGCCTTGTCAAGCTTACGCATCCCATTTGCTACTGCATGTGCAACATCGTTAAATGGCTGCGCACGACCGCTACCCAAATTAAAGATGCCGCTAATTTCTGGGTGGTCTAAAAAGAATAAATTGACTTTGACTACGTCTTCAACGGATACAAAGTCACGGCTTTGTTCACCAGGGCCATAGCCGCCATACTCACCAAACAGTTTGACATGGCCATTAGCCTTGTACTGATGGTATTGATGAAAAGCCACAGATGCCATGCGACCTTTATGGGACTCACGTGGGCCATACACATTGAAATACCGAAAGCCCACTACTTGTGCTGTATTTGCGTTCTCAGCAAAACGCTTACGCATTACTTGGTCAAACAGAAACTTAGAGTAGCCATAGATATTGAGCGGCTTCTCATGCTCGCGGCTTTCGATAAAGACATCAGAGCCGCCATAGGTGGCCGCTGAAGAGGCATACAGCAACTGTACTTTTTGCTCTGTGCAGATATCAAGTAAATCCATGGTGTAGCGATAATTATTTGCCATCATGAAAATACCGTCTGTTTCCATGGTGTCTGAACAAGCACCCTCATGAAAAACGGCTTTGATCTTACCAAGCTTTCCGCTTCTAAATGCCTCTAGAAATTCATCTTTATCAAGATAATCAATAATGTCTAAATCAGCTAAATTTCGATATTTATCGGCAGGACGTAAGTCGTCGACTGCAATGATATTTTTCTCGCCGCGCGCATTGAGCGCCTGGACAATATTGGCACCAATAAAACCAGCTGCTCCAGTTACGATAATAGTCACTGTAATTCCTCAGAAGTAATGGTTGCGGTTCCCAACTTACCAACCACAATGCCGCCTGCACGATTAGCCAAAGCCATTGCCTTCTCTAGGGGCCATTTAGCCGCTACAGCAACAGCAAGAGTAGCAATAACAGTATCGCCAGCGCCGGATACGTCAAACACTTCGCGCGCTTGCGCTTTTACATGGCTCACACCAGCCTCAGTATATAAACTCATCCCTTCTTCGGAACGCGTCAAAAGGAGCGCCTCTAAATTAAGAGATTTTCTGAGGGCCTGAGCTTTGTTAGTTAAGTCTTCTTCGCTTGACCATTGGCCTACGACCTGACGCAGCTCACTACGATTCGGCGTTAATACGGTAGCCCCACGATACTTCTCATAATCCTCACCCTTGGGATCAACCAAGATAATTTTGTTCTGTGCCCGTGCTTGCTCAATCATGTGAGCTACTTGACCTAAGGCACCCTTACCGTAATCAGAGAGGATGACTACATCAGCAGTTCCCACTAATTTTTCAAAACGCTCTAACTTATGAGCTAACGCTTTTTCACTGGGGGTCTCTTCAAAATCCAAACGAATTAACTGTTGTTGCCTTGCAATCACACGCAATTTGACGATGGTAGGTACATCTGCATCAATTTCCAACTGACTATCAACACCGCCTGATTTAAGGAGCTCTGCGACCCGCTTACCTGGTTCATCATTACCAACCACACCAAGAATAGTGGTTTGAGCCCCTAAAGCGGCGACGTTACGAGCTACGTTTGCTGCGCCACCTAAACGCTCATCAATCTTGCCAACTTGAACAACCGGCACGGGCGCCTCAGGTGAAATACGACTGGTATCACCAAACCAATAACGATCGAGCATGACATCACCCACTACCAGCAGGCGTGTTTTAGAAAACTGTTCGCGGTTTGCTTTTTCCATTTGTATGCTCTTAATTATGTCGCCCAATGCCATGGTACTCAATACCCAGCTCTTTCATGGCGGTTGGCTCATATAGATTACGGCCGTCAAAAATAATAGGGCGAGTTAGCTTTTGCATGACTTGATCAAAATCAGGGGTATGGAAGACCTTCCACTCAGTAGCAATCACTAGAGCATCGCAACCATCTAAGGCGGCCATAGGGTCAGCAACCATAGAAACTTTTTTCAAACCTTCTGAGTTACCCTGGAAATCTAGATCAAAGCAATGTTTCGCCTCCGGCATAGCAACGGGATCGTATGCAACTATGGTAGCTCCACGCTTAACCAACTCTTGAATAATCACTCGACTAGGTGCTTCACGCATATCGTCAGTATTAGGCTTAAACGCAAGACCCCAAAGCGCAAACTTCATTCCTAAAAGATCTTTACCAAAACGTTTCTCAATTTTTTCAACCAAGATGTACTTTTGAATTTCATTAACCGCTTCAACGGCATCCAAAATCTTAAGCTCTCTGCCGTGCTCTTTGGCTGTTTTAGATAAAGCTGACACGTCTTTTGGAAAGCAAGAGCCTCCGTAACCAGTTCCGGGGTAGAGAAAGCCAAAACCAATACGAGAGTCTGCGCCAATACCCTGTCGTACCGCTTCAATATCGGCGCCAACTAAATCAGCTAGATTCGCTAGTTCATTCATAAACGAAATACGAGTGGCTAACATGGCATTTGCTGCATACTTAGTGAGCTCTGCGCTCTTAACGTCCATGTAATAGGTACGCTCATGATGGCGATTAAAGGGCGCGTATAGTCTACGCATTTGCTCTTTGGCACGCAAACCAGCAGGCGTACTTTCAGTACCAATCACAATGCGGTCGGGACGCATAAAGTCCTCAACAGCCGCACCTTCTTTTAAAAATTCCGGATTGGAAACTACTGAACAAAGTTCAGTTGAAAGCCCTCTCTTTTCGAGCTCTTCTGAAATCGCTTCAGACACTTTATCGGCAGTGCCCACTGGCACAGTAGACTTATCCACGATGACTTTAGGAGTTGTCATATGACGGCCAATATTACGAGCAGCAGCAACAACATATTGCAAATCTGCAGAACCATCTTCATCAGGAGGCGTGCCAACAGCGATGAATTGAATATCGCCATGAGCAACAGAAGCAGCAATATCAGTTGAAAACTGCAAACGGCCAGCAGCGCGATTGCGCTCAATCATTTCCTTTAGACCTGGCTCATAAATAGGCACACCACCAGAATTCAGAATTTCAATTTTCTTAGGGTCCAGGTCCAAACAAAAAACATTGTTCCCTTGCTCAGCGAGGCAGGCGCCAGTAACTAAGCCTACATATCCACTGCCAACGATAGTAACTTTCAAGTGAACCCCTAATAAAGTCTATTTATAAATGGTATTACATTGAAGGGCCGCTAGGAGCAACCCCTTCACTTCTTCTGGGGGAGTATGCCTCCCAATGATTACAGCCTGGACATTGCCAATAAAACCTGCGCGCCCGGAAACCGCAGTTACCGCAGGTATAGCGAGCCAAACTCGTAGTTCGTTGACGCAATAAATTCAAAATAGATTGGAGCTCCAAAATTCTTTCAGGGCTCGCACTGCCTTGCTCCAATGCCAAACGGGTTTCTGCCATCTTAGATAATGCGCTCAGTGATGGTGAATGCTGCATCACTTCTGAAAGCATCGCATTTGCAGCCTGTGGACCTCGAATAACTGTTAACTGTTTATGCACAATATCGAGCAACTCACCAGAGGCTTGGGTTTTCAGAAGCTCAACCAGGCGATCTAAACCTTCATTCTCTTTACTTAAAGCGGTATGAGCCAACATCCAACGATCAGCAAGCAGGTGCATATAAGCAGGATGCAAAGAAGCGATCACGCTCCAAGCCTCGATAGCCTGCGCTGGACGCTCTGTGGCCATAAAGTAATCGCCCTGCAAAATCAGAGCGCGCGCATGATTAGGAACCGCCTGCAAAGCCCGTTGAATAGACTGCTCAACTTCAACCAAATCCTTGCGACGCAATGCATCTTGACCTAACTCACAATGAAATTGAGCAATTTCAGTATGGTGAGATTTTCCTTGCAGACTCTCAAGCTCAGTTGCAGCAATGATGGCTTTCTTCCAATCACGCTCAACTTGATACATTTCTAATAAGCTTTCCTTAGCCGGAACAGCATACTTACCATCACCCACACGGTTCAATGAGGCTTCAGCGCGATCCAATAAACCTGCACGCAAAAAGTCGCGCCCCAACTCATAAGCAGCATGATCACGATCACGCAGCTTTAAGTCATCACGATTGGCCAAATGCTGGTGTACTCGAATAGCGCGTTCAGTCTCACCACGACGACGGAATAAATTACCCAAAGAAAAATGCAACTCAATCGTTTCAGGATCAAGCTGCGCAATCTTTACGAGCGTCTCAATCGCCTGATCGGGCTGCTCATTTAATAAAAGACTGAGACCTTTAAAGGTGGAACGCTGCTGGCGCATACGCTCACGCTCGTCCATGCGATTCTCAAGACGCAAGTCCCAACGAGACGCTAACCAGCCGATACCAAACATAATTGGCAGAAGTAGTAACCAGGATGTCGCTATCTGAATCATGCTGTGCAGAAATTAAATAAAAAAATGGCCCGAATGGACCACTGAGGATGAGCCTGAATACTAGGCACCTGAACCCTCTTTGGGGCCCGCCTGTTTTAAGGGCTTGTAATCAACGCGCTCGCGCAATTCTTTACCAGGCTTAAAGTGGGGAACACGTTTTTCTGGAATCAATACCTTTTCGCCAGACTTTGGATTGCGGCCGGTGCGTGCAGGACGATGGTGAAGTACAAAACTTCCCACGCCGCGCAACTCAATACGCTTCCCTTCAGCCAAGGCTTGGGTCATTGTGTCCAGCAATGTTTTTACAGCCAACTCCACATCCCTAGGTAGAAGCTGCGGAAATTGCTCCGCGAGACTCTCCACTAGTTCGGAGCGGGTAATTGCTTGTTGCTCTTGATCCGTCATGATCTATCAATAAAGAATCGCCACCCTCCTCATGGAGAGCGGCGATATTGATTTAGCCTTGATTGTCCAATTTTGCTTTCAACAAAGCACCCAAATTGGTTGTGCCAGACTGCGCATCACCTTGGAGCTTGCTCATTGCATCTTGTTGATCAGAGCTGTCTTTTGCTTTGATTGAGAGATTGATTACGCGTGACTTACGATCAATATTAATGATCATGGCAGTAACGCTGTCGCCTTCTTTCAATACATTGCGTGCATCTTCAACGCGATCGGTTGAGATCTCAGAAGCGCGCAAGTAAGCTTCAACTTCATCAGCTAAGTGAATAGTTGCACCCTTAGCATCAACAGCCTTCACAGTGCCAGTTACTAGGCTACCCTTGTCGCTAACAGATGTGTAGTTGTTGAATGGGTCACCAGACAATTGCTTAATACCGAGAGAGATACGCTCTTTCTCAACATCAATTGCCAATACAGTGGCTTCAACTTCATCACCTTTTTTGTATTTCTTAACAGCTTCTTCGCCTGGCTCATTCCATGAAAGGTCTGAGAGGTGAACTAAACCGTCGATACCGCCAGGCAAGCCAATGAATACGCCGAAGTCAGTAATAGACTTGATCGCACCAGAAAGCTTGTCGCCTTTTTGCTGTGAACGTGCAAACTCTTCCCATGGATTTGCTTTGCACTGCTTGATGCCCAAGCTAATACGACGCTTGTCTTCATCAATATCCAGAACCATTACTTCAACTTCGGTTCCTAATGCAGTAGCTTTGCTTGGAGCAACGTTCTTGTTGGTCCAATCCATTTCAGAAACGTGTACCAAACCTTCGATACCAGATTCGATTTCAACGAATGCACCGTAATCAGTCAAGTTGGTTACTTTACCGAATAAACGGGTATTTGGAGGGTAACGACGAGCGATACCAACCCATGGATCATCACCAAGTTGTTTCACGCCGAGTGAAACACGGTTTTTCTCTTGATCGAACTTCAAGATCTTTGCTGTAACTTCTTGACCAACAGTCAACATCTCGCTTGGGTGACGCACGCGACGCCATGCCAAATCGGTAATATGCAAGAGGCCATCGATACCACCGAGGTCAACGAACGCGCCGTAATCTGTGATGTTCTTAACAAGGCCAGTAACCACTGCGCCTTCTTTAAGGTTAGACATCAACTTAGCACGCTCTTCACCTTGGCTAGCTTCAACAACTGCGCGACGTGACAACACTACGTTGTTACGCTTACGGTCGAGCTTGATAACCTTGAACTCCATCGTCTTACCTTCGTAAGGGCTGGTGTCTTTGATTGGACGTGTATCAACAAGTGATCCAGGCAAGAATGCGCGGATACCGTTAACCATCACAGTCAAGCCGCCTTTAACCTTACCGGTAACAGTACCAGTAACGATCTCAGCTTGCTCGAGAGCTTTTTCCAAATTCAACCATGATGCGAGGCGCTTAGCCTTATCACGGGAGAGGATGGTGTCGCCATAGCCGTTTTCAAGAGCGTCGATAGCAACAGAAACGAAATCGCCAGGAGCTACTTCAATCTCGCCAGCGTCGTTATGGAATTCTTCAACAGGAATAAACGCTTCAGACTTTAAGCCAGCGTTAACAACGACGAAGTTATGGTCGATGCGAAGGACTTCAGCCGAAATGACTTGGCCGGTCTTCATATTCGATCGGGTTAATGATTCTTCAAATAATTCTGCAAATGATTCAGACATGTGTATTCACTTTGTGCCGTCAGAAGGCCCGACGGGTTAGGTTAAAAAAGCCTTAAAGAAACACGCTAATGAAAAGGTCGCGTTGTGGAGTTTCTTCAGACACCAAAACTACTACTTACAGCTCACTACTCAACTACATACAAAATTAGGCAATCGCAGACTGATACCAATCCAAAACTGTCTTAACTGCTTGATCTATCGACAAATCTGATGTTTCAAGCACTTTTGCACCATCTGCGACTAACAAGGGGGCGGTACCTCGACTACTGTCTCTGGCATCGCGCTCCTGCAAATCCTGCAGTAAGTCAGAAAGTTTAGCAGAAATTCCCTTAGCTATCAATTGCTTATAGCGACGCTCAGCCCTGGCGGCAGCTGTTGCGGTCAAGAAAACCTTTAAAACTGCATCTGGGAATATGACGCTGGCCATATCCCTTCCGTCAGCCACGAGACCAGGAAATTGGCGAAAACTGCGTTGTAGACCCACTAAAGCAGATCTGACCTCTGGATGAACCGCTAAAGCTGATGCTCTTAAACCTATGCTTTCAGTGCGAATTGCATCTGTTACTTCGTCGTCATCGAGGAAAATCTGACTATTTTTGAATGAAATCAATAACTTAGGAACTAAAAGGCCTAATTCAGGGCCATTTTTCACGTCAATTCCGTGCTTTTCGCTGGCTAAGGCCACCAAGCGATAAAGCGCGCCGCTATCTAAGTAATGAAAGCCGAGCTTTTCAGCAACTAATGAAGCAACCGTTCCTTTGCCTGAAGCAGTCGGTCCATCAATCGCAATGACTGGAATAGCGCTCATGCAATTAACTAACTATCTTTGCAAATTCTGCAAAGTAAGTTGGGAATGTTTTAGCTACGCAATTGGGATCATTGATCTTCAAAGTGTTTGGGCCCAATGTGGCAAGCGAGAAACACATTGCCATACGATGGTCATCATAGGTATCGATACCTTCTGATGGTGATTTCCAATCACCTAACGCGGCTGGCGCTTGAACAACAATGTAATCAGCACCCTCTTCAACAATTGCGCCAATTTTTTTCAACTCTTTTGCCATGGCTGCAATACGATCAGTTTCCTTCACGCGCCAGCTAGCAATATTATTTAAGCGGGTTTGCCCCTCTGCAAATAAAGCAGCGACAGCGAGTGTCATGGCAGCATCTGGAATTTCAGTGCAATCGAGCGTAATACCATTGAGTTTGCCGCCGGCATTCTTTACACCAGATACTTCAATCCAGTCTTCACCAGCAGTGATCTTGGCTCCCATGAGGGCTAACGCATCAGCGAAGGCGACATCACCCTGGATGCTATCTTTACCCACACCCAAGACTCTTACAGGCCCAGCCCCTAGTGCGCCTAGCGCCAAGAAGTAAGAGGCAGAAGATGCATCTCCTTCGACGGATAAGTTGCCAGGACTTTTGTACACAGCATCAGAGGTTTTTGCAGGAATGACAAACGATTGAGCATCAGGGCAAGCAACGTTCACACCAAAGCGCGCCATGAGTTTTAAAGTGATGTCAATGTAAGGACGAGAAATGAGCTCACCAATGACTTCAATACGCACAGCTTCTTGAGCCACTAAAGGGAGGGCCATCAGTAGCGCAGTTAAAAATTGACTTGATACATCGCCGCGCACCTTAACGACATCTTTAATCTGAATATCTGCAGCCAATATTTTGATTGGGGGATAACCCTCTTGTAATTCATAGTCAATCTTGGCACCTACTTGACGCAAACCATCCACTAAGTCGCGTATAGGCCTTTCATGCATGCGAGCAACGCCTGATAAGCGGTAATTGCCACCTTGCATTGCTAAGGCCGCAGTTAATGGACGAATGGCAGTGCCAGCATTTCCCATAAAGAGGTCTGCCTCACGTACTGGAAATTGGCCACCGCATCCTTTAACTACGCAAACATGGTTTGCTTGATCTATCACTGATAAACCCAACTGACGCAGAGCGTTGCGCATGACTTGCGTGTCATCGGCATCTAGCAAATTCTTTAAAGTTGTTGTGCCACTAGCAAGGGCTGCAAGCAGCAGTGCACGATTAGAAATACTTTTCGAGCCTGGCAACACAATCGAGCCTTGAGCTCGCGTAAATGGACCAATCGTAATTTCTGGAATGCCACTCATTAAAGAACGTCCAAATCTTGACGAGCTTTACTTGCCTTATTAAATAATTTTTCAAGGCCAGCGCCATCGTTTTCAGCAATGAGTTTACGCATGTGATTGACGATCAATAAATACTGATCAACTTCTTTCAGTATGGCGGTGCGATTACCTAAACAAATATCACGCCACATTTCTGGGCTAGAGGCCGCTATACGAGTGAAGTCTTTAAAGCCTGCACCCACATGACTGAGTTTTTGATCAGCATCCTCAGAGTTCACTACGCTTGCCATTAAGGCGTAAGACAAAATGTGAGGAAGATGCGAAACCGCTGCGTAAATAGCGTCATGCTGTACGTTGCCAATCTTTTTTACCTCTGAACCTACAGACTCCCAAAGGCCGGCAATCAAAGCGGTATCTTCAGGGGAATTTTCTTGCAAAGGGCAAATAATGGTTTGCTTACCTTGGAATAAATCCGCCTTAGCAGCTGCCGCGCCATGCTGAGCGCCACCAGCAATAGGATGGGCTGGAACAAACTGGCATGCTTTCTTACCCAGCACTTCCTTGGCAGCCAAAATGACATCTCCTTTTGTGCTGCCAGCATCAGTAATCATGGTGCGCGGCTCAAGATGTGGCTCAATAATTTCAAATGCAGTGCGCATTTGCGCTACGGGCACGCACAAAACAATCACATCGGATTGTTTGGCAGCCTCAACCAAATCTACTACACCATCAATCGCGCCCATCTTCTGCGCTTGATCCAAATTTTCTTTGCTGCGACCAACACCTAATACTTTAGTAACAACACCAGCTTGTTTAAGCGCCAAACCCAAAGAGGCCCCAATTAAACCAACACCAACGATAGTGACAGTTCCGTAATTGCTTGCTGGATTAATAATGGTCATTAATGTTTTATCTAATTTCTTACTGTGGTGCCAAGATCGCTTTTAAAGCACCAATGAATGCTGCATTTTCTTCTGGCAAGCCTATTGAGATGCGCAACCACTGTGGCAAGCCATAGTTACCAACCGGGCGAACAATAATCCCCCGCTTCAGAAGCGCCAGATTAATCCGAGCACCCGCTTGATCATCTTCACCCACCTTGACTAATACAAAGTTCCCAGCCGAAGGCAAATAACGCAGACCCAATTCATCAAAAGCCGTGGTCAGTTGACCATAGCCAGCAAGATTAAGCTCAAATCCTTGTTGTAAGAATGCCTGATCTTGAAAAGCTGCAATAGCAGCTGCCTGAGCAAGACTATTGACATTAAATGGCTGGCGAATGCGGTTCAATAAATCTGTTAGATGAGGCTGGGCAACACCGTAACCAATTCGTAACCCTGCTAGACCGTAGGCCTTAGAGAAACTGCGCGACAAAATCATATTGGCGAAACGCTTCACCCAAGCAATCGCATCATAGCGTTGCTCTAAATTAAGGTACTCGTTATAAGCTTCATCAAGCACCACCACCACATTGGATGGAACTGCCATTAAGAAATCTTCAATCTCTTTGGCTGTGAGATAACTTCCCGTAGGATTGTTTGGGTTAGCCACAAAAACCAACTTCGCTTTATCGCCGGCCGCTTTAATTGCAGTTAACATGGCTGGTAAGTTATGACCATACATTGCGGTGGCATCAACCTCAACCGCTTTAGCACCAACAGCTTGAGTAGCCAGTGGATAAACAGCAAAAGCATGTTTAGAGAAAATCACTTCATCACCAGCTTGTGCGACTGCACGGGCAGCCAACTCGAGAATGTCATTACTACCATTACCCAAGGTAATCCAATCTGTTGGCACACCCAAACGACTGGCTAAGACATTCTTTAATTCAAAGCCATTGGAATCTGGGTAGCGCCCCAAATCACTTGCCGCCTTGAGCATTGCTTCTTGCGCTGATTTTGGCATTCCCAATGGGTTTTCATTGGAAGCGAGCTTCACGATCTTGGTTTCATCTAAACCATACTCACGTGCGACTTCGCTAATAGGACGGCCGCCAACATAAGGGGCAATCGCATGAATATGTTTTAAGCCAATCTTGGATGTCATTCGAGTTTACTAATGTATGAACTGATTGTTAAATAAAGCTGATCTTTAGTTAAGCTGAGTGCGGATAAGAACCCAAGTTCTTATAGAAAGCGGCAACCCCTTTAAGCTCTTCTAACGCTTTCACCACCTTATCGTCATCCGCATGACCAGCAATATCAATATAGAAGTGATATTCCCAGGTGCCTTTGCGCGCAGGACGAGACTCAAAGCGATTCATAGAAACGCCATGCTTGGCTAACGGTGCCAATAAACGATGAACAGCACCAGGTTGATTATCTACAGACAAGACTAACGATGTCTGGTCTTTCCCGGTTGACTGACATGCGTACTTACCTACCACTACAAAGCGTGTTCGATTGTGTGGATCATCTTGAATCTGGGCGGCAACCGCTTGCAAGCCATAAGCCTCTTGCGCTGGATCGCCAGCAATAGCAGCCAATGTAGGATCGGCAGCAGCTAGACGGGCCGCTTCAGCATTACTGCTCACTGCTTGACGCTTTAATTGCGGAGCATGAATACTCAACCACTGCTGGCACTGAGCCAACGCTTGGGCGTGAGCACAAACTGTTGTTACTCCATCCAAATTACCGCTCTTAGTCAGTAAATGGTGACGTATTGGGAGCACTACTTCACCGCTAATCTGCATAGAAGAATCTAATAACAAATCTAACGTACGAGAAATAGCACCTTCACTGGAGTTCTCTACTGGTACAACGCCAAATTGGGCAGCACCCTTCTCGACCGCCTTAAATACTTCATCCAAACTAGCGCACGGAAGACCTGCTATTGAATGGCCAAAATAGGTTTGTGCCGCTTGCTCAGAAAATGTTCCTACTGGTCCCAAATAAGCAATGGTCTGACGAGCCTCCAATGCCCGGCAAGCAGACATCACTTCACGCCAGATAGCAGCAATACCGTCAGGAAGCAAGGGACCATTATTTATTTCTTGAAGACGTGCAACAACCTGACGTTCGCGCTCAGGACGAAATACTGGTGAAGAAAATCCGCCTTTGACATGACCCACTTCTTGAGCAGCTTTTGCTCGCTGAGTCAGTAAATCTAAAATTTGCGCATCCAATGCGTCAATTTTTTCACGCAAGGGAGCTAAGCGCTGTTCTTCAGTACTCATTAAGCTCGCCTTTCAAAGTCACGCATAAATTCGATTAAGGCTTTTACACCTTCAATAGGCATGGCGTTATAGATGCTCGCACGCATACCACCTGCAGCCTTATGACCACGCAAAGCCACTAAACCAGCAGCATTAGACTGAGCCAAAAACTCTGTGTTTAGGTTCTCATCTTTTAAGAAGAATGTCACGTTCATACGCGAGCGATATTCTTTAGTGACGCGGTTTTCATACAAACTGCTTTGGTCCAAGAAGCTGTAGAGCAAATCTGCTTTTTCTTGGTTGCGTTTTTCAATCACCTTTACGCCACCTTGCTTTAACAGCCACTTAAAGCCTAGACCAGCCATGTAGATTGAGAAAGTCGGGGGTGTATTAATCATCGATTGGGTGTTCGCTTGCACAGACCAATCCCAAATCGTTGGCGTAATGCCCATGCTATGACCAATGAAGTCCTTACGAACGATCACAATCGTCACGCCAGATGGGCCAATATTTTTCTGCGCACCACCGAACCAAACGGCGCATTTCGTAACATCCATTTCTTTAGAAAGAATGTTGCTAGAAATATCTGCCACTAGTGGAGTATTTCCCACATCGGGTACATCTGGGAACTCAACGCCACCAATAGTTTCGTTAGCGCAATAAAGAACATAGGCAGCATCATTGGAGAGCTGCCAACTAGATTTTGCAGGAATTGTGTTGAACTTTTCTGCAGCAGAAGATGCTACTAAATTAGCGACCCCATACTTCTGTGCTTCTTTAAATGATTTCTCAGACCAGATACCGGTAACGATATAGTCTGCCTTAGGTCCATTCTTAGCCAAAGGCATTAAGTTCATTGGAATCGCAGCATTCTGTCCCAGACCCCCGCCTTGCAAGAGCAAGATTTCGTAGGCATCTGGAATATTCATGAGAGTGCGTAAGTCGTGAATGACTTCTTCATACACTTCCATAAACTCTTTACTACGATGACTAATTTCCATCACGCTAGTACCAAGACCACGCCAATTAAGCATCTCATCGGCAGCCTGCTTCAATACCTCTTCAGGCAAAGTAGCAGGCCCCGCTGCGAAATTGAATATGCGGCGGTCAAAAGTCATAACGTTACTAGTCTAGTGATGGCGCCTTAAGCGTCACCTGCCACATCAGAATTAGTATCGTCAGCTGGTTCAGCGGATGCATCACCCTCTTCATCAGTCTCATCGTCTGAGTCGCTTTCTGCAATACGCTGCAAGCCAGACAAACGCGTACCTTCATCAACGTTGATCAAAGTAACACCTTGAGTAGCACGACCCATCTCACGAATTTCAGATACTCGTGTACGAACTAAGATGCCGCCAGTAGTAATCAACATGATTTGATCTTCAGGCGATACCAATGCAGCGGCAACCACTTTTCCGTTACGTTCAGTCGTCTGAATAGCAATCATGCCTTTTGTACCGCGGCCATGGCGGGTGTACTCAGCAATTGGCGTGCGCTTACCGTAACCATTTTCAGTAGCTGTTAATACGCTACTTGGTATGGCAGCACCATTGGCATCAACCACAGCAGCCTCAGCGCCTTCAGCAGCTTCAGCTGGGGCTACCAACATGGCAATGACTTGATGGCCATCACCGAGGTTCATGCCACGCACACCGCGCGCTGTTCGGCCCATTGGACGAACGTCGTTTTCATCAAAGCGTACTGCTTTACCAGCGTCAGAGAACAGCATCACATCGTGCTGGCCATCAGTGATAGCTGCGCCAACTAAAAAGTCATTCTCATTTAAGTCGACCGCAATAATGCCGGCCTTACGTGGGTTCGAGAAGTCAGACAAACGCGTCTTCTTCACGGTGCCCAAGCTAGTAGCCATAAAGACATAGTGATCGTCTTGGTATCCCTTAATTGGAAGGATCACGGTAATCTTCTCACCTTCGATTAGCGGGAACATATTCACGATAGGCTTGCCACGTGATGTACGACTTCCTTGTGGCACTTCCCATACCTTGAGCCAATACATCCGACCACGATCAGAGAAGCACAAGATGATGTCATGCGTATTTGCCACGAATAAAGTATCAATCCAATCTTCATTCTTTGTCGCTGCCGCTTGCTTGCCACGACCACCACGTTTTTGTGCGCGGTATTCGCTCAGTGGCTGACTCTTCATATAACCAGTATTGGAGAGTGTGACCACCATATCTTGCGGAGTAATCAAATCTTCCGTGAAGAGTTCAGTTGCATTCATTTCAATAAATGAACGACGACCAGTATCTCCGCCAGCAACACCAAACTCAGCTTGAACTTCTTTCAACTCAGTTTCAATAACTTGCGTCACGCGCTCTGGCTTCGCTAACAAATCAAGTAAATCAGAAATTTCTGACATTACTTCTTTGTACTCATTGACGATCTTATCTTGCTCAAGACCAGTCAAGCGTTGCAAACGCATCTGCAAAATTTCTTGCGCTTGACTATCAGAGAGGCGATACAGACCCGTTGTTTGCATGCCATACTCAGGCAACAAGCCTTCTGGGCGATAAGCATTACGGCCGCCTGGAGTATCGGTCTCAGCACGCGCTAACATCTCACGCACCATTGAAGAATCCCACGCTTTACCCATTAACTCTTGCTTGGCAACTACTGGATTTGCAGCAGCTTTAATAATCGCAATGAATTCATCGATATTTGCTAATGCAACAGCTAAGCCTTCTAAGACATGACCGCGATCGCGTGCTTTACGCAATTCAAAGATTGTGCGACGCGTCACAACTTCGCGACGATGTTGCAAGAAGTACTCAAGCATCTGCTTCAGATTCAACAAGCGTGGCTGGTTATCTACCAAAGCCACCATGTTCATACCGAAATTATCTTGCAGCTGAGTGCTCTTATATAAATTATTGAGAACAACTTCAGGCACTTCACCACGCTTCAGTTCAATCACTACGCGCATGCCGGATTTATCTGACTCATCACGTAAATCAGAAATGCCCTCTACTTTTTTCTCATTCACCAACTCAGCAATACGCTCGAGCAAGTTCTTTTTATTGACTTGGTACGGTAACTCATCAACGATGATCGCTTGACGTGCACCTTTATCCAAATCTTCAAAGTGAGTCTTAGCGCGCATGACCACGCGACCGCGACCAGTTCTATAGCCCTCACGAACACCTTGAACGCCATAAATAATGCCGGCGGTCGGGAAATCGGGGGCTGGAATGATCTCAATAAGCTCATCAATCGTGCACTCTGGGTTGTGGAGCACATGTAAACAGGCTGATATGACCTCATCCAGGTTATGGGGAGGGATGTTAGTAGCCATACCTACAGCAATGCCAGAACTACCATTTATGAGCAAATTAGGCACTTTGGCCGGCAGAATCAAGGGTTCCTTCTCGCTGCCGTCGTAATTTGGCCCGAAATCAACGGTTTCTTTGTCCAAATCGGCCAAAAGGTCGTGAGCTATCTTACGAAGACGGATCTCCGTATAGCGCATTGCAGCAGCGTTATCGCCGTCTACAGAGCCAAAGTTACCCTGGCCATCAACCAGCATATAGCGCAGAGAGAAATCCTGGGCCATGCGAACAATCGTGTCGTACACCGCAGAATCACCATGCGGATGGTATTTACCGATTACATCGCCAACTATACGGGCAGATTTTTTGTAAGCTCTGTTCCAATCGTTGTTTAATTCATACATTGCAAATAAGACCCGGCGGTGAACCGGTTTGAGGCCATCACGCACGTCTGGCAGGGCTCTGCCGACGATGACGCTCATTGCGTAGTCCAAATAGGACCGCCGCATTTCGTCTTCGAGGGATATTGGTAGTGTTTCTTTAGCGGCTTGTTCCATCTAGAAATAATATCATTTTGATGACAGAGGGGCGCTATGCTAAGATTCTGTCAGTTTGTACGAAATTGAGATGTGTCGCTTTGCAGTTTTTGCTTCAAGGTAGGGCGAATTACATTTAAGTTTGACTTTAATTAAAAAAGAGATTTTTGAGGACTAAAAATGAACAAAACCCTGAAAGTGTTGCTCGCTTCTGTTATTACCGTTTCTGCTACCGCAGCGATGGCTTCTGATAACTGGCAAAACGGCGACGGTACCCTGAACTGGAAAAATGGCGATGGCACATTGTGCTGGCGCGATAACAACTGGACACCTGCAACTGCCGCTAAGGGTTGTGACGGTGCGTTGACTGCCGCTGCTGCTGGCGTTAGCCAAAGCAAGATCACTTTACAAGCTGACACACTTTATGACTTCAACAAGTCTGATTTGAAGCCAGAAGGTAAAGCTACTTTGGACAAGATCGCTGCTGATTTGAGCAAGATCAAGTTAGAAGTAATTATCGCTGTTGGTAACACTGATAGCGTTGGTACAGATGCATACAACATGGCCCTCGGTCAACGTCGTGCACAATCTGTTAAGACATACCTCGTATCAAAAGGTGTTGACGCTAGCCGTATCTACACAGAATCTAAAGGCAAGAGCAATCCAGTTGCAAGCAATGCAACTGCTGAAGGCCGCGCTAAGAACCGCCGTACTGACATCGAAGTTGTTGGTACAGCTAAGTAATTTACTTTACTTGTAAAAAAGCCCGCTTTTAGCGGGCTTTTTTATTTCCGCTATATTCATGACTTCCCTATTCGCATACGAATAAATACACCATATGAACGTTGACCAATCGGAAATCGCTAAATTTAGCGCCCTAGCCCATCGCTGGTGGGATCCCAATAGCGAATTTAAGCCACTTCACGCCATCAATCCCCTTCGCCTTAATTGGATAAAAACCTTTATTGATCTAGATGGAAAGAAGGTATTGGATGTAGGTTGCGGCGGTGGAATCCTCGCTGAATCTATTTCGCAGTCCGGCGCAGACACTACCGGTATTGATTTGTCAGACAAAGCCCTCAAAGTAGCTGAATTACACGCTCTTGAAGTAGGCGCAAATTTGACTTATCGATCTATTTCAGCAGAAGCCTTAGCTGAAGAACAGCCAGAACAGTATGACGTGGTGACGTGCATGGAAATGCTAGAGCATGTTCCTGACCCTGCGTCCGTTGTTCGCGCCTGCGCAACACTCTGTAAACCTGGTGGCACTTTATTTTTTAGCACCTTAAACCGCAGTCCCAAGTCCTACTTATTTGCGATTATTGGTGCAGAATACATTCTCAAGCTACTCCCAAAAGGTACGCACGAATACACTAAATTTATTAAGCCTTCAGAGTTGGTCGCCTTTACTCGTCATGCCGGATTAGAGTTGTTAGGCATGAAAGGTCTCAGCTATAACCCCATTACACAGGTCTATAGCCTTAACAATGATCTTGATGTGAATTACATGATCGCTGTACGCAAATGAAGCAAAGCCCCTATCACGGGATCTTTTTTGATCTTGATGGCACTTTAGCTGACACAGCTCCAGATCTTGTAGCAGCGACCAATCAATTGCTCATAGCTCGCAATCTGGCGCCCAAGCCTTATGAATTTTTGCGACCATATGCATCTGCTGGCGCTCGAGGTTTGCTTGAAGGCGCCTTTGGCATTAGCACTGACCACCCTGACTTTGCAGTCTTACGCGATGAGTTTTTTGCCAATTACGAGAATGCATTGCATGTAGAAAGTAAATTATTTGAGGACATGGATAGCTTGCTTGATCAAATGGATCAAGCCAATCTTCCCTGGGGAATTGTGACTAATAAGAGCGAGCGTTTTACCAACCCCCTGGTAGAGCTCATGGGTCTGCACAAAAGATCTGTATCCACTGTATCGGGCGATACCACCGCTCATGCAAAACCCCATCCCGAACCCATCCTGCATGCCGCACGACTCGCCAATGTCGACCCAAGCAAATCTCTTTATATCGGCGACGATATTAGGGACGTTGTAGCAGGCAAGGCGGCAGGAATGAAGACCGTGGCTGCGGCTTATGGCTACTGTGGCTGTAAAGAGCCTCCTGAGGCCTGGGGAGCTGACTATATCGTCAACAGCCCTCTTGAATTACTGCAAATCATCTTTCCCAACAAGGTTTAAGCCAAAAGATATTGAGCAATTTAAAGCTAGCGGCTTTAAAATAGTGCTTCCTATGCATTAACTCCGGGGTCGACATGGTTTCGACGTGGATTACAAAGCATCAAGGGCATACCGAGGACCCGTTATCTCGTAAATCAATGGGAATGTAATAACTGCAAACGACGAACGTTTCGCACTAGCCGCTTAATTGCGGTTGCCCCTGAACTGATTCTCTCTTGGGTCAGCTAGCGCAAGCTAGATCAGGGTCATTTACAAGAGATAAGATCATTTCATGTCACGGGGAATGATTCGAAAACTAAGTGAATCGTCAGCGTGGAACATGTCAATCTGTGACTAGCTGGCTAAATTAAATGATATGACTAAGTATGTAGAACTTGTTGTGGAGGATTTGCGGACGCGGGTTCGATTCCCGCCGACTCCACCAATAAAAGCCGGTAATTTTACGGCTGCGCCAAAACCCTTCTTTCAAATGAATGAGGGGTTTTGTTGTTTTAAAGCCTAAGAAATATTTTCAGGCGCTAAATTCGCCCTATACCGTTCAACCATTTTTTTGTAGAGCACCTCTAAATCCTGAGTAAATAGCACGGTATCAAAAAGGGGTTTTGTTAATCGGTTTTCAACTAGGCGATCTTGAATTGCCCTCAACGCTAAGGGGTCACGAGCCAATTCAATTGCACGTTGTTCATATGCTTGGGGAGTATGCGTTACCAACTCTGCCAATCCCACGGCATTCAGAAGACTTGCCGCCACCCTGCCTGGAAATGTATTTCCCAAAAGCGTGAGAACCGGAACTCCAGCCCACAGAGCATCACTAGCTGTGGTGTGGGCGTTATAAGGAAGCGTATCCAAAAAAAGGTCTGCTATTTTGTGACGCGCAAGATGCTCTGGAAGGGGTAATCTCTGCGCAAAAATAATGCGGTCAGAAGAAATTCCACGCTTCAGAGCCTCAGCCTTCAGATTTTCTTCGGCCGGCACGTTATCTTGTATCAACCAAAGAACACTTCCTTCAACCGCCTTGAGGATCCTCATCCAACTATCAAATGTTTCAGGCGTAATCTTGTAATTATTGTTAAAGCAACAATATACAAAGCCCGACTCCGGCAGACCCAATTCTGCTCGTGTAAATTCTCGTGCGGAGATGACACGTTTTGAATCATTAGCCTGATAGCTATTGGGCATATAGGCAATTTTTTCTACGTAATACTGACGGCTATCAGCTGGAATCACAATCGGATCAGCTATCAAGTAGTCCATATACTCAGCACCTAAAGTGCCTGGGAACCCCAAATAATTTACCTGAATAGGTGCTGGATGCGATGCAAAGATATTTTGGCGCCCTTCGCCAAAGTAACCATTTAAGTTCACCAAAATATCGATCTGTAAGTCCTCAATCAAACTCACAACCGCAGGATCCGTCATTTGACTGATATCGATTATTTCTTTGAATGCTTTTTTCATGCGCGGCCGTAAAACACCACCATCATCCCAGCCATTATCTAAAGCATAGATTTCAAAATACTCAGGGTCATGAGACTCATACACCCCCGTCATTAATACGGATGTCGCCTGATCTCTAAACTCCCCACAAAGATAGGCAATACGAATTTTTTCATTCTTCGATTTAGGGGCAGATTGAATCACCGCCTTCTTTCTTGCAGGAAAGCGTTGCTTGGCAAATATCTTGGCTGACTCCAAAAGGTCTTGCTCGGAAGTGGAGATCCCCTGAAATCCAAAGGGCTCTACCACCAGCTGGTGGGCATGCAAATCCTGTTGAATCTTTAGATAGATGCCATCCAAATCCGCCCAATCACAAATGAGCATTTTGTAGTGCAAGATGATCCCCAAAAGAAAAGGTTCGGTGGGTCTTAACTGATAAGCGTTGATATAGGACTGCAAAGCCTCTGCATAGCGTCTTAATTCACCCAGTATTTTTCCTTTGTTAAACCATCCCTCAGCCATTTGGGGTTGCAGAACAACTGCTTTTTCATAACAAGTTAAAGCTTCTTCACGCTTACGAAGATTATCTAAACTTCTTCCGTAATTGAGCCAGATCTCTGGATTGTCGGGGTCTATAGCAAGAGCCTTCCGATGGTGCTCAAGAGCATCCATATCCCTTTGTAAGGTAGATAAAGCCTTAGCAGTATTGAAATGGAGCGCAGAATTATCGGGGGTGAGTTGTAAAGCTTGTTCAAAAAATCTCAAGGCATCGTCTGGGCGATTCTGCATTCCGCAGACTATCCCCAGCAAATGCAAAACATCTGGATTCTCAGGGCTAGCCAGAAGCATTTCTTGAAGCAGGGATTCCGCCTCAAGAAATTGGTTGTTTTGCAGGGCCTGGAAGACTTCTTGGAACATATCAAGAATATTGGTTGGTAAAGTCTAAATTTTAAAGCGAAGTTTTAGGTGCCAAACGCCACAGCGAAGTAAGTTCAGCAGATCTGGCCTTATACAGCGCATCAGTAGGATCAAATGCCTTGCGATGGCTAGGCTTGGTATTCATACGATCAAGCACCTGGAGGCCCGCCTGATCAATCCAGTCCCGTAACTCTTCGCGAGTTCTTAATCCCAAATGCTCTGCTAGATCCGAAAGAATTAACCAACCCTCCCCACCCGGCAGCAAATGGTCTTTTAAGCCCTGCAGAAAACCCTTCAACATTTGGCTTTCTGGATCATAAACGGCATACTCTAAAGTAGAACTCGGTCTCGCTGGCAGCCAAGGTGGGTTACAAACAATCAGAGCAGCTTTGTCATCAGGAAATAAATTGGTTTTGAGAACTACGATCTGCGACTCTAATCCTAGACGCTCAATATTTTCTTGGGCACACGCAATAGCTCGATCATCTTGGTCGGTAGCGATAATTTTCTTTACCTCACGAACTGCCAAAACTACGGACAATACCCCGGTACCAACTCCGATATCAAACGCGATAGATGATTTTTGTATGGCCTTAGGTAGTGGCGCCTTGAGAAGCAATTCGATATATTCCCCTCGAATGGGAGAGAAGACGCCGTAATGGGGATGAATTCGAATCTCTTCATCATCCCTAACTAAAATAGGTACGCCTTTCTTGCGCCATTCGTGAGCACTAATAACACCGAGTAACTCTCGCAATGAAACAACATAAGCCTCTTGTTGCGCTCCGTAGGCTTCCATGCAGGCTTGTGTAAGCTCAGGTGCTCGGCGAAGCGAGATGCTATGGTCAGCGTTGATTGGGATCAAAACCATACCCAAAATACGGGCACGCTGCGACTGAGAAAGGCGGTGTAGATTAAAAATATCTACAGGGGATTTAGATTTTTCTTTCTCGAGCCTATCAATACGCTGTGATTTTTTAGAAGGCTTATCAACTCTTCTAATTAAAGCTTGCAATAACTGTTTGGCATTCTGAAAATCACCAGTCCATAACATCGCCGTTCCTTCGCACGCTAAGCGATAGGCAACATCGGCCGTTAGCGTGTCATCAGCAGCAATCACTTTTTGATGGGGGCGAATTCCATTCTCTGAGTGCCATTTTGCAGAATGACTTAACTCACCCTGATTCCATTGAATATTCACTTAGGAAATAACAAAACGATTATTTTGATAATCATCAATGGCCTGTTCGATTTCAGCGCGGGTGTTCATGACGAAAGGACCATATTGGACTATGGGCTCATGCAAAGGCAAGGCAGCCAACACAATAAATTGTGCACCTGCTTCACCAGACTTCACCTTGAGACGATCACCATCACCCAAGACGATGGCAGCTTGTGTTGGCGCTGGTCTCATAGGCCCACCAACCTCTAGCTCACCCTTATAGAGGTATAGAAAAGCATTAAATTCCTTAGCAATGCGATGCTCAAACTCGATATGAGGGGGTAAATTTACGTCCAGAAACAATGGCGCAGTAGTGATGCCTTGTATCGGACCTTGAATTGCGCCATCAGCACCTTCATACGAGCCTGCAATGACTTTAATAGAGCCACCGTGCTCTAGCTCAACACGAGGTATCTCCTCCACCTGAATATCTTGATATCCTGCAGGCTTCATTTTTTCTTGAGCTGGTAGGTTTATCCACAACTGAAAGCCACGCATTGCACCACTGACTTGTTGAGGCATTTCAGAGTGGATAATGCCGCGACCTGTTGTCATCCACTGCACGCCACCCGTCTTCAAATGCCCCTGATTGCCTAAATGATCCTCATGCAACATATGCCCTTCGAGCATATAGGTCACCGTCTCAAAACCACGGTGAGGGTGTGCAGGAAAACCCGCCACATAGTCATTGGGATCGTTTGAAGAAAACTCATCCAACATTAAGAAAGGATCAAGCCTCAATTGCTCTTGCCCGCCCAAACTACGACGCAGCTTTACGCCTGCGCCATCAGAGGTCGCAATGCCAGGGATGATGGTTTGAATATTGCGAATCATCAATTCATTAAGCTGGAGGGTGGTCTTCTGGATTGACATCCAGCGCAATTAGGAATCGAGACACCATGTTGTAAGCAGCAATCACTGTTACCAGTTCGACAGTATCTGTACTTCCTAGTTCTTGCTGCAAACGCTTCATCAGCGTGCCATCAACTTTTATATTGCGCGTCATCTGAAATGTTAAATCCGCAGCATCGTTCTCAACTTGTGAAAACAATTGCCTAGGAAACGTGGCTTGACCTATCAAACGCAACCCTTGAACCTGCTCTTCAGTACCGCCAGCCTTTTTAAATGGTGGTGCATGATGAAAAAATTCATATTCAGCGCCATTCAGAACAGCAACACCGCACATCGCTAACTCACGTAATTTTGGATCTAGAGATAAATTATTACGGATCTCACCAATAAAATGATTCCAGCCCTCTGCAATCGGAACGCTATGTAAAAGCATCCGATCTAAATTAATAAATTGGCCGCCGCGTCTCTTGCGAATCGCGGCAACCAATTCTGCGGGTTCTGCCAAATCCATTGGCTGATATGGAATTAAACGTTCAGACATATTGATTCCTTATTGACCAGTTTCTTTAATATTATTTTCAATCACAAACTTGCCCCAAACCGCAATTTGTTTGCCGATAAATTCGCGCAAAGTTTCGGGCGAACCGCCAACAATTTCAATGCCTTGAGCTTTAAACTTTGCAGCGACAGCTGGATTCTTTAGCGCCTTGTTAATTGCTTGATTCATTGCATTCACAATGGCTGGCGGAGTTTTACCAGGAGCTAAGACAGCCCACCATGCCGGTGCGCTAAAGCCTGGGAAGCCACTTTCAGCAATCGTTGGCACGTTAGGTAAAGAAGGTGATCTTTTTGCAGTAGTGATTACCAAAGGAATAACCCCACCACTTTCAATATGCGGCTTGACTAAAAATTCAGAGCCAATCGCCAACTCAACTTGTCCACCCAAGACGTCTTGCATCAATGGGCCACCGCCACGATAAGGAATGTGGTTCCAATCAAAACCGGCTTGTTTAGCAAGGCGGGCCATCGCTAAATGACCTAAGCTACCAATACCAATCGAACCATAGCTAAATTTCTTACCAGCCTTTGATTGCTCTACTAATTGTTTAAAGCTGGTAATGCCTGAATTCTTACTAGCTACCAATACCATTGGTGATGTGCCAACCAATATCACCGGGGCAATATCTTTAATTGTGTCGTACGGGAGCTTGTCTTTGAGACTCGGGTTCACTCCGTGCGTATCAAATACCACTGCAAAGGTATAACCATCTGGATCTGAACGAGTCATGGCTGATGTGCCAATCACGCCAGAAGCGCCTCCCACATTCTCAACAATCACGTTTTGCTTTAATTCGGATTGCAAGGCAGGAGCCAAAATACGAGCAACCTGATCGACCGAGCCCCCTGGTGGGAATACGGCTATCAAGCGAATTGGCTTTTGAGCAGGCCAAGTGCCTACTCCACCTGATTGGGCCCAACTGAGGCTACTTAGACCTAAAGCCATCAGACCTACAAATAAAGCTCTTTTGGCTATTTTTACTGAATTCAGCATGGATTGTCTCCTCCTAATAAGACCTCAAGATTACCACCCCCAGGGGCTGTTTGCTCGATAATGGCGGGGTAGCTAGATGAGAGAAAAAATGAAGTCAATTTTGAATATTGCCGCCTATTTATTTGTCAGCCTTGATGCGTTGACAGATTTACGCGCCAAAATGCTCGATGAATGTAATGCCCGAAATCTGAAAGGCACCATTTTGCTCACCGGAGAGGGCATCAATATGTTCTTGGCTGGTGGAGAAAATGAGATGCGTGGATTTCTGGAGTGGCTTCGGTCTGATCCACGCTTCCAAACAATGCAGGCAAAAGAAAGCTGGTCAGACACTCAACCTTTCAAAAAAATGCTTATTAAACTCAAGAATGAAATCATTCGCATGAATCATCCGAGCATTCGCCCAGAAGAAGGTCGTGCAAATTTTATTGCACCTAAGAAGCTACAGGAATGGCTTGATCGCGGTACTGATGATTTAGGGCGGCCAGTAGTTATGGTCGATACTCGTAATGCCTTTGAGGTGGAGTACGGTACCTTTGAAAATGCCCTCCACTTTAATATTGAAAAATTCACGGAATTTCCTGCAGCTATTTCCGCGCAAAAGGAAGCGCTTGCCGGCAAAACACTAGTGAGTTTTTGCACCGGAGGTATCCGCTGTGAAAAATCGGGGCTTTATATGCGCGAGATCGGTATGGACCACAGCTATCAACTTGAAGGCGGCATCCTTAAATACTTTGAAGAAGTTGGTGCAGCGCACTACAAAGGCAGCTGCTTTGTTTTTGATGAGCGCGAAGCGTTGGAGCCAAACCTAGAGACCATCCCAATCGAACAATCTATCCGAAAAAAGCTCAAAACTGAGTAGGATCAAGCAAAGTTTTCCCCAAAAATAGTAGAATTCAGCGGTTGCTCCACATGAATACATAACAATAATCTGGGCTTGAGACATGACTAAAACCTCTAATCGGCGCGCGCCGATTTTTTTATCCTATGCGCTGTTAGCATTCACTGCATTGACTGGTAGTCTTAGTGCTTACGCTCAAGCAGCAGGCCCCACATATCCTGTCAAGCCAATCAAGCTGATTGCCCCTGTTGCCGCCGGTGGTGGTTTAGATAATATTGCTCGCGCTGTTGCTGAAAAACTATCTCGCTCAATTGGTCAGCCAGTGATTGTTGAAAATATGGGTGGTGGTGGTGGCTCAATCGCATCTCAAGCCACAGCAAAGGCACCGGCTGATGGCTACACACTCATGATTGCGTATGTTGGTACACATGGCACCAACCCAGCAGTACGTCGTCTACCTTACGATGCCATTAAAGACTTCACCCCCATTGGAATGATTGGCGCCACACCAAATGTATTAATCATTAATCCAGAATTACCAATCAAAAATTTTTCTGAGTTTGTAGCCTACGCCAAAAAGAATCCCGCTAAATTAAGTTATGGCTCAGCTGGACCTGGCACTCTAACCCATTTAGGAATGGAACAATTAAAGCTAGCTGCCGGAATCTTTATGGTTCACGTCCCCTATCGCGGAGTTGGCCCAGCCTATACAGATTTACTCGCAGGTCAAACACAGGCTATGTTCCCCACACTATTTGCTGCACTGCCCTATATCACCACTAACCGAGTGCGCGGCCTCGCTGTGACTGGCGCTAAGCGTAGTCCCGCAGCGCCTACCATCCCGACTTTTAAAGAGCTTGGATATAACGGTTTTGATGGTCAGCAGTGGTACGGTGTAGTAGGTCCTGCCAACCTACCGCCAGCAATTGTCAGCAAGCTCAATACTGAACTCAATAAAGTGTTGGCTACCCCTGAATTCTCAGAAAAGATGACTAGCGAGGCGATGACTTTAATGCCAATGACGCCAACGCAGTTTGCCACCTACATCAAAGAAGATATTGCACGCTGGGCCAAGGTCGCCAAAGATCGCAATATCGAACTTGAATAAATTCTCATTCTCTAATACACCATTCCATCTCTTACATAGGAAATCATATGTCCCACGCTATTGCCGCCGCAGCTGATCTCAATGCACCTCCAGTAACTAAAATTTTGGCAGAGTTTGTTACTTCACACCCCAGCCAAGGTTGGACGCCAGAAGTAGATCACGAAGCACATCGTACGTTTTTAAACTGGCTTGGTTGCGCCATTGGAGCCGCTAATCATGAAAGCGTAGAGTCTTCTTTAGCTGCAATACGGGAATTTCAGCCCGCACCGCAAGCCAGTATTTTAGGGCGTAAAGATAAAGTAGATATGGGTGGCGCCGCGCTGATTAACGGTATCAGCTCACATACTTTTGACTTTGATGACACACACCTCAAAACAGTCATTCATCCAGCAGGCCCAGTTGCATCTGCAATCCTAGCCCTAGGTGAGCACATAAATTCAAATGGTCGCCAAATTATCGATTCACTCGTTCTCGGCATCGATGTAGCCTGTCGCGTCGGTAATGCAATGTACCCTGATCACTATCATCGCGGCTGGCATATCACTGGTTCAACCGGAATGCTCGGCTCTGCAGCAGCATGCTCACGTTTGATGGGTCTTGATCTGCAAAAAACAACTATGGCACTGGGTATTGCTGCCTCTCAACCCGTTGGTATGCGTGAGCAATTTGGCACCATGACTAAGCCCTTTCACCCTGGTGGTGCAGCTCGCGCCGGACAACTCTCCGCGCTTTTAGCGAAGCATGGTTTTACTTCAAGCCCTAAAGCGCTTGAAGCTGGTCGTGGTTATATGCAAACCGTATCCACCAAGTGCGACTGGAGTGAGATTGATCGCGCCCTTGGAAAATCATTTGAAATTTCTTTGAATACTTATAAACCGTTTGCTTGCGGCATTGTGATTCATCCGGCGATTGATGCTTGCGCACAATTACGTGCCCAGGGAGTTAAAGCAGAGGACGTAGAGAGTATTGAATTGCGCGTTCATCCTTTGGTATTAGAGCTTACCGGAAAGAAAACACCTAAAGATGGTCTCGAAGGAAAATTTAGTGTGTATCACGGCTGTGCTGTTGGCTTGATTTTTGGTCAAGCTGGCGAAGGCGAATACGCTGATGACATTGTGAATCGCCCTGATGTTGTCGCCTTACGCGCTAAGGTGAACGCCACTACGGATACCTCTATTAGCGAAGCATCAGTTGACGTTAAAGCCTTCCTAAAAGATGGAAAAGAAGTTCATATCTTCGTGAAGAATGCGATTGGCTCTGTTGAGAATCCAATGAGCGATACTCATTTAGAGCAGAAGTTCACGAGCTTGGCAGAGCCAGTGATAGGTAAAGAAAAAACGCGTCAATTGATTTCTGCATTATGGAAATTAGGACAAGCATCAGATCTAAAGCAGATTCTGAGCCTTTGCACCCCTGAATAAACTTCACTGAAAGTATTTAAAAATGGCTTCTGTACCAAATATTGTTGTTTTAGGCGACTATGAACATGCATTGCGTCGCTTCCCTAATTGGGAAAAATTAGAAACACAAGCAAATCTCAAGATCTATCATGAGCCCCTAAGAGACGAGGCCTTATATCAAGTCATTAAAGATGCAGATGCAATAGCCATTGTTCGTGACCGTGCGCCAATGAATGAAGCCATGATTGCGCGCCTGCATCACTTGAAGTTTTTAATGTTTACTGGTGAGCGTAATGGCACTCTAGATGCAAAGGCTTTAATGGCCCGGAACATCACCGTTGCTTGCTCTCCTGGTGGTCCCTCCAAGGAAACTACCGCTGAACTAACTTGGGCTTTAATTCTAGGGGCTTCAAAACGCCTTATTGAAGAAAATAAATTGATTGCTAGTGGCGGTTGGCGTGATGAACTTTCACTGCTTCCAATGCTAGCAGGAGAGCGCCTAGGCATCATGGGACTTGGCGCTATTGGTAGTCGAGTTGCACGCGTTGGTGCCGCATTCGGCATGGAAGTAGTTGCATGGAGTCCACGCATGACACCAGAGCGTGCTGCGCTTGAAAATGCTAAATCAGTTAGCTTGGAAGAATTACTAAAAACCTCTAAAGTAGTCTCGATGCACCTAGTTGCAGGGCCGGGAACCAAAGGGATCATTAGTACAGAGCAGCTTGCCTTAATGCGCCCAGACTCTATCTTGGTCAATACCTCACGCGCAGCACTCATTAATATGGGCGATCTTCAAAAAGCGCTTGTGGCTGGAAGACCTGGTCAGGCAGCTGTGGATGTCTTTGACGTTGAGCCGCTTCCTAAAGATGATCCTTTGCGCAATACCGCTAACTTATTAGTCACACCGCACCTAGGATTTATCGCTGAACCCATTTTTGCTGCTTTCTCTAAAGGCATTATTGAAGCACTTGAGGCTTGGCTAGAAAATAAACCTGCACCCCATCCATTTAATCCACAGTAATTTCTCTTAGATCCATCTTGAAGACACTTACTCCTAAGCAATTATTTATTGGGTTTAGCAAAATCGGTATGTCGGGGTTTGGTGGCGTACTGCCCTGGGCTCGCCGTACGATCGTAGAAGAAGAGCATTGGCTCACCTCGGAAGAATTTAGTGCCATGCTCGGTATTTGCCAAATTGTTCCTGGGCCAAATATCGTGAACCTGGGGGTGTGTGTTGGCAGTCGATTTGCTGGCATTCCGGGCGCAATTGCTGCGGTAATGGGCTTATTGCTTGGCCCTGTTGCCTTAGTGATTGTGTTGGGCATTTTGTATGGACACTACAGCTATATGCCTCTTGTACAAGGAATGCTCAGAGGCGTTTCAGCAGTTGGGGTTGGCCTTATCGCCAGCACGGGCTTCAAGATGATGCGTTCTGAACTCCAATATCCGCCGATGCTTGCCGTCATCATTCTGACTGTACTAGCAGCAACCTACTTTCATCTTGGTTTAGGCTGGGTTGTACTCATCTCTTCACCTTTAGCGTTATTGCTTGCATGGAAGAAAGTGAAGAGATGATTAGTACGCTTGCTAGCTTATTTCTAAAGCTCTCTGTTTTTTCACTATTTGCCTTTGGTGGAATTAACGCATTACTCCCAACGCTTTATGATCTTGCCGTCAATCAAGAGCAGTGGATTAACGGCCAAACGTTTGCCGATTATTTTGCAATTGCTCAAGCAGCACCAGGCCCAAACCTGATGACAGTAACGCTAATAGGCTGGAATGTAGGTGGCATTTTCGGTGCAGCCATTGCGACTCTAGCCATTGCCTGGCCTTCATCGATCATGATTTATTTCTTGCAACGCTCTATCAATAATATGCAGGACAAGGATAAGCAGAAATCGATCCAGTTCGCAGCTGGGGCCCTAGCCGTTGGCTTAGTGCTCTCAGCTTCTTGGCAAATTGCTCTACAAATTAACCAAAGCACTGCAGCCTACTTATTGACTATTGGAACGATTGCTATTACTTTCTTTACGCGCTGGCACCCCTTGTACCTTATAGTCATTGGTGCTTTACTTGGGGTAATGGGTTTTATTTAAAGGTTAGGGGTGTATATGAACTTCTTCAAGTTGATTTTCATTTCGATCGCAGCAATTGCAAGCCTTTCTTCTTCGGGCGCATTTGCTCAAGCAAATTACCCAAACAAGCCAATTAATTTTATTGTTCCCTATGGTGCTGGCGGCGGAGCTGACTCACGCAGCCGACAGATTGCTCAGAAGATGAGCATCATCCTCAAGCAGCCCATCATTGTTGATAACAAACCTGGTGCTGGCGGCAATATTGGCACTGAATATATTTCAAGAGCAGCTCCTGATGGATACACCATCGGCATGGGAAACTTCGCGCCCATGGCAGTCAATAAGACACTCTTTGGAAATCTCCGCTACGACCCTGAAGCGGATTTAACACCTATAGTGCTGATTGAAAAGGGTCCTTTAGTATTGGTAGTGAATCCAAACTCTCCTTATAAAACAGTACAAGATATTGTCGCAGCTGCAAAAGCAAAACCAGGGGTACTTACCTTCTCCTCAGGCGGTATTGGTGGTAGCCATCAACTCTCAGCAGAACTCTTTAAACAAAGTGCAGGCATTGACATGATTCATGTGCCCTATAAAAGTGGATCCGCTGGTTTAACCGATTTGATGGCGGGCAATGTCACTATGATGTTTGATCAGATGTACTCAGCTTTACCCAGCATCAAGGCGGACAAATTACGCCCAATTGCAATCACCAGCAAAAAACGCTCCCCCCTCTTGCCTAGCATTCCAACATTTGCAGAGGCTGGCTACCCTAAAGTAGAGGTTCTCAATTGGCAGGGTTTAATTGCACCTAAGGGCACTCCAAAAGCCATTATTGACAAACTGAATGCTGCTGCAAATGAGGCTTTAAAGGACCCTCAATTACGCGAACTGATGCTTTCTCAAGGCAATGAAATTGGCGGTGGATCACCAGCAGAATTTGCGGCTTTAATTAAAGCTGAATCAGCTAAGTGGAGTTCAGTAGTAAAGACGGCAAATATCAAACCAGAGTAAAGTAACTCTGTCTAATAACTGCTTACTTGATTGCCTGATAAGTCCAGATACCCAAAAGGGTAAGCACTAAAGAGCCTACTAGGTGCAGCAACGCTGTGCCTAGGGCCCAGGTAAATTCTCCACGTTGAATCATGGTCACCACTTCTGCTGAGAAGCTAGAGAAAGTAGTTAGGCCTCCAAGAAAACCGGTAATGATCAACAGCTTCCACTCTGGGGATAAATGGGGATTGTTTCCAAAAAAGGCTAGTGCAATACCAATCAGATAGCCACCCACCATATTGGAGATCAATGTTCCCAAAGGAATTACTGATGCCACTCCAACGGACAATAAGTTAAAGCCAGTCCTTAATAATGCACCAAGTCCAGCCCCACAGAAGATTGCAAGTATCGATAGCCACATAATCAGAGTCTTTATTGAACAGAAAAACTGAGCATACTAATGGAGCTCATCTCAATTCCATCTATAAATACTTTGGCAATCTCATCGTCTTGTTGCAAAGCCAAAATATATAAAGCAGGCCAGTAATGCTCAGCCGTAGGAATGGATAAGTGAGCTGCATCACCATAACGCTCCCAATCAATCAATGGATCGTGATGATTGGCGCGGATTTCAGAAGAAAAGAAGTCATTAAAGTCCTTTGCCCAAGGATATGGCTGCGCATCATCTTGCCAATGAATCGTGCGCAGGTTGTGAACAACATTGCCACTGGCCAAAATCAGAATATTTTCATCGCGCAGCGGTCTTAACTGTTTAGCAAGCTCATAGTGCTCACGCGCCGACATCGATCCATCCAAACTTAACTGTACTACCGGAACATCAGCATTGGGATAAAGGTATTTGAGAACAGACCATGCGCCGTGATCAATCCCCCACTCATTCTCTTCAAGCACTATAGGAATATCTAGCAATTCTTGAACACGATCCGCTAAAGCGGGAGAGCCTGGTGCTGGATATTGAATATCAAACAAGGTCTGCGGAAAGCCACCAAAGTCATGAATAGTTTTTGGCTTAGCCATTGCGGTAACCCATGTACCGCGAGTGACCCAATGTGCGGAGATAACCAAAATGGCATCTGGGCGTTTTAAATTTTTACCTAAATTTGCCCAAGCCTGCGTATAGCGATTGGGCTCTATGGCATACATTGGACTGCCATGGCCAGCAAATACTGCAGGTTGGCGATGGCTAGTCATTAATACAAATTAACCGAATACGTAACCAATATGAGCAGCTACCAATGCAAACAAAATTGCTAGGCTTGTTGCGATAGCCAACATTACGATCAAAGTGATGATCTTTTTGTTGATTTCGCCTTTAGATTCGTTATGCCATTCGTTCATGCTAAATCCTCTGTAAACACATTAATGATGGATGCAATTATCCACTATCGACCGCGGCCTGCCTTACGCATCATGGCTTTTCCGCCACCAAAGCCAGCTTGAGGCCTTCCTGCTGGGCCGGATGGTCCTTTGGGGACTGGTGGACGTGCTGGGGGTTTAACACCGGCTGTCTTAACGGGGGTTTTTGAATCGGGTTTCTTTTCTTCAGTCACTTTTGCGCTCCTATGGATATCATATTGCCATGATTACTGACTATTCTATCCAAGCTGTCGCAATTAATGCGATTCCCTTGATTTTTGCCATCACCATCCATGAAGCAGCCCATGGGTATGCAGCCCGCAAATTTGGGGATAACACGGCGTATATGCTCGGCAGGGTAAGCCTCAACCCCGCTAAACATATAGATCCAGTGGGAACTATTCTGATACCCCTAGTACTGATACTGACAGGATCCCCGTTTTTAGTGGGCTATGCCAAGCCGGTACCCGTCAACTTTGGCAGGCTTCGAAACCCCCGGATTGACTCTATTTGGGTTGCTCTGGCTGGGCCAGGATCCAACTTTATCCAAGCGATTCTTTGGGCTATCTTCTGGGTTGTAGTACAGGGTATTGGTCTCCAAGAGCCCTTTTTCATCTCCATGGCCAAGGCAGGGATTATGTGGAATGTGGGGCTTTTAGTATTTAATCTCTTCCCCCTACCACCCTTAGATGGCGGACGTATCCTGGGAAGCCTTTTACCTGCACGTCAGTCTATTGCCCTAGGTAGATTAGAGCCTTGGGGCTTCTTTATTGTTCTTGGCTTGGTATTTACCGGAATTATCGGCAGCCTATGGATGGAGCCCCTGAGCAACTTTTTCCTGGGAATCATTAATTTATTGATCACCCCCCTTAGAATGCTTTTTTAAGGCCTGCAAGAAATAGAGTTCTCGGATATCCTCATTATGAGCAGTACCACCTGATCAATGGAGAGATCTTATGACAATACGAAAAATCATCTTAGCTGGAGCAGCTATCGCATTAACGATCAGTGCTAGCACCACATTTGCGCAATTTCAAAATGCTGATAAAGCAGTTGAATATCGTGAGAGTGTGATGACTGTGATTGGTACGCATTTCGGTAGGATCGGTGCAGTTGTTAAAGGCGATGTTCCCTACAATAAAGATGAGGTTGCAAAGAATGCAGCGATCGTAGCGATGATGTCTACACTCCCCTGGCAGGCATTTGGCCCAGGCACTGAAGGTGGTAAGGCTAAGCCAGAGGTTTGGTCGGATAACGCCAAGTTCAAAGCAGCGGCTGAAAAAATGCAGCTAGCAGCAGCTAATCTCAATACTGCAGCACAGTCAGGCGACTTAGACAATATCAAAAAAGCGTTTGGCGCCACTGGGCAAGCCTGTAAAGGCTGCCATGATGATTTTAAAAAGAAATAATTACTGAGTAATGAAGTAACCAACTACTACAGCGATCACGCTCAGCAATACCAAAGCAAAGGCGCGCTGTAAACCTCCATCTTTGGAGGCGCGGCCCAAGTCAGTAGGCAGATACTTTGCCTCCTCGCTTGGGTCAATTTCTTTATCGCCAGTGATCATCGGTTTAATGAGGTTTTCACCTTTGAATTTGTTGTAATACCAAATCGCAGCGATATGGATAGTGATTAAGGTGTAAATCACCACTTGGTTGCCTTCATGTATCTCAGATAAAAATGAAACAACAGACCCCGAAGCAAATTTAGCAAGCGGACCCTGAAATGCAATCTCGTCATCTACGAATAAGCCAGTGAAGGCTTGAACGCACAAAACAAAAAGTAAGGCAAATACTGAAAGAGCCCCAATTGGGTTGTGTCCTAAAACGCGTGGTGAGCTTCCCTGCAAATAATGGATGATCTTTGCAGGACTTGGAAAGAAGGATGTAAATCGTGCGTGAGTCGATCCCACAAATCCCCAGACTAGCCTGAAGATCAAGAGCGTCAAAATGGAATAACCAAAATAGGCATGGTATTCAATAGCATTACCGCCAATATTGACGCAAATTAAGCTCCCCACAATACAAGCCACGAGTAGCCAGTGAAAAAGACGGAGTGGTAAGTCCCATATGCGGATCATTTTCTTCATAAGCAAAAGGATAAAGCACAATCTCCCTTAAACTACCAAAAACATGAATCCAAGCAAAGCTTTTAGAACCCTGCTGCTTTATCGTATTGGCGCTACCCTCAGCTATCAAATCACGATGGTGGCTGTTGGTTGGCATCTATATGAAATTACTAATAGCGTTGTATCTCTTGGCTTAGTTGGCCTAGCCGAGCTGGTTCCCTACTTTCTCTTAGCCCTATATGCAGGTCACGCGGTTGATCACTACTCCCGCAAACTGATCGCGGCATTTGCATGTCTGATTCATATTGCAGTTGCCCTGTTTCTAACGGGAATTGCTCTTGGGTGGCTTACTCCGCCAGTGCCACTGATTTACACAGCCATCGCATTTATCGGGGCTGGCCGGGCATTATTGAGGCCTTCCTATACCGCCATCTTTGGTCAAATCATTCCCCGCGCGCAATTGCCTCGCTATACCGCTTATGCCTCATCCGCCTTTCAGATTTGCGTAGTGGCAGGTCCTGGACTTGGGGGCTTATTGATTGGCTTTGCCGGTCTAGAGTGGACGTATTTGATGGCAGCCTTTTGTGGCGCCCTCGGTTTGTATGGCATTACCTTTATTCACGCCCCACCGGAGAAGATCAGCCAATTAGGCGGGCATTTTTTCAAAAGCTTTTTAGAAGGCTTTCATTACGTGAGAAAACATGAACTCATTCTAGGGATCATGGCTTTAGACATGTTTGCCGTTCTCTTTGGCGGCGCCGTCTCTATTCTGCCGGCCTTTGTCAAAGAGATATTGGATGCGGGTCCAGAAGTATTGGGCATCTTGCGTGCCGCTCCCGCAGCTGGGGCCGTGATTACTGGCATCTATTTAGCAAGACGTCCTTTGCTTACTGACTCTGGAAAACATTTATTTCTCTCTGTTGCCGGATTTGGGCTCGCCATCATTGCTTTTGGCATCTCCAACCATTTGTGGATATGCGCCTTTTTCTTATTTATTTCTGGTTGTTGCGATTCAGTGTCAGTAGTGATTCGCGGCAGCATTATGCAATTAACGACACCTGATCATATGCGTGGCAGAATTAGCGCCATCAATGGCATCTTCATTGGATCTTCAAACGAGTTGGGTGCACTGGAGTCCGGAATTGCTGCAAGCCTGATGGGCTTAGTACCTTCTATTGTCTTTGGTGGAGTAGCAACCATCGCGATTGTGCTGATCACTTATAAGCTAGCTCCGCACTTAAGCAAACTACATCTCAAAGATATCTCGTAGAGTTATTTAAATCAGAATGCCTATTTGATTTCAGGTAAATCTTTTTGAATAATCTTTAAGCCAGCACGCAAAGCATCTTGATAGCGCTCACGTTCAGCCTTAATTGTTTCAGCAGTCCAAGGGAAAAAGCCTTCGCCTGTTTTCATGCCGAATTTTCCACTCTCCACCCGATCACTCAAGCACTTTGCAATCGTTGGTGAATTATTTAGAGAGGGATAAATTTTGGCACCACCAGCCGCATGAACTTCAAGCCCTGCATGATCTCGCTGCATAGCTGGGCCGGCTGCAATGTAACGAAAGCCAAAGCCAAAACGAACTGCTTTATCAATATCTTCTGGGGTACATATACCGGCATCGACCATAGCAAAAGCTTCACGTGAGAGTGCATGCTGTAAACGATTGGCTAAGAATCCCGGTAAATCTTTTTTCACGGTCACTGGAACCATGCCACATGCTGTCATCAATCTAGACAGACTGTCACCAACCATGGGTGAAGTTTTTTCACCATAAACCACCTCTACACAAGGAACTAAATGGGCCGGCATAAAGAAATGTAAGCCGATCATACGTGCAGCAGTTTTTAAACCGCTAGCAATCTCACTGATTGGGAAGCTGGTGCTATTGCTTGCCAAGACTGCTTCCGGTTTTGCATACTTTTCTAGCTTTGCAAATAACTCTTGCTTGATATCTAAGCGTTCGGGTACACACTCGATCACCAGATCTACGTCTGCCCAATCGACTTCCTCAAGGGAGCCGGCAACCGTCAAAAGATGAATACGATGTTCATATCCAAGATCAGTCATCGTATTGACAAAGTAATCGGGTAGCAGTGCGCGGCGCTCTGTTGTGGGCTCCACTACCTGCACTGCACAACCGCCACGAGCACAAACTGCTGCCACATCTGCCCCCATAGTGCCACCACCGACTATGACTACTTTCGTTTCAGCTGGGGTAAACAACATGAACTAATCTCCTAAGGATGCGGCACATTTGGTTAAAAATTCTCATACAATGGATTCATTATTCCAATAAAAATTAGAGACAGACATGATCCCCGTCAATTCGGTGCTACAGGTCGGCCATTTCCCGGAAATTATGCAGGCAGAAATTGATCGCCGCTTAAGTCCTGTTCGTCATTTAAATCTTGATGCCCCAATTCCCTCGGGGAACTTTGAGGCTATTTTGATCCGCTCTAATACCAAGCTTCCACAATCCCTAATACAGCAAATCCCCAGTATTCGTCTGGTAGCGACCTGCGGCGTTGGGTATGACAATCTTCCACTGCCCTACCTCAAAGCAAACAATATTAAAGCAAGCAATACACCTGGCGTACTCAATGATGCTGTCTGCGAACTGGCTATTGGCATGATGCTTAGTCTCATGCGCCGCATTCCTGAATCTCAAGAGTATGTAAAAAGCTCCGCTTGGTCTAAGGCCCCTTTTAAATTAACGACAACCCTGGCTGGCAAACGCGTCGGCATTGCTGGAATGGGTCGCATAGGTCAAGACCTAGCGCAACGCTTAGAGCCGTTCAAAGTAAAAATCGCTTACACAGGCCCAAGTCCTAAAAAAGTTCCATATACCTATTACCAAAGCATTCAGGAACTTGCTAAAGCTAGCGATGTCCTTTTTCTTGCGTGCCCCGCCACGTCCAAAACAGAAAAATTGGTTAATGCAAAAGTATTAGATGCACTAGGGCCCTCTGGCTATTTGATTAATATCGCCCGTGGCAGCGTAGTCGATGAAGTCGCTCTTTTGGATGCACTGCAACATAACCAGATTGCTGGGGCAGCGCTCGATGTCTTTGATAATGAGCCTAACCCCAATTCAGCCTTTTTCAGCTTGAATAATGTTTTATTAACACCCCATATCGGCAGTGCTACCTCGGAAACACGGATAGCCATGACCAATTTAGCAGTAGATAATTTAGAAGCCTTCTTTACACAACAACCACTTCCCTCGGAAGTGAATAATTAAATCGGAGTCAGCATGACCATTTCTTTGCACCCTTCTACTTTGCCAGCGGTGTTATCACCAGTACTAACACCCTTCACGGCAGACGGAAGTCCTGATGCTGAAAAATTGCTGAAGCAATGCAAATGGTTAGAGGCCAATGGGGTAGGTCAAGCAATTTTTGGCACCAACTCAGAAGCCAACTCCATTTCAGCGCCGCAAAAGATGGCCGCCTTAACGAAGTTGATCGAGGGCGGATTAAACCCAGGACATCTGATGCCTGGTACTGGAGCAACCTCTATCGATGCCACTGTGAATATGACTCGTCATGCGCTAAATCATCAATGTGCTGGCGTTCTGATGCTTCCACCCTTCTATTACAAAGATGTTACTGATGATGGGCTCTTCGCTTATTTTTCAGAAGTCATTCAGAAGGTAGGTAGTGCTGCATTGCAGATTTATATCTACAACATTCCACCAGTTACCAAAATTAATTTAAGCCTTTCTCTTTTAGAGCGCCTTGCTAAAGAATATCCAAAAACTGTAGTGGGCATGAAAGATAGTTCCGGCGATTGGGCTTACACCGAATCTGTCATCAAATTATTGGCCCCATCTGGATTCCGCGTATATGCAGGCAGTGAAGTTTTCTTGATGCGCGCCCTACGTGCTGGCGGTGTTGGCTGCATCTCTGCTACCGCAAATGTCAATCCAAAAGCTATTGCAGATTTAGCTGCACACTGGAGAGAATCGAATGCAGATCAACGCCAAGCTGCTTTAGACCAAGTACGCGGAGTATTTTCAAAGTATCAAATGATTGCGGGTATGAAAACAGCGGTAGCCCATTTCAGCAAAGATCCAGAGTGGTTACGAGTTCGCCCACCACTGATGCAGTTAAGCGCAGATCAACAGGCTCAGTTACTGAGTGAGTTAGCAGCGATTCATTTCAGCATGCCTGGCCTGTAATAACCAAAAAATAAATTGGAGACATTCATGAAACTACTGAAGATCATCGCACTGTCATTAAGTCTCTTGTGGATTAGCGCTCATGCGCAAAATATTTCCATTGCCACTGGTGGTACTGGCGGCGTCTACTATCCAATGGGCGGTGGATTAGCTTCGGTTCTCTCAAGCAAAGTCCCTGGGATGTCCGCAACCGCAGAAGTAACAGGCGGTTCAGTAGACAACCTCAACTTGATTGGTACCGGCAAACCTTACGTAGGCTTTTCTATGGCAGATGCTGCCAAAGACGCCCAAATTGGTGAAGGCAAGTTTGTTAACAAAAAAGTGGATCTCCGTACCCTGGTAGTTCTATATCCAAACTTGATGCATGTGGTGACTGTTGACTCTACCGGCATCAAATCTATGAAAGACCTTAAAGGCAAACGCGTGAGTACAGGCGCACCTGGAAGTGCAACTGAAGTCATGGCCTTCCGCTTGTTAGAAGCTGCCGGCATGGATAAGGATAAAGATGTGAAACGCGAGCGTCTCAGCGTAGCGGAATCTGTAAATGCAATCAAAGACCGCAAGATTGATGCATTTTTCTGGGTAGGCGGTCTACCAACAGCCGCTGTGACTGATTTAGCAAACACGCCTGGTACCAAAATTGTGATGATTGATACGAACGAAGAAGTGACTGCCATGAATAAGAAGTATGGCAACCTCTACTTCACCGCAAATATTCCTAAGGCAACCTATAGTGGCATGGCCAAGGACAATAAAGTCGCTGCGGTTGCAAATATCTTAGTAGTTAATGCCAATATGCCAGATGATCAAGCATACAAAATTGTGAAGGCAATTTTTGATAACAAACTTGAGCTAGTTCGTACCCATCAAGAATTTATGAGTGTTAATCTCGATAATCAAAAACAAAAAGCCACCCCGATAGACTTTCATCCTGGTGCTTTAAAGTTCTTTAAAGAAAAGAATGCCAAAGTAAATTAAGCAGGAAAAAAGAGGGTGGGTCAACCCCCTTTTTTTCTGGTTTTATGTAGTAACAAAAAATAAATATAAATCAGTAGACAGGCGGAGACATGAATCAAAACGTCATTGACAACGAAACGCAAGAAAAATTAGAAGCCTTTATCAAGCAGGAGGAAGGAGACTCTAATGATTACAAAGGGCTCCTAGCAAAGTTCATCACTCTTGTCGCTGTAGGCATGTCTTTATTCCACCTCTATGCTGCATATTCAATCGTCCCAACCCAAGAGCTCAGGGTGATTCACGTTGCCCTAGTGCTGTTCTTAGTGTTTTTAAGTTTTCCTATTGCTGCACGCTTTAAAAATAGACTCATGTGGTGGGATGTGATTTTTGCGCTTATCTCCGTTTATGTTGCGTATTACATATTGAGTGGTGGCGATGATTTCATGGATAGAAACACCGCGCCAAATTCAACGGATGTTGTGATTGGAATTGGTTTAATCCTCCTCATTCTTGAAGGTGTCAGAAGAACAAATGGTTTGATACTGGTGAGCGTTACCGTCCTATTCTTGCTCTATGCTCTTTTTGGCAACTACTTACCTGCACCTTGGACACATAAAGGTTACGATTTAGATCGTTTAGTCGGTTATATGTATATGACCCTAGAGGGGATCTATGGCACAGCGGTTGATGTATCAGCAACCCTGATTATTCTTTTCACTATTTTTGGCGCCTTCTTACAGTTCACAGGCGCCGGAAAATTCTTCATCGACTTTTCATTTGCAGCTATGGGTGGGAAATCATCCGGAGTTGGCAGAACCATTGTGATGTCTTCGTTCTTGCTGGGAGGCCCATCTGGATCAGGTGTTGCTACGACGGTTACCGTAGGCTCAGTTGCGGCGCCAATGCTAGATAAAGTCGGTTACGAGAAGAATGCAGCGGGCGGCCTTTTGGCTGCGGGAGGATTGGGCGCCATCATTTCTCCTCCAGTGCTGGGTGCTGCCGCCTTCCTAATTGCTGATTTTTTAAAGATTTCGTATTTAGATGTATTGCTTATGGCAACCATTCCTACCATCCTTTTTTACCTAGGCTTATTTGTGATGGTGGAAATTGATGTACGCAAATACGGTATGAAGAACATTCATTTTGAATCTACCGAGAGTGCATGGCAATTAACTAAAAAATATTGGTTCCACTTCTTCTCATTAATCTCCATTGTGGTGTTCATGCTGATGGGCTTCTCGCCAGTTATGTCGGTATTTTGGGCAACGGTTGTATCAGCTCTATCCAGTATGTTGCGCGAAGATACGGCGATTATTCCTTGGACGTGGTTTAAAGGCAAAGAACCCATTCTGTCGGGCCTCTATAACTCCAACCTCACTAAGTCCCTGGCTGCAGGATCTACTGGGGTGTTAGCGATTGCTGCAACTTGCGCAGGTGCGGGCTTAATTGTTGGTACCGTTACGCTAACAGGTCTGGGCCTGAAATTTAGCTCTATTGTGATTCAATATGCTGGCGGCTCACTCTTGCTCACCACTATCTTTACAGCGCTGGTAGTTTGGGTGGTCGGGCTTGCGGTACCAGTCACTGCGTCTTACATCATTTGCGCTGTGATTGCTGCGCCAGCACTGATCAACTTAGGAGTGCCTGCATTTGCAGCACACATGTTCATTTTTTACTACGCTGTTCTATCTGAGGTCTCCCCTCCTACCGCACTTTCACCATTTGCAGCAGCGGCCATTTGTAAGGGCAACCCTTACAAAACAACTTTGCAAACCTGGAAATATGTCGCGCCCGCTATTTTGGTGCCCTTTATGTTTGTTCTGGATAAATCTGGAGTGAGCTTATTGTTAATGGGATCTACTGAAGCACTTGAGCAGGCAGACTGGATGCAAATTGCTTGGATTTCATTTACCGCAGTAGTGGGAATCATTTGTTTGGCAGGTGGTCTACAAGGTTGGTTTATTGAAAAAACCAAAATTTTTGAGCGCATCATCATGGTTGCTTCCGGGGTAGCTCTGGCATACCCCTCTACTGAGGCTGACTTAGTTGGATTTGTTGGCTTTGCTTTGGTTTTGGTTACTCAAACCATCACCCACTTCAAGCTCAATCCCCGATCCTCTTAATCGCTATCAAACAATAAAGCCCGCAATTGCGGGCTTTATTGTTTTGGACGACCTGAATCTTTATTAAGTAACTAGAGCTTCATTAAGAAATCTTTGTCCAAGCTGCTTTGCCAGCATATTGTTTAATAGCCGCCTCATCAAACTCAAACCCAAGTCCTGGCGTTTGATGCAAGATTAAGTCACCCTTCTTGAAGGTGAGTTGCTTATTTATCAATCTACGGAAATTAAGGACTTGATCATCCAGGAAGAATTCCACAAATCGCGCATTCGGAGTGGCCGCTACAAGCGGTGCGTGCAAATCATGCATCCAATGAGGACAAACCGTAATTCCTTTTGCATCAGCATAAGCAGAAATACGACGCCATTCAGTAATGCCCCCACAAACTGCAGCATCAGACTGTAATATGGCTACCCCACCCGCATCAATCAATTCTCTAAAGCGCCAACGCCCTGCTTCCATCTCACCGGTTGCGACATTGATGGTGGTTTGACGAGCAAGTGCCGCATGAAGATCTATCGCATCAGGAGAAAAGGGTTCTTCTATCCAATAGGGGTTGTAGGCCTCAAAGCGTCGGACATACTCTAGTGCGGTCGGTAGGTCTTTCCAAGCATTATTGGCATCCAGGGTCAACAAAATGTCTTCCCCAATGGCTTTACGAGCCGCCTTAACGCGCGCCTCCTCCTCGGATGGAGAAAGACGCCCCACCTTCATCTTGACTGCTTTAAATCCTTGCTTTACGTAGGACTCCATTTCCTTGCCCAACTTGGCCGGTGTTTTACCTTCTAGGTAATAGCCGCCACTTGCATAAGCAGGGACACGATCATCAACCACCGCTCCCAAGTAGTGATGCAGAGGCAACTTAGCAGAGCGTGCATTTAAATCCCATAAGGCTGTATCTAATATAGAGATGCCTCTCATCACTGCACCAGTGCGACCCTGCAAAATGGATTCGTTATACATTTCCATCCACAAACCTTCGCTTCGATGGCTATTTTGGCTAATCAGCTTAGGTGCGAGTAATTGTTCTACGGCAATCTTGGCGATATCTCCACCAGCACTACCAACATAGCAAAAGCCAATACCCTCATTGCCATCCTTAGCTCGAACTTTTACCAAGCAATAGTGACGCTCGGAGACGGTGCGTGTGGAAAATGAAGTAACCTTATCTAAAGGAACCGCTACGGAAGCAACCTGAACAGATTCAATAATAGGCACCTGAACTCCTTATGCAAAAAATGATTGTAGCGAGATTTTTCATTGGCTGTATGGGTGCAAATCGGGAATAATTCTTTGACCAAATCATTCAAAAATAGTAAATAAGCCATGAGTAAAGTAGTAGTCATCGGTACAGGAACAATGGGCATTGGCATCGCTGCGGGATTTTTAGCTTATGGCGCTAATACCATCCTTCTTGGACGTAATCCTGCCAAGACAACATCTTGCATCGAGGCTATCGAAAATTGTGCCGCCTCCATTAATCCTGCCTGGCCTCAACTTGGGGGTGCATTAAGTACCGGTAGCATTGCAGATTGGTCCGATTGGACGAATACTGATTTAGTCATTGAGAGTGTTTCCGAAAATCTGGGGTTAAAGCGCTTGATATTTTCAGACCTAGATCAACGTTTGCCTTCGCACATACCCATTGGTAGCAATACATCAGGCTTTCCTATTAGCGATATCACAGCTAGTCTACCTACTGCACATCGGATGTTTAACACCCATTACTTTATGCCTGCACATATCGTCCCACTGGTGGAAGTGGTGTTGGGCAAGACGTCTGATCCCGAGCTAGCAAAAACAGTCTGCCAGCTTTTTCAGGCTCACCATAAAAAACCCGTGCTTGTGAAAAAAGATATCCCAGGATTCTTAGCAAACCGAATTCAACACGCCTTGATGAGAGAGGTGTTATCGCTCGTAGATGAAGGTATTGCCACCCCCGATGATATTGATACGGCAGTTCGTTATAGCTTTGGATTTCGCTATGCTGCGGTTGGTCCAATGACCCAAAAAGAAATCTCAGGATGGGAAGGCATGGCTTTGGCTGCCGAATTGATCTACCCCTCCCTATCAAACATTACTGCACCACCTGCCTGTGTCACAAACTTAGTAAAAAGTGGCAAAACTGGCATTGCTAAGGGGGAAGGATTTAAACAATGGTCCCCTGAAGAGGCTGCAATACTCAAAAGCAACTACGAAGAACGCCTTAAGGCTGCTTTTGAGGTTCTTAAGGTTGCACCAGATAAAGAGGATCACTAATTTGCTGCGTCACAGCATGAATTTCGGTATGCATGCTCGCAATATTAGATAATTGCGGGGTGAACAAAAAAGCAACTAGCAGATCCCCGCTGACAACAAGGCTACTCATTGCGCTGGGGTGCGCACTACTGAGTCTCAGCCTTGGCCTCGCCTCATCAGCACAGGCCCAGTCAAGCCAAAAACGCAAGAAGGTTTTTATCCAGAACACCAAATCAGTTGGGTTTAAGGATAAGTCTGCCGCTGGAAGCGCAAAAGCTAGCAGTAGCATGAGCCTGAATCCAGAGCTATTCCAGCGCAAGAACCCTAATGAGCTGATTTTGGATAGCGAGGCCAATCTTGACTATCGCGTTGTTCAAGGCTGCTTACGCCGCAGCTTTAATGAGGACAACCTACCTGCCAGTATTGGTATAGATAATCGCCAGTTTGCAGAGTTCTTCAAAAATCAGACTAAAGGCTTTTTTGATCATATGCGTGGGGATTGCATTCCTTACGCAGCCGCTTTCACAACTCGGAATCGTTTTGACTCATTGAGCATCATGAATGGGCCATTCCAAGATAGCAAAACCGAGGTATGGACATTCACTCCTTCGGCGTTTGGTGGTTTCCTAGTTCAACAAGATTTCCTTAAAAATGAATCTAAGAACCTTACTGAAATTCGTGTACCCCTAAGAGAAGTTTTATATGACCCGCGTAAGCTAGGCGATAAATTGCCAGTGGAATTGGTTTGGGAATTAAATTCCATCATTAAGCAGATCTACCCTGAAGACAATAATTCGCTCGAGAACCCGAATAGTGTTGTGCGCTTAATCGTGGACTTTGGTGATCGCGAAAGATGGGCACAAATATGGTCAGCAGAAATTATTGACCCCAGCAGTAAAGAAGTCTTCGCGAGTGCTTTCTGGGTTGAACGTGCAGACTTACCAGGTGGATTTTTCACCGCCAGCGGCGAATCCTTAGAACGTACCTTCTGGACTAACCCACTCAGTTATCGTCGCATATCTCGTGGCGTTGGAATGGTGAAGGCCTCTTCCGGAAAACGCTCCAAGAGCAATGCACCGGTGGCTCAGGCTGCTCCCAACAAACAACGCTATCGCGCCCACATGGGTATTGATTATGCTGCCCCCATTGGCACTCCGGTATTTAGTGTTGCAAATGGCAAAGTAGTTCATATGGGCTTTAGTGGCGCTTTTGGCAACCTGATCGTCTTAGAGCACCCAGGGAACTATCACACCTACTATGCCCATCTAAGCAACTACAACCCTGAGCTTGAATTAGGCAATGAAGTCAGGCGTGGCTTAGAGATTGGCTATGTTGGGACCACCGGCAGATCCACAGGACCGCATTTGCATTTTGAGTTGAGAAAAGATGGTATCTATGTTGACCCCTACGGCTCACGAACCCAACTCGATTTATGGTCAATGCGTGATAATGAAAGCGGACAACTCACACGAGAAATTCTGTTGCTAGGAAGTCCGATTAATCGCTAATCACTTATACAGCGTAGGTAATAAAAAAGGGTCCATTGGACCCTTTTTTTAAGCGAAGCAAACTTATCCCAGCACAAGCACTGGCAACTTGGAGTGCACAATCACTTCATGGGTTTCGCTACCTAAAAGAATACCTTTAAGACCCGTACGTTTATGTGAAGCCATCACGATGACATCTGCTTTAGCTTTCTTGGCGCCATCCAAAATGCCTTCTGCTAAGTTGGCGTTACCAATATGTAAAGCCTTCGCTTTAATGGCTACCCCTAAAGCAGTATTGGCTTTCTTAAAGACATCTTTTGCATAGGCCTCACAAGCGCTTTTATGTTCTTTTGCAGAGATGCCGTAACCCATCGTGCTATCGGAATACACCATTGGAGGCATTGGATCAGAAACATAGACCAAAGTCACTGCAGCGCCATCAGCTTTAGCAAGCTCTGCCACCTTTTTCAGTGATTTTTTGCTGACATCTGAGCCATCCACTGGCACCAATAAATGTTTAAACATATTTGTCTCCTCTAAATTGATCTACTAATCTACTAATCTACTCTATCCATCATAATGCTTATTATTAGTCTATAAAAGTGCGAAGGGTAACTTAATTGCTCAAATATATTGGTATCTATCTCTCTTTTTTAATCAGCCTAGTTACGATCGATTTGGTTTGGCTTTTAGGTATCGCAAAAGCCCTTTATCGCGATGAAATGGGCGATCTCATGGCTACTGAACCCAAACTCATTGCCGGCCTTGGTTTTTACCTGTTCTACGCTCTTGGTGCCTGCATCTTTGTGATTGCCCCAGCCCTTGCCAAACAATCATGGATTCAAGCTATGCAATACGGGGCCCTCTTTGGCTTCTTCTGCTACATGACTTATGACTTAACTAATTTAGCCATCATCCGAGATTTTCCAACGCGCCTTGCTTTTATTGATATTGCCTGGGGTAGTCTGGTAACAGCTGTGGGCGCAGGTATTGCCTATTGGGTAGGCGAGCGACTTTCCTAGATCGAATCCAAGCCGATCAGTCATCACGATGTTTTTTCATCCTCAAATTCTTGATTCATTCAAGAGCTATCACCGTCGCCTTTTTACTAAAGACTAAGAGAGGCAAAAGCCTCCCTTTAATAATGCTTCAGGCAATACCCAAGCACGATATAAACCAAATCCCCCGGCAATAAAAAGCAAGCAGGCAGCAAAATAACGAACCCAAATATATTGTCCAAACTGAGTGAGCACTGCTGAGAATTTAGAGATCAATAACAAATTAGGAAGAGTGCCCAAGCCAAAGGCCAACATGAAGACTGCGCCAGTGAATACATCGCCCGATAAAAAAGCTAAAGGCAACACGCTATAAACCAATCCACAAGGAACCAAGCCCCAAAGCATTCCACTAAACCAACGTGAGGGGCCGCTTGCAAAACGACCGATATATTTAGCCCAATAAGTAGCAATTTTTGCGTTAAGCCACTTCGCACCCACCAAGCTTCTGGATTTACCCACGCTCAGTAAACGAATGCCCATCAAAATCAATATCAGAGCAGCCAAAGCAAATAGCGGTCTTTGCACTGGAATCAGGCTCTGCCGCCATACCTCTACCCCAACCCAAGCCGCTAGTGCCCCCAGAAGAACATAAGTCGTGATGCGCCCTAAATGCATGATGAGTTGAAGATAAAAAAGCTCGGATTTGGAGCGCAAAGGGGTCTCCGAGGCTATTGGACGCTCAATTGCTGCTGCAATGCCTCCACACATGAGCGCGCAATGCCAGCCGCTCACTAGGGCACCCAGAAAAATGGCTAAAACTAAGCTGCTAGTGAGCATTTTTCAGGGTAAATGGGGTATGAATTTCGTTCGTCATCCTAGTAGAATAAACTGTCTGCATTAACAGTCCAATATGAATTACAAGCCCACCGACACCCCCACCAGCAAATGCTCAGTCTGCGTTCTTGGGCAGTTCTGTCTTCCGGTTGGCCTGAGCGCTACTGACGTCACTAAAATTGATTCTCTAGTCAAAGAGCGTGTGCACTTGCAAAAGGGTGAGAGCCTCTATCGACATGGCGACCCTCTTTCATCCGTGTACAGCGTTCGTTTTGGAACCCTCAAAACAGAGTTCTGCCTACAAGATGGCCGTCAACAAGTGATTGGCTTTCATCTTCCCGGTGAAATTTTAGGTTTGGATGGTATTGGCGATGGCCATTATCAATCAGATGCAATTGCTTTAGAAGAAAGCGAAGTCTGCATTATTCGCTATGAAGCCTTTGAAGATTTAGCCAGACAGATTCCAGTGTTACAAAATCAATTTCATAAGATTATGAGTCGTGAGCTCACTCAAGACCAACGCCACTTACTCTCATTAGGCACAATGCGTGCTGAAGAGAGACTTGCTGCATTTTTACTGAGTCTTTCACAGCGCTTAGCGGCACGGGGTTATCTCAATAATGAATTTGATTTGCGGATGAGCCGAGTAGAGATTGGAAGCTATTTAGGTATGCAGATTGAAACTGTGAGCCGCATGCTTTCTCGTTTTGCAGAATCAGGTTTGATTCAAATTAAGCAACGACATATCAAACTGATTGATATGGATGGCTTGTATGAGTTGGCTGGCGTCCCCAACCCCGATAGGGCCACCTGTGTAAGCGCAGAGATACCAGTAAAACAGGCTTAAATTAGGCCGCGATCGATTTCTTTTGAATCCGGTGATTCAATACCCGGCAAGATGTAGGCTGTTAAGGCGCTAGAGACGGCGCAAAAAGTCCAAATCAGAAAAAAGCCAATGGTATAAATACCCTCATCAGAAATATCGGGATGATGGCCAAAAAATAAGAGGTCCTCTGGCTGTATAACTGTAAATAGCAAGCCTTCGGCCATACCAGCCACTAAAAATGAAGGCCATAAAATCCAAATCAGCAGGCGGTACTTCATTTGCTGGCCTGCGAGTCTTTAATTTGTTCGACTTTCAAACCCTGTTTTACTACGCCATCACGTAATGATTTATCAGCATACAGATTTACTGCTAACCAAATCGTAATTGCGCAACCAATTACAGCTACGGCTGGGCCACTAATTAACAGCCAAGGCCATAATTGTTTCCACCATGGTTTATTGATTTCTTGTTCAGTCATATGCGTGCTCTCCATTGATTGCTGACTAGCTTAACGAGGAATAATAAAACTAGATTTCTCATCGCGCTTTCTCGTTACAGACTCATTGCCCGTAAGTTCCTGCGCAGTCACATCAAAATAAATGGGGTAATTCCCTGGTTCATTAACGCCAATTGCAGTACTGACTTTCACTGGCATCAACTGATTGCTAGCAGGGCCAACATTCACTTCGGTAACTTCTTGTCCCTGTGAATTCAAGATCTTTAGGCCGTCTAATCCAGTAGCCTTCATTTGGACTTTCATGGCATGCTCAGACGCATTCATAATCTGAATACGGTAGATATTCTCAATCCGAACGCCATCGACTTCACGTGCTAAGGCACCTCGGTCACGCATCACATCTACTCGCAATGGATTACGGGTGACTAATGACACTAAAAAGGCTGAGGCGAGCACAGTGATGAATGCTATGTAGATCAAGACTCGGGGTCGGAGGATATGCCGAATTGCACTTTGATTAGATTCTTTGTCCTCAATGGCGCGTTCAGTGGTGTAGCGAATCAATCCTTTTGGATAATCCACTTTTTCCATGACTTGATTACATGCATCGATACATGCACCGCAGCCAATGCACATATATTGCAAGCCATCGCGAATATCAATACCTGTTGGGCACACCTGAACACAAATGCTGCAATCAACACAATCACCTAATCCCAGAGAACTCTGGTCTGCCGATTTACTACGACTACCTCTAGGTTCTCCACGCACTTTGTCATAAGTCACTAAGAAGGTATCTTTATCGACCATCACACTTTGGAAGCGTGCATAAGGGCACATATATTTACAAACCTGCTCACGCATAAATCCTGCATTACCCCAGGTAGCGAAGGAGTAAAAACATAACCAGAATGTCTGCCAAGGGCCCAAGGACAAATGGAGAACCGCAGCACCAAGAGTTTCAATTGGTGTGAAATATCCAATAAATGTAAAGCCCGTCCAGAAAGCTATCAACAGCCATAAGAAATGCTTAGTAATCTTCAATCGCCACTTTTTAAATCCCCATGGCCACTCCTCACCATCCAAACGAATACGTGCAAATCGATCACCCTCAACCTTGCGCTCGATCCACATGAAGATTTCGGTATAGACCGTTTGTGGGCATGCATAACCGCAAAATAATCGCCCAGCTACGGCGGTAAATAGAAATAAAGCTAAGGCGGAGAGAATTAGTAAGAGCGTGAGGTAAATCACGTCTTGCGGCCATAGTACTAAGCCAAAAATATAAAACTTACGCTGAATTAAATCGAACAGAACGGCTTGACGGCCATTCCAACTAACCCAAGGCAAACCGTAAAAGAGAAGTTGGGTTGCGAATACGAGAATCAAGCGCCACCGAGCAAAAAGCCCAGATACAGAGCGCGGATAAATCTTTCGCCGGACCTCGTAAAGAGACTCCTCAATTACTTCTATCGGAATAGGTTTCCCAACCGGCGAATTATCTGACACTAATTACTTTGTATCTGCTGAAGTATTTGCTGGCTGTTTATTGTTTGATAAACCCCATACATATGCAGTTAATAACTGAATCTTCTCAGGGCTTAATACTTTATCTTGAGCAGGCATCATTGCCATACGACCCTTAGTGACTGTTTCAACAATGGTCGCTTCAGAGCTACCGTACAACCAAGTTTTATCTGTCAGGTTTGGTGCGCCTATAGCAATATTGCCTTTGCCATCGGGGCCATGACAAGCGACGCAGTTAGCCTTAAACACTTCGGCTCCACGAGCTGCCTTCAAATCATCGGCTGGTAAACCAGATAAAGAACGTACATAGTTGGCAACGTCAACAATTTGTTTGCTATCCAATTGTGGAAATGGAGGCATTACACCACCACGACCATTAGTAATGCTTGCTTTGATATTTTCTGGAGAACCGCCATAGAGCCAGTCGCCATCAGTCAAATTAGGGAAGCCTTTAGCACCACCCGCATCTGAACCATGGCACTGTGCACAAGAATTCAAGAAAAGACGTTGACCCATCTCACGAGCCTGAGGATCAGCAGCAATTTGCTCAATATCCATCTTCACATATTTAGCGTAGACCGGCTTCAAATCGTCGTTAGCGGTAGTCATGGATTTCATCAAAGCACCATCAGTGCTGTAACCCAAGATTCCAGGGAAAGAGCCTAAGCCTGGATACAACACGAGGTAGACTAAGGCAAAAATACAAGAGATCAAGAACATCCACATCCACCACCGTGGCAATGGATTATTTAATTCACGTAAATCGCCATCCCAAACATGACCAGTATCAGCGACCTGGCCATCTGGCTTCAGCGTAACTTTAGTCTTTCGTTGAGAAAACAATAACCATATGCACCAAAAAATACCGACTAATGTTACTAAGGCGATATAGGTGCTCCAACCGGCGCCAAGAAAGTCACTCATGATTTGTCCTTGATAAATTCATCTGGAAGATCGAACGGAAGTTCGGCAGACTCTTGATTGGCAGCCTGTCTTTTTGAAGACCAAGCCCACCAAACAATGCCAATAAAAACGATTAAGCCAATGACTGTAGAAATGGCTGAGAGGTAAGGTGCAATATTTTGCATAAGATATCTCACCAACATTACTTGGCAACGACCTCGTCAACAATGATGTATCTACGATTAATGCCAAGACCTTGGAGATAAGCAACCAAAGCATCTAACTCAGTCTTACCTTCCAACTCTTTAGGTGCATTTGCAATATCGTCATCGGTATAAGGCACGCCCAAACGACGCATTGCCACCATATGAGACTGAATGGTATTTGCATCAGCGGCATTCTTAGCCAACCAAGGATAAGCAGGCATATTGGACTCAGGAACCACATCACGAGGATTATTCAAGTGAATTTGATGCCATGCATCAGAGTACTTACCACCAACGCGGGCCAAGTCAGGACCAGTACGTTTACTACCCCATAAGAATGGATGATCAAATACAGACTCACCAGCCAATGAGTAAGGGCCATAACGCTCAACTTCAGAGCGGAGTGTACGAATCTGTTGTGAATGGCAGCCAACACAACCTTCGCGCTGATAAATATCGCGACCAGCCAAACGTAAGGCTGAGTAAGGCACTACACCAGGACTAGGCTCAGTAGTGGAATGCTGGAAAAACAAAGGAACGATCTGCACTAAACCGGCAACTGAAATTGCCGCAATAGTAGCGATGATCAACCAACCAACATTACGCTCAAGCGTTTCGTGGGAGAAAAATCGACGTTGTTCTGACATGTTCTTATCCTTAATGAGCAGCAATCGACGCTTGTGGAATCGGAGCGTCTATAAATTTTTTGTGAGCTACTGTCTTGTACACGTTGTAGGCCATGATGAACATGCCGCTTAAGTAGCACAGACCACCCAATAAACGAATGACGTAGAACGGATAGGTTGCTTTGACAGATTCAACAAAGCTATAAGTCAAGGTACCGTCTGGCTCAAACGCTCTCCACATCAAACCTTGCATCACTCCAGCAATCCACATAGCAGCGATATAAATCACTACACCAATAGTTGCTATCCAAAAATGCAATTCGATTAATTTAGTGCTGTACATATCCCGCTGACCAACCAAACGTGGAATCAGGTAGTACAAGGAGCCAATGGTGATCATAGCTACCCAACCTAATGCACCAGAGTGCACGTGACCAATTGTCCAGTCAGTGTAATGAGACAAACTATTCACTGTCTTGATGGACATCATTGAGCCTTCGAAGGTAGACATGCCGTAGAAGGACAACGCCACTACCAAGAACTTCAAGATAGGATCACGACGTAATTTATACCAAGCGCCAGACAGGGTCATGATGCCGTTGATCATGCCACCCCATGACGGAGCCAATAAGATTAATGAGAAAACCATGCCAAGAGACTGAGTCCAGTCCGGCAATGAAGTGTGCTGCAAATGGTGAGGACCTGCCCACATGTATGTAAAGTTCAAAGCCCAAAAGTGAACGATCGACAAACGATAGGAGTAAATCGGGCGCTCAGCCTGCTTAGGAATGAAGTAGTACATCATGCCCAAGAAACTAGTGGTCAAAAAGAAGCCTACTGCGTTGTGACCATACCACCACTGAATCATTGCATCTTGAGCGCCAGAATATGCAGAATAAGACTTAAATAGGCTTGCAGGCATTTCGATGTTATTCACAATATGCAAAACAGCAATCGTCAGAATATAGGCACCAAAGAACCAGTTTGAAACATAAATATGTTTTGTCTTACGTTTGATTACTGTGCCGAAGAAGACAACCGCATATGCAACCCAAACTACTGTAATTAAGATATCAATTGGCCACTCTAACTCTGCATACTCTTTAGATGTAGTAATACCGAGTGGTAATGTGATTGCCGCAGATACGATCACTGCTTGCCATCCCCAAAATGTAAATGCCGCTAACTTGTCACAGAAGAGACGAACTTGACAGGTTCTTTGCACGATGTAGTAAGACGTAGCAAAGAGTGCAGATCCACCAAACGCAAAAATCACTGCATTGGTATGTAATGGGCGCAAACGACCATAACTCAGCCAAGGAATATTGAAAGTGATTTCCGGCCAGATCAACTGGGCTGCGAGGATAACCCCCACGAGCATGCCCACGATTCCCCACAGCACGGTAACGATGGCAAATTGACTGATAACCTTGTAGTTGAAGTTATCTTGATTACTCCCCACGGTAAGTCCCATGGTTTCTCCTTTTTTGTGACCAAACAGCGACATAATCCAAATAGACTGATTCGATTATGAAAGTAAGGCCCCTAAGGGGGTTTGATCTATGTCAAAAAGGATTGCCCAAATTCAAGCGCTGGGCACAAGGTATACCCTGATAAGGATAATAACCCTTTAAAACATGATTATTATTGAGAGTGCTCACTAACTTTATGCTGCGCCGGCACATCATCATCCATCAAAATGGACTCACCTGGACCATTTAAGTCATCAAACTGACCGCTTTTGACTGACCAATGCAAAATCCAAGCTAAAAGTCCCACCAATACAAGGGATAAGGGGATCAAGATGTAGAGACTCTCCATCCCTACAGTCTAAGCCTTTCGCAAACGCCACGCATTTAAAGTGACGGCCAAAGAAGAGAGTGACATCCCAATGCCTGCAATCCATGGGTTTACTAAACCCATCATTGCCACAGGAATCGCAAGTAAGTTATAGATCAAAGCCCATAGTAAATTTTCTTTAATAATGACTGCTGTTTTATCGGCTAACTTTAATGTTTTAGCCAATGGCTCTAAAGAACTTGCAGTCAAGATAGCATCTGCACCTGCTGCTGCAAGTGGGGCTCCTGCCCCTACAGCAATTGAAATATCAGCACGCGCAAGCAGTGGGGCATCATTCACCCCATCACCAATCGCCCAAACAAAACGTCCTGATTCTTGGAGTTGCTCGATGTATTCATATTTATCTTCAGGCGTACAGCCTCCGCGATAACTATGAATACCCACATGGGAGGCCCACCATGCAACGGTTGCCGGGTCATCTCCCGATACTAAATGCACTCTGATGTTTCTGGTTTTGGCAGCTTGTAATAAATTTACTAAACCTGGACGTGGAGTATCCAGAAAAACAAAAGTAGCAATCAACCCCTGATCATCGGCAAGATGTACTTGACCATACTGTCCTACTCGAGCATCTGGAGTGATGCCCAACCAAGCAGCACTACCAAGACGGTAAGATCCAGAACTTAAACCTTTGCCAAGCAGGTTGATTACCGGATCTGCCAAGATGGGAAGACTTAACCGCTCACTTTCAATCGCACGCAATAATGAAAGTGCCAATGGATGGCGTTGCCCAGACTCTAAAGCCGCTGCTAACGCTAAAGCATCTTCACGACGATAGCCTGCTCTCAAATGAATGACCTCTTGTAACTCGGGCCGTCCCATCGTGAGAGTGCCCGTCTTGTCGAGCACTAAATCGCTTGCCTTAACTAAGCCCTCCAAGACATGACCGCGAACAATCAGAAGACCTAACTTAGTTACCGCGCCCTGAGCTGCCGCCATCGCAGTCGGCACTGCCAAAGACAAAGCACAAGGGCAACTTGCCACCAAAACAGAGACTAAAACTGTCCAGGCTTTACTGGGATCAAAATACAACCAAATTGCCGAGGAAATAAATGCACTCAGCAATAAACATCCTACAAAGTAGGCTGCCCACTTTTCTGCAAGGCTCACCATCACTGGCTTTGCAAGCAATGCTTGATCGAGCAATGAGGCAATGCCAGCAATACGGGTAGACTGCCCTACTGCATCGATTCTCATGAGCAATGGGTTTAGGATGTTGTGCGTTCCTGCATAAACACGATCGCCAATTTTTTTCTCAACCGGCTTTGATTCCCCCGTCAGCAAAGACTCATCAAGAGCACTCGCATTTTCAATTAATACTCCATCAGCTGGAACAACTTCTCCTGGAGATACACGCAATACTTCCCCTGGGTTGCAGTTCACTACGGGGACTACTTCCACCTCAAATGAATCTGGGTAAGAATGTAAGCGCTCGCATGTCGCTGGTAATTGTTTTGCTAAGGCCTCTGCCCCGCCCTGGGCATCCTGACGTGCAAGCAACTCCACGTAACGTGCCGCAAGAATAAAAGCGACAAACATGGTGATCGAATCAAAATAGCTTTGCCCCGATCCTGTAATCAGGTTGATCGTACCGGCAATAAATGCCAATGCTAGCGCCAGAGCAATTGGTACATCCATATTGAGCATATGAATTTGTCTGAAAGACTGAACGCTACGCCAAGCAGACTGAAATATAGGACCAGCCGAATACACCATTACCGGCACGGTTAATGCCCAACTAGTCCAACCCAATAACAAATCAAATTCTGGAGTAATGTCATTAGCACCAACATATGAAGGCCAGGCATACATCATGACTTGCATCATGCCTAGCAAAGCGACACCAAGCCTCGTTAGTAATTGTCTGCGTTCTTTTTTTACTCGATCCAATGAAAGCGATGGCTCAAATGGCCATGCTTCATAGCCAATTCTTTCTATCTCAAATAGAAGTCTGGCAAGGCTGGTTTTCTCTGGAGAAAAGCGAACCATGACTTTTTGGGTCACATAATTAATTTGTACGTCACTAACACCATCAATGCGACGCAAATGCTGCTCACATAACCATACACATGCTGCACAACGGATCTTTTCTAGACGTAAAGTGGTTTCTAGTACACCAGTATCGCCATAAGGTCTTGTAAACCGTCCTCTTAGCGAGAGATCATCGTAGGGTTTGAGTTTTTCAGGGATGTCATTGCTTGCTAAATAAGCTGCCGGCTTATCGCCAGATTGAGCGCGGCGTACATAAAAAACCTCTAAGCCTTCCCCATGAATTGTTTGTGCAATCGCCATACATCCAGGGCAACAAAAAGGCCGCAGGATCCCACCAAGCTCTGCCTCAATCAGCTCTCCTGGCAAGATCACACTAGAACAGTGGTAGCAAGTCATGTGTGTAGCTTTATTCATCGAGGTATTCAAGCTGATTTACCAGCCCAACCATTACGGCGCTCATACAGCACAAAGAGCACACCCCAAATCACGATTGCAGCATAAGCCCATATCCACGCCGCGTGTGATGAGCGTGAGCCTGCAATATCCAAGACAAAGCCAAAAATTGCAGGGCCCAATAAGCCACCACCAAAACCCATTAAAGAATGCAATCCCATAGCTGCACCCTTAATATTTTCTTGAGCGCTCATGACTAAGCCGGCCGTCAATGTTGCTGAGTCTGCCATGATAAAAACTGCATGCGCAACTGCTAAAATAATAATGAGCCACCATGTATGCCCAGTCGAACTGGCCAAGATAATACCGAGCACAGCACTCGTAATCATCGCGATACAAACCCATCTTTGTCGGCCAATCCGTAATGCAATTTCATTGCCTAATATCGAAGCAGGTACACCAAAGAAGTTAATGATTCCAGCCAATGTAGTAATCGCTAGAAAAAAGGATTCGCCAGAACTTATTGCGCAAAAAGCAAAGAAAGCCACAATCCAACTACGAGATGCAAAGAGCTCGATTGTATGGGCTGTATATCCAAAAATAAAACCAGCTGCTTTTTTATCTTGCAAGACTATCTTCCATTTATCTACTGGAAATAAATCACGCAATCGAATTTGCAAAGGCCCACTCCATTTTTCGTGATCGAGTGGCGGTATGAAACAAAGAACAATCACAAATGCTAGCAAGGGCCCTAAAGCAATGAGGCCAAATACATAACGCCACCCAAGCAAACTTAAGATCCACCCAGAACAAAGATAAGAGAAACCAGTGCCAATGCCAAAGAAGGCAGTATAAAAAGCAATATGGCGCGTGAGCTCTCCGGATTTGATTCGGTCTGACAAAATCTTCAGCCCAGGCATGTAGGTTCCGGCAAGCCCGGCCCCATTAATTGCCATGAATAACAAGGCAGTCCAAAAGTTATGGGAAAAAATTCCCATACCCAATAAACCGATTGCCGCAGACAAGCCCCCGATTAAATACACTTTGCGAGCATCGATCCGGTCGGTTAAAGCAGTAGCCACAGGTACGGCCAACATATAACCAAAGAAAAAAGCGCTGGCAATAAGGCCGGATTGGAGATTACTTAAGCCCCACTCCTCTTGTAATGGAGTAAGAACAACTGCATAACAGGCAAAACCCAATAAGGCACAGGTTTGTGCCATCAGCATAAGAGGGGTATAACTAGTTGAACGAAAGCGCATAAATAGTCAGTAGAAACGTGAACTCATTCTACTCGTCCCAGCCTTAAGACCCGCTACACTAATAGCTAATAAGACGGGGACAGCATGAAAATAAAATACTCCATGAAACAACTCTCTCTGCTGGGAATGGGCCTCCTTATTAGCTTGTATTGCACACTCACGATTGCAGACAACTACCCAACAAAGCCAATCAAAGCCATCGTTCCATTTGCCCCTGGAAGTGCTACCGACCAAATTGGTAGAGCCTTTGCAGCCAAAATGGGTGAAGCATTAGGCCAGCCAGTCATTGTTGAAAATCGGCCCGGCGCTAGCGGCATGATTGGCGCTGATGTCGTAGCTAAATCTCCCGCTGATGGCTATACGCTTTTATTTGGAACGAATAGTACGAATGCCGCATTAAAAAGTCTCGCTAAAAATCTTCCCTATAACCAAGACACAGCATTTACACCCATTGGATATTTTGGGTCGGTTCCACTGATTATTGCTGTCAATAATGATTTACCTGTGAAGTCGCTCAATGGTTTTGTCACACTGGCTAAATCCGATCCAGGGAAAGTGACCTTTGCATACGCTAGTGCTTCTCAGCGGGTTTCCTCCGAAATGCTGGCAAGCGTAGCTGGCATCAAAATGACTGGGGTTTCATATAAGAGCGGCCCTAATGCCATGACTGATTTAATTGGAGGTCAAGTTAATATGTTTAGCTCAGACTTTGCTGTGAGCCTACCCCAAGTCCAAGCAGGGAAAATTCACGGGCTCGCAGTCACCTCATTAAAACGCTCTCCTGCCATCCCTCAATTACCTACAGTAAATGAAGCTCTGGGCATTAAAAACTATGAATTGATTGCTTTCTTTGCTGCGTTTGGCCCCGCTAACATGCCAAAAGATATCGTTCTGAAACTGAATAATGCAATTAATGAGGCTGCTAAATCCAAAGATTTAGTCGAACGCTTTTCAGCAATGGGTTTTGAAACACAACCTGGTAGTCCTGAAGCCTTGGATAAAAAAATAAAATTGGAAACGGCTAAATGGGCTAAGGCTATTAAGGAGGCAGGGATGGAACCTGAATAGTTGTCTAGTCTTATTGCTGACTACGGTTTGGAGAGTCCTGAAAACCATTTGAGCGGTAAGTCAGAACTAAGGTATCTCGATAGCCGTAATTTCCGAGCGGCTGGATCGGGGTTGATTCATGAATCATGCGCGCATCATTCATCAACAACAAAGACCAAGGCTGTGAAAGCGTAAATCTCAAACCAGTAGAACCAGAGGCTTCGAAAATTCGAGTTTCACCACCTTTAATTCCCACTCGGTCTATTAAAAAGACAGCGACAAAATCGACGCCATCACGATGCGCACCCTCGGGTGTGGGACGCCCTATTCCATCGGTGGTATCAATCCGAAATTGATGAGCTTCCACAAACCAAGTTGTCACTGGCTTTTGGCCACTCAATAAGGCTCCAAGACCAAGGAGCAAAGACTGCCACGCTGGATTCGCAATTAAATGTGCCTGCATTGGCTCAAACCATCGTTCAATCCCCCCGTGCAATGCGTTGTAATCTACAGACTGCCAATGCGCACGATGTGGTACCAGCGTTAGTGTATTTGACTGAATTTCATAACTCGCATGACGACGATAACGGTAACGACCGCCATCCTTGAGATAGGGATCACGCGGCAATCCCTCCCAAAAATGAGAGATATCTTCCAGGCTGACTAGGGAAGTATTTGCAATATCTCCAACCGTTTCTGCAGAAGCTACTGCAAAACCATTATTTCGCAAGGCATCAGCCAAACCACTGGCGGGGGTTAAAAGGGGCGATAAATTAGCTGCAGTCATGTACCAAGTTTACTGGTGCAGGAAAATTCCTGCACCACGAGTTGATTAATGAACTTGGCGAGTAAAACTGAAGTCGCCTTTGTTATCCACATCTACCGGCACTGTATCTTTAGGCCCAAAAGTACCTTCCAGAATCATCTTGGAAACGGGGTTTTCAATATGCTGCTGGATAGCACGCTTGAGTGGTCTTGCCCCAAATACAGGATCAAAGCCCACCTCGGCAATCTTACTTAAGGCAGCATCACTCACCTCAAGCTGCATATCGACCTTAGCCAGACGATCTGACAAGTTTTTGAGGAGTATTTTCGCAATATTGGCAATATTGCCTTTATCCAAGCCGTGGAAGACAACAATTTCATCAATCCGGTTCAAGAACTCTGGACGGAAGTGGTTCTTCAATTCCTCAAATACCGCTTCCTTAATTTCAGCCTGCTTCTTATCAACCATAGATTGGATTAGATGCGAACCAATATTACTGGTCATCACAATCACAGTATTTTTGAAGTCAACCGTGCGGCCTTGACCATCGGTTAAGCGACCATCATCTAGAACCTGCAAGAGCACGTTAAAGACATCTGGATGTGCTTTTTCAATTTCATCAAACAAGATGACGCTATATGGATGACGACGAACTTGTTCAGTTAAATATCCACCCTCTTCGTAACCAACATAACCTGGAGGGGCGCCAATCAAACGGGCAACGCTATGTTTCTCCATGAACTCACTCATGTCGATACGGATCAGATGATCTTCACTGTCAAACAAGAAGCCTGCTAAAGCTTTGCAAAGCTCTGTCTTACCAACACCTGTGGGCCCAAGGAACAAGAAGGATCCATACGGACGATTCTCTTCAGCTAAGCCAGCACGGGAGCGACGAATCGCATCTGACACTGCACGAATGGCTTCTTCCTGACCAACAACGCGCTTGTGCAGTAACTCTTCCATTTTGAGAAGCTTGTCACGCTCGCCCTGCATCATCTTAGAAACCGGAATACCAGTAGCACGAGAAACCACCTCGGCAATCTCTTCAGCACCAACTTGAGTGCGCAGCAATTTATTCTTCACTACGCCATTTTTATCACCCTTGGCTTCAGCAGCCGCAGCAGATTTGAGTTTAGCCTCTAACTCAGGAAGTTTGCTGTATTGCAATTCAGCAACCTGCTCAAGCTTGCCTTCGCGCTGTAACTTCACAATGTCAGCACGGATTTTTTCAATTTCTTCTTTCAGATTGGCAGCGCCTAATACAGCACCCTTCTCTGCTTTCCAGATTTCCTCTAAGTCCGCATACTCGGCACCAAGACGTTTAATTTCATCCTCGATTAAGCCCAGACGCTTTTGCGAAGCCTCATCTTTTTCCTTCTTAACGGCTTCGCGCTCAATCTTGAGCTGTATCAGACGGCGCTCTAGCTTATCCATCACCTCTGGCTTAGAGTCGATCTCCATCCGAATGCGTGAACCCGCCTCATCAATTAAATCAATCGCCTTATCTGGTAAGAAACGATCGGTAATGTAGCGATGCGACAACTCAGCTGCCGCCACGATAGCTGGATCAGTAATTTCTATCCCGTGATGAAGCTCATAGCGCTCTTGTAAGCCACGCAAGATGGCAATAGTCGCCTCCACACTCGGCTCCTCTACCATGACTTTTTGGAAGCGACGCTCAAGTGCGGGATCTTTTTCAATGTACTTACGATACTCATCCAAGGTAGTTGCGCCAATACAATGCAACTCACCACGTGCCAAGGCAGGCTTAAGCATATTGCCAGCATCCATAGCGCCATCGCCCTTACCAGCTCCAACCATGGTGTGGATCTCATCGATAAAAATGATGGTTTGACCTTCATCCTTAGCAACATCACTCAGAACCGCCTTAAGGCGCTCCTCAAATTCACCACGATACTTGGCACCAGCCAATAACAAGGCCATATCCAGAACCAGTACACGTTTATTTTTAAGGGTCTCAGGCACCTCGCCATTCACAATGCGTTGCGCCAAGCCTTCAACAATGGCAGTCTTACCGACCCCTGGCTCGCCAATCAACACTGGATTGTTTTTACCGCGACGTTGCAAAATCTGAATGGTGCGACGAATTTCATCATCACGCCCAATCACTGGATCCAATTTACCCGCGCGCGCACGCTCCGTTAAATCGACCGTATATTTTTTTAAAGCTTCCCGTTGACCTTCAGCATCTGCACTATTCACTGACTCTCCTCCGCGCACTAAATCAATAGCCGCTTCTAACGATTTACGATTTAAACCATTCTCGCGAGCCACTTTACCGAGCTCACCCTTGTCATCAGCCACTACTAGCAAAAATAACTCGCCAGCAATGAATTGATCATTCTTCTTGTTTGCTTCTTTCTCGCATAAGTTGAGCCAATTACTTAAATCACGCCCAACTTGAACCTCTCCGCTGGTGCCCTGCACTTCTGGCAAATTACCAATCAGCTTTTCCACACCTTTTTCAAGGCCTAGCACATTGACTCCAGCGCGCGTGAGCAAACTTTTTGCCCCACCATCAGAGTCACGAAGCATCGCTAACAGAAGATGGGCGGGCTCAATATATTGGTTGTCTTTGGCTAAAGCGATACTTTGGGCTTCACTAAGAGCCTCTTGAAATTTGGTTGTTAACTTATCTATTCTCATTTTTTAAACTCCATTAACTTCGTATATACCTATCTATAGAATATAAGGGCAATATTAATAATTTCAAGCATCTAACCCACTTTAAACCCTAATTTCCTTTATTTTGACCTGGCTTGTTTATCTCCTCGAATGTGCTGATGGCACTTACTATGCTGGCATCACCAACCGTTTAGAGCATCGCTTAGAGGCCCATAACTCAGGGCAAGGTGCCCGCTATACGAGGTCCCGCAGACCAGTAATCCTCTTGGCAACCCAAAAGCACCCAAACCGATCAGAAGCGTCTAAAGCTGAGCTTCGCTTAAAGCGTTTGCCCCGTACAGAGAAGCTCGCCTTTTTTGAGTTTTAGCTCGGCTATCACTGCTGCGCACTAAAGCAACCAATATTGTGCAAAGTCAGTAAATCCGCATTTCTTTGAGCTCTACAATATGGACATAACTAAATTAACGAACTTAATGGAGAACAAACATGCAGCCTAAATGGGGAATTAGGGGAATGGCGGTAGCGCCACATTCCCTAGCATCGGAATCAGCATTAGCCGTTTTACGAGAAGGCGGCAATGCTTTGGAAGCCATGGTCGCAGCAGCAGCAACTATCGCTGTTGTTTATCCCCATATGAACTCCATTGGTGGCGACTCATTTTGGGTGATTCATTCTCCTGGCAAAGCCATGGGCGGTATTGATGCTTGTGGCGCGGCGGCTGGTCTAGCCACTAAGAAATGGTATGCAGAGCGCGGCATTACTAAAGCCATCCCTTTTCGTGGTGCAGTAGCGGCCAATACCGTCGCTGGAACAATCTCTGGCTGGGGAGCAGCGCACCAACTATCCAAGCAAGGATTGGGTGGCAAGTTACCGTTATCCCGACTGCTCGCAGATGCGATTCACTATGCAGAAGCTGGCACACCCGTTACCTTCAGTCAATCTAGCCTGACTACCAAGAAGGCTGAAGAGCTTAGCCCTATTCCCGGCTTTGCAGAGACCTTTTTAGTCAATGGAAAAGCGCCTATTGTTGGCAGCATCTTTAAACAAGAGCGTCTTGCGAAAACCTTGCGCCAAATTGCCAAAAAAGGTACCGACGATTACTACCGGGGTGAATTGGCTGAATCATTAGCCAAGGAACTAACCGAATTAGGTAGTCCACTCAGATTAGACGATCTTCATCGTCATCACGCAAAACTCATAGACCCCCTAGAGCTACAACACAGTATGGGTAATGTCTACAACATGACTCCACCGACGCAAGGTGTGGTCTCATTAATGATTATTGGCATCCTGGATCAATTAAATTTGAAACGCTTCAAAGTGGATAGCGCCCAATATGTTCATCATTGTGTTGAGGCGACTAAACAAGCTTTTAAAGTGCGCGATCAGTTTGTAACCGATCCCGCGTACATGAAAAAACATGCACAGTCCTTCTTGGCGCCTGCATTTTTGAAGAAACTCGCTAAGAATATTGATCCTGAAAAAGCACTTCCTTGGGGTCAAGGTAAAGGTCCTGCAGATACCATTTGGATGGGCGTCATTGATGGCGACGGTAATTGTGTTTCATTTATTCAAAGCATCTACCACGAATTTGGCGCAGGAATTGTGTTGCCGACATCGGGCGTTAATTGGCAAAACCGGGGGTGCAGTTTTTCCCTCGACCCAAAAACACTGAATCACCTTGAGCCTTATCGCAAGCCATTCCATACACTGAATCCAGCGATGGCTTTATTTAAGGATGGTCGTTCGATGGTATATGGCACGATGGGTGGGGATGGCCAACCTCAAACTCAATGTGCAGTATTCACACGCACTGCCACTTATGGTCTTGATCCGCAAGACGCCATCAGTCGCCCACGTTGGTTACTTGGTCGTACTTGGGGCCAAACCAGTGATAGCCTGAAATTAGAGTCGCGTTTTAGTCCTTGGGTGGCCAAAGAACTTCATGCTCTAGGCCATGAGATTGAAATGCTAGATGCTTTTGATGAGACTGTCGGCCACGCAGGCTGCATCATTCGCAATCCATCGGGCACCCTCCAGGGTGGCTGGGATCCTAGGAGTGATGGCGCAGTCAGCTCTTTTTAATACTGCAGTATTCCGATGGCAATAAAAAAGGCTACTTGTTTGGTAGCCTTTTTTCCATCAACAGTTTCTAGCTTAAGCAGTACGTGACTTCAAATACTTAGCACGCATTGGGCGTAGAACAAAGAACGCCAAGATGGCAGCTGTCGCATCCAATACGATCATGATGGCAAACACAGGCATCCAGCTATCAGTCGCGCCGTGAATGTACGCTGCAATTGGTCCACCAATAATGGAACCAACGCCTTGAGCCATGTAAAGAAAACCATAGTTTGTCGTGGCATGCTTTTGACCAAAAGTATCAGTCAAAGTGGACGGAAATAAAGAGAAAATCTCACCCCAACCAAAGAACACAACACCAGACAAAAGAACGAATAACACTGGATCAGTACGTGTAGTAACCCAGACAAACATCGCAATTGCTTCCAAGCCAAATGCAATAGTCATAGTGTATTCACGTCCGATACGATCAGATACCCATCCAAATAAGGGGCGGGTTAAACCATTCGTGACACGGTCAATAGTTAAGGCTAAAGGTAAGGCAGCCATACCGAAAACAAGCGCTGACGTAATGCCAAAGTCTTTTGCGAAGGCGCCCATTTGAGAGATCACCATGAGTCCTGATGTAGACATCATGGACATCATCAAAAACATGACCCAAAATACCGGTGTCTTCAACATAGTCTTTGGTGCAACTCCTGCTGCTGCAGCTTCGATTTGACCAGCTGTTTGCACACGATCGGCGTGGGGCACGCGAATACCTTGTGCAGCCAATAATCCAACGGCACCAATGATGTATCCAAAAAATGTCAGCGTGCCCTGAATACCAGATACAGCCAAACTGTCAGCGATTGGGAAAGTAGTCAGTAATGCGCCGATGCCATAACCAGCAGCAACCATACCAACTGCAAAGCCGCGGTTATTTGGAAACCAACGCACCATCAAACCAACAACACCAATGTAAACAATACCGGTGCCCAAGCCACCCAAAACACCATAAGTGATGTAAAGATTAGAGACGGTAGTGAGATTGGCAGAAAGAACCCAACTTGCACCAGTCAATATGGTACCGATTGATAAAAGAAGACGTGGGCCAAACTTATCTACCAAATATCCCTGAAAGGGTGAGAAAAAAGTTTGCAGCACAATCAAAATAGAAAACGTGACTTGCAGCTCTGTCAAAGTAACACCAAGCTGCCCCATGATTGGCTTGGTAAATAGAGCCCATACATATTGCGGGCTGGATATAGACATCATGCAAATTACACCCAAGGCCAATTGAACCCACTTGGACTTGAGGGGATTGCTACTAGTGCTTTTGGCACCCATTACAGCTGAAGTCATAAAAATCTCCGGTTTATTGATAAATCAAAATTTCTAAATTTCTTTTGTATGGGCATTTTGATCCAATCTTTCGGGTAATTACTGAGGGATGCGCCAAATTAGTGCGTATATGCATCTTCCAACATTGTTAGATGCACCAATTTAATCTCCGCACTAAGAAATTAACCTTCCTTAAAGCAAAAAACCACCCCGAGAGGTGGTTTTTCTAAAATATGCGGTGCTATCCAAAAAGCTAAAACTTTGCCTTGATTTCCTCTTCAGCATACATTTCCCTCATATGCAGAATTTGATAAGCCACTCGCTCTTTTAGTAAACCAGTAACCGTTTCTTTGTCATAGGAAAAATTTCTCATGACATCGTCATTTAAGCTATAGATCGGCCAGTTAGCTTGACCATTGACGTTCGGGTTACCAGACTTAGCAAAAGCAGCCCAGCTAGCAGACATTTTTTCTGACATGGCTTTATCTTCGGGGCTATTTTTATCGGTGATTGGATACCAATATTTAGACCAAACACCCTTTTCCTTCAGCTCTGCAGTCGCTTTTGCAATGCGGCCACACTGATCTGCACCTGATTCAACTTGTTTTGGCGCTTGGGGCATTAAGCCGTAACTTCCAAATACAAAACTGATTTCAAAGGTATGAGGTACGCCTGGATAAGCGGGGCGAATATTCTTGGTTAAGTAATCAAAATAATATGCATATCCCGGCGCAACACCGCGCATGCTATCTGCAAGAGATTTTGTGCTTCCACGATAGAACATATCGCCCATGATGTCTGATGACAATATGCACTTGTCATTATCCTGCGCGTAAAGTGTGTCAATGATTTTTGGGTTTTCACGAAACATCTTCACCAGCTTATCTACTGGAGGCTGTCCAGGCACCAGGAAGCTGGAATCCCAAGAGTTGGTGCCAATCATGAAAGGCACTTTAGCCTGTTTACCAGCGGCAAATAAAGGAACGGGATCCCCCTGAAGGATTTGCCCATCAATAAAAGGGCCTCCAAACTCCCCTTCCTCAAAAATAGCTGGCGTTAAGACCAACTGTTTTGTAGGTAAATTTCTTAATTCTTTCAGATTTTTGACGCCAAGTGCATTCATATACTTGGCATCTATTTCCACCTCTGGAGTCATCCCTAAGCGCTTCTCTGTCATGCCACGCAAAGGACTTTGTTGTGCACTCTCAGCAATTGCTCTATGAAATAGTCCTTTAGCAGCATCCGATACCATTAACCAGGTAACACTACGTCCTCCTGCTGATTCGCCAAAGATAGTGACATTATTTGGATCACCACCAAATGCTGCAATATTATTTTTAACCCATTTCAACGCAGCAATTTGATCCATGGTGCCGTAGTTACCAACCGGCTCACCTTTAGCCTTAGCCTCTTCAATCAACTCCTTGGTAGCAAAGAAACCAAAGGTACCTAAACGATAGTCAAAGGTAACGACAATGACACCATTCTTCACTAAATTAATTGGAGTGAACTGCGCATCTCTGCTGCCATCAACAAATAAGCCGCCACCATGAATCCAAACCATGACTGGTAAATGCTTGCCGGTTTTTTTGGGAGCAAAGACATTGAGCTTAAGACAATCCTCATTCCCAGGCAAAGACAGGCCAGTACTTAAGTTTTTAACATAGGGTTGAGGGCAGGAGTCCCCAAACTGACTGGCATCACGGGTACCACTCCAAGAGAGAGCAGGCTGCGGAGGTCTCCAGCGTAACTCGGCTACTGGTGGGGCTGCATAAGGAATATTTTTGAAGGCCTGCATGTTGTGCTCGATCGCACCTTGAAGTCGACCAGCTTCAATTTGAGCAACAGGTCTATCAGCAGCGCATACGTTTAATGCAATAGCACTGAATAGCCAGGCAATTAATTTCTTCATTTATATCCCTCTTGCGAAAAATGAGTACAGCTTAAGATTTATTCCAACGAGCCATTGCAGTCTCATCAGTAACACGCGCATCCACCCAGCGACTTCCCTCTGGGGTGTCTTCTTTTTTCCAGAAAGGCGCAGCTGTCTTGAGATAGTCCATGATGAACTCACACGCCGAGAAGGCTTCGCCACGATGAGCACTAGTTACTGCCACCAAAACAATTTGATCCTCTGGGAGTAATAAGCCCACGCGATGAATTACCAGCGTTTGAAATATATTCCAGCGAGTAGCTGCTTGATCCAAAATTGCTTGCAATGATTTTTCAGTCATGCCTGGGTAGTGCTCAAGTGTCATACCCTTGACTTGACTACCGTCACTCAAATCCCGCACAGTGCCTAAAAAGGACACCACGGCACCAACGCGCGCATCGCCCTTACGCAGAGCTACAATTTCAGCACTGAGATCAAAATCTTGCTCTTGAATGCGAATTACAGAATTTGACATTTCATCCACCTGTCACTGGTGGAAAGAAAGCCACTTCCGCACCTTCTTCCAGTCTAGTACTTGTATCAACCATATGGTGATTGAGAGCACAGCGCATGGATTTACCATCGGCGAGCACTTCAGCCCAAGCTCCACCGCGCTGAGCAAGATAAACCCTCAACTCAGTAATAGTGTGAATTGAATCTGGAATTTCAATATTCTCTTGTCCAACGCCAAGGGCTTCACGCAAGGAGGCAAAGAATCGCAATTCGAGTTTCATCTGAGAATCGTAATCCGATTAAGTGAGGAGCGCATCAAAAGGAATATATTTCACTAGATCACCCTTTTTCACAGGCTGACCTGGAGGGCAGTCTACCAAGCCATCACCCCACGAGGCACTCGTGAGTACGCCGGAGCTCTGATTGGGGAATAACTCGAGTCCACCCTCAGCATTTACCTTCACTCGCAAAAATTCATTGCGGCGATCGGCTTTAAGCCAATCAAAGTCAGCGCGCATGAAATACGATTGCATGGGCTTCACATCTCTTCCCTGTAACTTCAAGATAAAGGGGCGCACAAACAGTAGGAAGGTGACAAAACTAGAGACTGGATTACCTGGCAAGCCAATAAACCAAGCCTCCCCATCCTGAGGTTCGCTCGATTTACGAACAGCCCCAAATGCCAAGGGCTTTCCGGGTTTAATTGCAATCTGCCAAAGATCTAATCTGCCTTCAGCACTTACTGCAGGCTTAATGTGATCTTCTTCGCCAACCGATACACCACCCGAAGTAATGATCAAATCATGATCCTTGCTAGCCTTGCGCAAAGCCTCGCGAGTAGCGTCTAATCGATCTGGAACAATTCCTAAATCAGTGGCTTCACAACCCAATGATCTGAGGCACGCCAATAATGTATCTCGATTGGAGTTATAAATACCACCCGGCTTTAATGGCTCACCTGGAAGCGCTAACTCATCACCAGTAAAGAAAGCGGCTACTTTAACGCGACGCTTTACATTTAAATGGGTAAGACCTGCAGAGGCGGCTACTCCAAGCTCTTGAGGCCGCAATAATATTCCCGCTGATAAAGCAGTCTTACCAACGCTGAGATCTTCGCCCTGACGCCGAATCCATTGCCCAGCGCTTGGCGCAATATTGATTTGCACTTGGTCGGAAGCTCCATCAGGGATTACACAATCCTCTTGCATGACTACGGCATCAGCACCAGAAGGAATTGGTGCACCCGTAAATATTCTGGCAGCGCTACCTGCGTGTAGAGGAGTTCCCATGGATCCCGCAGGAATGCGCTGAGCTATGACAAGTACGTTTCCAGGAATGGCGGTATCTGCAGTGCGCACGGCATAACCATCCATAGAGGTGTTATCTTGCGGCGGCACATCTACCAGGCTTTTGACATCTTCAGCTAATACACGCCCTAAGGCAGCCTGCATTGGAACTCGCTCGCTGTCACTGACAACTTGTGCATTGCTTAGTAAATGGTCTAAAGCCTGCTGTGCAGTCAACATCGGTGGCTTAGTCATAACGATGAATGAATTACTTGTAGTGATTAAATCAGTTGAGGTGCGCAGTAATAAATGCTTTGACCTGATTTACATCTGCATCAATATTTTCGACACGCTGTGGGTGCGACTTGATATCACGAAATGCTGGTGGGCACTCGGCTGGACGACCCAAGGCTTCTTGAATCGTTTCTTCAAACTTAATTGGTAGCGCAGTTTCCAAAACGAGCATCGGGATACCGGCCTGCAAATGTTCGCGAGCAACCTTTACGCCATCGGCAGTATGTGTATCAATCATCACACCATATTTCTGATCGATATCGCGAATAGTCTCTAAACGATTTTGATGGGTGCTGCGTCCAGATTGGAAACCATACTTACCAAGCTCTTTGAATACCTTATCTTGAGAGATATCAAAGCCACCGGTCTCATCCACTTGCTTAAACATCCCTGCTGTAGCTTTACCGTCTTTACCCATGAAGTCAAATACAAAGCGCTCAAAGTTACTTGCCTTGGAAATATCCATGGAAGGACTAGAGGTTTGCAGAGTCTCGGCTGATTTGCGCGCACGGTAAACCCCGGTGCGGAAAAATTCATCCAACACATCATTCTCATTGGTTGCCACAATCAGATGCTCAATAGGTAGACCCATCATGCGTGCGATATGACCAGCACATACATTTCCAAAGTTACCAGACGGCACCGTGAAAGAAACTTTTTCCTTGCTAGATTTCGTGGCTAATAAGTAACCTTGGAAGTAATACACCACTTGGGCAACAACACGACCCCAGTTAATCGAGTTGACAGTACCAATTTGGCTCTGAGCTTTAAACGCATGGTCATTACTCACTGCTTTCACGATGTCTTGGCAATCATCAAAGACACCGGCCACTGCTAAATTAAAAATATTGGGATCTTGCAAGGAATACATTTGTGCAGATTGGAACGAGCTCATCTTGCCGCGAGGTGAAAGCATAAATACCCTTACACCCTCTTTGCCACGCATTGCATACTCTGCTGCACTACCAGTGTCGCCGGAAGTCGCACCCAAGATATTGAGTTTTTGGCCAGCACGCTTTAGAGCATATTCAAAAAGATTGCCCAATAACTGCATTGCCATATCCTTGAACGCCAAAGTGGGCCCGTTAGAAAGACTCAATAGACCAATCTTCGTGCCATGCTCTTCACCCAGCCAATGCAAGGGGGTGATGTCTTTAGCATTATCTTGAGAACGACCGTTGCAATAGACTTGCTCTGTATAGGTCTTGCGCAATAAAGCACGCAAATCAGCCTCAGGAATATCGTCGCAATACAAACTGAGCACTTCATAGGCAAGATCAGCGTATGACAAACCGCGCCAAGAATTTAGTTGCGCTAGAGTGACTTGCGGGTACTCAGTTGGCAGGTACAAACCGCCATCAGGCGCCAATCCCCCCAACAGAATTTCTAGAAAGGATTGTTGTGGGCTGTTGCCACGAGTAGATTGGTAACGCATGTATTTAATTAAGACAGATTTTCTAAACGAATCTTCACCACTTCACCTGCGACTGTTTTGAGATCCTGAATCTCCTGGATAGCAGCCAGCATATTTTTTTCTTTAGTCTCGTGAGTCAGAGCCACTAAATCGGTTTGACTTTCGCCTTCATCAGCCTCTTTTTGCAACAGCGCATCAATTGATACTCCATGAGAAGCCAAAATCTTGGTGATGTCCGCCAACACGCCCGCTTGGTCGGCAACCCGCATCCGCAAGTAGTAACTGGTAGTGATCTCACCAATTGGCAGTACTGGTGTATCTTGAACGGCATCAGGCTGGAAGGCCAAATAGGGAACACGGTGCTCAGCATCCGCACTTAATAAACGCGTGATATCTACCAAATCCGCAATCACTGCAGAAGCCGTTGGCTCAGAGCCAGCGCCTTTACCGTAATACAAAGTCGTTCCAACTGCATCCCCAAATACTTGAACTGCGTTCATGGCACCTTCAACATTCGCAATCAAACGCTTTGATGGAATTAAGGTTGGGTGAACGCGCAGCTCAACGCCGGATGAAGTTTTCTTAGCAATTCCGAGTAACTTAATGCGATAGCCTAATTGCTCAGCGTAACGAATATCTATCGCTGCTAATTTAGTAATACCTTCTACGTGTGCTTTTTCAAATTGCATTGGAATACCAAATGCAATTGCACTCATGATGGTTGCTTTATGAGCAGCATCAACACCCTCAATATCGAACGTAGGGTCTGCCTCGGCATATCCCAGGCGTTGCGCTTCCTTGAGTACAGTCTCAAAGTCCAGGCCTTTGTCACGCATCTCAGAGAGAATAAAGTTGGTAGTGCCGTTAATGATTCCGGCAATCCATTCGATGCGATTGGCTGTTAAGCCTTCGCGCAAGGCTTTAATAATCGGAATACCGCCTGCCACTGCTGCTTCGAACGCCACCATCACGCCTTTAGCATGGGCCGCTTTAAAAATCTCATTGCCATACACCGCAATCAAGGCCTTATTAGCAGTAACCACATGCTTACCCGCTGCAATAGCCTCGAGCACTAAATCTCTAGCGATGCCATAGCCGCCAATGAGCTCAACAACAATATCAATCTCTGGATTATTGATGACAGCGCGAGCATCGCTCACTACTTGCGCACGATCTTTTACCAATTCCTTGGCGCGCTCAACATTTAGGTCGGCAACGGTATGAATACGAATGCCGCGACCTGCGCGACGCTGAATTTCGTCTTGGTTACGCTCTAGAACAGTGAATACGCCACCACCTACGGTGCCAATGCCTAATAGACCTACTTGAATCGGTTTCATGATGCCTTTGTTGCAGTTGAAGAAGCCTTACGGCCATGCTTTTGACGATAGCGCTCGAGAAAACGTGCAAGGCGGCCAATCGCCTCCTTCAACACATCCTCATGAGGCAAGAAGACTACGCGGAAATGATCCGGTTTGCCCCAATTAAAACCTGAGCCTTGCACTAACAATACTTTTTCATCCTTTAAAAGATCGGCGACGAACTGTTGATCATCCTCGATGGGATAAATCTCTGGATCTAATTTAGGAAACAAATACAAAGCAGATTTTGGCTTAACGCAACTCACGCCAGGAATTTCAGTAATCAATTTCCACGCAAGATCGCGTTGTCTTGCTAAGCGTCCACCTTCGTTAACTAAGTCATTAATACTTTGATAGCCGCCAAGCGCAGTTTGAATAGCGTATTGCCCTGGAACGTTGGCGCATAGGCGCATTGAGCAGAGCATATTAAGGCCTTCAATGTAGTCCCTCACCATCTCTTTATCACCCGAAACCACCATCCAACCAGCACGGTAGCCGCATGAACGGTAATTTTTGGAGAGGCCATTAAAAGTAATGATGACTACATCGGTAGACAACGATGCCAAGGAAAGATGTTTTTCACCGTCGTACAACATCTTGTCGTAAATTTCGTCGGCAAATAAAATCAAACCGTTTTCACGAGCTATCTGCGTTAACTCCACCAACACTTCTTTGGAATAAATTGCGCCGGTCGGATTATTCGGATTAATCACCACGATCGCTTTTGTACTTGGCGTAATTTTTTTACGAAGATCAGCTAAGTCAGGAGCCCACTCTTTAGATTCATCACAAAGATAATGCACTGGAGTACCGCCAGACAAACTGACGGCGGCGGTCCACAATGGATAATCAGGCGCTGGTACCAACACTTCATCGCCGTCATTTAATAAAGCATTCATCGACAGCACGATGAGTTCAGAAACGCCGTTACCGGTATAGACATCATCTAAAGTGACGCCCTGAATCCCTTTTTCCTGGCAATACTGCATGATTGCCTTACGAGCGGAAAAGATCCCTTTGGAATCAGAATAAGCAGAAGCGTTACTCAGGTTACGGATCATGTCCAACTGAATTTCTTCAGGAGGATCGAAGCCAAAAACCCCTACGTTTCCGATGTTTAATTTGATGATCTTATGACCCTCTTCCTCCATACGCTGAGCGAGCTCGAGCACCGGCCCGCGAATGTCGTAGCAGACATCATTCAGTTTTTGGGACTTTAGGATGGGTTTCACAATAAATTAAAGGGTAAGTTCTTGAAATGTAGGAAAAAACAGCTAGTTATAATCCACATAATTATGACAGAGAGTCCACTTGAAGCTTCAATCTGACCCCCACTCAGGAGCCAATACGATCACCGGCTATGGTGATGGCTACGTAGAGATCAACCAGACCCCATATGCCCATGCTGTCTTATTGAGCTCGGATGGGGCTATTGCTGAATGGCCCGTAAAGACCTTTGAGGATCTAGAGGCCGGCCATTTCAGTCAAATGATCGACCTCAAGCCAGAACTGATTCTGATTGGTACAGGAAAACGCCAGCGTTTTCCCAAGCCTGAGCTCCTAAAATCCTTAATTACAGCCAAAATAGGCTTTGAAATCATGGACTCCCAGGCGGCCTGCCGAACTTACAACATCCTTGTAGGCGAAGGCCGCCAGGTCTTGTTAGCGCTGATTGTGGAGCCCAATTAATGCAATTTGGGCAGATTCGCCAGTCTTCAGCCCTTCACCCCGGCAAAATCCTGCTGCTGGTGATTATTTATGGGCTGCTTTGGTTTGGCACCCTCAATTACCGGCACCTCATCCCCTCTGACGAGGGGCGCTACGCCGAAATGGCCCGTGAAATGCTGGTGACAGGTGACTGGGTTACGCCCCGCTACAACGGCTATCAATATTTTGAAAAGCCACCACTACAAGTGTGGGCTACCGCAGTCACTTTTCAGATATTTGGTATCGGGGATTGGCAAGCAAGACTTTGGACGGCCCTCACTGGCTTTCTCACCATTCTAGCAATTGGATTTACCGGGGCGAGGATTTATAACGCTAGAGTAGGTTGGCTTGCAGCAGTCGTATTGGCATCGAGCCCAATGTGGGTGATTAGCGGCCACTTCAATTCTTTAGACATGGGCTTGTCTGCTTTTTTAGTAGGTGCAGTCTGTAGTCTTTTATTAGCGCAAACCTCACACAACAAATCGAGCAGCCGAAATTGGATGTGGGCTTGTTGGTTTTTTATGGCGCTCGCTACATTATCTAAAGGTCTGATTGGTGTAGCTATTCCGGCAATGGTTTTTATTGTTTACTCATTTAGCGCTGGCGATTGGAAAATCTGGACACGCCTGCGTTTCTTTAGTGGAAGCATTCTCTTTCTCATTGTTACAGCGCCATGGTTTGTATTGGTCTCAATTCGTAATCCAGTGTTTCTAGAATTCTTTTTTATTCACGAACATTTACAACGCTTTACTCAAGATGCCCATAGCCGAACAGGGCCTCTGTATTACTTCATCCCCCTGCTTGTTATTGGCCTACTACCATGGGTGCTACAGCTCCCAGGCGCCTTAATCCAGGGCTGGAACGAGCGCAAGCCCACCTTCTCAATAACATGGCTATTGGTGTGCTGGTCCGTTGTAATTTTTGCCTTTTTTAGTGTCTCGCAATCCAAATTACCGGGATACATCATTCCTATTTTTCCTGCGCTAGCCTTGTTAATAGGAAACCGTTTAGAGCGACTGCTTGGCCATACAAATGTCATGCCGATTACTTGGCAATTGCAGGCGCTTGGATTTGCAGCACTAGGCTGCATTGGCTTTTTCTTCTTATCTGCAATTGGCAAACAAGCAAGACCTGATGAAATAGATGCCTATGCACAGTATGTTTATTGGGTGATCGTTGCATTAATTGCTTTAATTACTTTTAGTCTTTACGCAGCTTGGCAATGCAAGCGTAATGGGCTACAAAGTATTGTGAGTTTTGCTGCCGGATTTTTTCTTTGTGCAACCATCGCCGGCACTGGCCATGAAACTTTAGGTCGCGCTGTTTCTGGAATTGATCTTGCTAATCGGATCAAAAATACGATTCCGGAAAAAGTGAATTTCTATTCAGTTCGCATGCTGGACCACACCATGCCATTTTATTTAGGTCACACCATGATCATGGTTGAGGATCCAGATGAATTGCGATTTGGCGTCGATCAAGAGCCTGAGCTGTGGTTACCTACCCTAGATGCCTTCATTGCGCGCTGGAAAGAAGATCAAACCGCTTATGCCATGATGGTTCCAGAGCAATTTGTAGCGCTGCAAAGTCTAAACTTACCCATGCAAGAGGTGGATCGTGACTCTCGAAGAGTAATTGTGAAACACCCTGATACATCTACTGCGACGCCTCAATAAAGGTTACTCATGTCAGCACCAACATTTATTCCGTTCACGCGCCCGAACTTCAATCAAGAAACGATTGATGCGGTTGCCGAGGTTTTACGTTCTGGTTGGGTAACCTCAGGTCCCAAGCTCGCAGAATTTGAATCCACTCTGAGCGAATATTTTGGAGGTCGTCCGGTGCGGTGTTTTGCCAATGGCACAGCCACAATGAAAATTGCATTGCAAGTTGCTGGCATTGGCCCTGGTGATGAAGTCATCACCACTCCGATTTCTTGGGTTGCTACTTCAAATGTGATTTTGGGTGTCGGCGCTAAACCCGTCTTTGTAGATATTGATCCCATTACTCGCAATATCGACCTCAATAAAGTGGCTAATGCAATTACACCAAAAACACGCGCGATCATGCCCGTCTATTTAGCAGGACTGCCCGTAGACATGGATCGACTCTACGCCATAGCCAATCAATATAAGCTGCGCGTAATAGAAGATGCTGCGCAGGCCTTTGGCTCCCAGTGGCAAGGCAAGCGAATTGGCAGCATTGGTGATCTAGTGAGCTTTAGTTTTCAGGCCAATAAAAATCTCTCTACTGTTGAGGGTGGCTGCCTTGTTCTGAACAATGAAGCCGAGGCAAAGTTAGCTGAAAAATTGCGTTTGCAAGGTCTCACTCGCCAAGGCATGGATGGTATGGATGTAGATGTGCTGGGCGGAAAAGATAACCTCACCGATGTCAACGCAGTTATCGGCCTAGAGCAACTAAAACAATTACCAAGTTATCAAACACGCAGAGCAGCACTAGCGCGCCAATACTTTGATCTCATTCGCACAGAACTCAAATCCGCTGGCTTAGAAGATTTAAATCTCGAGTTGCCAGTAGAAAGCTTTACCGATACGAATTGGCACATGTTCCAAGTGGTTTTGCCTTTGGATCAAATAACAATTGATCGAGCACAAGTGATGATGGAGTTAAAAGATCTGGGCATTGGCACTGGAGTGCATTACCCAGCCATTACTGGATTCACGCTTTATAAAGATCAGGGCTACAAAACCTCTGACACACCCATTGCCGAACGTATTGGGCGCTCCATCCTAACGCTCCCTTTGTTTCCAGCCATGACTGATGAGGATATTGGCCGCATAGCCAAGGGATTAGTTGGTATCTTAAAAAAATACCGTAAAAACTAGTAATCTTGGGTTACATCCCCAGAATCAGGCAAAATTGCGGCATGACTGCAAATTTAGTTGCCAATCCGAAGCTCAGTATTGTTATTCCCGTTTACAACGAGGAAGATGGGCTTCAAGCATTATTTGATCGCCTCTACCCTGCGCTAGATGCCCTTGCGGCCAAACGCAAAATTGCCTATGAAATCGTTTTTGTAAACGATGGCAGCAAAGATCGTTCCGCCGGCATCCTGGCTAAACAAGTTGAACTACGACCTGACGTGACTCGTGCTGTGATATTTCATAGCAATTTTGGTCAACATATGGCCATCATGGCTGGCTTTGAATATGCCCAAGGTGAACACATCATTACCCTGGATGCCGACCTTCAAAATCCGCCAGAAGAAATTGATGCACTCACTGAGCAATTATTAAATGGTCATGACTACGTAGGAACAATTCGATCAGCTCGTCAAGATAGCTTCTTCAGAAAATTTGCCTCTCGCCTCATGAATCGTCTACGTGAAAAAATTACCCGTATTACGATGACCGATCAAGGCTGCATGCTGCGTGGCTATAGCCGTCGCATTGTGGATTTAGTTCGTCAATGCGATGAGAGCAATACATTTATTCCAGCACTGGCCTATACATTTGCAGCCAATCCAACAGAAATTACCGTCAAACACGAAGAACGTTTTGCAGGTGAGTCCAAATACAGTTTGTATCAGTTAATTCGTTTGAATTTCGATTTGGTCACTGGCTTCTCTGTAATGCCTTTGCAGATCTTCTCCATACTGGGCATGCTCTTAGCGCTTGCTGCAGGCAGCCTATTCGTCTATCTATTGGTACGCCGCTTTGTTCTGGGCGCCGAGGTTGAAGGGGTCTTCACGCTGTTTGCTCTGACCTTCTTCTTGATCGGCGTGATGTTATTTGGATTAGGTTTACTAGGCGAATATATCGGGCGTATCTATCAGCAAGTCAGAGAGCGCCCTCGTTATGTTGTGCAAACTGTTTTAGAGAAAAAATAATTGCACGCAGTCGTCTTTGCATATCACAATGTTGGTGTCGGTTGCCTAAAGGCACTTATTGCGGCTGGTATCAAAGTGGATTTAGTAGTGACCCACCAAGATGATCCCAATGAAAATGTATGGTTCGGTAGTGTGGCTCAGCTTTGCCAAGAAAAAAATATTGACTGCATCACACCTAACGCAAGTCAATTGGTCGAATTGATCCCCAGGCTACGAGCACTTGCTCCCGATTACATTTTTTCTTTTTACTATCGCCACATGATTTCCGCAGAGATCTTGGCCATTGCCAAAATTGCAGCACTCAATATGCATGGCTCTCTACTTCCTAAATATCGCGGCCGAGCACCAGTGAATTGGGCAATCTTGCATGGTGAATCTGAAACTGGGGCTACTTTGCATGTCATGGAAGCCAAACCAGATGCCGGAGACATTGTTGGACAAGCCTCGGTTGCTATTGGCCCTGATGAAACTGCCACAGAGGTGTTTGGCAAAGTCAGTCAGGCAGCCGTAAAGGTCATTACTCAAGTTTTACCAGATCTCATTACCGGCAAAATCACCCGTAAACCCAATGAGCTCGAAAAAGGAAGCTATTTTGGGGGCAGAAAGCCGTCAGACGGGCAAATTCATTGGGATCAAACAGCACTGCAGGTCCATAACCTGGTCAGAGCAGTAGCACCCCCTTATCCAGGCGCCTTCACAGACCATCAGGGCAAGACCATGATTGTCAGCAAAACAAGCCTCAAGGGGCCATTTGCGGCCAATCTGGATCTTGGGCTTGCGGGCATCCAAGTGGTTGATAATCGGGTATTCGGCATTTGCGGGGATCGCCAAGCAGTAGAAATCTTGGAATGGTTCCCTGCTGGCAAATAAGCAATAACAAATTAGATTAAAACGAGGCAGTAAAGATGAAAAAAGTACTCATTCTTGGCGTTAATGGCTTTATTGGCCACCACCTTTCAAAACGTATTCTGGAGACAACCAGTTGGGATGTCTATGGAATGGATATGCAAAATGATCGTCTTGGCGACCTCATCAATCATCCGCGCATGCATTTCTTTGAAGGTGATATCACCATTAATAAAGAGTGGGTCGAATATCACATTCGCAAGTGCGATGTCATCTTGCCTTTGGTCGCTATTGCAACACCAGCTACTTATGTGCAGCAACCACTCAAAGTATTTGAGCTTGATTTCGAAGCCAATCTTCCGATCGTGCGCTCTGCCGTGAAATACAAAAAGCATTTGGTCTTTCCATCTACCTCTGAGGTTTATGGCATGTGCGAAGACAGTGAGTTTGATCCGTCAAAATCGAATATGGTTTATGGCCCAATCAATAAACCGCGCTGGATTTATGCCTGCTCCAAGCAACTAATGGATCGTGTGATTTGGGGTTATGGCATGGAAGGCTTACGCTTCACACTCTTCCGCCCGTTTAACTGGATCGGTCCTGGCTTAGATAGTATCTACACTCCTAAAGAAGGCTCATCTCGTGTTGTCACTCAGTTCTTGGGCCATATTGTTCGTGGCGAACCCATCAACTTAGTAGATGGTGGTGCGCAAAAACGCGCCTTTACTTATATAGATGACGGTATCGATGCATTAATGCATATCATCGCCAATAAAGATGGTATTGCCAACGGCAAGATCTACAACATTGGTAATCCAAAAAATAATCACTCAGTACGTGAATTAGCTAATCAAATGCTCGATATTGCTCGCAGTATTCCTGAGTACGCTAAGACTGCAAATGATGTGAAGATTGTAGAAACGACATCGGGTGCTTATTACGGCGAAGGTTATCAAGACGTTCAAAATCGTGTGCCAGCAATTGACAACACGATGAGTGAATTAGGCTGGAAGCCAACAACAACGATGGCTGATGCGCTCAAGAATATTTTTGAAGCCTATCGTCAGGATGTTGATAAAGCCCGTCACTTAGTCGACAAAGAATAAGTTCCGAGGTTCATGGCCAAAATCGCTCTCAAGGTTGATGTCGATACCCTACGCGGCACTAAAGAGGGCGTCCCCAACCTGGCGCGCACCCTCAAGCGTTTTGACCTCAAAGCCAGCTTTCTATTTAGCCTGGGGCCTGACCATACAGGGTGGGCTCTCAAGAGAGTCTTTCGCCCTGGCTTTTTGAAAAAAGTAAGCCGCACTTCAGTAGTCGAGCACTACGGCATCAAAACCCTTTTGTATGGCGTTTTTCTGCCAGGACCTGATATCGGTAAAAAAGCAGCGGCTGAGATGCGTGAGATTGATCAAGCTGGGCATGAAACAGGTATTCATACTTGGGACCATGTAGCTTGGCAAGATGCGGTGCGAGACCAAGATGCGACTTGGACAAAAGCGATGATGCAAAAGAGCTGGGATCGTTTTGTTCAAATCTTCGGTCATTCACCAGTGACTTATGGTGCCGCGGGTTGGCAAATGAATACAGCAGCATTTGAGCAACTCGACCAATGGGGAATTCAGTATTCCTCAGATGGACGAGCAGAACCAAACCTGATGCCCTACCGATTAGCCCTGCCATCAGGCAAAGCAAAGCATGTGCAGTATCCGACCACACTCCCCACCTTTGATGAGCTCATCGGAATTGATGGCGCAGATGAGTTTGGAGCGGTTAAAAAACTACTAGAGATCACCCAAAGCAACCCCAATGATCAGGTCTTCACCCTCCATGCCGAGCTAGAAGGACAAAAGCTACTGCCTGCGTTTGAGCAGTTATTGGCTGGCTGGCTCAATCAAGGCCATGAGCTAGTCACCATGGGTGAGCTTCATAAATCCTGGGAAGCCACCAAACAACTCGATAAAATAGCAGTATTGCCACTCACCTGGGGTGAGATACCTAATCGAAGTGGCGAACTGATTATTCAGCACAACTAAAACGTACGAGACTTACTTAAAGAAGGATCATCATGACAGTCGCAATTGGTCAACCCATTCCTCCATGCTCTATCCCAGCAACTTCGAGCCTCACATTTTCCCCCGCTTCAGCAAAAGGGAAAAAATTGGTTTTGTATTTTTATCCTAAGGATATGACTCCAGGCTGTACAGCAGAGTCAGGCGAGTTCAGAGACAACATTGAGGCGTTCACTAAGGCCAACACTTTGATCGTTGGGGTTTCCCGCGACAGCCTCAAATCACATGACAACTTCCGTAGCAAATTGCAGTTGCCATTTGAGCTCGTTGCCGATACAGAAGAAATCCTATGTCAGCTGTTTGGTGTTATCAAAATGAAAAATATGTACGGCAAACAAGTCCGAGGGATCGAGCGGAGCACCTTCCTTTTTGACTCTTCTGGCAAGCTTGCACAAGAGTGGCGTGGTCTTAAGGTTCCTGGCCATGTGACAGATGTATTACAAGCTGCTCAAGCTACTAAATAAATTTTTAAAGAATTTGTGTAGAGGTAGTTGCAAACCCCAAAATTTGGGGTAAAGTAATTCATATGCACCGTAAACGACGGGAAAGTCTGACAATCCGTTTAAACCAGAAGCCTGAAGATCGTAAAACAGGTTTGGAGAGCAACCCCCGCCGTTTTTTAGATGTACACGCAAATCGTTTCGCAACAAACCGTCAATGCACTTCGCTTGGCGGTTTTTTCTTTTAGGAGAGTCCATGCCCCTGCCACCCATCCCCACTCAAATTGCTGATCAAGTAAAGCTGAGTCGTAAGGACACCCCGGACTTAAAGAAACGTCCTTCGCAAGCAAAGCCAGTGGTGGTAGAAGCATCTAATTGGACAAATGACGCAGAGGAAGATTTATCTGCTGCAGAAGTTGCTCTTGAAAAAATCAAGATGGATCGCAGCCCAACTCGTAACGCGCAAAAAGCGGCAGCTCCAGCAAAACCAAAACGTGTTATTCGCACCGGCCCTCCTAGTCTCTTTGTTCTAGATACCAATGTTTTAATGCACGATCCAAGCTCTTTGTTCCGTTTTTCTGAGCACGATCTGTATTTGCCAATGACGACACTTGAGGAATTGGATAATCACAAAAAGGGAATGACTGAAGTAGCCCGAAATGCCCGTACAGTCAGCCGCTCCTTAGACCAACTGATCGCCAATACCAGTGGCACCCTTGACGATGGTATCCCACTCAATAAATTAGGCAATGATGATGTTTCAGGTCGCCTGTACTTTCAAACTAAGCTTGCCACACAAGCCTTGCCAGAAGGGTTACCGGAAGGCAAAGGCGATAACCTCATATTGGCCGTAGTTAGTGAACTTCAAAAAACCCGCAAGGGTCAAGAAGTTGTATTGGTATCCAAAGATATCAATATGCGTATTAAAGCTCGTGCTCTAGGACTGCCTGCAGAAGATTATTTCAACGATCAAGTATTAGAAGATCGCGACTTAATGTATTCAGGAGTAATGTCATTGCCTGCCGATTTTTGGCCGAAGCACGGTAAAGATATGGAAAGCTGGGCTGACTCCAAGTCAGGGACCATGTTCTATCGCGTAACAGGGCCTTCTGTCCCCAGCATGCTGATCAATCAATTCGTTTATCAAGAAAATCCAGATGGCTCCACTCCTTTTTATGCTCTTGTTAAGGAGATCAATGGAAAAACTGCGCTTTTGCAAACGCTGAGAGATTTTTCTCATCAGAAGAACAATGTCTGGAGCGTAACGGCGCGCAATCGTGAGCAAAACTTTGCCATGAATCTCCTGATGAACCCAGATGTCGACTTTGTCACCCTGCTGGGACAAGCTGGTACTGGTAAAACCTTGCTAGCACTGGCGGCTGGTCTTGAGCAAGTCCTTGATAGCAAGCGTTATAACGAGATCATCATTACTCGCGCCACTGTTCCAGTTGGCGAGGACATTGGCTTCTTGCCGGGAACTGAAGAAGAAAAAATGCAGCCATGGATGGGTGCATTTGATGACAATCTCGAAGTTCTACAGCGTAATGATGATGCAGGCGAATGGGGTCGGGCTGCTACTCAAGAGCTGATTCGTTCACGTATCAAAGTAAAGAGTATGAACTTTATGCGCGGCAGAACATTCGTCAGTAAATTTGTCATCATTGACGAAGCTCAGAACTTAACTCCTAAGCAAATGAAAACCTTGGTAACTCGTGCAGGTCCTGGAACAAAAATTGTTTGTTTGGGCAATATTGCGCAGATCGATACACCATACCTCACCGAAGGCTCATCCGGTCTCACGTATGTGGTGGATCGCTTTAAAGGCTGGCGCCATGGTGGCCATATCACCCTTGCGCGTGGTGAGCGTTCACGTCTTGCGGATCATGCTGCCGACGCACTTTAAGAAAGCCCTCTCATGCCGCACTCTCATTGGGTGCGGCATTTTTATTTGCATAATCCTGACTCTGTCGGGATGTAGCATCTTTAGCTCAAAGTCCAACTCCTCAAGAGTGGCTCAATTCAAACAAGATACGAGCGTTGGAACTGAAGATATCTCTATTGCAGCAGTCGGTTTGGTGGACGTACCCTATCGTTATGGCGGCAATACCCCTAAGGGTGGTTTTGATTGCAGCGGCCTGATTGTTTATGTATACAACAAGGCAGCTGGCATTAAATTACCGCGCACCATTCAACTGATGAGTACTCAGGGTCGCAGTGTTGAAAACCAACCACCAGCACCGGGTGACCTTGTGTTCTTCAATACCACGGGCGAGAAATACTCTCATGCTGGCATCTATGTTGGTCAAGGAAGATTTGTACATGCGCCAAGCGCAGGTGGTACCGTGCGCCTAGACCATATAACGACACCCTACTGGGCTGCTAAATTTACTGAAGCACGACGCATTACATCGCAATAAAATAAATTTTTGACAGAAAGTAGCAATGAAAGATATTGAGTTTGATCGGATCCAGGATCTAGTGATAAATGCAGCAACAGATGTGGGTCTAAAAATATTGGCTGCACTTGCTTTTTGGATCATAGGCCGATGGCTGATTGGAGTTGCCCTACGTATTACAAAGTCTGCACTTGGGCACCAAAAAATAGACCATACTATTTTGCGGTATCTGAATTCGGCCCTTTCAATAACGCTCAATATTCTTCTTGTGATCGGAATACTGGGTTTCTTTGGCATTCAAACTACTAGCTTTGCAGCGCTGATTGCTACTGCTGGCGTTGCCATTGGCGCGTCATGGGCTGGTTTGCTGTCGAATTTTGCAGCTGGAGTTTTTATTATTGCCTTACGTCCATTCAAAGTGGGCGATGGCGTTACCATTTGCGGTATCACTGGAACAGTAAGAGAGATTGGTCTTTTTTCCTCCACTATCAGCACGCCTGATAACGTCATTACCTTAATTGGAAATAACAAAATCTTGGGTGACACTATTCAAAACTATAGTGATACGCCTTATCGCCGGGTAGATTTAAAGTGTCAGCTGTCTGCTAGCGCAGATAGAGAAGCGGCCATGAAGCTACTGCGTGAAAAGATTTCCACAATTCCAAACGTACTCCAAAATCCACCAGTTGAAGTCAATATCCTGGAATTTAATCTAGTAGGAGCAGTACTAGCAGTACGCCCTTACTGCAGCAATAGTAACTACTGGCAAGTATATTTTGAAACTAATCGTGTAATGAGCGCTGCTCTGGAAGAGGCTAATTTTCCTACTCCAGTAGCGTCACAACATATGATTATGAAACAGGATTAAGATTAGACTAATTAATGTTGTAATTAGTTGTTATTTTTATAAGCAGTTGATCAACCCACCTAGGAGAAGTCAGCATGAAGAAAATTATCATCGCCTTAAGTATTGCATTGAGTTTTGCACTACCTACCTATGCCTTTGCGGATCAAGCGGCTTGCGAAGCTAAAGCAGTGAGCAAGGAAGGCAAACCACTGTATGGTGCAGCTAAGGATGCTTCAATTAAAAAATGTATGGGTGGCGCTAAAACAGATGATTGCGAAGCTAAAGCAGTCAGCAAAGATGGCAAGCCACTGTATGGCGCAGCAAAAACAGCATCGATCAAAAAATGTGAAGGCGGTAAATAAGCTGATTCAATTTCATTTGAATGCTGCATTAAAAAAGCCTCGCAATGCGAGGCTTTTTCTTTATTAATTTCTTTAACTAAAGTTTTGGCTAAGTGTTTTTAGAATGGTTCATACCCACCAGAGGAGTAACCAATTGATCCCATCGCCAAGTTGTCGAACTTGGTATAAGGACCTTGCCAGCTCAGACGCACAGTACCAATTGGCCCGTTACGTTGCTTACCGATAATGATCTCAGCCATGCCTTTATCAGTAGTCGTATCCGGGTGATACACCTCATCACGGTATATGAACATAATTAAGTCGGCATCTTGTTCGATCGCGCCTGACTCTCGTAGGTCAGACATGATGGGACGCTTGTTGGGACGCTGCTCAAGACCACGATTTAACTGGGAGAGCGCAACCACTGGGCACTGTAATTCTTTTGCGAGAGACTTGAGTGAGCGAGAGATTTCAGAAATCTCTGTTGCGCGGTTTTCCGATCCAGAACCGCTCATTAACTGCAAGTAGTCGATCACCACTAAGCCGAGTGTGCCACCAAAGTTTCTAGCAATACGACGCGCACGCGCACGTAACTCTAAGCTAGATAGTGCTCCGGTTTCATCAATCAAAATTTGGGTATTGCTTAAACGCGCAATAGCATCAGTCACTCGCGGCCATTCGTCATCCTGCAATTTTCCAGTACGCATACGACCTTGATCAACACGCCCTACTGAACCCAATAAACGGGCAGCCAATTGCTCGCCTGACATCTCCATGGAGAAGACAACAACAGGCAAGCCTTCTGCTAATGCCACATTCTCAGCAATATTCAAAGCGAATGCAGTGTTGTGAGTAACGACATAGTCATTGGTTACATAAGTTCGCGAAGGGTGACTAACAGAAACACATTGGGCTTGGGCCGTTCTGTTTGGCTCAATACTCTTGAAGGTAATTCTGCGCTGACGATCCCATTGTGATCTCAATCTTTCGCACTTTTCAGGCAAAGTAAAAGCTTGAAAGCTAGGTCCAAAACTCATATTCAAAACATAAGCTAAGCGACCCTGCTTCTTCTCGCCCTTATAGGTATAACTCGATTGCTTGCGTGCAATTGAGCAAAAACCACCCAATGATCTAGCTAAAGATGCAACGTCCTCAGATAATTGCTTGCTAGCTGTGCAAAAACGAATAGAGCCCCACTTCTCAATCCAGCCATCGGTATCCATCAAGCCCTGGAATAAAGCAAGCCGAGAAGCCTTATTAGCCTCAAGATAAGTAGCGGGAATGTATTTATCAAAACTTCTGCAACCTAGTACACCTAAATCTTGTAGTGCAGATCTGAAATAATTGGTTGGTACTGATTGGCGCTGGCCATTAACTGCTACTCTCTCCTTGGAGACTAATCTCCAGTCGTATGCATTGGCATGAACCAACTCCATCTCATAGCCCGCAAGCATATTCATGCGCTCAATAAGTTCTGACGATTTAGTTGAGAACATTACCGAGCTATGAGATAAGGCCAAGGTTCCATCACCTAATAATGCACCTAAAACCCACGGATGAATTGGTAACTCCTCGGAATGGCCAAAATCGCCTGAAACAGGATCAAACCATAGACGGCTCTTGTAACGAGAGCAGGAAAGCATTTCGATTAGGCGAGCGGTATTAATTACCCTAGGCTCATTCCACTCTCGATACATGACCCGCCATAGATGCTCATCGCAGCACTCGGCTTCACGACCATCAGAGAAAGTGACTTTATATATTTGCTTAATGCCTTGCGGGTATATGCCAGTGACCATAGAGTGCTGACCATCCACCGAAGCAAGACGGTCACCAAAACGTAAGTCGCCCATTAACTTCCAACCGTCGACTGTTTTCACTTTTGCATCCAAGGGCTGCGCTTTGCCCATGGATGGTCGACCGGCAACGATAACTAAGTCACCTTTTTGCAGGCCGCTGGTTTGTTTATCTAAATCAATGAAGCCAGTAGCAATACCAGTAATGTCGCTACCACCCTGGCGGTTATAAAGCTCATCGATGCGAGCTACAACGGTTCTTAAAAGAGGCTCAATCTCGAGGTAGTCGGCTTTACGACTGCCCTCTTCACCAATTTGCAAAATACGAGACTCGGCTTCATCAAGAAGGGTTCTCACGGAACGGCCTTCTGGAACAAAAGCAGAGTTAACAATATTGTCTGAAACTTCAATCAAGCGACGCAGAATGCTGCGATCACGCACGATATCGGCATAGCCTTTGATATTTGCGGCACTAGGAGTGCTTTGCGCTAATGAGTTGAGGTAATCAATACCAACTAAATCACCGCCTTGTTCTGACTTAACTGCCTCATGAACAGTAATGACGTCAGCGGGATGATTGTCACTCACTAAACGTGCGATGACCTTATAGATCAAAGCATGTTCAGGACGATAGAAATCTTTTTCGGATAAGACGCCGCCTAGACGATCCCAGGCAGTGTTATCAATCAGCAGACCGCCGAGCAAAGATTGCTCGGCTTCTACAGAATGCGGTGGAACTTTTAAAGCCTGCACGACTGGATCCCCAGAACCCATCATGCCGGGATTCAGCGTAACGGAACGTGAACGGGATTCAGCCATGAGGCTAGTTTACAGATCTAAAACTTAAGCTTGCTCGCCAACTACACGAATAGTGATGTCTGCTACTACGTCGGTATGAACAGCAACCGCAACAGGATGATCACCAACCATTTTCAATGGGCCAGTAGGCATGCGAACAGAAGACTTCTCGATCGTGAACCCTTTCGCTTTTAATGCATCAGCGATATCGTGGTTAGTTACAGAACCAAACAAACGACCGTCAACACCTGCTTTTTGACCGATTTCGAGAACCAAGTCTTTGAGCTTTGTGCCAACTGCTTCAGCAGCAGCCAATTTCTCAGCAGCTAATTTTTCCAACTCAGCGCGACGAACTGCAAAGTCAGCAATGGCTGCTTCAGTTGCACGACGTGCTTTACGTTGTGGGATTAAAAAGTTACGAGCGAAACCGTCTTTAACGCGAACTACGTCACCGAGGTTGCCCAAGTTTGTTACTTTTTCTAAAAGAATGATTTGCATTGAGGGCTCCCAATTATTTCTTATGTTGATCAGAGAATGGCAATAAAGCCAAGTAACGAGCACGCTTGATAGCAGTGTCTAACTGACGCTGATATTTAGCTTTTGTGCCAGTCAAACGAGCAGGAGTGATCTTGGCGTTTTCGCCAATAAAGTCCTTCAATGTGTCTACATCTTTGTAGTCAATCTGTTCTACGCCAGCAACAGTGAAACGGCAATAACGCTTACGCTTGAACAATGGGTTCTGAGCTGGTTTCTTTTTGAAATCGGGTTTCTTTCCAAACGCCATGATGATTTCCTCTTTAATTTTTCAATTGAATATGGGTGATATGGAAAACAAGTCTTTGATTACGTAGAGTCTTGGGTGCCAAGAATCCTTCAAACACTGCCTGGGCTCCTAAATCCATTTGCTCTAGATCCTTTTGTATCGGACCGATTGCTATGGCTTCAACGCTCATCTGGATTTTCCTTGCCACTCCTACCTCGTTTGCTTGTCCGCTATGCTCTAGCTGGCAATGCATCACCGGTATTCCTGCTGGTGTAAATCGAATTGCGTCTTTAGATACCAAGATTGCAGTGAGGGTGAAATGATTCAACGCCGCTCCGCTTCTCTGATACGTTTTCTAGTCTGTGTCTTCCTCTTCAAATTTTTTAACTTAAGCCGCTACTGCTGGAGCGTCGGATTGAGCTGATTTACGCGCTTCTTCACGTTGCACTTCTTTCATCATGATGGAAGGCTCAGTTTCAGCTTTCTTAGTCTTGATAATGAGGTGACGCAAAACAGCATCGTTAAATTTGAACGCATGCTCGAGCTCTTCCAGAGTTTTCTGGTCGCACTCAATGTTCATGCAAACGTAGTGGGCTTTAGCAAGCTTGTCGATCATGTAAGCCATCTGACGACGACCCCAATCTTCAATACGGTGAATTTTGCCGCCCGCAGCTGCTAATGTAGCTTTGTAACGATCGATCATCGCAGGTACTTGCTCGCTTTGGTCCGGATGGACGATAAAGACGATTTCATAATGACGCATCAAACACTCCTTCAGGATAAAGTCACCTGGGCGTCTTGCTAAGTTCTGATGGTTGTGAACTCAGCGCCAGTGTGACAAGGTAGTAACAAATTGTATGTACAACTAACAAACACTTTTATTGCCGCTTTTCAGCGCTTACCTAATTACAGGCAAGACCGCTATTCTAGCAAAAAAATCCTGCCAAGTCAGGGGTTTACCACTGGAAAGTGACTGTTTTTCAGCATTTAGCGCTAATTGCAAGGCAATTCTGGCTCTAGGAGCTGAAAGCGAACCGGATGCTAGGCAACCAGAGGGGTCTTTGTCGGGGATATCTTGAAATGTTTCACCTGCACCAGTCCTAGTGGTTCTCACGAGAGCAATGCCGTGTTTAACCGCTGCAAACAAGGAATCTCGCCAGGCATCATGAAATCCTCCCATGCCAGAGCCAGCCAGCACCAAGCCCTTTACCTTTGTGGTCAGCCAGTGCGTAATCGTCTCAGAACGAGCGCCAGCATGGCTAGTCAAAATCTCTACCCAAGGCCATTCATCCTCTTTAGGGATTGGCAAATCCTCAGTCCACAGCTCTTGAACCGCCTTCACTCCAGATAACCAGGAAGGATTAATCAGCCCTACTGAACTGCTTGGTGAGTTCTGAATGGGGGCATTAAGCGCGCTGCCATGGCGCTTAGCCAAGTCCATTGCCATACAACCTCGCCCATCCATCACCGCGTAAATACCACCCGGGCAGTTATCAATTGGGGTAGAGGCCCAACGAATAGCATCCAATAGATTGGATGGGCCATCCGCTTTGGGGGCGTTCGCCGGGAGCATTGCTCCTGTCAAAATCACTCTTTTGCCTAAATTTTGAGCATATTTACCGCAGGTCAGCTGCAAAAATATCCCCGTTTCTTCCAGCGTATCGGTCCCATGAGTCACCACAACCCCTAAAACAACAGGATCGGCTAGGGAAGTCCTCACAGCTTGGCCAAGAATGCTCATCAAGGGTTCTGTCAGGTTGCGACTGTTGATGTTGGCTACTTGTTTAGAAACCAGTTGCACCCCTTCAGGCACTGCAGATGCAATCTGGGTCAACAATGAAGCAACCTCAATCTGCCCTGCCTCGTACTCCATTGGTTTATCACTAGGGTTAGCAGCCAAGCCAGCAATAGTGCCACCCATACCTAAAACCAGGATATGGGGTGAATTGGTCGGGTTATTTTGCAGTGAGCTCATACCCCATTATCCCCTCTAATTTGCTTGAATTATCAAATAGTGCTGTATACAATCCCAGTATGGACATAAATACAGTCGATTATCCAGAGGAGCTGACTGCCCTCCCCAAACTCACTCCACGCCAGAGTGAGATTTTGGAACTCATTACCAAAGCGATTGATGAAAGTGGTTTGCCGCCTACTCGCGCAGAAATCGCCACTCAATTAGGCTTTGCTTCAGCAAATGCAGCAGAAGAACATCTGCGCGCTTTAGCAAAAAAAGGTTATATCGAATTAACACCTGGTACTTCACGCGGCATTCGAATTCCACAACGATTTAATCAAACACATCACACGAATAAATATCGTCAGATGTCTTTACCTTCCGGTGCATTGCAACAGCTCACTCTTCCATTGATTGGACGAGTTGCTGCTGGTTCGCCAATCATGGCAGTTGAGCATATTGAAAAACAAGTGCCAATTGATCCGAGCTTATTTAGCAAAGGTGCCGATTACTTATTAAAAGTAAAAGGGATGAGCATGCGCGATGCCGGTATCTTGGATGGTGATTATTTAGCGGTTCGCAAAACGACTGAAGTTCGCAATGGTGATATCGTTGTTGCTCGCTTAGATGATGAAGTTACTGTCAAACGCTGGCAGCAAAAGAAAACAGCCAATGGAATGGTGATTGAATTGCAAGCTGAAAATCCAGACTTCAAAAACATTGTGGTCGATAGTCGTCAACCCAACTTCGCTATTGAAGGTCAAGCTGTTGGTCTCATTAGGGCCGAAGGCCTGTAAGGGTAGACGCTATAACGAAAAAGGCCTCTAACTTAGAGGCCTTTTTATTGCGTGACCAGTAATTATTATTTACGCGTTGGCGCTATCACGTTTGCGTTCTTTGGTGATGAGGTAATAATAATGATTGATTTAGGTCCGCCAAGAGAGCCATCCATCACTTCGATCGTTGCAGTTCTATCAGCTTTAGTAAAAACCAAGATACTAGTTTTAGCCTTAACCGCAGTGACCGTTGTCCAACCATTTTTTGGATACTCAGACTGAAAGAATGCGTACACATCAGTAGCGCCTTGTACTGCGTTCACTACGGCTCTACCAACCCACTCATTACCGCGACCGATAATGATCGAATCTGTTCCGTTCAAACGCGCACCCTGAGGCAACAACATATCACCCAGTAGTTGCGACTGTAATTCTTGAACTTCTTCAGGAGTGCCAGTTGGTGAATCACCAGATGATGCGCAAGCACCCAATAAGGCTGACAAGAAAATCGCCGATGCGCTCAGTTTTAGGGTGTGGAGTTTAATCATAATTAGCTCTTATTTAATGACGCTACATACTTACATTAACTGAAAGTATTTTAGGTGATGCACCTATTTCGTCAAGGCAAATTACTGGAGGCGCGTGAGGGAATCGAACCCCCGTACGAAGCTTTGCAGGCTCCTGCCTAACCACTCGGCCAACGCGCCAAATACCTAAATCAAAAATGGGAAGCTTTTGAGGGCTTCCCATCGAACTTGGAGCGGGAAAGGAGGTTCGAACTCCCGACCTATACCTTGGCAAGGTATCGCTCTACCAGCTGAGCTATTCCCGCATAACAGGGCAATAGTTTAACAAACAATCGCCAAGAAAGCATTTTTCCATGAGAAAGTAGAGGCTGAGAGGACTACTTTTACCAGCTAAAGCCTTTCCAGACATGACTCCCGGGGATTTAATCTATTTTGCCGGCGAGCTGTGGCAAAGCCTTTTTAAGGTAATAAAACATTGACCATAGAGTCAAAAAGGCAGCAATCCAAATTAACCAAGTACCAATCTTGGCGCAATCTAGCCAACCAAATAAGGTGTCATTCAGCAATAAAAAAGGAATAGCAACGAGTTGAGCAGTCGTTTTTAGCTTGCCTACCATGTGAACTGCCACGCTTTTACCAGCCCCGAGTAATGCCATCCACTCCCTTAAAGCAGAAATCGTAATTTCTCGGCCGATGATTACGAGCGCTACCCAAACTTGCACACGATCTAAATTGAGTAATACCAATAGCGCTGCTGCCACGATTAACTTATCTGCAACCGGATCTAAAAATTGCCCAAAAGCAGATTCTTGTTTGAGACGACGCGCCAGAAATCCATCCAACCAATCGGTGATTGCAGCAGAAATAAAAATCACCACGGCAAAGAGATTTTTATCAAAAGGTGTCAGCCAGGTATTGGGGAGATAAAAGATAGCCACCAGCAATGGAATTGCTGCAACACGCAACCAGGTTAAAGCGATTGGTAGATTGAATGGCATTGGCTAAGCATAAACTAAATAAGCAAGATAGAGGCTAATGGAGTTGACGATAAATCTGCTCTGCAAGAGTAAGAGAAACCCCCTCCACACTAGCAATCTCTTCAATACTGGCATTAGCTACCCCTTTCAGACCACCAAAGCGAGCAAGTAACTTCTGTCGTCGCTTGGCCCCAATACCCTCGATCTCCTCTAAACGAGAGACTGTTCTTGCTTTTGCACGCTTGGCACGCATGCCGGTAATGGCAAACCGATGTGCCTCATCTCGAATTTGGGCAACCAATAACAAGGCAGCACTATCAATACCAAGCTCCAGGGGTTCGCGACCATCAGCAAAAATCAAGGTCTCTAGGCCAACTTTTCGACCCTCCCCTTTGGCGACACCAACAATCAGACTAACATCCATACCAAATTCTGTAAGCACTTGACGAGCCATTTCTACCTGGCCTTTACCGCCATCAACCAAAATGACTTGTGGCATTTTTTCTGGGGGAAGTTCCTGGAAATTGGCATACCGTCTTTGTAATACCTGGCGCATTGCTGCGTAGTCATCGCCAGGGGTAATGTCATTGATATTAAATCTACGATACTCACTCGACTGCATGGCATTTTTTGCATAGACAACACAAGATGCTTGAGTAGCCTCACCTGAAGTATGGCTAATATCAAAACATTCAATACGCAAATGTTCTAAGCCCTCTAAGTCCAAACTCAGAATATCCACTAAGGCACGTGCCCGAGCTAACTGACCGCCTGTCTCTACCAAGCGTTTTGTTAAAGCAATCTTGGCATTGCCTTCTGCCATCGCAAGCCAATGGCGTCGTTGGCCTTGGGGCTGATGTAAGAAGGTAATTTTTCGACCAGCCTGAGCATTTAATAAATCATGTAAGTCTTCTGGCGGACTCTCACTCAGAGTTGTAATTTCATCACCGGCTGCCTGCAAGGCATGATTCATCACAATGACCGGTGGAATTAAATTCGTTACCGACACCTCTTCTCCAGCGGTCTCATCTAAATAATGCTGAGCGATGAAGGCTTCTAAAATTTCTGTTGGCGATGGCAATTCACCGGAGGAAGAGCGCAAGCCCTTGGGGAAGTAAGCCCTATCTCCAAGATGCCTACCGCCACGCACCATTGCTAAGTTCACGCAGACCATACCCTCCATCAGAGCAACCGCAATAACGTCTACATCACCCTCTCCTTCGGCAACCGTATCCATTGCTTGCTGTTGTAAGACACTAGAAAGATCAGCGATTCGATCACGCAATATAGCGGCCATCTCAAACTCCATGGCTTCACTATGCACATGCATCTCTTTTTCTAATTCGGATAAAACTCGGCTATGGTCGCCCTCTAAAAAGCGCGTTGCTTGTGCTACATCTTGACTATATTGCTCCACACTTAAACGCCCAACACAAGGAGCGCTACAGCGATGAATTTGATGCAGCAAACACGGGCGGCTGCGATTTTTAAAGACGGAGTCTTCGCACGTTCTCAGGCGAAACACTTTTTGCAGAATTTGTACGCTATTGCGTACTGCCCAACTATTCGGGAAGGGTCCGAAATAATGATTGCGCTTATCGACCTTGCCTCGATAAGACGCCAAACGTGGAAATTGGTGACCCGTTAACATCACGTAGGGATAAGACTTGTCATCCCGAAACAAAATATTAAATGGGGGCGCTAACTCTTTAATGAGATTGTTCTCTAGAATAAGAGCTTCAGTTTCTGTCCGTGTTACCGTTGTTTCATAGCGGGCAATTTTGCCCACCATTAATTCAATGCGCGGCGAGAGCTGTGTACGCTGAAAATAACTAGAAACCCGCTTTTTGAGATTACGAGCTTTGCCAACATACAAAATATTCCCTGCTTCGTCAAAAAAGCGATATACCCCCGGCAATCCGGGTAGCCGTTTAACGTCCTGCTGAAGGGTTTCAAAAAGCGAATTGCTCATGCGTTGGGATATTTTCTGCCAAATCGTCGATAACTATGGTGATGCCGGTGTTTGCTGGCGACTAGCCCGAAGCTTATCAAGTCTTCACGGCCAAGAGGTGCGCATTTTTTGCGATGATCTGCCAACCCTCAATTTACTCGCTTCCGGAGTGGATCCCAGGATTAAAGAAAAAATCGATATCCAGCCATGGGAGGCTAGCCATGAAAATGTGCGCCATCCCGTTAAAGTTCCCGATGTGGTAGTGGAGGCTTTCGGCTGCGAACTTCCGGAGCGCTATCTAACGAATCTCTTTATTGCCCCGATTAAACCCATCATTATTAATTTAGAGTATTTGAGCGCAGAGCCTTGGGTATCTGAATTTCATGGAAAGGCATCACCTCAATCCCATGGCATTCCAAAATATTTTTTCTTTCCAGGCTTTCAAGATGATGTGGGCGGTCTTTTACTGGACCCCATTCCACCCATTGGCAGCTTAGTAGAAAACCAAATTCCGAAAGATCTACAAGCCCTTTGGTCAACACTTCGTCCCAATGCAAAACGCATCAGTATCTTTTGTTATCCTGGCGCACCTTTACGCAAATGGCTCAGTGATTTAGCAGCGCTTGGTGAAAACGTCGACATTTTGCTAGCCCATGGTCACGCAGAACAATTAAATTTATATGGTGAGCAACCTATTGAGCTGCCTAACAATCTAAAGCTATTCTCAATGCCCTTTGTTTCTCAGGATGAATATGACTGGGTGCTATCGCAATGTGACTTCAATATTGTTCGTGGAGAAGATTCATTTATTCGAGCGCAACTTGCAGGCAAACCCTTCATTTGGCATATCTACCCACAAGAAGATCGCGCGCACGAAGTTAAATTAGCCGCCTTCTTAGATCTATATCTATCAGATGCTAGTCAAGATTTAAAACTGGCAACGATAGCAGCGATGACATGGGCCATGCCAAGCGATTGGTTTAATTCACTCCAAATCTGGAATAAGCATGCGCAAGCTTGGCGCACCCATTTACTCGAAAAACAGGGGGATGGGGGCTTGGCAGCCCGTCTAGTGCGGTTTATTGCCTAAGGCCAAGCAATAAAGGCTTTCGGGCGGTTACAATCTTGTTTTTGATAAAAACCGCAGAAAAACAACTCTGCACCCAGGAATAGCAAGATGAAAACAGCACAAGAACTCCGCGTTGGTAACGTAGTAATGATCGGCACTGATGCCATGGTCGTTTTAAAAGCAGAATACAGCCGCTCCGGCCGCAACTCATCCGTTGTGAAAATGAAATTTAAGAATTTGTTAACTGGCGCACCGAACGAAGGTGTTTTCAAAGCTGATGACAAATTTGATGTTGTGATTCTCGACAAAAAAGAATGCACCTACTCTTACTTTGCAGATCCAATGTATGTATTCATGGATACTGAATACAACCAGTATGAAGTTGAGGCTGAGTTCATGGGTGATGCCTTGAACTACCTCGAAGAAAGCATGCCATGCGAAGTAGTGTTCTACGAAGGTAAAGCACTTTCAGTAGCAATGCCTAACTCACTCGTTCGCGAAATCATTTACACAGAGCCAGCAGTTAAAGGCGACACCAGCTCAGGCAAGGTATTAAAGAACGCCAAATTGGCAACTGGCTATGAACTGCAAGTTCCATTGTTCTGCAACACTGGTGACAAGATTGAAATCGATACTCGCACAGGTGAGTACCGCAGCCGCGCTAACTAATTAGCTAGCTACAGATGTTAAAAAAGCCCGGCATGCCGGGCTTTTTTATTGCCATTACCTAGAACGCCTCACTGAAGCAACGTGCATTAATTCGTTTCAGTGATCTTGCGGCCGTTCAATGGGAATGTTGGACGAGCATTCATAGGGTAGAGTTTTCTAAATTGCTCTAACTGCGCTTTAGACATTTCCATTGGGGTTTTCAGGATGTAGAAAGTGACACCTTCACTACAGGGAGGGGTTGTCAAGGAACCTGTGTAGCTATAGTAAGCAAGCGATTTAGGGAGTAGCCCACTAGGATCGATCTTTCCCTTAATGGCTACTTTTCCTTCTGCGCTAGGCATTTGCGCAAATGCCTCTTTGAATACTGGGTTTTCAGTGCCTTCTTTAAAGAACACTCCAATCACTGCTAACTTACCATCAGCACTCTGATGCACTAAGTGAGCATTAAATGGGTATGACTTTCCGTCAACCTTTTCTTCGCCAGGCGCATGAAAATGCATTTGTAAAAACTTGTAATCGACACCAGATAAATTGGCGCCGCCAGCATCCGATAGGGCAACTTGAATGGTATGTCCGTTATTAATAATTTCGCCAGCTGAAGCTTTGTAAGCAGGCTTAATTGCCGCAGTTGCTTTGCCTAAAGACTTTGTTGGAATATCAATTGGCGCTTGTTGCTGGCCCAACTTACAAGTAGCGAACTCGGGACTCAAATTACCCCAATTATCAGGGCCCGTTTTACCTTCGTAGCCCCAATGGGAATCGCCAGCGCTAAAGACGACAGTCGATGAAGCAAGTAAGACTAAGCTAAGAAAACTTTTTTTCATATTGCGATCCTCTCGATTGAAATGACACTCAAATTAAATTGAACTGCTTGAGTAAACCTTTAGCATGCTGATACTCTGGCTCATTCTGCAATAAATCCCAGGCTACTGCAGGGGAAGTTGGCATGAGCCTATTTAAGCGCCTTTTAGACTCGTCCAGCTTGGTTTTGGAGACTTTGAGCTTGCTAAGAAGCTGATCTGCCAAATCAGGTCGATTACAGATCAACACTGCATCACAACCCGCCTCTAAGGCCAGCTCAGCGCCTTTAACCACTGATCCAGCAACACTTGCACCCTCCATTGAGAGATCGTCACTAAAGATCACGCCCTCAAAACCTAATTCTTGGCGCAAAATGGAATGTAGCCAGATTTTTGAGAAGCCTGCAGGATTACTATCAACCTTAGGGTAAATCACATGGGCCGGCATCACTGCAGCAAGGCTTAAATCTAGCCACTCATAGGGCTTAGCATCATCATTCAGAATTTCTTGAAGAGAACGTTCATCCACTGGAATCGCCACATGAGAATCCGCCTCTGCCCAACCATGTCCCGGGAAGTGCTTGCCGCAATTCTCCATTCCGCCTAAACGTAAACCTTCATTCAGACTCTTTGCTAATACAAATACGATTTGGGGATCACGACTAAATGAACGGTCACCAATGACGCCGCTACGACCAAAATCTAAATCGAGTACTGGTGTAAAGCTAAAGTCAACGCCACATGCTCGCAGCTCAGCTGCCAAAACATAACCACAAGCAGTTGCTGCTGCCATTGCTAGAGCAGCTGATTCAGCGGCATGAGAAGAATGATGTTTAGCGCCCCACAACTCTCCTAATTTACGCATAGCGGGTAAATGAGTAAAGCCATCGGTCTTAGCGCGCTGAACTCGCCCACCTTCATGGTCAATCGAAATCAAGACATCAGGGCGAAGCTTTTTAATATCTGCGGTGAGCTTAGTAAGCTGCTTGCGATTGGCAAAATTACGGCCAAATAAAATCACGCCACCAGTGAGGGGATGCAAGATCCGGCGACGGTCTTCTGCATTTAAGACCTGACCCACCACATCCAATGTAATTGGCCCTGGATTCATAGTCGCTTTACTCATTTCTTCCTCTATATAAATACTTGATTTCTGGTGATTATTTTTGAGTAACGATCACATGGGCAATTGCCATATCTTGCTCATCACTCACAGTAATATGTGCTTCCCAATTCTTTTCCGCCATAAATTGAGCTAGCGCGCCCAAGTATGAGGTGATTGGTTTTCCGCTAGGCTCATTTAAAGTTTGCAATGAGCGCCAAGTCATTGGCATATGCATACCTAAGCCAATTGCCTTTGAGAATGCTTCTTTAGCAGCAAAGCGCGTTGCTAAAAACGCTATGCCTCGTTTGTGATTTCTAGCAAGACGGTGCTTGAACACCAGCATCTCATCTGGGCCAAGCACCTTTTCAGCCAGGCGACCGTTCGTGCGATCGTAAGCAGCCTGTAAACGCTCTATCTGCAAAATGTCAGTGCCGATGCCGATGATCATTTTTGATTATTTCTACCTTGAACCATCAGAGCCTTCATGTCAGTGATGGCTTTCTGCCAACCCTTAAATAAAGCCTCAGCCACTATCGCATGACCAATATTGAGCTCTGACAATTCATCAATAGCAGCCATAGGCATGACATTTCCCTCATGTAATCCGTGGCCAGCATTGACTCTCAAGCCGATGCTTTTTCCGAACTTTGCTGCTTTTCGAATACGCTCTAATTCAACAACCTGCTCTGATCCTGATAAGTCAGCATAACGACCAGTATGCAATTCAACCACTGTCGCGCCAATATCTTTTGCTGCCTGAATTTGCTTTTCTTCAGGATCAATAAATAAAGATACGCGAATGCCTGCGTTCTTTAGTTGGGAGGTGGCCGCTTTAACAGCTTCATAGTGGCCCACTACATCCAAACCACCTTCGGTAGTGACCTCTTCCCGCTTCTCAGGTACTAAGCACACATCATGTGGCTTTACCTTGCATGCAATGTCGATCATTTCAGGAGTAACGGCACACTCTAAATTCATGCGGGTTTTAATTAATGGTCGCAATGCGAATAAGTCTGCATCTTTAATATGGCGACGATCTTCGCGTAAGTGCAAGGTAATTAAATCAGCGCCTGCCGATTCTGCAAGCTGAGCCGCTCTCAGGGGGTCGGGATATATCGTACCTCGCGCATTTCGCAAGGTAGCGACGTGATCAATATTGATACCCAATTCCAAGGCGTGAGAAGCAGTCATTCCTGTAGATTACTAGATTTTCTTTAAATCAATCAAAATTTGCCGCGTGGTTAAGACTTGATCCTGCAAGTGCAGTCCCAATAGAAACCGCATGAGTTGCTTACTCTCAGACAGAGTTTCTGGATCAGAAAAATCTCCTGCAGCAATCGCCAAGAGCGACTTCCCCCGCAAAACCGGCCAATGACCGGGGTCGTCAACCTGTATTGGGCGCACACCACGCTCAGGTTGGTAAACATAGAGGGCCTCAAAAACAGGAGAATCGTTTGTTTCAACACAGCGATCTAATGCAGCGGCATACCCTGTCTCTTGCAATAAAGAGAGTTCAAAAGGTCGTAATATTTCCTCTAAACCTTTAGATTCAAACTCGAGATTAGACAAAGCATTAATCGTTTCTGAGTAACGATCGTAAAGCCTTTCGTAATCATCTTCTCGAGCCAAAAACTTGACCAATAGCTCATTGAGATAAAACCCACAGAGCAAAGCATCGCCGACTAGAGAAGGCATGCCACCTACCCATTCGGATTTAGTCAGAGTACGTAATTCTGATTTACCACTCCATGAAACTAATAACGGTTGAAACCGCTGTAATACTGGTCGTAAGACAGAATGGGGACGTTTAGCGCCCTTGGCAATTAAGGCCATGCGGCCATGCTGCCGTGTAAAGACATCCAGGATTAAGCTAGTCTCTTTATAGGGGATGCTGTGCAATACAAAAGCAGGTTCGTCAGCAACACGAATCGAGGCCATGGCGTTTTACTCTAGACCTTGCGCCCGTAATTCAGCTCGGTCATCGGCCCAGCCACGCTTCACCTTCACCCAAGTCTCTAAAAAGACTTTGCCATCAAAGAGCTTTTCCATATCGATGCGCGCATCAGTGGAAATCTTTTTTAGGCGCTCACCCTTTTGTCCAATAATCATCGCTTTGTGGCTATCCCGATCCACCAAGATGGTTGCAGCAATGCGGCGCATTTTTCCATCCATCTTAAATTGATCTATGACCACGGTGCTGGTGTAGGGCAACTCTTCGCCAGTAAAACGAAATACCTTTTCACGAAGAATCTCAGCTGCTAAGAAGCGCTCACTGCGATCGGTAATAGTGTCGCCATCGTAGACGGCCTCAGCCTCAGGCAAATATCCCTCGAGGACGTCTAATAGTCTTTCGATATCGCCAGGACTCTTGGCGCTCATCGGCACGATTTCAGCAAACTCAGACTTTTGATCTTCATGGCCGCCTAATTCACACCAAGGGAGAGCCATTTCTTTAATAAAGCTGAGCAAGGCTTGGTCACGCTCTGAAGGAGTCTGAAAGCGGCTATTAAATAAATCCAGCTTGTTCAACACTAGAACAACCGGCAAATCATCCGGAAGTAACTTCAATACTTTTTTATCATCTTCACCAAAATAACCAGCTTCCACTACAAAGCAAGCGACATTTACATCTTGCAAGGCAGTAGTAACTGTGCGATTTAATGCCTTGTTTAAGGTATTCATCAAACGCGTCTGAAAACCAGGGGTATCAATAAAGATGAATTGGGCTTCTTCGCGATTCTGGATGCCCAAAATGCGATGACGAGTTGTCTGAGCTTTGCGTGAGGTGATACTAATCTTTTGACCAACCAAAGCGTTCAACAGAGTTGATTTACCCATATTAGGACGCCCAACAATGGCGATAGTGCCGCATCTAAACACGATTAGCCCTTCAGCTTAAGATTTAACTGCTCTTCGGTCACTTCTTTTTTGGCCGCCTTCTTCTTAGCCGACCGAGTTTTCTTGGGTTTACGAGATTCTTGAGGCAGGGCCTTGAGCACCGCAACTAAAGCGATCTTAGCGGCCGATTGTTCGGCAGCGCGGCGTGATGCACCATCACCTTTGACAGAAACCTTCAGACTTGGAATTAAGCACTCAACCTCAAACTGTTGATTATGTGCAGCACCAGTTGTTCCTGTGACGTTATAAGTTGGCAAAGGCAGTTGGTAGCCCTGCAAACACTCTTGTAAAAGTGTTTTGTCATCTTTACCTAAAGTCTTGGGATCAACTTGAGCCAAAATCACCGAGTACAGCTTACGCAAGCAATCTTTTGCAGCATCAAAACCGCCATCCAAAAAGATTGCGCCCGTTACCGCCTCTAAAGTATCCGCCAGAATCGATGGGCGACGGAATCCCCCACTTTTTAACTCACCTTCACCAAGGCGAAGATGGTCAGACAATAAAAGTGTCTGCGCTATTTCATATAAAGCCTGTTGCTTCACCAAATTAGCGCGGACACGAGAAAGGTCACCCTCGTCTAAATCAGAGTAGCGCTCATACAAGAGATCTGCAACCACGCAGTTCAAAATAGAATCGCCCAAAAACTCCAGGCGTTCGTTATTCTTCTTGCTGTGGCTGCGATGCGTTAAGGCTTGATTAAGAAGCTCAGTCTTTTTAAAGACGTAGCCAAGGCGCTCTTGAAGCGTTGCGGTTTCAATGACGGCGCGCGCGTTCATACAATTACTCGAATCCGCCTATTCGACGAAGATTGCCCAGATTTAGCCAAACAAAGAAGGCTTTACCAACGATATTTTTATCTGGTACAAAACCCCAATAGCGTGAGTCTGCACTGTTATCACGGTTATCACCCATTGCAAAATAGTGACCCGCAGGTACTTTGCAAGTTAAACCGGATTCTTGATACTGGCAAAACTCAACGCCTGGAAAACGTTCAGTCGGAAAAACTGTTGCGGGACGATCTGGGTCATTCAAGATCTCGTGACGATTGCCACCCAAATCTGGTGGGAATGTTTCTGTAAAGAGCTTGGCATAACGCATATTCTCAGGATCGAGATATGGCTCACCACCGCTGTAAGCTAAGGGCTGGCCATTAATAATCAGACGCTTATCTTGATACTCAATCACATCGCCAGGCAGTGCCACTACCCGTTTGATGTAATCAATCGACTCATCACGTGGGTAACGAAAAACAATCACATCACCACGCTTTGGAGCACCCAAGTCAATCACCTTCTGATTGATGACTGGCAAACGAATGCCGTAGGTAAATTTATTCACCAAAATGAAGTCGCCAATTTGCAAAGTCGGAATCATGGAGCCCGAGGGGATCTTAAATGGCTCGACGATAAAAGAGCGTAAAACAAATACCGCGCAAATGACCGGGAAGAATCCAGCGGTATATTCCAGCCATAACGGCATACGGTCAATACCAGCCAGGCGTCTTTGAGGCGCAAAGTAATAGCGATCAGCAATCCAAGCAATGCCTGAAATTACCACCAAGATAAAAAGGATGAGGGCAAAGTTCATTAATCGTCCACCTGCAAAATAGCTAAGAAAGCTTCTTGTGGAATTTCTACGTTACCAACCTGCTTCATACGCTTCTTACCCTCTTTTTGCTTCTCTAATAACTTGCGTTTACGGGAGATATCACCACCATAGCACTTAGCCAAAACGTTTTTGCGTAAGGCCTTTACGTTTTCACGGGCAACGATATTGCTACCAATGGCCGCTTGAATAGCTACATCAAACATTTGACGAGGAATAATGCCGCGCATCTTAGCAACAACTTCGCGTCCACGATGCTGGCTATTACTGCGGTGAACAATCACAGAGAGTGCATCCACCCGCTCGCCATTAATGAGAATATCAACCTTCACTACGTCTGCTGGGCGATACTCTTTGAACTCATAATCCATCGAGGCATAACCGCGTGAGATGGATTTCATTTTGTCAAAGAAGTCCAACACAATCTCTGCCATCGGCAACTCATAAGTGAGTTTGACTTGACGGCCTAGATAATTCATGTCCATTTGTATGCCACGCTTACCAACACACAGAGTAATGATCGCACCCACATATTCTTGGGGCATATACAAATTCACTGTCACGATAGGCTCAAGAATCGTATTGATCTTGCTGGCCTCTGGCATCTTCGATGGGTTATCAACTGAGAGAATAGATCCATCAGATTGCTCTACTTGGTACACCACCGTTGGAGCGGTAGTAATGAGATTCATGCCGTACTGACGCTCTAAGCGCTCTTGCACAATCTCCATGTGCAATAAACCTAAGAAGCCACAACGAAATCCAAAACCAAGAGCCTGTGACACTTCTGGCTCATACAAAAGGGAAGCATCGTTTAACTGCAACTTCTCTAATGATTCACGCAACTGATCGTATTCACTTGATTCCACGGGATATAAACCAGCAAACACTTGAGGCTTCACTTCTTTAAAGCCGGGTAGCGGCTCAGTAGCGGGAACTCGACCTTGCTGTCCTGGAGAATGCGTTACGGTATCACCCACCTTAGCGGCTTTTAACTCTTTAATACCAGCAATCACAAAGCCCACTTGACCAGCAGATAACTCAGGGCGGTCTATCGACTTTGGACTAAACACGCCTACGTGTTCAACTAAATGACTTGAACCATTCGCCATTAAGGTAATTTTGTCTTTTGGTTTTAAAGAGCCATTTACAACGCGCACCAACATGACCACGCCAACGTAGTTATCAAACCATGAATCAATAATCAAAGCTTGCAATGGATCTGCTGCGTTACCTGTGGGCGGAGGCACTCTAGCAATCATCTCCTCGATCACATCTTGAACACCTAAGCCTGTTTTGGCTGAGCAGGTGACTGCATGAGATGCATCAATGCCAATCACATCTTCAATTTCTTTTTTAGCGCGCTCAGGATCAGCTTGAGGCAAGTCAATCTTATTAAGCACTGGTACTACTTCGACACCTAACTCTAAGGCCATGTAACAGTTGGCTACGGTTTGAGCCTCAACACCTTGACTAGCATCCACCACCAGCAATGCACCTTCGCATGCAGATAAAGAACGGCTCACCTCGTATGAAAAGTCAACGTGGCCCGGCGTATCAATCAAATTGATGTTGTAGGTTTTGCCGTCCCTGGACTTATAAGTCAATGCAGCTGTTTGGGCTTTAATCGTAATTCCACGCTCGCGCTCAATATCCATCGAATCGAGAACTTGGGCTTCCATTTCACGATCAGAGAGGCCGCCACAATGCTGAATAATGCGATCTGCAAGCGTAGACTTGCCATGATCAATATGGGCGATGATAGAAAAATTGCGGATTAAATCCATAGCGTCTTAGTTAGTAATTCTGAGTAATTCAAAAAACGCCTTATCAGAACGCACCTTAATGATGCGCTGCAAAAAGTCGTCTTAGGGGCATTGTAATGGGTGGCGCCCTTTAGGCACCGAACCCTATTTTTTGGCCTAAAAATGGCTTATTTTGACCTTACTGGGATCACTAAAGTGCTGTCAGCACGGCGAATAAAGACCGGAACGGCCTTATTACTATCCAGACCTTTAACCAGGGCCTCAAACTGCTTCACCCCCGTAATATCCGTATCAGCAATGCGGATAATCACATCCCCAGGACGAACCCCCGCCCTAGCTAAAGGACCGTCGCCAAGGCCAGTCACTTCAACGCCCCCTTTGATATTCCAGTCCTTCTTCTTGGCATCACTTAAGTCATTTACCTGGATACCCAGAACATTTCCACCGTTACCACTGGCAGCCGGTACCTCCTGCTTTTTAATGGCAGCCTGGTTTGACTCCGCATCCGTCACAGTAACCGTGAGGTCGCGAGTAGTGCCTTTACGCCAAACTTGCACCACTACAGAAGTGCCAGGCTTAGTTTCTCCAACTACTCTTGGTAAATCCGTTGACTTATTGATTTCGTGTCCATTAAAACTCAAAATTACATCGCCTGATTCAATGCCACCTCCAGCTGCAGGACCGCCTGGCTCGACATTGCGAACATATGCCCCACGTGGCTTACCCAAACCTAAACTCTCAGCCACTTCTTTAGTCATATCACCTAAAGCGACACCGATACGGCCACGCGTCATTTTTCCATTGGTACGCAATTGATCGGCAACGCGTATTGCTTCATCAATCGGAATGGCAAAAGAAATTCCCATGTATCCGCCAGAGCGACTAAATATTTGCGAATTAATGCCAATCACTTGTCCCGCTGTGTTTAAGAGTGGACCGCCAGAGTTACCAGGATTCACAGCAACGTCTGTTTGGATGAATGGCAGATAGTCGCCAGTATCTCGACTCTTTGCAGAAACGATACCTGCAGTGACCGTATTCTCCAGGCCGAACGGGGAGCCAATGGCGAGCACCCATTCACCCACACGCACCTTAGAAGAGTCACCCAAAGGTAATCTAGGGAGATCACGCGCATCAATTTTGACTACGGCTACGTCGGTGCGCTTATCCATACCCAACAACTTCGCTTTGAATTCGCGCTTATCAGTCAAGGTGACATAAATCGTTGTTGCACCTTCAACTACGTGCGCGTTCGTCAAGATCATGCCGTTGGAATCAATAATAAAACCTGAACCTACACCGCGATCAGCCTCTTGAGGTTTACCGGGAGCTGGCTGTACTTGCTTAGGGCTGTTTGGAATTCCGGGAATAGGAACGCCGAAGAAACGGCGGAAAAATTCTGCTTGATCTTCTGGCATCCCAGGAATACCACCCTGAGTTTGTTGAACATTCACCTTTTCTGTCGTGCGAATATTCACTACCGCTGGACTGGCGCGCTCGACTAAATCCGCAAAATCAGGAATTGTCACTCGAGGCGTCTCGGCGACTGACTGGGAAATGAATGGGGATTGCCCAAGACTCAAAATAGCCAAGAGCGCAATTAAATGCTTTTTCATCATGCTAGAGACCTACTTGGTGAAAACCAACAATAAAGATATTCAGAATATTAGGTCAGCTTACCAAAAATCAAGGTGCCGTTAGTACCACCAAAGCCAAAGTTGTTTTTGACTGCATGATCAATCTTAACGTCCCTGGCAGTATTGGCGCAGTAGTCCAAATCGCACTCAGGATCCTGATTAAAGATATTGATTGTTGGCGGAGATTTCTGGTTATGGAGGGCCAGAATGGTAAATACAGACTCCAAGCCGCCTGCCCCACCCAAGAGGTGGCCAGTCATCGACTTGGTCGAATTAATTAGAACCTTCTTAGCATGATCGCCCAGAGCAGCCTTGATCGCCCCAGTTTCATTCTTGTCACCCAAAGGTGTAGAAGTACCGTGAGCATTAATGTATTGGATTTGATCTGCGTTTAAGCCAGCATCACGCATTGCATTCAACATACAACGGCGTGGACCATCCATATTTGGAGCGGTCATGTGATACGCGTCACCACTCATACCAAAGCCAAGTAGTTCACAGTAAATTTTTGCGCCACGTGCTTTTGCGTGCTCATACTCTTCAAGCACCACCACACCAGCACCTTCACCCAGAACAAAACCATCACGATCCCTATCCCAAGGACGTGACGCAGTTGCAGGATCATCATTACGTGTAGAGAGCGCTCTTGCGGATGCAAAACCACCAACACCTAAAGCCGAGATTGTGGACTCAGCACCACCAGCAACCATTACATCAGCATCACCATACTGAATCAAACGTGCAGCTAAACCAATGCTATGCAAACCAGTAGTACAAGCGGTTACTGCAGCGACGTTAGGACCTTTGAGGCCAAACAAAATGCTTAGATGACCAGAAATCATATTAATGATTGAGCCGGGCACAAAGAACGGGGAGATGCGACGAGGGCCGCGAGCCAACAGCTCAGCGCCTGTTTCCTCGATCATTGGCAAACCGCCAATACCAGAGCCCACCATAACGCCAACGCGTTCCGCGTTTTGCTCGTTAATCTCTAGTCCACTGTCGCGAATTGCTTGTGTGCCAGCAGCAATGCCGTAATGGATAAATGTATCCATGTGGCGCGCTTCTTTAGCAGAAACATATTCTTCGACATTGAAATCTTTCACCTCTCCAGCGAAATGAACGCTAAGCGGCGTGTGGTCAAACTTGGTGATCGTAGCAATGCCTGATTTGCCCGCGAGCACATTAGACCAAGCTACGTCAACCGAATTACCAACAGGTGAGATGAGGCCAAGGCCGGTAATAACTACCCGGCGTCGGCCATTTGATGCTGACACAGTAATGCCTAGGCTAGGGAATTAACCCTGAGCTTTTGATGTAGCGAAGTCGATCGCGAGCTGAACTGTGGTGATCTTTTCAGCTTCCTCATCAGGAATTTCGATACCGAATTCATCTTCCAAAGCCATAACCAGCTCAACAGTGTCAAGAGAGTCAGCGCCCAAGTCGTTCACGAAAGAAGATTCATTTTTGATATCTCCTTCTGCGACGCCCAATTGCTCAGCGACGATTTTCTTAACGCGTTGTTCGATGTTGTCCATTAATTTCCCCAGGGGTTGTAAAAACGATGGAAAGATTTTATCAGTTTGGCGGACCGAATCAGCAAATCCGCCGAAAAATGATTAAATCCTTGCTTTGCCGTTAGGCTAAATATAGTCCGCCATTGACGTGTAGGGTATTACCCGTAATGTAGGCAGCCGCTGGAGAGGCCAAAAAGGCCACTGCCTGGGCTACATCCTCTGGGCTACCCAAACGCGCTAAAGGAATGTTCACTTTTAGGGCATTTTGCTGATCTTCACTCAAGGCACGGGTCATATCGGTATCAATAAAGCCGGGGGCGACACAGTTCACTGTGATGTTTCGGCTACCGATTTCACGGGCTAGGGCACGCGTCATCCCAGAAACACCTGCTTTTGCAGCTGCGTAGTTCGCCTGCCCCGGATTTCCCATATGACCTACGATAGAGGTGATATTGATAATGCGACCACCACGAGCCTTCATCATGGGACGCATTACTGCTTGAGATAAACGGAAGACGGCGCTTAAGTTGGTATCAATGACGTCCGTCCATTCATCACCCTTCATACGCATGGATAAGTTATCACGTGTGATGCCGGCGTTATTAACCAAAATATTAATACCGCCATACTCTTTCACGATCTGATCGATGATCTCTTCGCAAGCATTGGGTGCAGTGACATTGAGCACCAAGCCAGCTCCGCCAGACGGTTTCAAACGCTCATTAATAGCATTAGCCCCACTCTCTGAAGTCGCTGTACCGATTACCTTTGCACCACAGCTCACTAATTCATCCGCAATCGCTTGACCAATTCCGCGCGATGCGCCAGTTACTAAAGCAATTTGTCCGCTTAAGTCGAGATTCATATTTATCTTCCGCTGTATTTTTTCTGTATTAATTGCTCATTATTTCAGGCTAGCCAACACCTCATTTAAGCTGGCCTCATCAAATACTGGTACGCCAGTCATTTGATCATGAATACGCTTTGTTAAGCCTGCCAGAACCTTGCCCGGCCCGCATTCAACGACATGCGTAACACCTTGCCCAGCCATAGCCCGAATAGTTTCATGCCAACGCACTGGTTTGGCAGCCTGACGTACTAGAGCATCTTTAATAGCTTGTGGCTCATTCAGAATTTCAACATCCACGTTATTAATCACTGCAATCGTGGGCGCTTTAAATTCGATGTTTGCCAAATAGCCTTTGAGTTTTTCAGATGCTGGTTGTAATAAAGAGGAATGAAATGGTGCAGATACTGGCAATGGTAAAGCGCGTTTTGCGCCAGCCGCTTTCAACATCTCACAAGCCTTAGTTACCGCATCACTTGCACCAGCAATCACCACTTGTCCGGGCGCATTGAAATTTACCGCTTCCACTACAGCACTAGAAGCGGCGCTTGCTTCAGCGCAAACCTGAATCACTATTGCATCATCCAAACCAAGAATTGCAGCCATGCCACCAGTACCTACTGGTACAGCATTTTGCATTGCTTCAGCACGAAAACGCACAAAAGGAACAGCATCTTTAAAAGAAATAACGCCTGCCCCTACCAAAGCTGAATACTCACCTAAGCTATGACCTGCCATCACTCTTGGAGGGGGGCCACCTGCTGCTAACCATGCCCGATAAAAAGCCACACCAGCAGTCAACATGACCGGCTGAGTATTGGTGGTTAAGGACAAAGCTTCAGCAGGGCCTTCTGCAATCAACTTGGCCACATCTTCACCTAAAGCCTCAGAGGCCTCTTGCAAGGTAGCGCGAACTTCAGGATGGTGTGCAATGGAATTGAGCATGCCAACCGATTGAGAGCCTTGACCAGGGAATACGAATGCAAATGTCATGGAAATTTTCGCTAAATAAAGAAATAAGTAATAGGAAAAATATTAGTACTTGAGTGCCACTGCGCCCCAAGCAAAACCACCGCCTACACCCTCTAACAGCAAGTGTTGACCGCGCTGAATTTGACCAGAGCGAATGCCACAGTCAAGCGCCAAGGGAATGGATGCAGCAGAAGTATTGCCGTGCTCATGCACAGTCACAATCACTTTATCCATCGACATGCCCATCTTCTTGGCAGTTCCCTCCATGATGCGAATGTTAGCTTGATGAGGTACCAACCAATCAATTTGTTCTGGCTTGAGATTCGCTTTAGCCAACACTTCATGCGCTACTTGCTCTAAGACTTTCACAGCCAATTTAAATACCGCTTGACCATCCATAGTCATGAATGGAGAACCATGTACCGCACCATTACCTGAGCGGCCTGGGACACACAAAATATCTCGCTGACTACCATCAGCATGCAAGGCTGTCGATAAGATGCCTGGCTCGGAAGATGCTTCTAACACTACGGCACCAGCTCCATCGCCAAACAACACGCAAGTACCGCGATCTTGAAAATCCAGAATGCGTGAAAAGGTTTCAGCGCCGATTACCAATACTTTTTTGTAAGAGCCTGTTCGAATAAATGCATCCGCAGTGGCTAAGGCATAAGTAAATCCTGCGCAGACTGCTTGCACATCAAAAGCAGCGCAGGCGGTATGGGCACCTAACTTATCTTGCACTACACAGGCGGTACTCGGAAAACCACCCAAATGATCAGGGGTTGAGGTTGCCAAAATGATGAGATCTAAATCTGAAGAAGTAATACCAGCACTACTTAATGCAGCTTGAGCTGCCTTGAGCGCTAAATCGCTAGTTAATTCATTTTCAGCAGCAAAGTGACGTGCAGAAATACCACTACGAGTGGCAATCCATTCATCACTGGTTTCTAGGCCAGTTTTGGCTAAACGCTCAACCAAATCTTGATTGGTTAGACGCAACTCAGGCAGATAGCTTCCGGTACCCGCGATTCTTGAAAAAATACTCATTCCGTTGTCTCCACCACGAAGGCTGCAGCAATCCGCTCCACCATGTGATTTTTCGACGCCTCATAGGCGCGCTCCAAGGCAAATCCAAATGCAAAACGATCGGCTGAACCATGACTTTTAATCACACAGCCACGTAAACCTAATAATACGGCACCGTTATAACGACGATGATCGACCCGCTTACGAACACGTAATAAAGGGACCATGGCACAAACTGCCATTAATTTTGTGAAGAGGGAGCGATTAAATTCTTTACGAATCAAACCACTCATCATTTTTGCTAAACCTTCGCTTGCCTTCAAAACTACATTGCCAACAAAGCCATCGCAGACCACGATATCGGTAGTGCCTTTAAAAATATCATTACCTTCCACGTTACCGTAGAAATTTAAGTTAGTTTGACGCAAGAGCTCACTAGTTTGCTTGACCACCTCATTACCTTTAATCACCTCTTCGCCTATATTTAAAAGGCCTATGGAAGGGTTGGGTTTGCCGTCAACCACCTGAACCATGACATTTGCCATTTGCGCAAATTGCACTAAATGCATCGGCTCACAGTCGGCATTAGCACCGAGATCTAACATCGTCGTGCCAAGCCCTAATTCATTAGGGATGGCGGTAGCAATTGCTGGGCGATCGACACCATCCAGAGTTTTCAAAATGTAACGGGAGATCGCCATGAGCGCGCCCGTATTGCCTGAGGAAACCACCGCATCGGCAGCACCCTCTTTTACCTGCACGATAGCAACGCGCATAGAAGAATCTTTTTTACGACGCAGGGCGATCTCAATGGGGTCATCCATTAAGACCACTTCACTCGCAGCAATAATTTGAATGCGCTCAATTGGCGCCTTAGGAGATTTGTCTAAGACTTGCTTAATCAAATCGGGATCACCAACGAGGATGATCTTGACATCAGAATGCTTTTCCAGGAAATCGCAGGCAGCTGGAACCGTGACTACGACTCCATGATCTCCGCCCATGGCATCAATAGCAAGAGTAACGCTCATAAAGTCATTAGTTGCTGCAAGTGATTTATCCAAGAAAAAAGCGGCTTTTACTGGAGCCGCTTCTATCTGTTTAGACTAAAAAATTAGTCGTTTTTTGTTTTAACCACTTTACGACCACGATAGTAGCCGTTAGGTGAAATGTGGTGGCGCAAATGAGCCTCACCAGTTGTGGCTTCAACAGCCGTAGCAGGTGCGGTCAAAAAGTCGTGCGCACGGTGCATGCCACGTTTGGAAGGTGATTTTTTATTTTGTTGAACGGCCATATTGGACTCCTAAGCAAGCCGATATTCTAACATGAAAAAGCGTCTAAATGCTTGATTTATCTGCAATGAGCAGTCAAAACAACAGATGCCTTATAGACCATTTTCTTAGTTTTTCTTCATATTTTTCAATACGTTAAAGGGATTTTCGCGCTCCTCAGACACCTCAAGAACCTCCTCATCACCGAAGATAGAGGCATGGGGCTCACAAAATTCATCCGGATGCTTGGGAATGAGAGGCAAAGACAGTAAAACCTCGTCCTCAATGGTTTCCAGGAGGTTGAAATGCTGACTAGCCACCAAAGGATCTTGCCCCTCATCTTCCATGGGGTAGTTGTCAGCCTCTTCCTCGCTAGCAACCATGACAAAACGGCGTTTTTCAGCTAAATCCACCGCGCAATCTTGCAAACAACGCTGGCAAATGAGGTGTAAACGCCCAGAAAGCCCTAATTCGAGTATTTGGCGAGGCTCGCTGCCTGGAGAATCCTCAAAATGGGTCTCCAATTGCCATTCGAAACCGTCCCCAGCGATCACAGTAGACGCTTCCTCAGCGATCCTGGGCAAATCTGAAATAGCTAAAAATCCAGATCCTTTGTAGGGCTGGGGGGCACAAAAATCGACCCGCTTCAAAGCGCTTGGTTCGGTCGATAAGTGAACTTGAGGTAAAACTTGATTACGATTCATGACATCAGTCTAAATGAAGGTCAGCGCGAAAGCACCAGCAATATGAGTAATTCCCAAAATCTACGCCTCATCCTGGCATCCACCTCCCAATATCGCCGCGAGCTTTTAGAGCGCCTTCGCATTCCATTTGAAGTGATTTCACCAAAGGTTGATGAAACACCACGCACCGGTGAAAGCACTCTAGACCTCGCACTCAGACTTGCTCACGCAAAAGCAGCAGCAGTTTCGAAACAACATCCAGATGCTTGGGTCATAGGCTCAGATCAAGTGGCAGATTTATGTGGTGCGGCGATTGGAAAACCAGGCAACTTTGAAAGAGCGTTCGCGCAATTGCAATTAATGCGTGGAGCCACCGTGACCTTTCATACAGCCTTGTGCTTAATGAAAGGTGACACACAAACAACGTTGAATGTTCCTACGGAGGTAACCTTTCGCAAACTTTCCGATGAAGTTCTGGAAAGCTATTTACTTGCGGAGGAGCCTTATGACTGTGCAGGTAGCGCCAAGTCTGAAGGCCTAGGCATCAGTCTTCTAGAGGCGATTCAAAGCGATGATCCCACTGCACTCATTGGCTTGCCCTTGATCGCACTAACGGGTTTACTGCGTGATGCGGGCTTTGCTATTCCATCGAAAACAAATACTAAATAATTTATAAGAATAAAAAATATTTATGGCAAAACTTGGCACACTCTACTTGGTTCCCAACACCTTAGGTGATGATGCACGCATAGAACAACTGCCCTGGGTATTACCAAGTGAAACGATGACGCAAGCAGCAAAACTTCAACACTGGATTGTGGAAGATGCCAAAACAGCGCGGGCTTTATTAAAAGCAATTGATAGTGTTACCCCCTTAAGTTGCAGTATTCAAGAAATGCAAATGGGTGAATGGCGTGGCGCTGCACGCAATGCAAAATATGGTGATGCCGTTAAACCAAGCGACTTACTAAAGCCACTACTAGCTGGAAATGATATGGGCTTGATGTCAGAAGCAGGTGTTCCAGGTGTTGCCGATCCTGGTGCAGAGCTCGTGCTGGCAGCGTATCAACTAGGGGCAGTGGTTAAGCCATTAGTAGGCCCCAGTTCAATCTTATTGGGTTTGATGGGTAGCGGCCTGAACGGACAACGTTTTGCTTTTCAGGGCTACCTGCCTCATGACACCCATGAACGCAGCGCCAAGCTCAAACAGCTAGAAGCGGAATCGAGAAAATTACAGCAAACTCAAATTTGGATTGAAACGCCCTATCGCAATACCGCAATGCTGATGGCATGCTTGAATTCTTTGTCGCCACAGACACTGTTGTGCCTTGGCATCGATCTCACCCTTCAATCGGAAATGCTTGCCACCTTATCGATTGCCGATTGGAAAAAACGTTACCCCAATGAAGCTGCTTGCGCGCCCTTACAAAATAGGCCAACAGTATTTCTACTATTGGCCTAAATGAAAATCAACACTTCAAATTCAATTCCGCTTACTTCAAATCTGGCGCCTTGACTAAAGCCTTGCCAGCTGCGGCACCTGCTTCTGCACCAAAACGTTTTGCAACGCGTTCTGCAAAGTTTTCTTTCTGGGTGTAATCCAAAATATCAGGCGCTTTAAAGATATCTCGCGCTACTGAATCTACAGTACCGTAACCATCAACCAACCCTAATTTAACGGCTTGCTCACCATTCCAAATACGGCCGGAGAATAAATCTGGCGTTTCCTTCAAGCGAGCGCCACGACCCTCTTTCACCACAGCAATAAATTGCTGATGAATCTCATCGATCATCGTTTTCACCATCTCGACTTGCTTGGGCTCTTCTTTGCTAAAAGGATCCAACATGCCCTTATTTGAACCCGCAGTAATCATGCGACGGGTTACGCCCAACTTATCCATCAAGCCAGTAAATCCAAAGCCTTCCATGATCACACCAATGGAGCCTACCAAGCTGGCCTTGTCTACCAGAATTTGATCTGAGGCAACAGCAACGTAGTAACCACCAGAAGCACAAATGTCTTCAACCACTACGTAAAACGGTTTGTTTGGATGCAGTTTGCGCAAACGATGAATCTCATCATTCATCATTCCTGCTTGCACTGGTGACCCACCAGGGCTATTGATGCGCAAGATCACACCCGCACTATGTTCATTTTCAAAAGCAGCTGTTAGCGCTGAATTAATATCCATCGCATTTGCCATGGAGCTAGAAGAAATCTCACCATCTAGGGTCACCATCGCAGTATGTTTTTCCACCCCCATGCCACGTCCTGGAAGATGAAAATCAAACACCACCAGAAGAACCCCTACGATAACCAACAAGGTTAGCACTCGCATGACTGCTTTCCAGCGGCGGGCTTTTCGTGTCTCTTTTAAGCTCTCCAAAAGCAAGTGCTCTAGCGCTTGGCGTTCCCAGTTGGGATTTGGATTATTTTCCATTTTTACTATTCCTTAGTATTTCAAGATTAACTACTATTAGCTTTTATTACTTCAGTGGGGCTGTCAAATTTGATTTAAGCCATGCTGATAATTGAGTCACATCATCCACATGGGTCAATGACTGCGAAGTTTTTAGCGTATCGGGTGGATGAGCGCCATAGGTCACAGCGACTGCATCAACCCCAGCATTAGCAGCCATATCTAAATCATGGGTGGTATCGCCAATCATGAGTATGCGCCTTGTGGGTACTTGCAATACATCTGAAAGCTCTAAGAGCATTCCAGGATGGGGCTTAGAGAATGACTCATCTGCAGTGCGTGTTTCATGAAAAAGATGGCCAATTTGATGATGCTTCAAAGACCGATCTAAGCCAACACGCGACTTACCTGTTGCTACACCCAAGAGATAATTGTCGGCGCGGAGTTCCTCAAGCAATTCACGGATACCGACGAATAAATCAAGCTCATGATCTTTTGCCAAGTAGTGATAGCGAAAACGATCCGTCAATTTTTGAAAATGAATTGGCTCAATCCAAGGAACTGCTCGTCGCAATGAATCATGAATACCCAATCCAATCACTGAACTAGCCAACGTGTCATCTGGCTCTTTAAAACCCAGATCCCGGCACGCCTGCTGAATGCAATACACGATGGTGGGCGTGGAATCCATAATGGTTCCATCCCAGTCCCACACAATCAAGTCATATCGACGTTCTGGTTTATTAGTTTGCGTCATTCACTTACATCAGCAACATCAAAGGTTTTCATCATGGCTGCAAATTCTGATGGCAAAGGTGATTCAATGCGCATTTTTTCACCGGTACGTGGGTGCGTAAAGCCGGCCAGATGGGCATGCAGATAGAGTCGCTTGGATTTGAGTAACTTATCTTGATCTTCAAATCCATACTTATCATCACCCAAAATAGCGTGTCCTAGCTTTAGAAGATGTACTCGAATCTGATGGGTGCGCCCTGTTTTTAACTGAGCCTCAGCCAATGTGATCGCAGCACCTTCCCGCTTGAATACTTGAGTCACTCGTAATGCGGTGTGACTAGGCAATCCGTCCGGATCAACACGAACGCGCCGCTCACCATTTGCCAGTAAATACTTATGAAGCGGATATTTCAGTTGCATCACTTGCGCGCCCTGCTCGATTTCACCATGTGCAAGCAAGTAGTAGCGCTTGTCTGTTTGGCCTTCACGAATCTGGCGATGCAATTCAACGAGAGCACTCCGTTTCTTAGCTAAGAGTAGAACTCCGGAGGTATCGCGATCCAAGCGATGCACTAATTCCAAAAACTTCAACTCGGGACGAGTAATTCGAAGGGTTTCAATCACCCCCAAAGCAATTCCTGAGCCGCCATGAACCGCCAATCCCGCTGGTTTATTCACAATCAGGAGTGCCTCATCTTCAAACAGGATGGGCATTTTGTCGGAATAGCCCTGCGCACGGGACTTGGTCTGGGCGGTATTAACAGCCGCCATCTGGGCAGGCTCAGCAATTCTGACAGGAGGAACTCTAACCACATCCCCCTCAACCAGCCGGGTAGTGGGCTCAGCTCGCTTCTTATTTACTCGGACTTCACCTGAGCGAATAATCCGATAAACGTGACTTTTGGGGACCCCTTTGGCCCAACGTAGCAAGTAATTATCCAAACGCTGGCCAGCCTCTTCAGGGCCGATTGTCTGCAAATGGACTGCCGGTGGGGCAGATTGGGTCTTGGAAGGCTTGGGTATGGGACTGGGTTTCATGATTTATCTCTCTTGTCACCCCAATAGAGGATGGCAAGGGACTCAACGATACCCCATTGTCATTCAACTTGTGCCGTATAATCAACGCTCTAGCCAATTTATTGGCCCGAGACCAACCTGAAGTCAGGTTTGAATCGTGGAGCTTGGAGTCGCCCTTTAATAGACTCCCGGGGTTGCCCCTCCCCCGTTGTAATGAGGCGCAGGGTTGGTGTGCCGTATGCCGCGACCCGCGATTAGAAGACAGTTTTCAGGCGCGCGCCTGCATTGATGACCTAAAGGAGGTCTCTGCGGCGATCGTCAAGTGTGGCACCGATTTAACCAACCGTTAATTTGGTGAACTAGGTCAAAAAGGCCTAGATTTGCATGATCCACACTAGTAAACCGCTCAAGGTTTAATCCTTGGCGGCACCTAACCTGTCCCCTAGCGCAACGCCGCAGCGACGCCCTCCCCCATAGGAGAGTGTTATGAAACGCATGTTGTTTAATGCAACTCAACAAGAAGAGTTGCGAGTTGCCATCGTTGATGGTCAAAAACTCATTGATATCGATATTGAAGCTGCCGGCCGTGAACAACGCAAAGGCAACATTTACAAAGGTGTCATTACCCGCATTGAACCCTCTTTAGAGGCATGTTTTGTCAATTACGGTGAAGAGCGTCACGGCTTCTTACCATTTAAAGAAGTTGCCAGAACGTATTTCAAAGAAGGTATTGACGTTCGCAACGCCTCCATTAAGGATGCCTTGCGTGAAGGTCAAGAAATCATTGTTCAGGTAGAAAAAGAAGAGCGCGGCCAAAAAGGCGCAGCCCTCACTTCATTTGTCTCCTTGGCCGGTCGTTACTTGGTATTAATGCCAAATAACCCACGCGGAGGCGGTGTTTCCCGTCGCATTGAAGGTGAAGACCGTCAAGAATTACGCGAAGCAATGTCCCAATTAGAAGTTCCAGAAGGCATGAGCATCATTGCTCGTACTGCTGGTATTGGTCGCGATGCTACTGAATTGCAGTGGGATTTAAGTTACCTCATGCAGTTGTGGAAAGCGATTGATGAAGCAGCTAAAGGTAATTCAGCACCATTGTTGATTTACCTTGAGTCTAGTTTAGTGATTCGTGCGATTCGTGATTACTTCCAACCTGATATTGGCGAGATCCTCATCGATACCGATGACATCTATGAACAAGCGGCAGCATTTATGTCTGTTGTTATGCCAGACAACTTGCCAAGAGTGAAGCGTTATCACGACGATGTACCTTTGTTCTCACGCTTCCAAATTGAACACCAAATTGAAACCGCGTACTCACGTACGGTGCCACTGCCATCTGGCGGTGCCATCGTCATTGACCACACTGAAGCTTTGGTTTCTGTGGACGTCAACTCAGCACGCGCAACCCGTGGCTCTGATATTGAAGAGACCGCAACCCGCACCAACTTAGAAGCTGCCGATGAAATCGCTCGCCAAGCACGTTTACGTGACTTGGGTGGATTGATCGTGATCGACTTCATTGATATGGAATCTAGCAAGGCTCAGAAAGATGTAGAGAATCGTTTGCGCGATGCCCTACGTCATGACCGTGCTCGCGTTCAAATGGGCAAGATCTCCAAATTTGGCCTGATGGAAATGTCACGCCAACGTTTGCGACCAGCCCTTTCTGAAGGTAGTCATGTGACTTGCCCACGCTGTAATGGCACTGGCCACATTCGTGATACCGAATCTTCTGCATTGCAAGTTCTGCGCATCATCCAAGAAGAGGCAATGAAAGAGAATACTGCAGCGATTCATACACAGGTACCAGTCGAAGTGGCTGCATTCCTCTTGAATGAAAAGCGTGCTGAAGTCATTAAGATTGAGACTCGCTTCAAAGTAAACGTCTTGATGGTTCCGAACAAGCATTTAGAGACACCACATTACAAGCTAGAGCGCTTGCGTCATGATGATCCTCGTTTAGATGATCAAAAAGCAAGCTACGTGATGGCAGAAGAAGCTGCGCGTGAATTGGAAACTGATACGACAGTAAGTCGTAAGGATGCCGAATTAAAAGTGCGTCCAGAAGCAGCCGTTAAAGGCATCACTCCTGCTCAGCCAGCACCAATTAGCCAGCCACGTCCAGCACGTACTGAAAAAACTACTACGGAAAGTTCTGGCGGCCTCTTTGGATTCATTAAGAAACTATTTTCTTCCTCCCCTGCGGTAGAAGAAAAACCAGCACCAAGCAATACGCGCGGTCGTAACCAAGGTCGCAATGGTGATCGCAATAATCGCAACGGTAATCGGGGTCGTCGTGGTGATCGCAATGAGCGCAATAGTGAACGTGCAGAACGTCCAGCGGCCGCTGCAGCTGAAGGCCCTGCTAGCACTCCTGCTGAAGGTACCAACAACCGTACCCGCAATAACCGTACCCGCAATAATCAAAACGGTCCTAAGCCAGAGCGCCAAGAAGGCAATCGTAACCAAGCAAACCCAGCTGCAGTAACTCCTGCAACTGAAGCTGCTCCAGGAACGGATGCTACCCCAGGAGTTGAAGGTGAAGAGCGTCGTGGTCGTGGTCGCAACCGTCGTGGTCGTGGTCGTGGTCAACGCGAACGTGGCGAACGTACTGAAGGTGGGACTGATGCATCGCCCGCAGTAGTTGCTTCGTCTGCTAGTCCATTTGCAGGCCCTCCTGTAGGTATGGCAGGCGCATCGGCATCGATGCCTATTCAGAACATTACGAATAGCTTTAGCAATGCAAAGCCAGTTGCTGAAAAACAAGAAAGAGCGCCACGTGCTCCACGTCAATCTAATCGCTCTGCACCAAGCTCAACTCCAGTAGCAATACCTGTTGCCGTAGTTGCAGCAAAAGCGACAGTAGAAGTGATTACAAAGCCCGCGCCTGAGCTTCCAAAAGTTGCCTTCCAGGCACTTGAAGAAACTCCTTTGCATAGCGTGGTGCAGTCTGCTGGCATGATTTGGGTTGCAACCGATTCCTCAAAGCATGCAGAAGCGCAAAGTCAGATCAAAGCAGAACCTGTTGCAAGTAACTTAGGCAGAACTCCTAAGCCGGCTGCAGCATTGCCAGATGGCCCAATGGTTTTAGTTGAAACCGGCGGCCAAGAAAAAACGGTTTAACGATTTTCTCCAGACCGTCATTAATCTCATAAGGATTGGTGGCGGTTTGGCAGAAACCCCGTTTCACAGCCATAATTCAGTATATGGTTGAAAAAGTAATCCCCATTCGTATTGATGAAGGCAAAGGACTTGTGCCGTCTATTGGCACACAGCTCATCACGCCACATGGACGCACGCAAGATACTCGGGGGCGCGTCTTGCGTGACCTGCGCATCTCTGTCACTGATCGCTGCAACTTCCGCTGCACCTATTGCATGCCCAAAGAGGTCTTTGATCAAAACTATCCTTACCTCGCTCACCAAGAACTATTAAGCTTTGAAGAAATTACCAGACTCACCTCTATTTTCTCTAGTTTAGGTGTTGAAAAAATTCGCCTCACTGGTGGTGAACCGCTACTTCGCAAAAATCTAGAAATTCTGATTGAAATGCTTGCCAAAATTCATACTACGGTTGGCAAGCCACTTGATCTCACCTTGACCACTAATGGCAGCATTCTTCGCAAGAAAGCAGCCGCACTAAAAGCTGCTGGACTCCAGCGCTTAACAGTGAGTCTTGATGGCTTAAATAATGATGTCTTTAAAAAGATGAATGATGTAGATTTTCCTGTTGAAGATGTTCTAGATGGAATAGCTGCTGCACAAGAAGTTGGCTTTGCTAACATTAAAGTGAATATGGTCGTTAAAAAGGGAACAAACGATCATGAAATCATTGCGATGGCAAAGCACTTCAAAGGAAGCGGCATCATTCTTCGTTTTATTGAATTTATGGATGTCGGTAGCTCCAATGGCTGGAATATGGAGCAAGTTCTTCCATCCAAGGAAGTAATCGCCCAAATTAATGCCGTATTCCCACTGGAACCAATCGATGCCAATTACACCGGGGAAGTAGCCCAGCGCTGGCGCTACCTAGATGGCTCAGGCGAAGTAGGGTTGATCTCCAGCGTGACTCAGGCTTTCTGCCATGAGTGCACACGCGCCCGCATATCCACTGACGGTCAACTGTATCTTTGTTTATTTGCTAATGAGGGGTTTGACTTCAAATCGTTGCTTCGTTCCGGCGGTAGCGACTTGGAAATTGCAAACGCCATCATGAACACCTGGGCACAGCGCAATGACCACTACTCTGAAATCAGAGGCTCACAAACTGCAAACCCTACTAGTAGTAGTCGTAAGGTCGAAATGTCTTATATCGGCGGCTAATGATCTCCCCTGAAAATATTACAGGTCTGATACTGGCTGGTGGTCGCGCCCAACGCATGGGCGGAATTGATAAAGGCTTAATTTCTTTTCACCAAAAACCCTTAATTGAATCTGCAATCAACCGCCTAAAGAATCAAGTGGGTCCCATTCTGATCAATGCGAACCGCAACATCACCAAGTATGCGGGCTATGGTTATCCAGTCGTCATGGATGAAACTCCCGATTTCTCTGGCCCATTGGCAGGCTTCTCAGTTGGTCTTAAGGCTTGTAAAACATCTTATCTATTGACGAGCCCATGTGACTCCCCTTTACTACCCCTAGACCTTGCGGCACGCCTAGCGGCTGAAATGGAGCGTGGTCCTTTTGATTTGGTTTATGCCTCTAGCCTCGAATCTGGAAAGACTTGGGCGCAACCTGTGTTTTGCCTTATGCGCGCGAATCTGCAAGACTCACTCACAGCCTTTCTAACAAAAGGTGATCTGAAAATTGATCGCTGGTTTAAAGAACTTAAAAGTAGCACTGTAATATTTGATGATGCTCAGGCGTTTGCCAATGTAAATACCCCTGAGGAATTAAAAATTCTGGAAGCAGCTTTATGAAATACTCGCCCAATAGTCCTATCTTACTGACGCCATCACTGCATGTGGATGAAGCGAGAAAAGCAATCACCAATTTGGTTGCAGAACTATTGCAAGAAGCAAATGCAGCTCAAGACCCTCAGGAAATTGAAACTGTCTCTTTAGACAAAGCGATTAATCGCATCCTCGCAGCTGATTTACTCTCCCCTATTGATGTGCCAGCTGCAGATAATTCTGCAATGGATGGTTATGCATTTGATGGGGCTTGCTTGAGCGTAGGTAGTCCTAAGATTAGTTTGCGTATAGTCGGCACAGCCTTGGCTGGCAAGCCTTATGAGGGCAGTATTGGTAAAGATGAGTGCCTGAAGATTATGACTGGCGCCTTGATGCCACAAGGTTGCGACACCGTTATTCCACAAGAATTTACAAGCGAACAAGATGGCACTATTCGCTTTAAGCAGGATCAATTGAAAGTTGGCGAGAATCGCCGCTTAAGAGGTGAAGATTTAAAGCAAGGAAAAGCAGCTATCAGTGCTGGACGTCTCTTACGACCTTCGGACTTAGGTCTTGTAGCGTCGCTTGGAATCTCTACGCTTCCCGTTCGCCGCAAACTCAAGGTGGCCATCTTGTCATCCGGTGATGAACTTCGTGCACTGAACCAAACGCTTGATGCTGGTAGTGTGTACGACAGCAATCGCTATAGCTTGACAGGTCTACTTAATCGCCTCGATTTAGAAATCATCGACTGCGGTATTGTTCGCGATGACCCAACGTCATTGAGAAAAGCATTTATAGAGGCAAGTGAAAAAGCAGATGTATTAATTTCTTCTGGTGGCGTTTCGGTAGGTGAGGCGGATTTCACAAAACAAATCATGCAAGAGCTGGGTGATGTTGGCTTCTGGAAAATTGCCATGAGGCCCGGTCGTCCCATGGCTTTTGGCGTTCTCAAGGCTGCTCCTGGAAATCCGTCTGCTCGCAAAACCCTCTTCTTTGGCCTACCGGGTAATCCAGTAGCGGTAATGGTCACTTTCTACCAATTCGTGCGAAGTGCTCTCTTGCAACTGAATGGTGCTAAACAAACAGAGCCACCTCTGATTCAAGCAATCTCTGAAACTGCCATCCGCAAAAAGCCCGGTCGTACTGAATTCCAACGTGCCATCTTAGGACGCGGTTCTGATGGTAAGCCTACCCTCAGGCTGACTGGTAGCCAAGGCGCTGGAATCTTGCGCTCAATGAGTGAGGCAAATTGCTTTGTGATCTTGGCTCACGAGCAAGGAAATATTGCCGCTGGAGACTGGGTAGATATAGCACTTTTTGAAGGACTGCTTTAAGATTGCGTCATCATGAAACTTACCAAAAAAGAACTCGTCTTTCTCGACCCAACCCATACCGCCAAAACACTAGTACTTGTCTACTTATGCTTCTCTGTACCGATCGTTTTATTGGCGTTGTTTGTAGCCTTTATACGTGACGGAGCGATTCCAGGATTTACAGTACTCTCGGCTTTGATTCTCAATGCTTTATTGGGTTATGGCTTGCTGTGGATTGCCTGCAAAGTCTACAACTGGGTAGCCGGCAAATTCGGCGGCATTGAATTAGCACTCCGGGAACTTCCAGAAGAAATCGAAGCCGAGTAATTACTCGACTTCGATGTGCTTACGCTGCTCTTAGATTATTCTGCTTTAAATACTTCCGCATTAATCAAGCTAGGTGGTTTTTTACCACCCAAGGCAGCACGTAAATTATCGATCGCTAAATCCACCATTGCTCTACGCGTCTTTTCAGTTGCACTTGCAATATGAGGGGCTAATACGACATTGCTCAATTTAAGCAACTCAGGATTCACCGAAGGCTCACCTTCAAATACATCCAAGCCAGCTGCAAAAATGGTTTTCTCTCTCAACGCTTTAGCTAAAGCAAGATCATCCACAATACCCCCGCGGGCAATGTTTATCAGGGTTGCAGTGGGTTTCATTAATGCGAGCTCTTTTTCCCCAATAGTGTGATGACTCTGGGCGCTATATGGCAAAACTAAAACAACGTGATCGGCAGTACGCAGTAATTCTTCTTTAGAAACATAACTGGCAGCACACGCCTTTTCATCCGCCTCCGATAAACGACTACGGTTGTGATAAATCACCTTCATTCCAAAACCTAGTGCACGCTTAGCAACACCTTGGCCAATACGACCCATACCAATAATGCCTAGAGTGCTGCCATGCAAATCCATCCCTAGTGGATTATTCACAATCGACCATTTATCCCACTTACCTGCGCGGATCCAATGCTCAGACTCTGTAATGCGTCTAGCGGTTGCCATCAGAAGGGCAAATCCAAAGTCTGCCGTTGTATCTGTCAGTACATCCGGGGTATTCGTTGCCATCACTCCAGCAGTGGTAATTGCTGGTACATCAAAGTTGTTGTAACCGACTGAAATATTAGCCACAATTTTCAGATCTTTTGCTTGCGCCAATGCCTGAGCATCAATGCGTTCACTGCCAGTAACCAGAGCCCCAACAACCCCAGCAAGTTCTTTTTTTAACTCCTCAGGAGTCAAAATCTGATCAGCTTGATTGGATCGAACTTCAAAGGATTCCTCTAATTTGGCCAAAGCCTCAGGAAATATGGCCCTAGCAACCAAGATTTTGGGCTTTTGGGCATTAGTTTGGGTATTTGTTGACGTATTCATAGGGGGAACTTTACCTCAAGTAAAAAGGCTTATTTCAGCTAAAATTGATCTTTTACCACTTATAAGCCCCCTTAAGGGCTCTCGAAATTAAGACGCTATGACTTACGTTGTTACCGAATCCTGCATCCGCTGCAAATACACCGACTGCGTAGATGTTTGCCCAGTTGACTGCTTTCGTGAAGGTCCTAACTTTTTAGTGATCGATCCAGATGAGTGTATTGATTGCGCTGTATGCGTACCAGAGTGTCCCGTCAATGCAATTTATGCAGAAGATGATGTTCCTGGAGATCAACAATCTTTCATCAAACTCAATGCTGAGCTATCCCCTGACTGGACCTCCATTACCAAGTCCAAGCCCGCACTGCCAGATGCGGATGAGTGGAAAGATGTAAAGAACAAACTCGATCAACTAGTTAAGTAATCGATACGGTCTTTACCCGACCACCGACCCACTCGAGAGAAATTGTGTTGCACTCACCTATAGAAGCCGATGCAGTCATTATTGGTGCCGGCCCTGTGGGTCTATTTCAGGTTTTTGAACTGGGTCTCCTAGAAATCAAGGCGCATGTTATTGACTCTCTTCCTGAAGCAGGAGGTCAATGCATCGAGTTATACCCAGATAAACCCATTTACGATATTCCTGCAGTACCAGTCTGCACTGGTCGTGAGCTGACTCAGAACCTACTAAAACAAATCGAGCCCTTTGGTGCGCAATTTCATTTAGGACAAGAAGTGAGGACCCTGGAGCAACAAGCCGATGGGCGCCTACTGATCGGCACTTCACAGAATCAATACTTTTTGAGTAAAACCGTCTTCATTGCAGCTGGCGTAGGTGCATTTCAGCCACGCAAGCTCGCCCTGGAGGGGATTGAAGCTCTTGAAGACAAACATATTTTTTATCACGTAAAGCATCCGGAGCAATTTTCCGGAAAGAAAATAGTTATCTGCGGTGGTGGAGACTCAGCTTTAGATTGGGCTTTATTCTTGGTAGAAAAAGCCGCCAGCGTGACATTGATTCATCGTCGCGATGACTTTAAAGCTGCCCCAAAATCAATTGCAAAGATGCGTGAGTTGTGTGCTTCCAAGCAAATGCAGTTGCTGATTGGGCAAATCACTTCTTATGAAGCGCAAGATGATCATCTAAAAGAAATTGTCGTTACTGACATTGATGGAAAAACTCAAGCACTACCAGTAGATGATCTCCTCATTTTCTTTGGGCTTTCTCCAAAGTTAGGCCCCATTGCTGAATGGGGCTTAGATATAGAGCGCAAGCAACTTGTTGTGGATACGGAAAAGTTTCAAACCAGTATTCCTGGTATTTATGCAGTAGGTGATATCAATATTTACCCTGGAAAAAAGAAACTCATTTTGTCAGGTTTTCATGAGGCCGCTTTAGCTGCTTTTGCTGCGGCAGCATATCTGAACCCGGAAAAGCAGATTCAACTGCAATACACCACCACCTCGCCCAAACTTCATAAAGCACTTGGTGTGGGCTCCCCCACATTCGAGTAAGCTACTACTAAACAACCCATTTATAGCGATTTTCTATGCGCCAATATCACAATTTAATGAAAGAAGTCCTAGCCAAGGGCGTACAAAAGTCCGATAGAACTGGGACCGGCACGATCTCGGTATTTGGGCACCAGATGCGTTTTAATTTGGCCGACGGCTTTCCAATGGTCACCACCAAGAAGCTCCACATGAAGTCCATTGTTTATGAATTACTCTGGTTTCTCAAAGGCAGTACAGATAATAATTGGCTTAAAGAGCGTGGCGTATCCATCTGGAATGAATGGGCAGCTCCTGACGGCGATTTAGGCCCTATATATGGCTATCAATGGCGTTCTTGGCCTGCGCCTAATGGTCAGCACATTGATCAGATCTCTGAAGTGGTGGAGACCATCAAAAAGAATCCTGACTCACGTCGCATCATTGTTTCAGCTTGGAATGTGGCAGATATCCCGCGTATGGCTTTAGCGCCTTGCCACGCCTTCTTTCAGTTTTATGTTGCCGACGGAAAGTTATCCTGCCAGCTATATCAGCGAAGTGCTGATATTTTCTTGGGCGTCCCATTTAATATCGCTAGCTACGCTTTATTGACCCATATGGTGGCGCAGCAATGTAATTTAGAAGTGGGTGACTTTATTTGGACTGGTGGCGATTGTCATTTATATAGCAACCATTTAGAGCAAGTTGACCTCCAATTATCGAGAGATTTTTTACCCCTGCCTAAACTCAATATTCTGCGTAAACCAGATTCACTCTTCGATTATGAATTTGAAGACTTTGAAATTGTTGGCTACGAATCCCATCCCCACATTAAAGCTCCAGTAGCTATTTAAGAAATCAAAGATGACACAACCCGCCATCTCTATGATTGTTGCGCGCTCCCGAAATCATGTCATTGGACGCGACAATCAAATGCCTTGGAAAATTTCGGCAGACCTGCAGTTTTTCAAGCGCGTCACGATGGGTCATCCCGTCATCATGGGCCGAAAAACCTGGGAGTCTATCGGAAGACCGCTTCCAGGACGCCGTAATATCGTTGTTAGTCGCAATGCAGACCTTCAACTTACTGGCGCTGAACTGGCTGGATCACTAGATGAAGCACTTAATCGCTTAAGCGAGGCGCGACGCGTATTTGTCATTGGTGGTGAGCAATTATTTAAGCAAGCTTTTGATAAGGCAGATCGCCTCTACATTACGGAAATAGATATCGATATCAATGATGGTGACACCTTCTTTGAAGTGCCTGATGAATCTTCCTGGACAGAAGTCGAACGCACTCCGGGATCTGAAGGTGAAATTCATTTCAACTTTCTCACTTTAGAACGCAAATAATAAGGGCTCCTAGGAGCCCTTATTATTTCTGCACAGATTGTTGCACAGCGAATGTTTTGTTTACTAACAACAAATTCTATTGAACAACAATCTTAGAATCTTTAGCAATCTTAGCAACAAACTCATACTGTTTTTTCTGAATTAAACCAGCGCGAACAGCTTGCTTAGCCTGTTCGAAAGTAGGTGGCTTGCTTGATTTTTTATCTTCCACTTTCACCAAATACCAGCCTTGTTGCATTTGAATAGGGGCTGAACACACTTGACCCTTTCCAAGCGTGGCTAATACCGATCCAATTTGCGGGGGAACCTGACCAGGCTGGACCCATCCAGCTGCACCGCCTTGCGCTTTATTGGGGCCTAGTGACACGCTTCTAGCCACCTTATCAAATGGCTCACCTTTTTTAATACGGTCTAAAGCTGCTTGCGCCTCAGCTTCTGTAGCCACAGCAATATCACTGATTTTGTATTCCGTAATCATGCCTTGTGGTCCCAATGAAGAAACCTCCCTGTTGTACTCTGCTTGTACGTCAGCATCGGTAATGGGGTTTTGTGCCATAAAAGTTGACAGCTCTAAATCGGCCAAATAGTTTTGACGAATTAATGCCAGCTGGGAATTTGCTTTCTCTGAATTTGCTAAACCATCTTTTTCAGCTTGCTGAGACAAGAGCATCACTTCAACAAACTTCTGAATGACGGCTTTGCGTAATTCAGGGGAGTCTTTTTGGCCTTGTGAAATCGCAACCTTAATGCCCTGCTCAACCATGTCATTGGTGATGATTGCTCCATTTACAGAAGCAGCCGCATTAATTGGCAAACCACTTTGTTGAGCAAAAGCGCTACCAAAACAACCCAATAAAATACTGGATGTAATGAGCTGCGCAACCGAAGGTTTTAATCGGGAAATAAGCAGTTTCATAGGGTTCAATCTTTCTAAAAATGAGCTCTAATATTAACAGTAGAGTGCTTTTATCAAGCCAAACGTAGTCCCATTCATGCCAGTAAAATAAGCAGATGTGTGTTCAATACCTCACCACTGTCAACATAGATTGGGTTAAATCCCATTTCGATCTGGATTTACCAGCATCCACCGCCCACGATGTATTTCCCACTTATCCAGGACCGATTGTTTTAAAAAGCCACAATACTGACCGCATGGCAATTGGACTTGCTCGATTTGGCCTGATCCCAGCCTGGGCTAAGGATGAGGATTTTGGTAGAAAAACTTACAATGCACGAGCTGAAACTGTCGCAATCAAACCTTCATATAAAAATGCATGGGCTAAACGACATTACGCCCTCACATTGGTAGATGCATTTTATGAACCCAGTTATGAATCAGGCAAAGCAGTGCGCACTCGCATTCATCAAGCTCAACATAAACCTATGGCTATTGCCTCGATTTGGGATACATGGACGGAACCAGATACCGGCGAATTCATTGTATCTTTCTCGATGCTCACGATAGATGCTAGCAATCATCCAGTGATGAAACGCTTTCATAAACCAGAGGATGAAAAACGTACTGTAGTACCTCTTCGACCGGAGTTGTTCAACGATTGGTTGAACGCTACACCAGAGGCGGCTAGCGCATTACTCTGTTGCGAGTCGATGACAGAGTTAGCGATCGCCGAGTAAATAATTTTAAAAAGTCATTACTGGTGACATTGGGGTGTAGGGATCAGCCGATTCTGTTTCGAGAGCCTCAGCCTCTTCTTCGCCCTCAGGGGCACTAAAGTATTTACCAGAAGACTGAGTTGTTGTAACTGGCTGCCCATTGAGTGTGGTGGCGCCAAAGGGGCCTTCAACTGGAGTGAGCGATCGGCTATTTAAAGCCTTGAGTTGGGCTGGCGTATACGGAGAAAAAGTCTTCGAACCTAATGGGGGTGGAGTTTGTGCACTCACAGAGCTTGCAAAACCCAAAAAATAAATAGTAAAAAGGGTACATTTAATTTTCATATCTGGATTGTAAATTGGATACACCCAATTTCTCTAAAGCAGATAACTGGCTTTCTTGTACATAAAACATATATCCCTATCGATTTCTGGTGTAATTTGCTATCCTGAAGTCTCAATTAAGGATAAACATGACAAACGAAGATCAAACCCAAAACGATGAAGATTTCGACTACGGGTGCGAATGCGCAATGACCTTGCTGAATGAGCCCACAGAAGAGTGTCTCAATGACTTAATTGATGAGCTAGATGAAGATGGCTTTATCGCCACGGAAGTCGTTTATGGCCTACTTGCCACCATTTTGATGAGCCTCAATGAAGAGGAAGACGAGGGCGAAGAACATTAATAATCGATTATTTCGATTTGGTTTCAAGCTGTAGGGCCATGGCATCCATAAAGGATGCCATTTTTATATCTAACTCAGTCAAAGCACCTGCAGAGTGAGTGCTTAACTCAACCTTTACTATATTCCAAGAATTCGACCAATCAGGATGATGATTCAATTCTTCTGCATAACTTGCACAATGAGTCATAAATTCGAAAGCTTGAATAAAGTGTTGAAAAGTAAATTGGCGAGTCATTTTTTTCTCTTCTACATTGACTTTCCATAAGGGAATAACACCCTCAAAATCATAATCAGCCGGCAGTATTGAATTCGAAGTCATGACACTGCTATGCAGCAACACTCTTAGATAACATTTGCAGGTCTTGAGGATAAAGCCAGCGCCACTCCCCTTCCGCTAAATCCGTTGGCATAAGGTACGCACCAATTTCTGTGCGATGGAGCTTGGCAACATGATTGCCCACTGCAGCCATCATCCGCTTAACCTGGTGATAGCGCCCTTCAACAATAGTCATCGCCAAGGTGTATTCAGTGAGTTGATTGCATGCCACTGCAAAACAGGGCTTGGGATCATCGTCTAATACCACTCCATTTAATAAATGATCGATTTGCGATTGCGTTATGGGCTCAGGCGTAGTGATCTCATACACCTTACCAATATTCTTTTTAGGCGTCGTCATCTTATGAATAAACTGCCCGTCGTCCGAAATCAATAAAAGCCCGGTGGTGTCAAAATCTAATCGCCCTACGCATTGCAAGCCTCGCTCTACAAATGGGCTCGGTAATAGACTGTAAACACTGGGGTGATGCGTAGTTTTATGCGAGCACTCATAATTTTCTGGCTTATTAAATGCGATATAAGCTTTTTCATGGTATTCCCAATCCCGGTCTTCTACGGTCAAGACCAAACCCTCGGTTGCAATTCTTTCTTCGGGATCTTCGGCCAATACACCATTGACCTTCACCAAATCGGCGTATACCAAATCGCTGCAATAGCGCCGCGTGCCAAAGCCTTGGCTAAATAGAATCTTTTCGAGGGAAATGGGTTTTGCCATACAGCCAAGAATACTACAGGCGAATTGGTGTACTTTTAGTCTATTCATTATCATTAGACATATCTTTTAAATTTGAATTGGCCCCCATGTTGTCATCCCCTGAAAAGCGCTCTCCATTACACACCCGAGAAATTACTTTTTATGGGTACGCTCGAGAAGATGGTCTTTGGGATATTGAAGGTCACTTAAAAGATACCAAGGCGGCACCCTTTCAGACTGGAACCAAAATTTGGCAACCAGGCGAGGCATTTCATGATATGTGGGTACGCCTTACTGTCAATAACGAATTAGTCATTCAAGATATCGAAGTAGCGATGGATGGCCATCCTCATCCAGAATGCCCGCTCGTAGTTCCACCCATGAATGCACTCATCGGCGCGCGCCTAGGGAAAGGATGGCGCAAAACGATTCAAACCCATTTGGGTGGCATACAAGGCTGTACGCATTTGCGCGAGTTGCTCAATAGCATGGCAACTGCCGCCTTTCAGTCTATTCCAGGGGCTTTATTTGATCCAGATGAAAATAAGCCGCCCCTTTACTTGGGCGGCTGTAAATCATGGGACTTTAATGGCCCCGTGGTGATGCGAATCTATCCCCAGTTTTATCAATGGAAAGATCAAGACAAGTCGTCTTAAAACTCCCCGCGATGCACATTAAATGCATTAAAGGATTGCTGAACCGGCATCATTTCTAAAACGTTGATATTCATATGGCTTGGTAAAGTGGCTGTCCAGTAGATCGCCTCTGCAACATCATCTGCACTTAAAGCCTTTACTCCGGTATAGACTTGACCGGCCTTATCGTCATCACCCTTAAAGCGTACATTTGAAAACTCAGTACCAGAGCACATTCCAGGCTCTATACAAGTGACTCGCACTGGTGTGCCAACCAAATCAGCACGCAAATTCAAGCTAAATTGTTTTACAAACGCCTTAGTGCCGCCGTAAACGTTGCCACCAGGATACGGGTAATTAGCTGCAACAGAACCCAGATTAATCACGTGACCACGTTTGCGCTCAACCATTCCTGGTAAAAAGGCGCGACTCATATGGGCTAGGCCTTTGATATTGGTATCAATCATTCGATCCCAGTCGCTCAAAAATGCTTTGTGCGCTGGCTCTAAGCCGAGGGCCAAGCCAGCGTTGTTTACTAGGACGCTGACGTTTGCAAAATCAGCCGGTAGGGCTGATGCCAAAACATCCACCTTAGCAGCATCGCATACATCCACCACCATGGTGAGTAATTTTTTCTGTTGATCCACCGGAAGTGATGCCTTCAAAGCCTCGAGGCGTTCAATTCTTCTGCCTACGGCAATTACCTTATGTCCATGAGCTAAAAAGCGACGAGCAGTTGCCTCACCAAATCCAGCGGTAGCGCCAGTTACTAAAACAGTGTGTTCCATATTTCCTCTTGTATTGTCTCTATTAATAATTAATTTTTTACTTCTCTATTTTTAATTAGCTGCAAAATATTTTTAAATTGAGGGTGATTCAAAGTCGTTAACCATTCAAAAATAATCATTTCTATACCAAGAATTGTAATTCCTTGATCTCGCATACGCTCAATGGCCAGTTGTTTATCGTTTGGCGACCTACTACCACAAGCCTCGGCCACTACAGCCACATCAAATCCCTTCGCCTTTAAACCCAATGCGGTTTGCATCAGGCATACATGGGTTTCGCAACCGGCAAGTACAGTCTGATTAATCGAGGAATTGATTTTTTGAATAGACGCCACCAATCCATCTTCCACTCCATTAAACGAATATTTCAATACAGTTTCATTACAGCAATTGCGAATCCGCTCATCATTTGGACCGAGCCCTTCTGGATTTTGCTCAGTTCCAATGACGGGAACCTCCATTAAGGCGGCGGCCTGCGCCAACATGAGGGCCGCCTTTACGGCAGCTTCCCCTCCATGAATACTTGGTAAGAGTCGTGTCTGGTAATCCACCAAGATCAGAGCGCTAGTAGCTTGATTAAACATAGAATGTATCTCGTTATTTTTGCTTCGTCATCTTCGGTATACGAAGGGCTAGGTTATCAAGATAATGTTTGATTAATTCATCTGCACTTTTACCAAACATTCGAATGCGTCCCGTATGGTTAAGAAGCAAGACCCCAACAATATGGGCAAAGATGGCTGTCACTTCTGTGTCAATCTCATTTTTACTAAAACCCAATTTACTCAAAGCGATCTCTTGGGGGCGCATGGCATCTCGAAGTCGTGCATTGAGTTGTGAATCCCATTCATTTGTTAGGCCCCGTGGCTTAAGGCCCTGAAACAGATAAAAACCCAAATCCAAATCACGTGGGTTATCTCGGTAGAACTGATAAAACGCTAAAACACTTTTTTGCAATACGAGAAAATCATTTGACGAGCCGGTATCCTCATTTAGGGAAATGGCTCGCTCAGCTTCACTTACAAATGCATTCAAGCGCTCTAATGATTCTGCTAAGAGCGCCCCATAAATCTCTTCCTTATTGGCGAAGTAGCTATAAATAGCACCTGCGGTATAGCCAGCCCGCTTAGCAATCTCGCGCATGCTGACGGCTTCTAGGCCAAACTCAATAAATACTGAGGTGGCTGCGTTCAAAATATGACTCCGCTTTGCATCCGCGAGGGCTTGCTGGCGAAGATCTCGAGCGGTGGCAGCGGCTTGATTCATACCGAAATTATACATATGTTTATATTATTGAACACTGTTCAATTTATGTGTATGATTTAACTAATCACCCTTTAACGCCAATTACCTTAGGCATCCTCCATGAGTCAAAGCACCTCCCAGTTCATGAATAGCAAAGACTATCAAGAGTCATTGCGCTCACTAAAGCCAACTGTCTATGTCGATGGTCGATTGATCGAATCCGTCGCCGATGAGCCTTCTCTTCGCCCTGGAGTCCAAGCCTTAGGAGTGACTTATGACATGGTCCATGACCCAGCGCTAGCACCGCTCATGTTGGCTGACTCGAATGGCACTCCTGTACCAAGAATGCTGCACATTAATCAGTCTTCTGGAGATCTCTTAAATAAATTAGAAGCGGTACGTGTACTCTGCCAAGAAACTGGATGTGCCCAACGCTATTTAGCCCATGATGCGTTAAATGCGATTGCACAAGTTTCTGCGCGCATTGATGATGCCAAAGGAAGTAATGAGCATAGTGCTAAATTTTCTGAGTATCTATCGCATGTACAAACGAAGGACTTGGCATTAGGCATTGCCATGACAGATGCAAAAGGAGATCGCTCCCGCAGACCTCATGAGCAAGAAAATCCAGATACTTACGTACATATCGTTTCTCAAGATGCTAAAGGGGTCGTGATCTCGGGTACAAAAGCGATTGTGACTGGCGCCCCTTACATGCATGAATTCTTAGTCATGCCAGGTCGCAATATGACTAAAGAGGATGCAGCCTTTGCGATTTGCTGTGCTGTCCCTGTGGATGCCAAAGGTATTACGATTGTGGCACGCCCAGCGGGACGCCCAGGCGACAAGGTCGAGCATGGTAAACCGATATTTTCTAGTAAATATGGTCAATCGACTGGGGTAGTGATATTCGATAAAGTATTCGTTCCCTGGGATCGTGTTTTTTATGCTGGCGAATGGGAACACTCTAGCGTGCTGACTTATAACTACGCCACCCATCATCGTCATAGCTGCATCGCGGCGCGAGCAGGCTTTGGAGATCTGTTAATTGGTGCTGGCGCTTTAATGTGCGAAGCGAACGGATTGGATCCAGCAACCAAATCTAATTTACGTGATCCGATGGTTGAACTCATTAAGATCACTGAAGGATTTTATGCTTGCGGTGTGGCTGCTAGCGTCTATGGAACGCAAGATCCGTACAGTAAATCATTTATGCCTGAGCCGGTATTTTCTAATATCGGAAAACTCTTATTAGCAACGCAGATTTATGACATGCATCGCTTGGCACATGAAGTATCGGGAGGATTAATCGTAGCGTTGCCAGGACCAGACGAAGATCACAACCCAGCAACTGCAGCCACTTTGGCAGAGGTGTTACGAGCCAATCCAGCCGTCCCTTATGACAAGCGAATTGAAGTTGCACGGTTTATTGAAGATCTCACAGCGTCTTATCAAGGCGGTTGGTATTCCGTCATTAGCCTACATGGTGGCGGCTCTCCAGCAGCAATGAAGCAAGAAATCTATCGTCAGTACCCTATTGGCAATAAAGTAGAGCTAGTGGAACGTTTATTAGATCGCGGAGTGCTGACTAGTAGCGAAGAGCGGGCGATTACGAAAAATAAACAACCTGGGCGCTGCTGCGATCAAGGCTGTAGCGCGCCAGGACAAGCAGTGATGGTACCTTTGCCAGAGCCTGGCAGAAGAACTTAATTGCCTGTTTGGGTAGTTAACTCAAGCTTACGCACATCAAACTGTTGCGCCTTTAAGCGTTGCAGTAGCTCTTCGTAAGTTTTCTGATTCAGTTGTGGTGTCCTAGATAAGACCCAAAGATATTCACGCTTTGGGTCGCTCACTGCAGCCACTTGATATTGTGGGTCGAGATCAATCACCCAATAATCACCCCATACCATCGGCAAGAACGATAACCATGCGGGTGCGAAACGAACCAGCAGTTTTGGGGAGTCTTTTGCTCCAATCTGTTTAGCGACACCTTCAGCGTCTGTTACTTCCCCAGAGGCTGTTTTACAGCTGTTGAGCACCTTCAGGTTGCCATCAGGTTGTATGGAGTATTCAGCTTTGGTATTGGCAACGCATTTCCTCTGAAACCAATTTGGGAATTTTGCAACCTCATACCAAGTTCCCATATAGCGAGGAACATCTAGACTGGGTATCGTCTTTACAGGCGCTTCAGATTGACTATAGCCATATGATGTGAATAGAAGAAGGAGGATGCCAAAGACTGCTGTATAGATTTTTCTCATTGCTTAATAATATTTCTTTAGATCCATTCCAGCATACATACTGGCTACCTGATCACCGTAACCATTAAACATTTGCGTTTTAATCTTCGGAGCAAATACTCCCTTAGCATCACCAATGCGGCGCTCAGTCGCCTGACTCCAGCGTGGATGATCTACCTGTGGATTAACGTTAGAATAAAAGCCATATTCACGTGCATCAAACATATTCCAACTAGTCTTGGGCATCTCTTCAGTAAAACGAATTTTGACAATCGATTTAGCACTCTTAAAGCCGTACTTCCAGGGAACCACAATACGAACGGGTGCCCCATTTTGTTTAGGCAATACCTCACCATATAAACCAAAGGTTAATAGCGTTAAGGGATTCATCGCTTCATCCATACGCAAACCTTCGCGATAAGGCCAATCAATCACATTGCTACTCAAGCCAGGCATTTGCTTGCGGTCAGCCAGCGAAATGAATTCCACATACTTGGCGGAACCCAAAGGCTCTACCTTATTAATCAGTTTAGATAATGGATAACCATCCCATGGAATGACCATGGACCAACCCTCTACACAACGCATCCGGTAAATGCGCTCTTCCATTGGCGCCAACTTTAGAAGCGCATCAATATCTAGAGTGATCGGCTTTTTGACTAATCCCTCAATCGAGATTGTCCAAGGGCGAGTCTGCAAGCTACCAGCATTTGCTGCGGGGTCAGCTTTATCCGTACCGAACTCATAAAAGTTGTTATACGTTGTAACGTACTTATACGGCGTAGTTTCTTCTTTTAATGAATATGCTGAATTGAGAGTGGCGCTTAATTTTTCAGGGGTTGCTGCTAAAGCCTCTCTTGAAAACCAAGGCGCTAAGGCCGCCCCAAAACTACCCGCCGCAGCTGCCTTAATTAAAGAGCGTCGATTTTCAAAAACGGTTTTAGGGGTAATGTCGCTAGGAAAGAGAGTTTTATCAATAAAACGCATAGTGCACCCATTGAATGTAATGCGTTCATTTTGCTACTGATTGGAATTTATTGCTTAGCGCTCAGTCTCGCGCATCTTATTCATGAGGGCCAGGCTATGCTTATCCATGCCGCCGACCATTCCTGCCAGAACTGGGTAGTCTCGGGTCAGGGTCTCGCCCCCATAGAAGCGCAGTAGCCAATCCGGGAAGCTTCGCTCTGATATCTCACGAATCTCGAGCAACTCTACACGATGGTGCCGCTTATCGTCCTGAATGCGCTTCCAGACTTTCATGACGTTGGCGCGCTCACCTTCAATAATTTGACCAAACTGCTGATTGTCATAAAAGAGAATGCCTGTAATTCCATTCTTTAGATTGAATGCTCGTGCAGCCTCCAATAAACGCATCAGACCTAAAAAAGACATATCTGAAACTGCTTCGCTCAGATAACTTAGCTCTACTAGGTCTTTTGGTTTTGACATAACTCAGAAAGAGAATTGATAAATAAAAAAGGCAAACCCGAAAGTTTGCCTTTAAATATTAATCCTAATTTTTGAAATGAGGTACTTATCGCTTCTACCTATTAAGCTCTTGCCGCTTTTAAAGCTGCATTAAATGTTTGGCTTGGGCGCATCACTGCTTTGCACTTTTCCGGATCAGCAACAAAGTAACCGCCGATATCTACTGGCTTACCTTGAACTGCCTTAAATTCAGCCGTAATCTTCTCTTCATTTTCTGACAAAGCTTTAGCCAAAGGTGCAAAGTAAGCTTGCAATTCTTTGTCTTCAGTTTGTGCTGCCAATGCCTTAGCCCAGTACATGGCTAAATAGAATTGACTGCCACGGTTATCTAGCTCGCCGGTGCGTGGTGAAGGTGACTTATTGTTATCCAATAAAGTACCTGTCGCCTCATCCAAAGTACGGGCTAAGATTTTTACCTTGTTATTGCCTGTCTTATCGCCAATATCTTCGAGAGATACCGCTAGAGCCAAAAACTCTCCGAGAGAATCCCAGCGTAAATGGTTTTCTTCTACCAACTGCTGAACGTGTTTCGGAGCAGAACCACCAGCACCGGTTTCAAACAAGCCACCACCAGCCATCAAAGGTACGATAGAAAGCATCTTCGCACTGGTGCCTAATTCCATAATTGGGAACAAGTCAGTGAGGTAGTCACGCAAGATGTTACCGGTTACAGAAATAGTGTCTTTGCCACGAATGACGCGCTCTAGGGTGTAACGCATTGCACGAGTCTGAGACATGATCTGAATATCCACACCCGTAAGATCATAGTCTTTGAGGTAGGTATTTACCTTCTTGATCAATTCAGCTTCATGCGGGCGGTACTCATCAAGCCAAAATACAGCTGGGGTATTAGAAAGACGCGCACGATTCACAGCCAACTTGACCCAGTCACGAATCGGAGCATCTTTACACTGACACATACGCCAGATATCGCCCTCTTCCACGTTCTGCTCAAGCAACACAGTGCCATCATCAGCCACGATGCGGGCTACACCAGCCTCTGGAATTTCAAAAGTCTTGTCGTGTGAACCATACTCTTCAGCCTGCTGAGCCATCAAGCCCACGTTAGGTACAGTACCCATCGTCGTTGGATCGAAATTGCCGTGTGTCTTACAGAAATTGATCATTTCTTGATAGATACGGGCAAAAGTACTCTCTGGAATCACGGCCTTGGTGTCATGCAAACGACCATCCGCACCCCACATCTTGCCGCCTACGCGAATCATCGCAGGCATAGAGGCATCTACGATCACATCACTTGGAGAATGCAAGTTGGTGATACCTTTAGCAGAGTCAACCATCGCCAATGCTGGGCGATGCTCATGGCATGCATGCAAATCTTGAATGATTTCTTCGCGCTTAGATTCAGGCAAAGTCTTAATCTTTTCATACAGGCTGCTCATACCGTTATTGGCATTGACGCCCAACTCTTCGAATAGCTTCGCATGCTTCTCAAAAGCATCTTTGTAGAAAATCTTGACAGCATGACCAAATACGATTGGGTGAGATACTTTCATCATGGTTGCCTTCACGTGCAAGGACAACATCATGCCTGTCTTGTATGCGTCTTCAATTTCTTTTTCGTAGAACTCGCACAAGGCTTTCTTACTCATATTCATACTGTCGATAATTTCGCCAGCAAGTAAAGAGACCTTTGGCTTGAGCACAATCGTTTTGCCGCTCTTAGTTACTAAATCCATCTTGACATCACATGCCTTGGTCATTGTCATTGACTTCTCGCTAGAGTAGAAGTCACCACCATGCATATGGGATACGTGCGTACGGGAAGCTTGGCTCCACTCACCCATGGAGTGCGGGTTTTTACGAGCGTAACGCTTAACAGCGGGTGGCGCACGGCGGTCAGAGTTACCTTCACGCAATACCGGATTTACTGAACTACCTAAGCACTTGGAATAGCGCGTACGAATCGATTTTTCCTCATCCGTTTTTGGATCTTCTGGGAAATTGGGAATCTTGTAGCCTTTTGATTGCAATTCTTTGATCGCAGCTAATAACTGAGGAACAGAGGCGCTGATATTTGGCAACTTAATAATGTTGGTATCTGGCATCAAAGTCATTTTGCCAAGCTCTGCCAAATTGTCAGGAACTTTTTGTTCGGTCGTTAAGCACTCAGAAAATTCAGCCAAGATACGTGCAGCAACAGAAATGTCGCTATTCACAATCTCTACACCAGCAGGCGCTGTGAAAGTACGAATGATGGGCAGAAATGCGCAAGTCGCTAAAAGCGGTGCTTCATCTGTCAGCGTGTAAATAATCTTTGATTTCTCTGAAGCCATTAACGTTTCCTCAATATTGATAAATTTACAGAGTCAGGTTTTAACCCTGCCACTCTCACATTCCACATTTTGCAATGTCGCTTTTAGCTGGCCTACCTTAGAGCAGGCCCCATGCCAATGAGGCGAGTCTTCTATTTTAAATCATCGAACCCCTTAAAAATGGTCGTTTTGCACCTGAAAGCTGCTTATAAACCCCAATCTAAGGGAATCCACCAAGTGGGCCAGAGATATACTGAGCGCTCAATTTCAGCGAAATAGGAAAACCGCCATGAGTGAACTCAAAAAAATCGATACCGTTGTAGGCGACGGCACAGAAGCAAAAGCTGGTAACCACGTTGACGTGCATTACACAGGCTGGCTGTTTGATGAAAAAGCAGCAGATCATAAGGGCCAGAAGTTTGATAGTTCTTTGGACCGCGGACAACTCTTTAGCTTCCCTTTAGGTGCCGGCCATGTCATTAAAGGCTGGGATCAAGGCGTTGAGGGAATGAAAATTGGCGGCAAACGTACCCTAATCATTCCTTCAGAACTTGGTTATGGCGCTCGTGGTGCTGGTGGCGTGATTCCCCCAAATGCAACTTTAGTATTTGATGTGGAACTACACGGGGTGAGCTAAGTTTTACCGTAAAAAACAAAAGCCACCCAAGGGTGACTTTTGTTTTGGCTACTGAAGTTACTTAGACTTAAGAGCGTAGATCCTTACCGTTGAGGGTCAAACGATTTACCGAGCGAGTCTGGCACAAGCCAATCAAGCGGTTACGTTCTGCCATGACCTTATCAGCATAGCCCCCATCATCCTCGGCATTAGCAGCGCCTACATAAAACTTGAGGCCATTACGCAAAGAACCGGCTGTAGCAATGAGGTACTTCAAGATATAGGCGCCCACACGAATGTTCACTTCTGGCTTAACCGCTTGAGTGGTGCCACCATATACAGCGTATTTATCTCTGTGCACTGAAGTCATCACTTGCATAAGGCCTTCTGCACCAGCCTGGCTTTTTGTATTGGGGTTAAAGTTTGACTCAATGGAAATCACGGCCAATAGCAACACAGGATCAATATTGACTTCTTTTGCAATCAGAATCGTATTGGAAACATATTCCTCAATCTTGGCGCGGTCTAGGCTGTATTTCTTCTCAAAGAAGTCAGCTACTGCACGTTGATTTTGAATAGAGCCCATCAAATTACTATCCAGGGCCTGAGGGTCAACCTTAGACGTTGGAATGCGGTCAGCTAAATGAGAGATTGATTTGACCTGCACTTGAGCAACAGAGGGCATCAAGAGAGCCACAGTGTGCTGTTTAACACTGGACTTGTTATAGATTACTGCGGCAATATCAGTTTCAGGGGCTGCGGTGGCAGTTGACTCATTGGCGCTCTTATATTGATCGAGCATACCAAAGCCATTACTCCAAACCATATGGCGCGCCTCATCTGGAACCAGAATGCGCGCCAGATCAAAAGGGCCTGCATTGGTACCGTTGCCCGATAACCAAAGACCTACCACCATAAATACAGTCACAACTAGGACGCCATTGATGACTCGGTAAACCGGAGCCATGGCATGAGCCAGCAGATCTTTAGCAGCCAGCATAGCCGGTTGCGTGTTCTGCATGTCGCCCAAATTGTTAGATAAACATTTACTCATTCAGTGTTTGCGAAGCCTTCAAAATCGTTGTGCTGATTTATGTTGCATCGCAATATATTAAAAACATGAGCCATCCTAAAAAGGTTCTTATATCAAGTCAAGAATAAAGAAAGCCATTTCCATTACTTTTAGATCTTGAAATACGGGAGATCCCGAACAAGCCTCTTCAATTGATGAATTAGCCTATATAAATCAATAACTTAAGTATGTTAGGGAGCACTAATTTCATTTTGTAAAAAATTGCCTAAATTTGGACTTTTTTACTATTTGGAATGAAAAATAGCCCACTAAAACCAGATATCTAGTATTTGCAGATCTCCGGATTTCTACCGCTAGTAGCTTTAGAGAAAATGCTGCAAGGCATTATTTATAAGGGGAGAAATCTAAAAAGTGAACTTTTGTAGTCGAGTAAGTCGACTATTGATGTTGGCTCTAGAGCTAGTGCCACTCAAAAAGTAAAAGCAATGATCAAGCAGCCCATACACTAATAAGCCATGACTGCTCTTCGCAAACTTCTAGCACTCCTTACGCCGCTCGCCCTCCTGGCGACTTTACTTAGCCCATTACAAGCGTTTGCTCTTTTTGAGGAATGCAAAGACCTCTTCCCCAATCAACAAGTTCCCACCAGTTCGCAAGTGGGCCGCGATCTTTGTTTCGATAGTTTTGCTATTTACTATTCGCCCCAAGATAAGAAGCCGATCTATACGGTTGAGAAACTCAACCGCGCACAATTACTTGCGCCACACCCGCGTAGAAGCAACCAGTTTTATGAGGAGGCTCGCCTTCCCTTTGCCGAGCGCGCCCAACTATCAGACTATCGCAGTAGCGGCTATGACCGTGGGCACAACGCTCCAGCGGGAGATATGAGCAATGAACGGGCCATGGCTCAATCATTTTCATTGGCAAATATGATGCCTCAAGCCAGACAAAACAATCAGGGCATTTGGGCTAAGAATGTGGAAGAGCCAACTCGTTTATATGCCAAGCGTGCAGCGGGAGATATTTATGTTTTCACTGGCTCAACCGGAAAACAAGGCAGCATTGGGAGAGGGCGCGTCACCATTCCAAGTCATCTCTATAAATTGGTTTATGACCCACAAAAGAATTCTGCATGGGCTTATTGGATTGAAAACAATAATGAAGCAATGATGTCGCCACCAATTTCCTATGCCGAATTAATGGAAAAAACGGGCATCGATTTTCAACTCCCCATCAAGACAGATGCGCAACCATCCAAGCAAAGTGTCTTGACCCCTCTCCCCGCGAAGCTTCAGAAGCCGTTGGTTGGTGGCTGGTACCCCATCTTCTTTGATGAATACTCACCAGAAAAAGTAAATGCCCTTATCGCCCGCATTCAGGAAAGCAAGGTGAGTAGCGTCCAAATTCAATACGACCTCAACAGTGAACTTGCCAAAAGAATTGCTGCTCAGATTGAATCTCAAACTGCATTGTTCGTTAGCCCCATTCAAAGTAGTCCGCCAGACTCAGCTAGCGTGACTTACGAACGCAATCGCGTTACGGCAATCGTTCGCTCAAAGTAGTTTAGATCTGGCTTGTAAGCCATGCGCTCTTTGAATAGGTGCTAAGAGTCCACGTAGTCCATTGTGATCTAAGGTATGCATTAACTCGAGCAACTCCCCAAGCTCACCTTTAGGAAATCCTTCGCGCGCAAACCACGCCAAATAATTTCCAGGCAAGTCTGCCAAGGCCCGGCCAGCATGCTTGCCAAAGGGCATCTTCATTAAGACGAGTTTTTCTAATGCTTGTGAATCCATCCAAGAATCTTACAAGCAAATACTGATAACCCTATAGTGCCCACCATTTATTAAAAAATGGTCTTTCAGTATTTGAGAATCATTCTTATTTGGTTTGTTATATTGAGAACCGTTCTCATTTAACTTTCTCAACCACTCTACTCAATCTTATGAAACTGACTATTCAAAGACTCATTGCTTTTAGCTTTTTTCTTGCCGCCACATTGCATTTCTCATTCGCTCATGCGGGTGAAGGTGTCTTTGGTTGGATTTACACCTTAGACCTTCAACCCAAAGGCACTCTCGAGTTTGAACAGCGACTACAACTCAACCAACAACAAGCTGCTGGAAAGTTCGAATCATGGACAGCGCGCTCTGAACTTGAGTATGGCCTCACTAATGATCTTCAGATAGCCGGTTATATCAATTCTTATTACACGAGTGCCAATCAGAATTACACCAATGCAGAAGCCTGTGAAGACTCGCCTAGCTGCACCGGTGGCTATGGCGTGCCCTCTTCGCATGATCCATCAAGCCCCTATAAGCAAAGCGGTGTTGAAGGGGTTTCTTTGGAGGCAATCTATCGCATCACCAACCCGGTTACATCGCCTGTCGGTGTAGGTCTTTATCTAGAGCCTAGCTGGGGCAAGAACAAAGATGAGATTGAGGCCAGACTGTTGCTGCAATCGAACTTTATTGATGATCGCTTGGTTCTTGCAAGCAACATAGTAGTGGCGAACGAACGCCTCAAGTTTATTGAAAATGGCAATGTGCCGGAATCGATGCTGGATATCCTAGTGGGCGGTAGCTATCGTTTTGCGCCTAAATGGTCTGCTGGTGTAGAGGCTCGTTTTCATAACGATTATTCTGAACTCAATTTGCGCAACCAAGTTCAACGCGCCACCTTTGTGGGCCCCAATTTGCACTATGCAGCTAAAGATTGGTGGGTAACCGGTGCGTGGCGCTATCAGCTGGCTGGTGGCAACTGCATGGGTGGTGGCGAAGCAGAATGTTCAGATGCCCGCGTATGGGATAGTCATACCGTTAATGAGTACATTCTCAAGGTAGGCTTTCCTTTGAATTAAGGAGCCATCACAGTGTTCAATCCATTGCATTCCCCCTATAAAATGGAATGCAATGGATTACTCAACGATCATCAGCCCATCACTAGGAGTGCTTGTAGGACTTCTGATGGGTTTAACCGGCGCTGGAGGCGGAATACTATCCGTCCCCCTGCTGGTTTTTGCACTTCATCTCACTGTTGCTGAGGCTGCACCAATTTCGCTTTTAGCTATTGCACTTGCTGCTGGGGTGGGCGCACTACTCGGGTTTAAAAATAAAATTCTTCGTTATAAAGCTGCCGGGTTCATGGCCATCTTTGGCCTATTACTATCACCCCTTGGTCTGTGGTTGGCGCAACGCATACCTAATGCCCCTCTATTGATTCTTTTTAGCGGCATTCTGTTTTACGTTTCCATCCGTCTTTATCTACAGGCGCACAGAAAAATATTAGGCGTACCTGAGAAAGAAAGTAAACCAGCACCCTGTCTTCTAAACACCTCCATCGGAAAGCTCGATTGGAATCTTCCCTGTGCAAAAGCCTTGATGCTTTCTGGGGCGACTGCTGGATTTTTATCGGGACTATTGGGCGTGGGCGGTGGATTTGTATTGGTGCCAGCCCTAAGGCGATACACCGATCTCTCAGCACAATCTATTGTGGCCACTTCCTTAGGCGTGCTTGCCATTGTGTCTGGCGGAGGTGCCGTATTTTCAGCGGTATCCGGCTCCCTCCACATCTTCGTAGCCGCGCCATTTGCTCTGGGGGCTTTAGGTGGGTTGCTTATTGGCAGAGTGATCGGCGGAAAAATCAGCGGACCTAGGCTTCAGCAAGTTTTTGCCATCATGGCGTTTTGCGTAGCAATCAGCCTGATCATTAAAGGCGGGAACGCCTTGTGAAAAGACCTACTCTATCAATCATCTATATTCTTTTATTTAGTCTTTTAGGAGTCATATTGATGTCTACGAATAAACCAAACGGCTTTTTATCGACATCAGTTAGCACCGTTTCAGGCACAGTAAGTAATCTAAATAATGAGCTACTTGAATATGTCAATTCTGAAAAGCCGACCCACGATCATTCCTCGGTGTATTACAAACGTTTTTTTGTTTCTACATTCAATTTGGGCAACAAAGCGATATCAGCTTCATTCTCAAAGCCGATGACCATTGCAGATGGTGATCAGATTATTGTGTCAGGCTATATGAAAAATGATGCCCTTCAAGTATTGGCCTATAACAACCAAACTCAGCAAGTCAGTCATCATGAAAACTGGATCATTCTTATTCTGGGCGCCATCTTCTTTGCTGCGGTCGCCATCGGCTTACTCAATAGTCAATTAGCGCTGGATGGAGCAATCATTCCCAAGATCTTCTTGTTTGGATTTACGCTAGTAGCTATCTATATGGTCTATCGCGCCCTGCTTGTTCGGGAGGCCATTAAATTACTCTCTAATGGATGACATTGCCCCTAAGATCCAAAAGAAAAAGCCCTTAAAGATAAGGGCTTTTTTCATGAGTCAGTCAGATCTACTTAGTGACTGCTAGCACCACCTAAGTAAGCTGCTTTTACAGCGGGATCATCCTTCAGTTTGCTTGCAGGGCCATGCGTAGCAATCTTACCGTTCTCAAGAACATAACCGTAGTCAGCTACGTTTAAGGCTGCGGCAGCAAACTGCTCAACCAACAACATGGTGACGCCTTGAGACTTGAGATTAGAAATGATCTTAAAGACCTCTTCCACCAGGATCGGTGCAAGACCCATTGAAGGCTCATCCAAGAGAATGATTTCTGGATTCAACATCACAGCACGAGCCATCGCCAACATCTGCTGTTCACCACCTGACAAAGTACCAGCTAACTGATACTGACGCTCTTTCAAGCGCGGGAACATTTCAAGTGCTTTTTCCAAATCATGCTTGATATCGCCTTTTGGGCGGCTACCAGTAAAACGCGGGAAAGCACCTAATAACAAGTTGTCAGTAACAGACATGGTTGTGAAAACACGACGACCTTCAGGACTGTGTGCCAAACCTAAGCGAGCAATCTTATGTGAGTCATAACCGTTAATTTTTTCACCGCTGAGAGTCACTTCACCCCCAGTAGGCTTAATCATGCCGGTAATGGCACGCATAGTAGTGGTTTTACCAGCACCGTTTGAGCCAATCAAGGTAATGACTTGGCCCTTGGGTACATCGATGCTGATGCCATGCAGGACTTTAACTTTGCCGTAGCCTGCTTCAAGATTCTTAATAGATAACATGGTATTTACCGATTCAATATAGTTCTAGTGATTAAGTACCCAAGTAGGCATGAATCACCTTCTCGTTAGTCTGAACTTCAGCTGGCTTACCTTCTGCAATCTTCTGACCGAAGTCCAATACAGAGACTGTGTCACACACTGACATCACCACATCCATATGATGTTCAATCAAGATAAAGGTAATGCCGTTATCGCGAATCTTACGAATAATGCGTAAGAGTTCTTTGATGTCCGGTGCCGTCAAACCTGCTGCTGGCTCATCCAAGAGGAGTAATTCTGGATCCAACGCCAAGGCGCGAGCAATCTCGAGTAAGCGTTGTTTACCATATGGCAAGTTACGTGCTTCTTCGTTTGCTAAATCATCCAAGCCAACAAACTTCAAGAGAGCCATTGCACGAGCATGCGCCTCAGCCTCTTCTTTTTTGTAGCGCGGTAAATGGAGAGCAATTTCTACGATATTGGACTTAAAAGTGTGATGTAAGCCAACCAAAATATTTTGGATGGCTGTCATTTCACCAAAGAGCTGAACGTTTTGGAAGGTGCGTGCAATACCTGACAAAGCAATGTCTGAAGAGGTCTTGCCAACGACGCTCTGACCAGCATACAAAACATTACCAGCCGTCGGAACGTAGATACCCGTCAACACGTTCATCATCGTGCTCTTACCAGAGCCGTTAGGACCAATCAAGCCGTGAATGGTGCCGCGCTTGATGCTCAGATCAACATTGTTCAGCGCTTTTAAGCCGCCGAACTGCATCAATACTGAATCTACCTTCAAGAGCTCAGCACCAGAATTTTGATTGCCGACTGCGCTAATAAAGCTAATGGAGTCATCCACTAGTTCAGCATCGCCGCCACGAACGGTTTTAGTCTTGCCAACGATCGAGTGATAGAAGCTCTTTGCAAAGCCAACGATACCGTTTTGCAAGTAATACACCACCAACAGGATCATGAAGCCGAAAATACTCAAGCGCCAGTCAGAAATACTATCGAGCCAGAATGAGAATACGGCTAAACCGATCACGCCAGCCAATGGAATAGCCACGCGCTTTGGAGTAGTGACTTTCTTAGAGAGGGCCAAAATGGCGCCAGCAGTAACTACGATAGCAATGATAGAAGCAACAATACGGAAAGCATTGATATCGTCTAGCAACTTCGGCAACAACACAATAATCGCTGCACCAATCACCGCACCTAAGCGTGACTTACGTCCGCCCATAATGATGCCCAACAAGAACAGAACTGCTAACTCATTGTTATAGGTATTTGGGGAGATGTATTGCTCTGAGTAGGCATACAAGCAACCTGCCAAACCAGCAAAGCCAGCACTGATCACAAAAGCGATCACTTTGAAGCGATACACAGAAACACCCATACAGTCGCAAGCTACTGGGCTATCACGCAAAGCTTCAAATGCACGACCCATTTGGGATTTAACGAAACGGTCAATGACGATTAAGGCAAGGATAGTCACAATGGAGACCAACCAGAAATACTCAGCCTTAGTCATCGGCACGCCCATAAGCTCTGGACGAGTTAACTTAATACCCAATGGGCCTTCAGTTAACCAAGTCATTTCGTTGATCAAGATCTGGGCAATCGTTCCAAAAGCCAAGGTCACCATCGCTAAGTATGGACCGACTACTTTCAGGGCCGGTAAAGCCAATAGACCACCAAAGCAAGCAGTAACGATCACAGAAGCTGGGATCGTAGCCCAGATAGGCAGACCTAAATGGAAGAACATAATACCTGCGGTGTATGAGCCAATACCAAACAAGGCAGCATGGCCTAGAGATACTTGACCGACATAACCCACCACAATATCCAAACCAAACAACAAGATCGTATAGATCAGAATGGTTTCAGCAAGGTGAATGTAATACGGGTTGTGAATAAATAGCGGCAAACAAAATAGACCGACTATTGCAATTAATAGAGGGATATGCGACTTCAATTTCATCATTAAACTTTCTTAATTGCAGATTTGCCGAAGAGACCAGACGGCTTGTATGCCAATACGAGCAATAACAAGATCAAACCTGGAACGTCTTTGTAACCAGTGGAGAAATAGAAACCAGTTGCCGTTTCAATAATTCCCAAAATTAATCCGCCCACAATAATGCCCAGGCCGCTAGACAAACCGCCAATAATTGCCACTGCAAAAGCTTTCAAACCTAAAGCGCCACCCATCGTTGCACCAGTTAAGGTCAATGGAGCAATCAATACGCCAGCAAAGGCTGCAGTCAATGATGACAAGGCGTATGAGAAGGTAATTACCAAGCTGGTATTGATACCCATCAAGCCTGCAGCATCGCGATCGTTAGAAGTAGCAACAACCGCTTTGCCGTAAATGGTCTTGCGATTAAAGAACTCTACTAACAACATCATGACCAATGCGCCAACTACTACCAAAATTTCCATCGGCAATATATTCGCGCCCAAGAAACTCATTGGTTCCATCGGCAACGGCGATGGGAATGGCAAAGCGTCACGACCCCAAATATTTTCAGCAACGTTTTTGAAAATAATACCGAGTGCAATGGTGGACATAATCCAACCAAACTCAGATTTAATTTTGATTGCAGGACGAACACCAATCAACTCTACAAAGCTACCTTGAATCATTCCGAAAATACAAACAATGGGAATCATTGCCCAATAGTTCATTCCGAAGGTATCAACGCAAGTCAAGCCCACGAGGGCTCCCAACATCAACGCCTCACCCTGACCGAAGTTCAATGTGCCAGAGGTGGCAAATGTGAGCTGAAAACCGAATGCGATAACCGCATAGATCATCCCTACCGCAATACCGCTCGATAGGATTTGTGCAAGCATGTCCATTTTTATTGGCCTAAAAGATACTTAAAACTGTTTTATTAACGAATTCGACATTGTAAGCAAAGCGCCGCTTTTTGGGCGGCGCTTTGCTTTTACAAATGCTGCAGTGCGGAATAAATAATCAATCCCGCCTGTCGATAACCTTTGAATTACTTCTTCTTAGGAGTTGCGTCTTCCGCATTCAAGAACTGAACACGTCCACCCTCAACTACACCCATCACCACGTCTTTTGCTTTAATCGCTTCGTGATCAGTTGCAGAGAATGGCTTGTTGTAAGTCATTACAACGCCATCAACTGGAGCATTCAGACCTTGAAGCGCAGCCAAAATCTTTGGTCCTTCTGTGCTGTTTGCTTGCTTAATTGCAGCTGCCAAGAGGTATACAGAGTCGTAACCTTGCGCAGCAGAAACAGGAGAAGCAATCACGCCATTCTTAGGCTTGAACTCTTTAAGGTAAGCATCAACGAACGCTTTACGTTTTGGAGTAGTTGCTGGGCTTTGAATAAAAGTCTCGGGCATTGTTGCACCGTCACCATTCTTACCAGCAGTATCAATAAAGCTAGCCATTGACAATGTCCAGCTACCAATCATAGGTTTCTTCCAGCCCAACTTTGCCATACCGTTAGCAATTTGCGCCAACTCTGGTCCGATTGCGTATGTCAAAACAACATCAGCGCCAGCATTTTTTGCTTTAAGCAACTGTGAGGTCATATCCACATCACCCAAGTTGAACTTTTCTTCAGCAACTGGAGTAACGCCATATGTCTTCAGGGCTTTTTCCAAATCTTCACGACCCAACTGACCGTAGTTAGTAGAGTCAGCCAAGATGGCCACTTTCTTTAAGCCACGCTTTTCAACGGCTTCTTTTGCAATCATCGGTGCTTGAATATTGTCAGCAGCAGCGTTACGGAAAATATAGTTTTCAGCAGCATTTGGGAACTGATGAGTAATTAAAGAACCTGTAGCCACGTTATTAAACACAGGAATCTTGGCGTCTTGATAAAAACGCTGTGATGCCAATGAAACGCCGGTATTAATAAAACCTAATGTTGCTACTACTTTTTCATTATTAATTAACTCTTGTGCGATTTGAACGCCACGCTCATTTTTAGCTTCATCGTCACGTTCTACCAAAACAATCTTGTTGCCATTCACACCGCCAGCAGCATTAATTTCTTTAGCAGCCAAACGGACGCCATCACGCATGCTCACGCCCATAGAGGATGATCCACCTGTATACGGGCCAGTAACGCCCACCTTAATATCTGCGGCATATGCACCAGTTGCAAACAAGGTAGCTGCAGCTACCGCAAAAATGTGACGACGAATGTTCATAAAGTCTCCATGACTAAAAGCTATTAAATAAATGTTTTTATAGGCACTACAAATAACGAGTAACTATCTTACTGTTAATGCAAAGGCAAAAAAAGGGGTTTGTATTAGGGTTTTACATTAGCTCCGTAAGGGGCTGGCAAAACTTAAAAATAGCGGGCAAGGCGAATTCTCAGACTTGGCCAAAATAGATTGACCATCAAGCCAGCGATTACTAACCCCGCAGCCAAAATCTTCCATAGGGGGAGTGGCTCACTTAAGAAAAAAGCAGATGCCCCCATTCCAAAAATGGGTACTAATAAAGGAGCTGGAGCCACCACTGCGGCAGGGTGCTTAGAGAGCAACCACCCCCATGCTGCATAGCCAAAGAGCGTATTGGCCCAGGATTGCCAGAGAACACCAATCCAAGCACCGGTGGGAGCTGATGACATTGCTGCAGCCATCGATCCCCAGCCGCCCTCAAAGATCCAAGCTAGCAAGAATAAAGGGGGAATTGCAAAGGCACTTGCCCAGACTACATAAGAAAACATATTGATTGAGCCCGCTCGGCGACTCGTTGTATTGGCGATCCCCCAAGAAAGGCCGCAAAAAACAACCATCGCCAAACCCAAGGCCGTCGTAGTGGCATCTGTGTGCACTGCAATAATTCCTAAACCGGTGATGGCGACTGCGAGCGCAACGACTTGATAGAGCTTTAGCCATTCTTTGGCGAAGAACATGGCAAAGCCGATAGTGAAAAATACCTGCGTCTGAATGACTAAGGAAGCTAAGCCCGGAGAAATGTTGCCATCAATAGCAAGGTACAAAACACCAAACTGCCCTACCCCTACCGCTACGCCATAGACGCAAAGGCTAGTCCAGGAAGCTTTTGGCCTTGGTACAAAAAACACCATAGGCAATAAAGCAAAAACATAGCGTAATGCTGCAAATAAAAATGGTGGAAAACTCGCTAGTGAAATTTTGATCACTACAAAATTAGTACCCCACACCGCTACGATCGCCAAAGCCAATAATAGGTGGCTTATAGGCAACTGATAGGCTGATTCGCTCTTGGCAGAAAGTTTACTCACCCGCCAATAACTCCGCGACACGTTCTGCAATCATCATCGTTGGAGCTGCTGTATTTCCAGAGGTAATCGTGGGCATCGCCGATGCATCGACTACCCTCAGATGATGAATACCACGCACGCGAAGTTGGGAATCCAAGACTGCCATCGGATCATCAGCACGCCCCATCTTACAAGTGCCTACAGGATGAAAAATCGTAGTACCAATGTCACCTGCAGCTTTTATCAGCTCGGCATCTGTTTGGTATTGCACGCCAGGTTTATATTCCTCGGGGTCAAATGGCTGAAGAGCTGGGCTTTTCACAATATTACGAGTTAAGCGCAACGATTCTGCAGCAACCTGACGATCTTCTTCAGTAGATAAATAGTTGGGGTGAATCGCTGGTGGAGCTTCAGGATCGGTAGAGGTAATATGCACGCTACCTCGGGATGTAGGACGTACATTGCAAACGCTTGCAGTGAATGCATTGAATGAATGCAAATCTTCACCAAACTTTTCTAGCGATAAAGGCTGTACGTGATATTCCACATTGGCACTCTTTTGCTCAGGAGAACTAAAGGCAAATGCACCCAGCTGTGATGGCGCCATCGACATTGGACCTGAGCGTTTTAATAGGTATTCCAAGCCAATCATCATCTTGCCCCATAAAGAGTTGGCCTTGGTATTCAATGTCTTAATGCCATTGACTTTATAGACCATGCGCAATTGCAAATGGTCCTGCAAGTTCTCGCCCACACCCGGTAAATCAGCAATCACCGGAATACCTAATGAATTTAAATGAGCGGCAGCGCCAACACCAGAGCGCTCCAAAATCTGTACGCTACCAATCGCGCCCGCGCTTAATAACACCTCTCCGTTAGAGCCGATGAGCGCTTCAGATGCAACATTGTCTTTAACGTATTCCACTCCAAGACAATTTTTAGTTACTGGATCGATCTTGAGTTTAGAAACCACTGCTTGAGTAAGCACAGTTAAGTTACCGCGCTTAGCTGCATCGCGCAAAAATGCTTTAGAAGTATTCAATCTCCAACCAGCACGTTGACTCACATCAAAATACCCTACGCCAAGGTTATCGCCACGATTAAAGTCATCACTCGCCGGAATGCCCGCTTCTACCGCGGCCTCTTTAAACTTATCCATAATGGGCCAGCGTAAGCGCTGTTTAGATACTGTCCACTCACCGCCTTTACCGTGCCACTGATTCGCTGCGCCGTGGTAATCCTCGAACTGTTTATATCGTTTGAGCGCATTTTCCCAAGACCAAGACTCATCACCAGTGGCTTGCACCCAAGCTTCATAATCAGCGGCTTGACCACGCATATAGATCATGCCGTTGATCGAAGAACATCCACCTAATACGCGCCCACGGGGATATAAAAGCGAACGGCCATTAAGACCTTGCTCGGCCACCGTCTTAAAGCGCCAGTCTGCACGTGGGTTATCAATGCAATACAGATAACCCACAGGAATATGAATCCAGATGTAGTTATCTTTCTTGCCAGCCTCAATCAACAAGACCTTTTTCTGGGGATTCTCAGTCAAGCGCTTAGCTAACATACAGCCAGCGCTGCCTGCTCCAATGATGATGTAGTCGTATGTATTTGCTTGTGTCATGGTCTTTGCAGGGAATAAAACGGTATTAATAGCTTTCGATCATCCTATTATTTACCAAACTACAAAATTGAGCATCTCACCAGAAAAGCATCAATACCCGTCTAAAATGGCGGTATGCATATTAATGAGAAAAATCGTACGCCCAAGCTTGTCGAGGCAGATGAAGGCCCAAGCAAGTCTGAGTTAAAGCGCCAAATGACCGAACGCCAGAAGTTGGCAGAAGTTCTGGCCGCCTTAAGTAGCGACGCACTCAAAACCATCCCCTTGGACGAGGCTATCAAAACAGCGATTGCCGAAACCAACAAGATTAAGAGTTTTGAGGCTATTCGTCGCCACAAGCAGTACCTCGGTAAGCTGATGCGCTTTTTGGATGATGAAGAGTTGGAAGCAATTCAAAAACGCTTAGATGCTATTCAAGGGGTAAGCAAAGCAGAAACGGCGAAATTACATTTCTTAGAAAGCTATCGCGATCGCCTCATCGCAAATGATGAAACCTTTACGAAGATGATTGAGCAATATCCAGATATGGATATTCAGAATATGCGCACTCTCATTCGTAATGCGCGTAAAGAGAAAGAGCAAAACAAGCCGCCTAAAGCTTTTCGTGAAATCTTTCGCGTCTTAAAAGACATGGGGCTATAGCACCCTGTTTTTTAATTCGTTTTAGAGTTTGATTTTTCGTGCAGGCACTTCAACCCAGCGGTAAAGATAGTTCGCAGCCATCCAGCTGCCTGCAAGCGCAACCAACATCAATGCAATTGCTAATACACCGTCATGGCGCTTGCTCATGCCCCAGCCTATATACAGGCTATTCACAAGCAAAATAAAAGAGAAGTGAATTAAGAAGGCGCAATACGATCTTCTGCTACCCCACAAAATCGCGTTGACTAATTTATGTGTCCTCGGATTTTTTAGTTTATTGGAATGATCTTTATATTGATCTTTGTATGCCCAATCACCCCAAAATATTAATAAGATGGCGACACCATATGCCAAGATATTGCGCAACCAAAATTGATGAAAGCTCGAAACAACAATCGCGATACCGATCAGCGCTATAAAAACTCTAGCGAAACGGTTGATCATGGGATCAGGGTAATTTTTACAGAGCTGAGCTAGGACACCTAAGCCATAAGCGCCCATGAAGTAGATGAAGTAGTTTTCGTAATCGCCATGACGATTGAAATACAGCAACGAAGTCACGCAAAGCACCGCCAACATCCAGATCACCGAGCGATAGCCTGGAAACATTCCCAAAATGAGTGCCAAGATGGCATACAGTTGCCAATCAATTGCGACATACCAAACGCCTGCCGATATTGAATCTAGGCCTAAGATGCCTTGCAGAAAAAATAAATGGGCTAAAAATTGACCCATGGTTTCAGATTCACCAACAAATTCATCTTGCACCCAAAAGCGCGCTACCCAAGCGCAAAGAATCGTGACAAGGAGCGCTACGACATAAGGAGCAAAGAGACGTAGATAGCGATTAAAAATTACTTTGAGTAATTCTCGCGAAGTCTTGAGCCCACCAGTGCGCGTAAGTGATTGGGCAGCAAGATAGCCACCCATGACTAAGAAAATCTGCACTGCATAACGGCCATACTCAAATAACCAGGTCATGATGCCCGGAAGTACTTGCCGAGCATCTTCCGCAATCTGACCGTAGCTAGAAAAATGGTGAAGGATGATTGTTAAAGCAGCGAAGGTCTTTAAGAAGTCGACTAGGAGAAAGTGATTTTTAGACTGCAAAGAAACTACTTAGCCTTTGTCTTGCCCATCAAAGAGGCTAGCAAGGGATTAGAACTTGCTAGCTCTTTTTTGGATTTGGCTTTGTCGGCTGCAGTTAATTTAGGCGTCTTCGCGGAATTCTTCATACGCTGCGCGGTGACTAAAGCTAAATTTTTGTACAGATCTGTTTTTTTCATTGACATAAAAAGTGCTCTTCAGGCTTGTGGCCTGAAGATCCTATTTTTTGGCTTATTACTTAGTAATAGAGCGTGCTGCAAAACCAAGGAATAATAAAGACCAGCCTTGCAAGAGTAATTCGATTGCAATCAACAAACCAGGCAACCACAAGCTTGAAGCTGGCCAGCTGTTCATGATGAGAAAGCCCATCAAGATGGAGATCGCGCCTGACAATGCCAACCAGAACCACTCAGCAAACTGACGATGTTGGAAAGCAGAAACTAAACGCAAGAAACCTGTGATAAAGAAAATTGCAGCTAGCCATAAAGTAATTGCTTCAAGCGCTGGCAATGGGAATGCCCATGTGTAGAGACCAGCAACAATATACAAAACAGCAAAAGCTATTTGAATGCTAACGCTCTTCCAACCCTTAGATTGAAATGCATGAACACCTTGCAATACACCACCGGCAAACAGAAAAATGCCCAAAACATTAATAGAAATGAATGAGAACAAGATTTGACCAGAAATACCGATCATGCCAAGAATGATGAATAGAATGCCTAGGCCAATAAGGGCGCCTGGAACTTTGCCGGCTGCGCCTAATACTTTGCTGCGGATTTCATTTAATTGCGTCGTGTTGAGTTCAGTCATGTGTTCGCTTTCAAGTCATGAATAGGTAAAGAAGCCTCTACTGTATCAATAAACCCCTCTTTCCAGCGAAAATGGGCTTTGGAGGCACCCAATGCCTAGGTGGAGGTTGGATGATCTATAAAAACGGGTATTCTTTGGCCTTGTATAAATAATGAGATCCAGCCACTAATTACTCAAGGTGATTAGAAGTAGCCGGCATAAGAAAGTATTGATATGGATACCACCCTCACCATCATTCTTGGCATTGTTGCCATGCTCCTACCTTTAGTGGTGGGACGTTTTGTCTGGAAACGCTTTGATCAATGGTTTGGTCGCAATGATGAAGCTTATATGGATACTTTGGGCTATTTCATCAAGAAAATTGGTTTCACGATTTTGGTTGCCTTCATTCTTTTATGGATAGGCATCTTCCTCGTCTTTAACGGCAACGGCGGCTAAAAAGATGAATGAGCAACTCAAGGGCATTCTGAATAAGGCAAAACTCAATTTTCTTATTTTGGGTTGCATCCTGATCATTGCCATAGTCGGGAAAGTTGTCGCTCCTGAGTTAACCAACACTATTTTTAATACTGCCGATCAATTAGCCTCTGAGTTGTACTTGATTTTTGTCGCCATCACTTTGGGCGCATTTATTCCCAACTTCAAGTATGTTGCTGCAGGCTCTGTAGCAGCCTTTGTTGCCGCTGCAATCTTGATCCATTTAGGAGTGTTTAATTACCTCACTACTGAATATCTCTTTTCAGTATTGCTGGTAGTGTTGGGCTTCTCAGCCATTGCTAATCTTTATAGGCACTATAGAGAATTTAAGCTTTAAACCTATTTTTTCAGGGTTTTTAAGGTTTCTTGATTTTTCATGAAATTTCAAGAATAATCTTGAAAAAGTGAAGGAAAGCTATGAAAACACTCAATTTAAGCAAATTTTCCTCTCAAGCCAGTCCTGAGATTTTGAATGGCCTCCATCAAATTGCTGATGCAGAGGGTCGGAAATTCCATGCTGTTTTGGATGAAGCCTTTCGCGATTACCTCAGTAAAAAAGGATTTGCCATTAATCGCCGCCAAATGATGTCTCACTTTGCTCAAAGCTTGCAGGAGTTTGAGGATCTATACAAAGAACTTGCCAAGTAGTGATTTATCTTTCTTTTGAAGATCTCATCTTGATGCATGAGGTCTTGATTCAAAGATTTGGTGGTTCTCCCGGTATTAGAAATACAGATGCACTTGAGGCGGCCTTAAATCGCCCTCAGTGCGGCTACTATCCGGATCTGATTGGTCAAGCTTCAGCCTTATTTGAAAGTCTCGCTGTTAATCATCCTTTTATCGACGGAAACAAAAGAATTGCATTTGCAGCAATGGATACATTTTTACGCATAAACGGTATGCAGCTAAACATTAACTCTAGAGATGCTTACACAAAAATTTTAGATATGTTCGACAGGCAAGAGCTGGAGCATCATGTGATTGATGCTTGGTTACGTTCCATTTGTCAAAAAAAATTGAACTAAATAAAGAATATCTAAGGCCCAAATAGCAAGGGTCTTAGATATTCAATGCATTTGATATATTTAGTCTTTACTTCTAACCAGTCTTCGGAAATTACCACCAAGACCAGTTAGCCCCATGCCTATGACGCGCTTCAAATAAGGGGTCAAAGTCCTTTCCATCAAGCCAATGCTTCATCACCCGATTATTTCTAGTGCGGCGGCGTCGATCGTATAGCCTTCTATACCAGCGTGGTGCTGAAGTTCCCATTGTGACCTGCTTATCAGAGTGAAAAATGGCAATTGCTTTCCGGCCAGCACTTGAACGAGAGTCATGCCGTACTCTGATGCCACATTTGATATAGAGATCCCAGTCTTTTAATACCCAGGTGTATTCATACCGTTCATTTTTACGTCTCATTGTTCGTGACATAACAAACTCCTTTTCATTAGTTACGTCATGACAGACTCCTTAGGAAAAATTAAATAAAAATTAGTGCAGTTATTTTTTTAAATGGCTGAACTAATTTTAGAGAATGGAAAAAACCACTTTTACATTAGGGCTCTATAGTTATAAAACGCATTCTGGCTTTTCAAGCGAACGCCATCTTGGTGAACCGATAAAAACCAAGTATGTGGATCAATCTGCACCTTAACTCCTTTCAATGCCGTGGGATCTAAGATAGCTACACACCAAGAGTCATCAGTATCGCGAGCGGATTGATACACAATCGCCTGCATGTTTGCCTTGCGAGCAATGCGTGCAAATTCTTGGGTAGCTAAATAATCAGTTGAATTACACCAAGCCTCCTGATGACCTAAAAATGGGTTTTGACGAAGATCTACTGCTAAGCAAGTAGGCTTACAAGAAAAAACGGTGTGGGCTACGGGACTTAAGTTATTTAACTCAATTGCGTCTTGAAGAAACTTCCAACGCCAATATCCCAACTCTGCGCCTGCAGCTTGAATGGATTGCGCCCCATAAAATATGCCAGGATCAATTTCTGAGCGGAAGCGAGAGCCCCCTCTTTTAGGGTTATATCGAAATGGCGTAGCAAGTAAATACTCTAACCCGAACGCATCCATAGGTAGTGGTGGTTTATTTTTTTCAAGCAGGACTTCCAACATTTCCTGCTCTTCAAAGTCGTCAACTAACTTCATCGTTGACGCAATATGCTGGGCCTCAACGATTCTCCAAACCTCCGCACACGAGGAGAAGGCATTAGACGATACCGCGTGAGGAGTCCAAGTATTGAACGACACGTACTAATCCCTCCGTAGTCTGAATTAATGAAATGGGTTGGGCATGTAAACCCAAGTTCTCGCTTTGAAGCCATTGTTTTGCTACAGCGTCATCACTGACAATTGAATCTAAGGAGCGATATAGGCGAATAAAAAGCAGCGAAAAATCCCATTCTTTGCTACCTTCCCTTAAGACATACCCCCCTTGATATAGGCGAGTAATAGAGGTGGGACTTAAACCCAAAATCCGCGCCAATAAAGCATGTGATATCTCAAGCCGATCTGCAGCACGAGTCACCGCCTTCGCCAAAACCGAAGCAGGGCTTGAAATAGGCTTAAATTGAGTGGAGGCGGTCATTTTTTGCGATTTTGTATTGAGTTGTTTATTTCTAATGAAATATTATTCTATTTAAATTTCTATAGAAATACAATGGCTCAAAGCTGATATATCAATTTGGACATATAGAATCCACTTTTGAGTATTTGAAGGAATATTGAAAATCCATGACAATCGTGGGCTATGTATAAATATGACCACATTGACCAAACCCTTGTAGATCAACGGGTTGCCCAATTTCGAGACCAAGTAGCCCGGCGCCTTGATGGCACTCTTGCTGAAGAAGAGTTCCGCCCGCTGCGCTTACAAAATGGTTTGTATCACCAGCGCCATGCTTATATGTTGCGCGTTGCCATTCCATACGGATTATTTAATTCGAAACAGTTGCGCACGATGGCACTGATTTCAGAAAAGTATGACCGCGGATATGGTCACTTCACTACTCGTCAAAATATTCAATACAACTGGGTCACGTTAGAAGACACTCCCGATATTTTGGCTGAGCTAGCTACAGTCGAAATGCATGCCATTCAAACTTCTGGCAACTGCATTCGCAATATTACGAGTGATGCCTTTGCTGGTGTTGCTGGAGATGAATATGTAGATCCACGCCCTATTTGTGAATTACTTCGCCAATGGTCAACTCTGCACCCAGAGTTTGCACACCTGCCACGTAAATTTAAATTTGCGATTAATGGCGCTAAAGAAGATCGCACTATCTTGCTTTGTCATGATGTCGGTATTGAATTGAAGAAAAATGCCCAAGGTGAATTGCTAGCTGATATCTATGCTGGTGGCGGCATGGGGCGTACGCCTATTTTGGGTTCGCTCATAAAAACAGGTTTGCCATGGCAATTACTGCCGAGCTATCTCACTGCTCTCTTGCGCGTTTACAACCGCTTTGGCCGCAGAGATAATCTCTATAAGGCTAGGATCAAGATCTTAGTCAAAGCTTTAAGTCCAGAAGAGTTCGCCCGCCAAGTGGAAGGTGAATGGCTCCACATCAAAGAAGGCGATGACAACTTTACTCAGGCTGAATGGGATCGTGTTGCTAAACACTTTACTAAGCCTGCTTACAAAGATTTACCTGCATTGACAACTGATCAAGTGATTGCCGGTGCAAGTCAAGCAGATCAGGCTGCTTTTGCTCGCTGGTTAGGGCGCAATGTCAAACCACATCAAGTACCAGGGTATGCGAGTGTGATTTTGTCACTCAAGCCACATGGCTCAGTAGCGCCTGGCGATGCTACGACGGCGCAGATGTATGCGATTGCTGATCTATCTGATCAATATAGCTTTGGTGAACTGCGTGCCACCCATGAACAAAACTTGGTGCTGGCTGATGTTGAGCAAGCCAAGCTTTATGAATTATGGCAAGAGGCTAAAAAGCAAAAAGTGGCATTGCCAAACGTTGGTTTGCTGACTGACATCATTGCCTGCCCAGGTGGTGACTTCTGTTCACTGGCAAATGCTAAATCATTACCGATTGCTAAAGCCATTCAGGAACGCTTTGATGACCTCGATTACCTGTTTGATCTAGGTGATATCAGTTTGAATATTTCTGGTTGCATTAATTCTTGCGGTCATCACCACGTAGGCAATATTGGCGTGCTGGGTGTCGATAAAGATGGTGAAGAGTGGTATCAAATCACTTTGGGTGGCGAGCAAGGCAATGACGCAGCGATTGGTAAGGTGATTGGGCCTTCTTTCTATGCAGACGAGATCCCAGATGTGATTACCAACATCATCAATACTTACGTGCAAGATCGTAAGGACGATGAGTCATTTATTCAGGCGTATCGCCGTTTAGGGGTGACGCCATTTAAAGAGGCGGCCTATAAGAACGCCAAGAAGAAAGAAAAAGCAGCCCAGGTTTCTGGAGAGGATGCATCATGAGCCAAACCAATACACCAAGCAGCAATACGATTGCAGCGCACGATCAAGTGCTGCACTTTCCTAAGGGTAGTAAACCAAGCTTAGCTCCAAATGTGTGGTTAATTTGGAGTGGCAGCCAAGATGAAGGCGGATTACCTGATTTAGAGCATGGTCCAGCCAACATTACAAAAGTTCTAGTGCCATTTTCTTGGTGGGTGCAACACCACAATGAAAGTGATATTGCCGCTAAAGCCAAAGAAGGAAAGATTGGCGTTTGGTTTGCGGCTGATGAAGATATTCTCAAACATGAGCAATTAATTGAAGTGGGTAAAACAGTATGGCCTGTAGTGGCAGCGCACTTCCCTATTTTCAGGGATGGTAGAAGCTTTAGTACTGCAGCCCTATTGCGTGATCGCTTCCAATGGCAAGGTGAGATCCGTGCGATTGGTGATGTATTGATCGATCAACTCTTGCAAGGTGCTCGCGTTGGCTTTGATAGCTTTGCCTTACGCCCCGATCAAAACACTGATGTGGCCTTAAAGCAATTCGACTTATTTAGTGTCACTACTCAAAACAGCTGGCGCGGCTTAAGAACTACGCGCGCCTCTTTGAGCGCTTAACTATTTAATATTCAGCAGAACATGAATCAGTCAACTTCCAAACCCACATCACAAGCCCAAGGTAAGGTTTACCTAGTCGGTGCTGGGCCAGGCGCGGCTGATCTCATCACTGTGCGCGGGGCAAAACTCTTAGCGCAGGCCGATATTGTTTTTCACGATGCCTTAGTCGAACCAGAAATGCTCGCCCTATGCCCTCAAGCAATTCAGATTGCAGTAGGCAAACGTTGCGGCAAACTCTCTTCCGCTCAAGAATTTATTAACAAACGCCTAGTAGATGCGGCACAAAAATATCAGACTGTCGTACGACTCAAAGGTGGTGATCCGATGCTGTTCGGTCGCGCCGATGAAGAAATTCAGGCTTTGAATGCTGCAGGTATTGAGATGGAAGTTGTGCCAGGCATTACTGCTGCGCTAGCTGGGGCAGCCAGCATTCAGCAATCATTGACCTTGCGTGGTGTTTCAAGAAGCGTAGCCTTCATAACCCTTGCTCAAGGCGCTGAAAATCTTACCTCCGACCAGCCTATTGCCAACCCTACTGCAGATACCTTGGTGTACTACATGGGTCGCAAAGATGCAGCCAAGATTGCACAGCAATTGATTGCACAACACTCACATATGAGTCAAGGTACGCCAGTACATATTCTGGAAGCGGTGAGCACACCGCGTGAGCGCCAGTGGACTAGCACTCTGCAAGAGTTAGCCGAAGGTAAAGCAGATGGCTGGTTTGATAGCACTTCGCCTGCGCTCATCATGATTGGCGCAGCTTTGAAGATCGATGCTATAGAGAAAAAAGCACTTAGCGCTAATAGGGATGTCGAGGTATTGCTAAAGAAAACTGGCTAAGCTCTAATAATTAGCCAAGTGTAGCTATCATCTCGATTTTAGAGGCTACAGTCTGCACCAATTTTTCGATACCATGGCCTGGATTGGCTATTTTATGAGAAACAAGTAAACCAACTTTTTCTAATAGGCCAATATCCTTTGTTATCGCAGAGCGATCCCGATGTAGCTTAGCTGTTAACTGGGTAATCGTTTTGGGCTCACTCATTACCTCCAACATCAAACGTCTACGAGCCTCAGAGAGGACCATGAACATTTCCGCCGGGTCTTCAAAGGAAAAGGTAACTGACTTCTTAAAGGATTCACTGCGGTCTACTTTTTGAGCAGCTTTCCGTGCGCGATCGAAAAAGCCTTCAACTTTATCGGTACGAATAATCACTTTTGTCATTTCTTACCCTTTTTAAATCCTTTGATAATTTCTTGCCAGTCTTGCTCGAACTGCTCCAGCGTCTTCTCGTAACTCACAAACTGGACAGGGGCTACTTTTCCCATGTAGTGCCTATGGTGGTAATCATGCGCATTATCAAACCCCAAAACACGCCCATTATCTTTTTGACAAATCAGCTTATTTATATAAGCCAAGTTATATCGGGCAACAACCGTCTTACCGTCTTGCACATAGCCCCAAACTTCAAAACTTAATAGCCCACCACCATTGCTCGACTTTAACTTAAAGGTTTCTCGTTCTAATTGAGATTCAAGCTTTGGCCTAGGCTTTTTAGACATAGGCTATAGTAGCACAGGTATGTGATTATATTACATACCTGATAAACCCAAGGGTTAAATAATCAGGATATTTTTTGTGATCCAAAATCAATGATCGCTTGCAAAACCCCTAAATCCTCACCAACGGCAAGCGTCGCGCTTAAAGAAACTGCCGGAAATTTTTCCTGGCAAGCCTGCAGCAGCACCGGAAAGTCATTGCGTAAATGACCGCCTTGGCCAAAAAATACCGGCACGATAGTAATTTGAGTGGCACCCTTGGCTGCCAATGCAGTAACAGCTTCCTCTAAAGAAGGTTGCATCATTTCCAAGAAAGCAAGTTCTACAGGGGTACTAGCATGTTGCTCTTGCCACAGACTAGCAAGCCGATCGAATGGCTCGCGCCAACGACTATCTCGCGCACCATGGCCAAATAAGATTATTGCCTTCATTTTGCTTATATTTCCTTTAATTCATCCAATCATCGGATAATCTAAGACATCTTAATAGTATTCACCCCTTAACGCAGGAATAGGTATGGCAACTCTCATTCACGAACTCGCTGGTCAAACCTGGTTTATCGTTTTTATGGCTATCGCACTATTTGGTGGGGTACTGACAGCGGTTCATCATGCTGAAGTGATTGCACATAAAACGGGTGAGCCTTTTGGTACCCTTGTATTAGCAATATGCGTCACGATTATTGAGGTCTCACTGATTATCTCGATGATGCTTAGCGGCCATGAAGGTTCTGAATTTATTGCCCGTGATGCTGTCTTTGCCACCGTCATGATTGTGATGAATGGAGTGATTGGATTGTGTATTTTTATTGGCGGCCTCAAGCATTATGAAATGAGTTTTCGTAATGACGGTACGAATTCTGCATTGGCAGTGCTCACAGCGCTTGCTACATTTATTCTAGTAATGCCGATTGTCACCACCAGCTCTCCAGGTCCAGACTTCACTAAAAGCCAACTCGCCTTTGCGGGCATTGCCTCATTTGCACTTTATATTGCTTTTCTATTCTTTCAGACTGTTAGTCATCGTGATTACTACCTTCCTAAAGCAATTGATAAGAAAACCGACATCAATTTTCATGCGCAAAAGCCTAGCAACCTCAAAACGGGCGTCAGCGTAGTACTACTGATCCTCTCCTTAATTATTGTTGTTGGCTTGGCTGAGCTACTCAGCCCTGCAATCGAAGCGGGTGTCAAAGCTGCTGGCGCACCCAAGACTATTGTTGGTATTGCCATTGCACTTTTAGTATTGCTGCCTGAAGGGTATGCCGCAGTAAGAGCGGCTAGAGCCAACCGCTTACAAAGCAGTTTGAACTTAGCGCTAGGCTCAGCTCTTGCTAGTATTGGTCTCTCGATACCAGTAATAGCGGCTATTGCCATCTTCTTTAACCTACCAATTAGTCTAGGCATTAGTAGTCTCAATATCACACTGTTGTACTTAACCCTTTTTATTGGCGCCCTGACCTTAGCTATCGGCAAAACTACCCGCTTACAAGGGGTAGTTCATCTCATCATCTTCTTTGAATACCTATTCTTAAGTTTGGTGCCTTAAGACCAGATAGCGTTATCACCATCACTAGAGACCAAACCTAGTCCAATAACATTTCTAGCGAACTTATGGGTGCTATTGATAAATTGATCATGACTTCTTCAGATCATAATCACAATCAAATAATGGGCCATTGATAGGCATGTCATAGCTTGGGGTACGGTAATGCAGGTAAGAAAGGCTATAGGGGTCCACTCGGAGCCATAAATCCTCTAGAGCAAAGGAGTCGTGGGGATTCTGCGGTACCCAAACACTTTCCAAGGCATACCATCTCTTTGGCCCGCCCCCCACCATCATGCGCAGCCAATTCTTCAAGCGCTTTCTGATCAATTTAGGCCAAGTTTGACGTGAGCTCAGAGGCAAACCGGATGTATGTATTCCGGCCCCAATTTCTGAAATGGGTTCTGTAAAGGCATATTTACTTAATGGGTGCCCCAGTTGAATAAAAGACTTCACTGTAGTACGGCGCGTCGAGCGAGCGCGACTCTCTACCGACATTGAGCGTGTGGTTTGATCCAGCAAATTAGAACCATTTAATACAAATGTTCGAGAATCGACCTCAAAGCTGCAAATTGACATCACTGCATAGGGTTTTATCTTTTCAGTAATTACCTGATGCAGTGGCACATCACTATTGGTAAAAATAAATTCATCCATATCCAAAAAGCCTATGGCTGTATCAGAGCTATAGTGTTCACAGGCATAAGCAAACATTCGGCGAAAGTTCGTATGTTGATTTTGAGGGTGCTCTAAATCCCACTTATATAGCTCAGTATCAGATGAGCCAGAAAATCGAGTGGGTACTGATTGTGAACTAAAGTGCTTTACCTTAATTCCTTCAACACTATTAATGCGGGCAATAGAGTCATCTGTGGAGTGATCATCACAAAGAATAAAGTCCACAATACCGCGCGCCTTGTAATACTCGAGCCACTCCACAGCTCTGACTGCTTCATTTTTAAATTGACTGGCTAGGACTATTTTCATTGGTGCTATATACGCTTTATTTACTTTATATACAAGAGCCAGATACCTAGCGTGATGAATCTACAAGTTGATGATTTAAAACCTCACCGACTCTTCCCGCTGCATAGTCAGAGATATGGTCAGTATAAGAATACATTTTCCGGCCGTCTTTTTGATAGGAGCAAATATTATTTTGAACATCACATAAAATGGGCCCAGAATCAAATACGCGAACTTGACCTGGGTATTTTTTTGCAACAGCATTCAGAACTTCAAGGTATTTGGCCGTCATTTGGGTATGCTTTTCATAAGTCATTGAGCAGCGGGGATCAATTTTCTCAAATTGATCCAACCAACTAATGCCGAGCTTTCTATGAAAACAATCTTGTGGCAATGCCAGGGTGGGATTGTCGACTATCAAAACCACCTGCTTTCTACTTTCCACTAATTTGGCAACAATCGCATCTAGCCCCTGAATTGCCTGGGCTTGATGCTCACCCTTATAAAGACTATCTACATCGGTTGTCATGACGCCTTTGCTTGAAAATGCTAAAGCGACCACTTTCACTTGTGAGTTTTTGGAAACTTGTTTGATCGCTTGATCGGTATAAGTTGATTGAGAGGGCTTTACATCTGCGCGGCTATCAGATAAGTAAGGCATGATAGCTTTATCCCCACCAGGGCCATAGATCGTTAGCCACCTACCCCCAGCTTGAGAGCTGCGCACTAAGCCCGGAAACAATGCCATAGCTTTGCTATCCCCAACTAAGGCAAATTTAGCAGGCTCGCGCCGATCCTCAAAGCAGCCAGCAAAGTATTCTTTAAAAGCCAGGTCAGATAAACCACAACCCTGAATAACAAATCCCCCATCAGAACCATCTTGAGCAGACTGCTCAAACTGAGAAAGTGTGTTCACGCCTCTTTCAGAAAAACCATTGGATGTCAGAATAAATCCAACGGCCAAGATGGCAATCATCAATCCAATCAATACGCTGGATTTTTTTCTAATGAACTGCCTATTACGCAATGGCTTTTCAATGAGGCGATACGTAAGCCAAGAAAACATAAGAGAGAGGCCAACAATGAGTAAGCGCTGCTCAATAAATATTGGTCCCCAAATTTGCGCAAAGGAGAGCAGCGCCCAATGCCATAAATAGAGGGGATAACTAATCAGTCCAATGGCGACCATGAAGCGATTTGATAAAAGGTAGCGATTAATCCAAGTCTTTTCACCACCATAGAGGATCAAGGCAGCACCAACAACGGGCAGAAGAGCAAGCCAGCCTGGGAATAAGCTGCGCGGGTAAATCACCATCACGCCTACCACTAAGCAAGTTAAACCCAAGAATGAAACAAGCTGTCTAAATAACGTATTTTCTGCAATAGTCTGCAGCCGCAAGCCCCATGAGGAAATGCCGTCACCCCCACGAGACCCAGACTGATCTGAGCTAAATACGTGAGCCAATAAGGCGCCAACCAGCAATTCCCAAAACCGACTAAAAGGAAGAAAAAAAGCGGCTGACTTATTCACATGAATGAGATGCATATTCCAGGCGAAAGAGCAGGCTATCAATAGCAATAAATACCCACGCAAAGAAAAACCTAAAGATGAAGGAGAGCGCGAGCGTAATTTATAGAGAAAACATAAAAGTATTGGCCAGATTAGATAAAACTGCTCTTCAATTGCCAAAGACCAAAGATGCAATAAAGGCTTTTCAACGGCTCGACTATCAAAATAGCCCGCCTCAGAAAGATAGGTGAAGTTTGAAAAAAACCCCACTGCAGAGAGGAGATGCTTTCCGAGTAGCTGTAGTTCCGCTGGATAGAGCATGAACCAGCCCAATCCAATGGAGCAAGCCAATACCAAAATTAATGCTGGGAAGATTCGGATAATGCGTTTGCAATAAAAATCCACCAGACTAAATGTCTTATCTGCTAGCCCATCCAAAATGATTGAGGTAATTAAGTAACCAGAAATTACAAAGAAGATATCCACCCCAATAAAGCCGCCATGGGCCCAATTTGGAAAAGCGTGATAAATCACCACTAGCAAAACAGCTAACGCACGGAGGCCATCAATATCTTTGCGATATTTGAGATGAAGGGGGGCTTGGTCTACAAAGAGAGGATTAAATGACAAGGGCTGGAAAGCAAAAAGAGATAATAGGTATAAATGGTACTAGACCATCAATCTTAAGCCAAAATAGACCCATGAAACGCTGCCTACAGACCCTCTCTAGCATTTGGCCCTACTTAGCTCTAAGCGCCATCGTGCTCATCCTGTTTTATGCAACAGGCTACAAGCAAAACTGGCCACATTGGGTGGACCAAGAGCTCACCCTCTCTTATAACGGCTTGCTAGTCTACTCAGGCTCCAATCAAGAGTATCTAGACCACCCGGGCTTTTTTTCCATCCATCTCATTGCCTATTTGATTGGGATCGCCAATTATTTAGGTTTCTACCATCTCCAGAACATCACTGACCTCAATCAATCAAGCTCTATGCTTGAAAGTATGAGGATCCTCATCATCACGACAAGGCATGCTGCTTTACTAACGACTATTGCTTATGTCTTGGTAGCCTACTATATCGCTCAAAAAATTACTCGAGAGCGTGTTTTATCTTTTTTAATTGCCCTGCTCATTTTTATTAGCAATGGTGTATTTTTTCATTTCACTCTCACGAGAACAGAACCGATTGCCTTTCTTTTCTTGCTCGGGTCCCTGTATTTCTATATTCAATACTTTAATAGCCAAGGTAAGCAGGTTTTATCTTTATTAGCTTGCTTGCTGATGCTCTTTTGTGGCGCCTTAAATAAAGCACAAGTCTTAGTGCTTGCGCCCTTTTATTTCACCTGGACTTATTACTTTATTTCCGCAAAGGTAGAAGGCAAGCCAATTGAATCAAACGAGTCCAATGACTCTGACAACCCTTTAAAGCTGGCCAGCCTAGCAAGCTTTATAGCGCTAGCACTTTTTTACAGTCTGATTAGCTCAGGCCTGAGCCTAGTAATCAATTTCGGCTTAATTGTGTTTTTCTATGGTCTTACTTTCGTAAGTGCCAAAAAAGTAAAGATTAATGTCTTCAAAGCCACTAGCTTATTTAACATTTTTTATCTGATTGCTTTTGAAGCATTAAATTACTTTAGTTTCAAACTCAATCAAAACATATCAATCTTTACTAATATTGAAGATCCTATCAGCATGACACGCTGGCTTGCTCCAGACCCTAATGCTGAAAAAATTGCCATGGATAGCAATGCACTCTACGTACTGAGCAAAATTGCCAACTCCTTACTTGAGCCCTTAATTACCTTATTTTCTAAGGTTTCATCACCTCTCATTTTGGTGATTTTTTGCCTTGTCTTACTTTATGGATTGCGCAAAAAACTCAATAAGGTCGACATCACGTTTGGCATCTATAGCTTCCTGGCATTTTATGCAGTCTCGCTAATTAATCGCACTCGGTATATAGATGCGCCCCACTATCTTTTGCTTGCAGAGTTTTTTCTTCTTGGATTTGCCCTGGTATTAATACGAAAATTAGACTCCATCAAGGCGCAAGTAAAGGCAGTGAGCCTCCTGATTTTTTTAATCCTGCTAGTGAACTTAGTGCCGCATACCCGCTACGTCAATCTATTAATGCGTAAAGGCGGACAGCCCTTCTGCTCTTCGCCACAAATCTTCCTAGAAAAGATCGATGCCAAAAGAATTGCAGCTGAATGCCAGGGAAACCCCATTTAATAGAGCAAAAGACTCAAACGCACAAATAAAAAGGGGCAAAAGCCCCTTTTTATTATTTCATCATGCGCTTGCCAAGTTGGCAAAAAGTCGCGCGCAGACCTAGGTAAATTTAATTCTGCGAGCCGCAAAGACCACCATCTTGAGAAGTAACCAGCCATGCGACCAGCGTGAGATGTTGGTCTCTCCATACCGACGCGCGCGATAACGAATAGGCACTTCCATGATTTTCAGATTGAGTCGGGCGGCGCCAAAGAGTAAATCAAAGTCACCGAAGGGATCAAAGTCACCAAAGTAAGTGCGGTTATGTGCGATCCGTTTGTAATCATTATTCCAGAGCACCTTCGTGCCGCATAAGGTATCCCGTATAGGCTGCCCTAATAGCCAGCTAAAGGCCCATGAGAAAAACTTATTACCAATCAGATTAAGAAAGCGCATTGCGTCTTCTTGCATTGGGTAAACCAAGCGTACGCCATTGACAAACTCTGCCGAACCATTTGCAATCACATTAAAGAAGCGAGTTAAGTCTTCTGGTGGCACAGTAATATCAGCATCCAAAATCATCAAGATGTCGCCCGAGGCTAAATCAAAACCGTTCCGAACAGCATTACCCTTACCCTTACCATCTTGCTTAAGTAATTTGCAATTGCGATTGGGATTCTTAGAGATCTCTAGAGCAATCTTGTCATAAGTATCGTCAGTAGAATTACCCTCAACAAAGATGATCTCAGTTCCGCCGCCCATCTCCGGAATCCGCTCCATAAGCTCTTCGATATGGCCGGACTCATTACGCGCAGCCACGATGACAGAGACTGTAGGATTCTTCTTCAGAGCCAGCCCAATCGGACGCGCCATCACAAAATTGGTAATGTCTAGCAATTCAAAAGGCCAAATACGAGCAAGGTATCGATTACAGAAATTTGATAGTAATGGAATCGGTAAAGGGGCGATGACTTCCCGCCACTCTCGCAAAGGCTCATACCCAGAAATCTCTAAGAGGTTTTTCATATCATGGCGGGTTAACCAATTCTGCGAAAGATTGGGAGTAGCCAAACCAAGCCAGCGAGCAAAGCGCAGTGGCAAGCTCCACAAATGGCTAAAGAAATTAAAAATGATGCGTGTTTCTGGATGACAGTAAGGGCGCAATTGCTCTAAAACAGTTTGTACATCCCAGAGGTCGTTGACCAAATCAGACAAGATAATAAAATCAAATGTTTGATCATCTAATTTAATCTCATGGGCATCCATTTCAATAAAGTTGACCTGGGGAGATTTCTTTTTAGCAGAGTCTAGCGCCGGCGAGCTAAAGTCCACCCCCACTGCATAGGAGGAATCTAAAGCGGCGAGCAAACGTCCATTAGCACAGCCAAGTTCTAAAACACGAGATCCAACAGGTATTAAATGCTGATAAATATCAGTCAAGCGCCCTTGATAATACGAGCCCCATGAACGAGATATAGAAGCATGAATGCGTTTCCAAAAGCTCTGGCGGGTAAGCTGGTATTGGACAAATTCTTGGTGATGGGTATTCATGAGAGGCTACTTTAAGAACAAGCAATCACTATACCCAATTTTCTGCCAAATACCCCATATTATGCTTGTCAACCTAGTTCCAAGAGCCAATAAATCATCAGCAGAAGTAATTCTTTATCCATGTTTGCCTTATCAATGCCCATCGGACCTACATTAAGTCCTTGGCTAAAATAAAGACTTTGGATTCAGCCTAATTGTTTAGGGTAATTAGCTCATTTGACTGATTCAACATTGATATTTAGGCCTAACTCATTTGAAGCAATCGCCGTAGAGGTTATAAAGCTTAGTAATGAAGAAATCAGCCGCTAAAATAAGAGATTGCAACGAAATTAACTACGATCTTCACCAGGAGATCTTTTGATAACAATCAATATTATTGATTCATAATGAAATCATGAATGAGCAAACCATTAAGCATCTAACGCCACCTATTTTGACTGTTGACAGGACACAAAGGGAATCTTTGCTTAGTCAAACTGGAAAAATAATCTGGTTTACTGGTTTATCGGGCGCTGGGAAGTCAACATTAGCCAATGCCTTAGAAATTCAACTTCATGAACAAGGCAAGCAGACTTTTTTACTAGATGGCGATGTAGTGCGCCAAGGACTTAATCAAGATCTGGGATTTAGCGATCAAGATCGTACAGAAAATATCCGCAGAATCGCCCACGTAGCCAAACTCATGATGGATGCAGGCCTCATTGTCATCTGCGCTTTCATTAGCCCATTCAAGATAGAGCGAAGGTTAGCAAGAGAGCTGGCTGGAGACAGTCGATTTATTGAGGTCTATCTCAATACTCCAATGAGCGTCTGTGAAGAGCGCGACGTCAAGGGGCTTTATCAAAAAGCAAGATCGGGAAATTTATCTAATTTTTCTGGTATCGGCAGTGAATATGAGCTACCCGAGCATGCTGAATTAACGATTGATCCTTCTCAAGAATCGGTTGATCAAGCAACTGAAAAAATACTCCCACTTATTTAGATTGGCGATGCCCCAAAGCCATGACATACATCGTCATTTGCATGGCTAACTTTTTACGCATGTCATCCATCATTTATTGCTGCTGTATATCAGCCGATAAAACAGTATGCGCAGAAAAATTAGCACTTCTGACGGCATAAATTTTCGTTTGTGGAATGACCTCATTCCCTGATGTATCAAAAACCCCAAAAACCACTACGTCATTAAGATCATAGGCAGAGATTGTCTAATTGACCCATAGAGACCTTCATTCCCTCTGCCGCTAGCTTCTGTTGCACTGAGGCAATCATTTCTCGTCTTCGCCCAACAGAGATGACAACTTTTTTTCGTGCAAGAATCTCGAACATGGCCTCACCGTAAGCCTCCTGCAACTCTTTGAGTTGCGGTTCATATTGTTCACGAATATCCAAAGATTTTGCTCTAGGTATATTTTCCATGGCTTTTTTGGCATCTTTTACCCAATCTTCAATCTCAGAAGAGGCAATATCAAAAGCGCGCCTAGACTCTTAAATTGTCGTTTTGCCTTGGATAATTTCAATCACCAAAGCGGCTTTACATTTGGCTGTCCATCTCTTGGTCTCTTCTTCCATCACGATACCCATTTCATAATCCTTTCATAATTATGACTGAACAGGTTTTTAGTGGGTCATTACATGCATATTAAGATTAGGCTTGCTATTGAAACTCTTTTTTTCCATCCAACAGGCTGCCTACACCCTTCCCACTATATATCTGCCAGGCTTAACAGCATAAAATAACTCTCATGTCGAAAATCAGACCCCAAACTACGGTTGACTCATTTATTTTTTGGTCGACGATTGGCCTCGCTACATTCTTTTTTTTAGCGTTTTTTTGGATTAATTGGCAAACCTTTCCGATCCCATGGGATGACGAATCAAGCTTCACACTACAGGCAATTGCCTGGGCTGAGCACAGCACTCTCTTTACTAGTGCCCTAAGTAATGAGCGCACTATTATGTGGATGAACCCTGGCTATATGATTCTGACCGGGTCTATTTATAAAATTTTTGGTTATTCATTTGCTCTGTCCCGAGAAATATCCTGGGCATTCTATTTACTAGGCTTCTTGACATTGTCAATTACCCTGAAGGATATTGTTTCCAAAATTTCAATCCTTTTGCTAGCTACAAGCTTTCTTCTCCCCTCAAGCTTAGCAAGCGGAAATCTTGCTCGCATGGAATCAATGGAGATATTTTTCGCCTCTCTAATTTTTCTTGCCTTAATATATAAACGATTTTGGATAGCAATAGCAATTTTAATTATTTGCGCACTATTTCACTTCAACGCGATATATATATCTTTACCCATAATTGGAGCTATCGCATTAGAACTTAAAAGCGCTCGAAGTCTGAAAATACTACAGCCCAATAAGTGGGATGTGCTCGCAATATCCGTATCTCTAGCCCTGCTTGCCCTGTACTTGGGATTTGTATTTAAGAATCTTGATGCATTTAATCAAGACATGATCTATCAATTTTCAAGAAAGTTTGGAAGAACGCCATTCTATAAGATCCCAAAAAATATTTTTTATCTTTTTGTAATTAGTAGCACAGTGCTTTTCGCATTCTTTAAAAATCATCGTAACTTAACTATTCTTGGTTTATTGTCTCTGTCATTTTTCTTGACATATGCAATTGGTCAGGAGATGTGGTATCAGATTTTTTTCAATTTATCACTCGGCCTCATTAGTATTGTCGGCCTCAATCTATTGCCCGAAAAGAAATTCATTAAAGTGTTGGCACTGATGATCCTCATCGCCCTTAATGCATATCAGGCAGGAAGTTCTTTTGCAGGCATGAGGCCCGCTTTCTCAAAAAATCCCTATATTGACGGACCAACCACTCTAGAGATTGAACAGCAGATTCTTAGTCTGGCCCAAGGCGTAGATTCTAATGGGCCGGTGACAGTGAGCTTTATGTCTAGAGGTGTAGGAATGATGTTTTACCCATTTCTGAAGCGCAATGATTTGCAGTTACGCTATAAGTTACCTGACCAAATGAATAGCAATTTCCCGTCTAATATTTGCGTATACATTACGCGATCACTAGATCCTGATTGGTTAAAAATTGCTCTAAGTGGTCCCACTGCACAAGCATGTGACAAGGGTTTAATTGTGTCAGAAGTCAATGGTGATGTTAGAGTTTTCAGGACTGAAAAGAATATTTTTACCGAAATCAATCGCCAACAAAATAAACCCTAAAGACTAGAAAATATCTATATATGAGAGAAAAAGCCTTTTTTAGATATCTTCCAATAATGGTGCTGGGTATTTTTGCGGTCATATCAGTGGCTAAGGGAATTCAAAATGCATTGGTTTTTAGCCAGGACTTTCAATGGAGCCCTACAGTACTATTTTTAGAAGGGATCAATCCTTATCAATATTTTTTAAACGGAAATATTGATAACAGAATTATCTTATCCCAGGCCCCAAACTACGCTCACCTCGCCTATTTTATATGTGCACCGTTTGCAATCATGGACTGGTGGTATGCCAAGCTCATTTGGGCGTTGACAAATATCCTACTTGCTATTGTGTGTGTCAACATCATTTCTAAAGAGGTTGAACTAACAAAGAGGGATATATTGATTGTGTTATTTGTTTTTTTGGCAAGCGCCTCTCTACGTAACACCATATCCAATGGGCAACATAGCTTAGTTGTGCTGTTGGCATTTTGTGCATTTTTTCTGAGGCCGTTAGGATTAAGACTTTTTCTAATGGGCTTTGCATACTTCAAATATAGTTTTATGCCTGTTTTATCCGTATTTATTCTTTTTAAGCATGGAATTAAAGGGTTCTTTATTTCATGCATTAGTTGCATGCTTGGATGGCTTGCTTTCTCCATTGTCCTCAGTGAGCCACCACTTACAGCCTTACTTGAGCCACTGAAGGTGGGATCCAGTTCTGTTGGACTCGGAACGGCGGATCTAATGTCATTTTCTGAAGTTTTTGGTTTTACAAAAAATTCCGCACCATATTTGATGTTTACCTATGGAATCCCAGCTGTAGTAAGCGTATTGATTGCATATGTAATTGCAAAAAAAGAAACCGTCTGTAGGCTACAGACCTTGTCTTTACTATGTATTGGATCACTAATGACAGTAAAGCATCTTCCTTATGATTTTGTGGTGCTTCTACCTGCTTTTGTACTGGCCTATCAAAACAAAAAAACTCTTCAAGGGAAAATAGCGCTTGGACTAATTCTTTTCTTTTGGTTTGGAATTAAATACGAGTTTCAACTATCAGAACTCATAAATGTAAAGATTGAGTACTTTATTGGTCTGAATTTTTGTGGCCTTTTAATGCTATTTATATATTTTTTGAAACAAGCATCTTCCGTTCAAAAGGCTATTAAATATCCAAATTCAGAGACTCATTACTCAACTAGCTAGAAAATTTACCGAATAAGCTACTGCTAACCCAGTAAGCACGCCAGCTAAAATTTCGATGCGTGTATGCCCCATGCGCTCACGCAAGAAAGATGCATGAGATGCATTTAGAGAATTTAACTTGTTAATTGCAGAGGCATGCTTGCCTACTTGCCTACGCAAACTGCTGGCATCTAGAATTACGATGAAGGCCAGTGCAATAGCAACACCAAAAGCAGGATTATTAATCCCCTCCCTCAAGGCAATGAGCATAGCAATGCTTGAAACGATAGCACTGTGGTTGCTGGGTAACCCACCATAACCAATTAAGTCAAAAGCAAAACGACGCGCTCTCAAGCTATTAATTAAGAACTTCAAGATTCCTGCAACCAGCCAAGCCAGAAAAGGAATAAGTATGTATGAAAATTCTTTCATAGACTAAATCCGGAGAGAACAAAAACACAAGTGGCGACCCAAAGAACCACTACCGCCATTAATTGCCAGTCAGCCAGCAAAGCATCAGTTGGAGACTCGCCCCCATCGAGAGCTTCAACTACGTACCAATAGCGAAAAAGACCGAATAAAACTAATGGAATGGTAATGACTAATGCAGGACGGGCTGACATTACAAACATGCTATAAAAAAGTAAAGCGCCAGTCGCAGACATTTCTGCGTAGCGGTCCACCAGCGATACTGAATATTTTTGCAAAACCTTACGGCCATCAGACCCACTTTGAGCAAGCTCCTGGCGACGTTTTACTGCCGCCAAATACAAAGCCAAGCATAGAGTTGTGACGCACATCCAAGCTGATGGATCTAAATTCAGGGCAGTAGCACCTGCAATAACACGCAAAACAAAGCCTATAGCGATAGTAAAAATATCAATAACTGGCTCGTGCTTTAAGACAAAGGTATAGGCAAGGTTTAAGACAGCATAAGCAACAATTACCAAAATAACCTTTGGCATTACCAAATACCCAAGAGCCAAAACGATATAAAGGGCCGCCAAAACAACTAAAGCAGCATTTTTAGAAACAATGCCTGAAGCTAGAGGGCGTGATGTGGACTTTTTAGGGTGCCGACGATCATGGTCTATGTCATGAATATCATTCACTATATAAGTTGCAGACGATGCCATACAAAAAAAGAAAGCAGCCAGAGAGGCTTGGGCTAGTGCATATGTATTGAGCATCTCACCCGAAAATACTAAAGGCGCAAAAACAAAGCCATTTTTTACCCATTGCTTTGGTCTTAATAGCTTTATAAGCGCAATTAAGCGGTCCTTCAGACTAAATCCAGTTTTTTCAATTTTCATATGTCTCAGACTAATAGCTTTTAAATTCAGAATACAGATGCCATGGGTCTTATTTTCGCATTAATTACAATATCAATATATATTTAACGGTTACTTTATGAATAGTTACTATCAGCCTTTAAAATACTCAAAATATCGCATGCCTAATAAATACACCCTCAACACCCTGTAAATACCTTCCAGATTAAATGAAACCAATTTCCTCCTGGGGTCGATTAAGCCATGAAGATCATCAGGTTATCCCCTTAAATGATCGACATCAGGCTTTCAATCAAATTCGTGCAAATGAAACTCAGGGCGGAATCGCTCATGGCATGGGTCGTAGCTATGGGGATGTAGGATTAAATCCAAAGGGAGCTTTGTGGCTCACGACTGGGCTTCATCACCTAATCCATTTTGATGAACATACCGGGCGCCTGATATGTGAGTCTGGTGTACTCTTAAGAGATATTCAAAGACTCCTGATACCTAGGGGATGGATATTACCTGTCACCCCGGGGTCTCAGATGGTCACAGTGGGCGGTGCAATTGCAAATGATGTACATGGGAAAAATCATCATCTACTTGGGTCGTTTGGTGATCACGTTCAAAATATTAAATTAATACGAACTGATGGCACCATAATTGAGTGTGGGCCTTTACATAATACCGAATGGTTTTCCGCAACTTTAGGCGGTTTAGGACTTACTGGCGTAATTCTTGAAGCAGAAATTCAGATGCGCCCCACTGCTGGCCCTTGGCTAGATACTGAGTCAATCCCCTATTCCAATTTATCTGAATTTTTTGAGTTAGCTGACTCCTCTGAAAAAGACTGGGAGCATACAGTCTCCTGGATTGACTGCATATCCGGCAAAGGGCAGGGCATTTTTATGCGCGCCAATCCAAATAAAGAACTAAAGCATGCTCCAAAAATGAAGGCTGAGAAAAAAATGCCTTTTGTGCCGCCCATTTCTCTAGTTAATAGTCTTACCTTACGCCCCTTTAATTTTCTTTACCGCAACCATCAAAAATACAAAGCTGGAACAAGCACTGTACATTACGAGCCCTTCTTTTATCCATTAGACAAACTGTTAGAGTGGAATCGAATGTATGGCCCCAAGGGATTCTTTCAGTACCAAAGTGTTGTTCCAAGAAATGTGGGGCAAGACGCTACTCAAGCCATGCTGAAGGAAATTGAAAAATCAGGTGAAGGCTCATTTCTTGCAGTGCTTAAGACCTTTGGCAACAGAGAGTCTCTAGGAATGCTCAGCTTTCCAGAGCCCGGAGTTACGCTAGCGCTAGATTTTCCAAATCATGCATCGCGTACACACAAACTCATGAATCGCTTGGATGCTATTGTCAAAGAAGCAAAGGGTCGGATATACCCGGCTAAAGATGCCCGCATGCCTCGTGAACTATTTGAGGCAGGCTACCCGAAGTTAAATGAATTCTTAAAATATCGAGATGCTGGAATTAGCTCATCATTATCACGTCGTCTACTAGGAAGTTAAATTGAACAATACAAAACGAATTGCCATTATTGGGGCTACTTCATCTATAGCTGAGCATTGCGCAAGAATATGGGCACAACAAGGTTCAGTAGAATTAATTTTGGTTGGTAGGGATCAGCGAAAATTAGAGATAGTCGCCGCTGACTTGCTAGTGAGATCACAAAACACAAAAATAGAAATAGTGGTGACTGATTTTATCGACCCAACTGCCATTCAAAATACAGTTGATGCTCTATTTACATTTCAACCAATCGATATTGCCTTAATTGCACACGGAACGCTTCCAGAGCAACAGGATTGTCAGAGTAATTTAGGGTTAAATTACAGCACCTTAGAAATTAATGGAATTTCCCCAGTGCTCTATGCAGAAGCCTTTGCCCAACATATGACCAAACTAAATCAAGGCTCTATTGCCATTATTGGTTCTGTTGCAGGCGATCGCGGACGTAAATCAAACTATGTTTATGGAGCCGCGAAAGGTCTAGTGACGAGATACGCGCAAGGATTACAACACCGCTTTGCAGGAACTGGGGTTAATGTCTCACTCATTAAACCAGGCCCAACCAATACACCTATGACTGCGGCGATGAAAGGTAGCGAGAAATTTGCGACGCCAGAAGAAGTCGCCAAAACTATAACTGCAGGAATTGAATCCAAGAAAGCGGTAATTTATGCACCTGCTAAATGGTGGCTAATTATGATGGTCATACGACATCTTCCAAGTCTCATTTTTAACAAGATGAACATCTAGAGTCGTCATGATCTAACTCAAAGATTGGGTTTGCTAACCTTTAAATTCAGCATTTCTAAAATTCCCATACAAATAAAAACAGTAAGCACCGAGAACCAAATTATTGCAAAAGAACTCCTAATGCTACCTTACCGATTTTCATAAATGGCTTATTTAAATGACCAACGTTTATGACCCAAATAGCTTGTGAATACAGGAAAGGCTATCCCAATAGCGCTTGCAATTTCAGCAGCATATTGGTCAACACCAAATGCAGGTAAAACGTAATAATTAAATCCCATGCTGATAATCCAAGTCTGCAATGCGGCTATCACGTTCACCAAAGTAAAAAAAACTGCAGAACGTTTAAGAGATTGACTAGTTGATTTAAAAACGAATAGCCTTGCTAGTACAAACGCTGAAACCATGCCAGTTAGATAAGCGAAAATAACAGCACTAGAAAAACTACAGTACTGGTTATAAAAGATGCGTGATAAAAAATTAACGGTAGCTGCAATTCCACCAGTAATTAAAAAACTAATAAATTGCTTTGAAAAAAATTGGTGGATCACCTGACAGCATCCTGAGCCATTTTTCGACCGAAATCTATACTCTCAGAAATTCCCCGATCTTCAGGGTAGTAGTAGGAAGTATCCGCAACCCAAAGACCATTAATTGGAAGCTTAGCATTAGGGATAGTTTCTAAATAGCCCGGCACCCCAATTGGCTGTGCAAAGCGATATCGACTGGCCCGAATATCTAAATAATCATCATCTGTAAGCTTGGGATTGATTTTCTTGAAATATTTTTTTACCTTTCCAAGAAATACCTCATCAGGCTGAGCAAACTTTGGGTGCTCTCCTGGCATATAAAACGGCACATACACAATCGAATACTCTAACGGACGCAAATTAGAGTATTCCACTATGCCGGGTATATCCATTTCAGGGTCATTTATATTGAGCCAAAAATACTCGGTTAAAGGCTTACTTAATTTCACGATTACACAAACAACCGCAATATTTTTAACATTTTTAAATTGCGTCAAAATTTTACTTGGTAAGTCTGGAATTACCCTTGGTATAAAAGGGAGCGGGATCGTACTAATAACGGTATCAAATTGTTCAAAACCATTTGGGGTCTGAATACCCTTCACACTATCATTTTCAATGACAACTTTAGTTACCGGCGTTTTTAGAAACACTTCCCCACCGTTCTTTTTAATATCAAACTGCATACCATGTAAAAGAGTATCCGAACCACCCTCAAGATAGCCAAGTTTTTCTTTAAATAGACTGTAGCGTGAGCGTCCAATACGGCGTATGCGACTCCATATCCAAGCTGCCGAGAGATTACTTGTGTACTCATAAAATTTGTAATCAAATAATCTGCGCCATAAAACCTCGTAAGCTTCTGGGCCTACCCATCGCTGGATCCACTGCACAGCATTGCCTTTATCCAAAGGCTTCCAATCATCACGCTTAGTAGATATGAATGCATGCAAGCCATAGCGAAATTTAGCAATAAAGCTCAGACCGCGAAATTTAAGTAATGCCACAGGATTTCCCCAATCCTGCAATTGATTTAAATACCAATACCCCATTTTCGTGGGGATCCAACGCATTTTTTCACTCAAACCCAACTCATCTAGCACTTTTAAAAAAGCATGGTCAGATATGCAGTGAAAATGATAGTAACGCTCAATCCTAAGGCCGGAAAAATCGAACGCCGCAGTCATACCGCCAATACGATCATCGGCTTCATAAACTATAGGATGATGACCATCTCTAGCTAATTGATAAGCTACCGCTAGACCCATAGGGCCAGCACCCAAAACTGCAACTTTTTTTCCCACGCTAATTCCCTTAAAATTCGAGCACTACTTTGCTATATACCGGGTGATTGAATGTTTCTTCAATCGCTTTTTCAAAAGGCGTATATGAAACGCCAAAAGTTTCTGGCCAGTTAGTTACCTCGAATTCGTCTTTAGCAACCAATGCTTGCAATTGCTGAGTTGTAAATGGTGGATTTTTATCGAATAACGCCCATACCCAAAGTAATCCATAAAAAAGACCATAAGGGATTTTTAAAATAGCAGTTTTAGCACCTATGGTTTTTTTAATTATTCGAATCATATCGATGTAATTAATTTTCTGATGTCCTGAGATATTAAAAATGCCTGATGGAATTTTATTTTCTATACAACTAATGATGACATCGCAGAAATCACCAACATATAATGGCTGACGCATAAATTTTCCATTGCCTGGAATTGGAAAAATAGGAATCTTTTGCATCAACCGAGCAAGCCAACCCAAATGCTTTCTATCAAACCACCCATACATTATTGTTGGACGTAAGATTGGGCAAGAAATGCCACTTTGTAGAACAATATTCTCTTGTTTAATTTTGCTACGAGTGTAGAAATCATCGGCAATAGACTCAACTACCGAAGAACTTATATGTACAAGAGATGGAATATTATTTAATTTAACTAAATCCAAAATAAGTGAAGTTGACGAAACATTATTGTCAATAAAATCTTGATAAAAGAGTCCACCAATTTGAGCCTGAAGCATCACCACCACATCAGCGCCAACAAAATGGCGTTGCCAATTACCTTTTTGAGAAATATCAGCACGCTCAACGAGAACTTCTGGATGCATATCTTTAAGAATTTCAAGATTTGCCCCATGTTTATCAATAACAATAATTGTGGAATAACCCCTAGCAATCAATCGCGCCACTAAGTTTTGACCCACAAGGCCTGCACCGCCAGGAAGAATAATTTTTTTATTAATAAATAGCCTTCGAGTAAATTTACTAGTGCCCACGCACATTAAAAATTTGACAAATTAGAAATAGGGACTAATTTCGAAATTCATTAGCCGGCTGAGGATCTGCATGTTGAAATTCTACATTTTTATGAATTAGAAAATTCCTATCAGCATGATTCATATAGCCATAATTTACGGAATCAGGTGGATTTGAGTTTCTATAAAATACATTGAGACCGGATACGGGAACACCTGATGGCACAACATGATTAACAATACTCAATCTAGACCTACCTTGACTGGATATAGCACTTCCTCCATGAGGAAGGTGGGGATGCCATATCAGAGTGTCACCAGGCTCCATCGGCACAATTTTCTTCTCAAGGCCTTTAGCAATACAAGATTCAATTGTTGCCTGCTGATAATCAGCCCACAAACGTGGATCCATTTGATCAATTTGATCACCATATTTGTAATACCTTTCAAATATTTCGAAACGATCCACCTCATGAACAAGATGCCCCCCATCATAAATTTCTAATGCACCATTAAGATGATCAACCCTTTCTAGCGCAACCCAAACCCCCAAATAATAATATTCCGGGGTTGTTGTAAAGTAAGGTGAATCACGGTGAATGCTTTGTTCAGAACCAGATTCAAATGTTAAGCTTGTGAAGCAAGTTGATGGCGACTGGAATAAATAATCTTGTATTTTTAATGCTCGAGTGTTCAGGGAAAAGATGTCCTGAAATTCATACAAGGCCATATGCAAATTCACAATACGCCTTTGCAATCCATTGACATCTGCGTGACGAGCGTAAATATTGGCATATTTTTTTTTATGCCTATAGAATGCATTTCGCGCACTCTCTATTCTTTCTGGTGGAAGTGAATTTTTGAGAACGACATATCCATGGTCTAAAAAAAATGAAATCTCATTTTTAATGTCCAATGGACAATCCCTATACAAATTACGAGCCTTTGCACCGAGATCCATGTACCAAGGAATTTCTGGCAATTTGTTTAAATTCATAATGTTTCTCCATCGACAAAAATTAGAAAATTAATTTTTCAACCAAATTCCATGTTTTCTAAGCTGATCCAATCCCAAAGAAACAGAGTTGATCTCTGCACCTCCGGATCCCCAATAAAATTCTTTAATAAAATTTTCAGCTACGGTATTCGAGGGCTCGGATGACATGATCGCACCTACAGCCATAATGAATTGATGATTTTCAGCTCTAGCAGCCGCAATGCGCCAAGCTGCGTTACTTACAAATATTAATAAAAAAATCATAAATGATGCAAAGGAAATACTGTTTTTCAAATATTTATTTTTTAATTTCAACAGCATATAAATCCCTGCAAATGGAATTGTTATAAATAAATAACCATAATGTAATTCTAGCCCTGCCCACCAAGGCTGCATGGATGCCCTTGAAATGCTTATAACAAAGCATAAAATTATTGTCTGTGTAGATACAAGAAGAATTGAGTAAGAATAAAGAGATATTTTATTTATTTGATTTTTACTAAATTGATTAGCCAATCCATATCCACAATAAAATATTGGGGCTAGGGAAAGAAATATCATAAATAAGGATTCGAACTTGGTTAGCCTGGACCCAAAAATTCCGAGCCATGAACCAGTCAAGCCATTATAAAATTTTAAAACTTCCAGTAATGCACCATGATGGCCTTGATTGTTTATTGAATTTAGCCAAGTCGCTCCAGTTAGTAATAAAATAGTCGAAAACCATAAAATAATTATTATTAAATTTGATTTTGATTTTAAAAATTTTCTTTTAAAAATAATTATTGCTATTAAAATTCCAGCTCCAATAAATAGTGATTCAATTAGGCCATTTCCCCCACAAAGGGCACAGAGAAGCAAAAAAATAAAAATTTGATGGCAATAGAGATCATTATTTCGAATTGATTTAACCCAGTAGTATAAAGAGCAGGACATAAATAGAATTCCTGAAATAAACTGAAAATTAAAGCCCCAGTAAACAGTATTAAAACCCCAACCCATTGATATCAATGGAACAATACAAAATGGTAAGTAACCCTCTTTATTATCACTTGAGTCATCTAATATATTGATCCATAGAAAGGATACTAAGGCTGAACATAGCACATTAAAGCCAATTAAAATTCGAAAATCCAAACCACTTATTTTCAATAGGGCTAGATGTATTAAATTTTGAAGGGGGATATAGTGTTCATTATGTGGTAAAAATAGTGACTTCATTAGCGCTTGATTTAAATCGCTTAGTTGATATACATACATCCAGTCGTCAGCATAGGGATAGGGCCTGCCTAAAGGCAGAAGTACTAAAAAAAATGCAAGTGAAATCAATATAATTAATACATAAGATGGGGTCTTATTATCTAATATCATTTTCTTTTAACAACTAAAACTGCTTGCCAGAACTTCTGCGGCTCATCAATGTAATCAATTATTTCAAAGTATTCACTCCAATTATTTTCAATGTACTCTTTTGAAACTACTGCATCACCATATATATCAGCCCCCCTGTAATCGCCACCACCAGTTGGTAGGTAAACAAACTCACCTTTTTTGAACCTATCAATAAAAGATGGAATTTCTTTTTTGAACCTTACTAAACCTGCATGCCAACCAGAATCAGGATTATTTTCATCTATGGATTGTATAAATTCTAAAAATCTTAATGGCTCAAGCGTTAGGATAAATAAAGAGCCACTCTTAGAAACTCTTGCCAGCTCTCGCATCCAAAATAGGTGAACATTTTCAGGAAGATGGGTAAATACTGAGTAGGCTATAGTTATGTCAAAAAAATTCTCAGAAAATTTCAATTGTTCGAAATTGGAAATTTTAGATAAGATGCCCTCAACCCCCGTCGACCTACATACCTCAAGGATAGATGGATCAATATCCACTCCATAGAGATTATTAAGCGATATGTCTTTACGAAAAAATCGCATAAATCTTCCCCAACCACAACCAAAATCAAGCGCCTTAGTCTCGTCATTAATTTTTAAATTTTCTTTTATTAAGCACTTTTTAAGTAGCGAATAGAACTGGTTCGCCTCAGAAAGGCTTGCCTGGAAGGATGATCCAACAAATTGGCTTTGTATTTCATGGCTTGGAAAAGATGGGAATTTAATTCCATCAACACAGGTGCTTGATACTGACTTTAAAAGCATTTCAAGCCATTTTTGATCGGTATAATTAATAAATTCCCTCATTTCCGCCTTCCAGTCTAAGTTTTTTATCTATAAATCTATGTTGTAAAAGCCGCTTGATTCTGAAACTAGTCCAAACAGCCTTTCAACTGCATGTGCTACCGTTCCGTCAGCCAAGCCTTCCTCAACATCAAACAACTCTCCAGACTCCAGTTTTAGTAATTTTTGAAGTGCTGCTGGCCTAGCCCAAAACATTGACCCCGCAGGAAATTTACTTTCCTTAAAATTTACACCTATCACTGAGCATACTTTGGAAATGTTTTCACGATTAAAGTACATATTTATATCGTTATGTTGCAAAAAGTATTTCCCAGGCACTAGCATGCCTAATTTTTTATTAACTTCAAAAAATTTCGGTATTTTCTCTAAAGTTATCTCATTATTAATAAGTGAAAAATAAAGCTCTTTCCTAATAACTTCTCCATCAGATCTATATTCTGATTTCTTTGAATGAATTTTGCATATAGCAACATAATTTTTATGTATTATTTTTTTTAGTACATTTATGAAGGGCAGAATATCTCTTCCTCGATTCTCAACCAACTCAATATTCGCCGAAGGAAAATCATTTTTAATACTTTGATATTGCTCAAGATTGGTGATTGTTATATAGATGTCAGAATCATGTACGGATAATATCTTTTTAATTATTTTTTTAATATCTTCCCACGTATCCATGTAATGAATATGCACAACAATGGCAATGCTATTCTCTTGTGATTCTCTAATGATTTCAGCATGCTCAGGATTTATATAATTTTTAAGGATGTCATAAGTCGCTTGTAAATATTTAAAACCATATTTAGTATCTGGCTCCAAATGTGTTCCCTCGGCCCATTCATTCCATGCGTTTATAAATATAAATTTTTCATTTTCATTTAGCCTGATAGAATTTTTTGTACAACTTGCTATATTTGAAAGCCATTGCTTATAGCGTCTAATACTAAAATTAGCCATAATATGGCTGTTATTTTTCCTTCTTGCAGTATTATCCCAAGACAACATAGCCGCTCTATATTGTTTATATTCTGGCTCTAATTTCTTTACCTCATTATTAACAATCTGATTATAGCAATATACATTACCCTCAAAATCTTTATTTAAACCTTGTATATTTGAAGATATTTCTTCAGAAATAATTGTATGGGGCGGGAATTCAACTGCCGCATCAAAGCCCAGCGGTCTAGGGTCTCGAATGCCAAATGTTTGAGCTGCTATTAAGTAAATACCTGAAAATCCATTTTCTATAAGAATATTATTCCATAATTTGGTTATATCAATAATATTTGGGATTATATTAGCCCTATAAACAATAAGAACGGGTTTATTTTCAATCTTTATATATCTATCATCCTTAAAATACTTTATAAGATATCTTATAAAATTTTCAGAATCTTCAAGCGAATGATTTTGCGATATTAAGATTTCATTTTCTTGCCCATCCCATCTTCTGCTCCAGTTCTCATTTGCCCATGTAAGACAAAATGGAATATCAATTTTCTTATTATTGAGCATATTAATAAGAGGCAACTCCATTAATACTTTTCCTGAAAACCAATAAAAATAGTAGCTAAATCCGTATACCCCATATTCTTGAGCAATCTTTGCCTGCTCTTCCATGATCGCCTCAACTCGCAAATCGTAATACCCTAAATGTATCGGTCGATGTGGTTGATTGTGACCTATAAATTTAGCTGTTGCTTTACAGACATTTGTCCACTCTGTAAAGCCCTTTCCCCACCATTCATCATTCTCTGGAAATGGATGAAACTGAGGCAAATAAAAGGCAATGGCTTTGACTTTTGGATCAATTTTTTTATTTACCTGATATGAGGAAAATTCTTCACTTAACGGGTCAAAGTCAATAACTGGTAATTGATATTTTAAATTTGAAATTAATTTATTCGTATTTTTAAATGCTATTTTAGAAGTCTTGACCTTCTTTAATTTATTAAATATTTTTCTCAGAGTATCATGCAGCCCATAGTTAGTTAAAGATTTTCTCAATTGCAAAAATATATAACGTGACTCATCGATAAAAGAACTATTCTTAACTTTTAGTTCTTTTGCGCTAAAAATACTTCTATAAAAATCACCAAGCACTCTCAAGGGTTTAGTGAAACGCATACTTCTAGAGTTTTTAAACATCATTTCCACCTTTTTTATCTCAATGGTGTAATGTTTTTCTAGTTCGCTTATTTGGTTATTGCGCTGAACTAAATCTGCACTTGTATCTCTTAGTGATTGCTCTAGTTCGCTTATTTGGTTGTTGCGCTGAACTAAATCTACACTTGTATCTCTTAGTGATTGCTCTAGTTCGCTTATTTGGTTGTTGCGCTGAACTAAATCTACACTTGTATCTCTTAGTGATTGCTCTAGTTCGCTTATTTGGTTGTTGCGCTGAACTAAATCTACACTTGTATCTCTTAGTGATTGCTCTAGTTCGCTTATTTGGTTATTGCGCTGAACTAAATCTGCACTTGTATCTCTTAGTGATTGCTCTAGTTCGCTTATTTGGTTATTGCGCTGAACTAAATCTGCACTTGTATCTCTTAGTGATTGCTCTAGTTCGCTTATTTGGTTATTGCGCTGAACTAAATCTAGTTCAACAATATTTAATCTCTTAGTGATTTGTAAATCTTCTGGATAAAAACTGTCATTTTTAGCTATAGTATTTTTATCACAATAAGCATTTGAATAATCTACTATGGAGTCTAATATTCTTTTATCAAATGTATTTGCATTAGATGAGCCTTTAACAAAAATTGCAACAAAATCATTCCACTCACCCTCTTCACCAGCAGATCTAATTTTTCCATGGATGAACGATTCCAATAGCTTTATATCATAGCCATTACGAGTAGCCCACAAAGCTAATGAGTGACCAGCATCTGGATAAAATCTCCAGCTATCAACCGGGTATCTGTGAATATATCCATTTGAAGGTGCATTTATATAAATTAGTCCCCCAGGTTTTATGATGCGCACCAACTCCAAAAACAGCACCCAATAAAAATCAGAGTGCTCAAATACAGAACTGCATACCAGTGCGTCAATACTGTTGGATTCAAAAGGCAGAATGTATGGATCCTCGAGGACGACGTCTACATTATTCCCCCCAGAAAAATCAACCCCGATATATTTAATCTCATCCGGCAATTCATTTTTTAAAGAGCCATTTATATCCTGCGATCCAATATCCAGAACCACCAGAGGACCCCTATTCAGGCAATAAGTTTGAAAAAAAAGGTTTCCCAACATCTTTGCAGAGCGATGCATTTATAGATCCTAACGCCCTTTAACAATATTCATATTTATGTCTAGCATTGGAATTCCCATTAGGCCAGTGCAAACGCTACTTGAGTGAGACTGAAAAATAATCGCATCATGGACCCAATCCAACTGTCGATGATCGCTCTGAACACCGCTGGCAATGGCGGTATTTATAGAATAACTCCCAGACGGCAGTAGAGGGATATTAAATTTAAATTCCGCAGTGACAACTTCCCCCGCATCTAGACACAATGGGTGATCTCGATAAGTCAAGAACGTATTATCACCAAACAAGTTTTGCCCCAGTCTATCAACTATAGAAAATCCAACTATAGGCATGCTAATGTTATTAATTGCCTGCGCAGTGATTCTAAGGGTAACTTCCTCGCCCCCAACAATCCAACTAAGAGCATGCCCGCCTGCATCTAGCAAGATTACATCTGTAATCTTAGCTTCTCCCGTTCCAAAGGAAGACGCTGCAGAATCAAATTTAAAGATCTCTAGATCATTTCTGAGATTTGATGTATTTATAAAATCTAAACGCTGATCCTTAACTGGATTTGAAAAAATATTTTTTGCAGTAGTTGATTTCAATTTTGTAGATGTGCTACTGCCCTGCTGAGCCTCATAAAAAGCCTCTAAATAAGATTCGCATACTGTCTTTGGTGATGCTAATTGAAGCATCTTACCTTTTTCAATCCACAATACCTTATCGCAAAAACTTTTAACGGCTGAAATGTCATGGCTTACAAAAATTATTGAACCAGACTTTTTAAATTCTCTCAAAAAGCGCATACACTTTTGAGAGAAGAAGGCATCCCCAACAGCTAAAGCTTCGTCGATTACTAGAATATCGGCATCAACATGTACGATTACCGAAAAAGCTAGCCTAACCATCATTCCACTCGAGTATGTTTTAACTGGCTGGTCAATAAATTCTCCAATATCAGCAAATTCCTCGATTGCGCTAAAACGCTTGGCTATCTGCTCTGCCGTCAAACCAAGTACAGCCGCATTTAAATAAACATTCTCTCTGCCCGTAAATTCAAGATTAAAACCAGATCCTAGCTCCAATAGAGCAGCAACCCTTCCATTTACCTTTACTACACCATGAGTGGGACTTAAGGTTCCACAAATAATTTGAAGAAGAGTAGACTTCCCCGATCCATTTCTGCCAATAATTCCAACAGTTTCACCTTTTTGAACTGCAATCGATAGATCTTGTAGTGCCCAAAAATCTCTATAGTAATTATTTTTCGAGCTTCCCAATAACTTAGCTAGCTTTGGAAAAATAAATTGCTTTAATCTGTCGCCTGCGCGATCATAAATTTCGTATCGTTTACTTAAATCAGTTACCTGAATTACTATTTCATTAGAGGACATCTGCAAATCCTTTCCTCGTTTTCTGAAACCATGCAAATCCCAGTAACATTACAATTGCGGCGAATATAAAATACAGGCTAAGACCAAGCCAATCTGGAATTTGCCCAAAAAACAGTACTGCCCTAGCCTGCTCAATAATAAAACTGACGGGATTTAACAATATCCAAAACTGAAACTGTCTAGGTAAAGCGGCAGTAGGGTAAAAAACTGGAGATAAAAACATGATTAGCGTTGTGAATACGCCAATCGCTTGCCCTATATCTCGAGCAAATACTCCAAGCGATGCAATAAACCAAGAAATCCCCAATATTAAGAGTGCGAATGGAAGCAACACTATTGGTAGAAAAATTGCCGTCCAATTTATAAATCCGTTCAGCAACAAAAAAGCGAAAAGCATTACTGCAACACTAATACACGCATGAAAAAGCACTACTCCAAAACTAATGACTGGTAATATTTCTAGTGGAAATACTACCTTTTTCACATAATTGACGTTATTCAAAATCAATCCAGGAGCTCGATTGATTACCTCTGCAAAAAGGTTGAAGATGATTAAACCTACAAAAAGTATCAATGCAAACTCAGTTTTGCTATCTGAACTATTTGCGCCCCAGCGGGCCTTGAAGACTACTGAAAAGACGAATGTATAAATAATGAGCATTACAATCGGATTAAAAAAAGACCATGCCAACCCAAAGACTGAGCCCTTGTAGCGCCCAATAACTTCGCGCTTTGTCATCTGATAAACCAGCTGACGATTCTTAACTAAGCTCGCTACTAAAGCTTTCAGTGAAGTAGGCTGCGCTTTATGAGGATTTGACATCTGAGTCATAGCAATCTTTAATTTCTTATCTATATTTTTTTAATTAAAGCTGCTAAAAATAAACTAAACGTTCCGCGGCGTGTTTGACGATATAGTCCACATACCCCCATCAAGCGTAACCGATCACGCAACCTAGCACCTCTTAGTAATTCAAACATTCTCAGAATCTCTTGATGATTTTTAACAAGCAAGTGATTTACCTTTTTTAGCGCTTCAATGTTTTTTGTATTCCACCTTTGGAATCGCCCTTGTAATAGCATCCAAATTCTTTCCATCTTTGCTGGGAATGAATTATTGCCGCCAACCAAAGCAAATTCATGCTGACGGTAAAGCACATATGCTTTACGATCATAAAACACATCACCCTCAACACCGGTGATTAACTGATATAGCCACCAGTCATGGGATGGCACATCTACTGCGCCAACTTTTGTAATTAGCATTTTTGCTGATTGGTTAAACACCATCGTGTTGCCACCAGCAATACTTTGCACCAAGGCATTTCTAAAGCTTGGTGGAAAAACAAACTGTGGTGACATACCGCAGGGCTTTAGATTCTCATTTACGTACCTAGTGCGCCCGCAATACAAATAAGGCAGACGGGAATCTTGATTAAAAATAATATTGTTTAGCGCTGTAGATAATTTCTCAGGCAACCAAACATCGTCCTGATCACAAAATGCGTAGTAATCGGCTTTAATTTTTGAATCACAGGCTAAAGATAAAAAATTCTGGCAAAAACCTTTTTGAGGGCCACTGCGAATAGTCAATTTCCCAGATGGCCATTTAGCCTGATATTGCTGCAGGATTTCTAGGGTTTGGTCGGTAGAGCCATCATCACTAGCGAAAACAACCCAATTTTGATGGGTCTGGCTTTCCAAAGAATCGAGCTGCTCAGCCAAAAACCGTGCCCCGTTATAGGTGCAGAGCAATATAGCCACCAAAGGGGCATGAGAAGTTGCGCTTAAATCGAGATTTTTCTCAATAAAATCAATCATTTACACTAATTTCTACCCAATTTTGACCAATTTATTGACAACAAAACCACTCCCAAGAGACTTAACCCTATTTATATATACCAATTATAACGATTGGGGGGGTAAATATGTACGTTTTCGCACATAACTCCTCTAAATATCTCTAATTTAGACGGATAGAAGCGCTAATACCGTTTGCTATCACCCCCTTGAAAAGGCATTGGTTTTGTTTGACCCCAAAATCGTCGATATCTAGCCTGCTGGTTTCCCTATCAAAGCTATCGTTAATATTAGAATGAAAAGATGTCTAGCTTATTAACTGCCTTTATAGCCTCTTTATTTCTTACGTTTTTGATTATTCACTCTAGACTGAGTCACGAAAATCATTCTGGGGACATGGCGGATGCAGGGATTCAAAAACTCCATTTAGTTACCATTCCAAGGGTTGGGGGAATAGGCATATTTTTTGGATTAATTGCTGGATTAACGCTGCACATCATTAGTACCCCCTACGAATCAATTACATGGCAACTACCCCTAATCGCAAGCATCCCATTTGCAATTGGTTTATCCGAAGATATCTCCAAAAAAGTAGGCGTGAGAATACGCTTAATGGCAGTTGCAATTTCCGCTTGCTTAGCCAGCTACTTTTTAGATTTAAAAATTTCCAGCATTGACATAGCGGGAATTGATTATCTGCTCTCATTTCCTGGCTTAACTATTGCCATCACTGTATTTGCCATTACTGGGCTGACTAATTCCTACAATATTATTGATGGATTAAATGGCTTATCCAGCATGACTGGAATGCTTGCAGCCTCGTGTTTAGCGTATTTAGCGTATAGATTAGGTGACACTACGCTTCTATTTTTGAGTCTAGTTCTATTGGCCGCCATTCTTGGTTTTTTCATCCTCAATTATCCAAGAGGTCATATTTTTCTAGGGGATGGGGGTGCATACCTCATTGGATTTTGGATTGCAATACTGAGCATCTGTTTATCTTACAAACATACGCAAGTCTCTCCATGGTTTGCATTACTAATTAACGCATATCCTGTAACTGAAACTCTTTTCACAATTTATAGAAGATCCTTCTATAAAAATTCTTCTGCAATGGATGCAGATCGACTTCATCTTCATTCGCTTATTTATCGACGCATCTTGCATTCCCATGCGCTAAAAACTGAAAATAAATTCATCGGCAAAAACTCAAAAGCGGCACCCTATTTATGGATCATCAACTTAATAACGTTAGTACCAGCGATATTGTGGTGGGATAAAACTGGAATGCTAATCGGGGCTTTTATAATTTATTTCACAGTCTATTTATGGCTGTACAAAAAAATTATCAGCTTTCAAACCCCAAAATGGCTTTTATTTAAGTAACTCATTCTTTTACTGCAAATCATTTCCCTCTTCAGGAGAGATTGCCTATCGGTAATTTGTGCCACCACTCATTTTGGCCTCCAAGGAATTAGCGATCAACCCCGCGCCCAATGCCAGCCAAAACAAAAGATTCTCAACATAGAGTTTTTGGCTGATTTCTGTGGTGCACCACATTAATAAAAGGGAAAGTAACACCCACCGAGTCGCCTGAGTCCATTGCAATACACCCATAGATGGGTATCCCATTTGGAATATAAGCATCAACATTGCAACCAAAATAAGCGCAGTTCCCGGTATCCCAATTCCTAAGGTGAGATCTATCCAGCCGCTATGGGATTGATGCAATTTAGAATCCGGCCATTGCAATTTAGCTATATGGCCAAAAGATCGCTCCACTAAACCAAAACCAAGGGGGTAGTCCAGAATGGAGCGGGCTCCTTCTTTGGCCCAGGCTATACGCTCATAGTTCGTGATCGAAACCACGGCTCCTTGATCATTTAAAGGATAACCTTTTTCACCGTTGTATTTCCACTGTTGATTTTGGGTTGTGTTTAAAGCAACTTTTGCATCCAATTGAAAAGTTTTCCAAGATTCATTGCCTTGAAGATGGGCGCTCAAAAACGATAAAGAAGCACCTAACAACAAGATACTTAGGAAAATTTTTGGCATCCAACTGCCCTTAGATCCTGTTTTGAATATTAGCAATAAAAAAAACACCAGCAAAAGTAATGCATAAGCAATGCCATTTTTAATATTTTCAAAATAAAAAACGGTCATTACCGTTGGTAGAGTAGCTAAGTAGACTAAATTTGATAAGGATAACCATCGATAAGCTGAGATATTTCTCAATAGAGAACCCAAAGCTACCGCAAAAACAGGCAAGCAAAAAGCCACGTATGCAGTTTTGGCAACATAGGGAGCGTTAGGTCCAATATACATTTGCATCACTGTTGGAATAACAATGCCAAATCTAGAGCTATAGGAAGTTATCAAGAGTTTGACTATGTAGATTAGCGTTGGGGCAAGCAAGCCAATATAAAAAATGATCCAACAAGCTTTCAAGCAAGACTTATTCTTTTCGTTAGATTGATTTGAATTAGCTAAGCGTGAGATTGACAGCCCCATACCAATAGCAAATATCACACCAATAGCTACCCTTTTCCAAATACTGTTTAATTCAGCAATCTGAGCAGCAGGATCTTGGCTCAAGAACAAGAAGTGAAAAATTACCCATCCGAAAAGGGCGATAAGCAACCAAATAGGCAATACTCTTTTTTGTAGAAAAAGGTGGCGTGACGTACAAATGGGATAGATGCTCAGTAAGGCTCCAATACCTAAACATGTATTACGCAATGCAATAGTCCCAGGCAAAACCCAGATAGCATAGAGGATGGCAAAACAGGTTACTTGGATGCCAACTAGGTGGAGATTTAGCTTAATTTTGAATCCTGTAATTTGTGAATTTCAAATGTAACAGCGGCCGTTAACGTCCACTCACAAAATTAATCTTTACTGCTAAACATATTAATAGATCTTAATTATTACGCAGATTAATATTGATAAAAGGTCAACATTCCAGCTCAGAGGCGCGCATCATAACTCCAGTGAGATAAGACCACAAAAGAATCTATAAAACGATAGGTCATAAATTTATAATGAATCTTTGTACTTATTTTAAGTACTCATCGCCAATACTGCGCATTCTGACTGGCTTTGCAGGTATTCCATAAGCAACTTGATTGCTTGCCAAGTCTTTATTGAGGTAGCTACTGGCACCAACAACACAATCATCACCTATTTTTACGCCGTGCTTAATGGTTGCACCAATAGATACTGCTGAACGCAATCCAATTGTCACGCCCCCGCCAGTGGATACTGCAGGCGCTATAGAAGAATAATCTAGCATTACGCAATCATGATCTATAGAGGCTTGGGTATTAATTAAACAAAACCTCCCTACTTTTGAATTAGGGCCTATCACAGCCTTTGGCATGACAACTACACCTTCTCCAATTTCAGCAAAAAATGAGATGACTGCTGAGGAGTGCACTAGAGATGGAAAATGAAGATCGCTCGCCTCTGAAAGCAACTCTTTATATATTCTTTCGCGTAAGGCATTGTCTCCAACTGCAATTGCAAAGCTAAATCCGTCCAGAATATTCAGTTCATCCAATTTATCAATGATGCTATAGCCCAATAAATTAGAACCTTTTTTATTCCTATCCACAAAACACTCAATTTCATAACCTGCCGATAGGGCAACATTGGCAACACTGACCGCATGTACTCCTGCGCCCAATATAACAAGAGGGCGTAAGTGGTGTTCGCTGTTGGGGCTAGCTTTTCCTTGCATCTTTAGTATTGCCTTATCTTGTATTTGCGACTCATTACATTCTAAGTGTATGAAGCTTTACTTAAAAGAGTTTTTACTTACTGCTTCTTGCCATGACCGTCACACACCTAAATAATCACCAATCAAGGTTAATCATAATTTACCAAAAAACGCAAACCTTAAGCAGCACGGCTAAGGCCAATCTTTTAGGTGATGAGAACATCATCAATTTGCTCGCTTATCCTTGATTGCTTCCAAAAAAACATTGTATAAAACTCTGCCGGCATTCTTTCTGCGCTCCAGGCCCTGAGCGAGCAAAGTCGCATTATCAGATCGTGCAGAAGGAACTTCGCCACGCTCTAACATGATCTTTGCCAGCTCCATGGGGTTACCAGCAGCAAAGAAAGTAAGCTCCCCGCAGTTCATTTCTTTATTGATTGGTATATCCGAAGCAATTACGGGAATGCCCAATGAGATTGCTTCATATGATGCACCACCACCTGGACCACCTTCAAATAAAGTGGGCTGAATTACTGAAAGAGCATTTTTCATCAGAGAAATTTGATCATCTTTAGGGATATGGCCAAGTATTTTTATTTTTTTAGTTAGATTTAGCTCATTAATTAAATGATTTATTTCTTGAAAATATTTAGGGAAGCGAAAGTCATCGGTAGACCCTGTGCATATTAAGAGTGCATCACCGCCTCTATCGTAGTATTCCTTAAAAGCCAAGAATGCAGTTCTGTGATCCTTATGCTTCCAGAATTGATTGCAAATTAAGAAGTAAGGCTGGGTAATTTCATACTTACCCCTGACATCCAATTGAACATCAAGCCAATGAGGCATAGGACAGGGACAAAAAGGCAGCGCATGAAGTTTAGCTGTATGCTCCGGATAAAACATCTTTGCATCATTAATGACAGCGCGTCCATTCACAACGATATGCTGCGCATCAAATAACATCTTCGCAAAAGCATCATTACGAGACTGAATTTCATCTTTTGAGAAAAATTCTGGGTAATAACGATGCTGAAAATCAAATAAATAGCCTACCCACGGTAACGAGAAACTTTTATCCGGTACATCCATGCATGGAAATACCACATCCGATCCTTCGGAGATAGCTGACCTCAATTGTGCATTGAAGTTTGATCCAGCCAGAACGATATCGGTACTGCTGGAGAATACTTTATAGGTATTTTGCAGATACCCACTTGAAAATCCCGGCCTCTTTTCCCATCGCAGCGCTCTTCTTTTCTTGAACTGCTTCAATAGATTGCGAACTGGATAGCTTATCTTTTTTAGTTTTTCTAAAAAATTATCTTTGGGCAAAAATAAAGTCTTATGAAGATCTGGATTGGTCTTTTGCTCCTCATCCAAATAGGAGAGCATATATCGAATGAAATCAATCCCGCCACCCCAGCCAGTAAAGCCCTGACTTAAGATTCCTATTTTCATAAATTGCGCATTTTCAATTTTGTTTATTGCACCTAATGGGAACGGCTGCAATCTCAGCTCTATTGCGATACAGATTATTTTGTCTTTTGCCCAAAAAGGTTTTAATGCAATCACATACCTTAATGATCTGACTCTCTTGAAGGCCTGGATAGCTTGGAAGATTTATGCCGCGCCATCCTAAATCCTCTGCAACTTTGTGCGACTGAAATGGAGTGCTATACATTGGCATTGTATGTACGGGATAGAACAAAGGTCGGGTTTCAATGCCTCTTTCTAGCAAATAATCCCTTAACTGATCTCGTATTTTCGCATCCGCAACCAGAATCGAGAACATCCAATAAGTGTGAAAGACATCGGGCGCTTCTTCTTGAATTTCAACCGGAAGATCTTTTAAGTATTTTTTATATAAATTAGCTACATTTCGTTTTTGCTCAATGAACTGATCTGCCTGCTCAAGCTGAGCCAAACCAATTGCTGCACAAATATTAGTCATGCGATAGTTGTATCCAACAACATCATGCCAATATTGCCTGTGAGTTGCGAGCCCCTGCCCCTTAAGGTGTTTTACCCTGTCAATTAAAGTCTGATCATTGGTCACAACCATTCCCCCCTCGCCAGTGGTGATGGTTTTATTGCCAAAGAAGCTGAAAGTTGCGATATCTCCAATAGCGCCGACACATACATCACGATACTTTGACCCAAATGCTTCTGCAGCATCTTCAATAACATAAACACCATGCTGCTTGGCGATACGCATCACCTCATCCATATTGCATGGATGACCATATAGATGCACCAGCAGAATTGCCTTAGTCTTAGAGGTAATCTTTTTTTCAATATCAGCGGGATCGGCCTGCCATGTGTCCCTCAGTGAATCGACAAAAATAGGGGTGGCACCAACGTAGCGGATTGCATTCACAGAAGCTATATAAGTTAGAGTCGGAACAATGACCTCATCACCAGGGCCTACCCCCAATGCAAGCAAAGCGAGATGCAAGGCAACCGTTCCATTTGAAACGGCAGTGGCATGCTTTACATTAATCTTTTGAGCAAATGCATCTTCAAATTTACTTAAATAAGCGCCTTTAGAGGATATCCATGTCGACTCTAGACAGTCCAACACATATTTCTTTTCATTTCCAGATAGCGATGGTTGGTAGACTGGAATTTCAATCATATGGATCTCTTTTCATGAAAAAAACTGGTAATGGTCTCTCTGTATACGATCCCAATCCAAAATAAAATATTTGCTACAAAGAACATTGTAAATCCGAGCATCATTGCCACTAAACCATATTCATTTAATAAATATATCTTCAGGGGCATACCAATCAATATTAAAGCCGCAAGACCCTTGATCTGAGGCCTCATTAGGGACACGCCATTCAAGAACATTGAAAAAGCATTAGCGCTAGAATCGCAAGCAGCCCATAAGCCAAATGAGATAAGCAATGCGTATGAAACAGCGATTTCCCCATGGGTCCACCAGGCAATAATAGGCTTCCCAAGCACAATCAGCACTCCACTTAGCATGAGCCCCCCACCGACTGTAATCATCATAGACCGCCTCAGGGTCGATGCAATAAATGCTTTATCGTCATGTGCATGAGCATTAGCATAAGCTGGCCATAACCCAGAATTGATAACCGAGAATGGTTGAGTCACAAATTGAAATAATCTCTGTAATACGCTATAGATAGCTACAACCGCTACGCCTAATGCGTTAGCAACAATAAGACTATCTGCCCCAAAAACTACAATGCCGCCAATTTGCAAAAAAAAGAAGCTTCCACCAACCCTCAATAAGTAATGAGACTCCAATCGAAAACTTTCGGCTGGCGCAACAAATTCCACTTGATTGCGGATAACCAAAAGAACTAATAAGCCAAGGCTAGCAATCAACCCTCCCGTCATGCTGGCCAACAATAAAGTCGAGATACCCCCCTCCGAGCGTACCGCCAGCCATATCAAAACTAAAGACAGCACCGAACCAACTGCACTGGCAATATTGGCCCAATAACCCTGTTGCAATCCAAAAAAAACTTTATTAATTCCGCTCGTAAAAATATTACAGGCAAAAAGAATGGCAAAGAGCTTCATGGCCGACTGCGTCTCCTCATACAACGCTTGAGTTGGCAGTTTTAGTATCGTTTGCCATGGAAGATAGTATGCAAAAGGGTATAAAACAAAAAGGATGATTACCGAGGCAACGCCTAAGATGAATAAGCTCGCACCAACACATTTTCTCAAATGCTTTGCATTTGCTGGAGCAGCATATAAAGCCACCCTGTTAGTCAAGGCATTGCCAATGCCAAAATCAAGAAAATTTAATAGGCCTACCAAACTTGCAATAGTCATCCAGACTCCGAACCTATCGACACCCAAGTGGGGAAGAGAAATTCTTACGGAAACAAGCATGACTAACATCATGATGCCCTTGCTACATAGACTACTGATAGCGGTAAGCAGCGCCAATCTATAGCGCTCATGAGCCCTACCGGCCTCAGACTCAATGTCAAATGGCTTAAGACTTAGGTAGCGAAAGTATTCTGTAATTTTCATTGGCACTTTACTTAAAACCGGCTTTTTAAATTACATATCTCAAAGTCGGCCATTAGCCAACGATTTTCTCATAAGACCTTGTAATGATTGAAATATTTACATCATCAACAAAGACTCACAATCCTGAGAAAAGCCCTCCAAATGATAATTTACGGCTATTATTGTGAAACCTAGATTTAGAACAAGATTGCCTAGTAATTTAAATTTCGCCATGAAAATGAATGCATCCAGTAATTCTGGTTTATTGCGCCCCTATAGCTCTGAGTTATCCAACTTAAATCGCTTACTAGATACTCTATTGATATGGGGTACATTGCAGATACTATGCATGATCTACGGCATTCAAAATCTAGATATTTACCAATATACCGCTTTACTCGGTATTATTTTTTACTTCTTAATAGCTGAAGTCAGATCACTTTATCGTTCCTCCAGGCTTGAGTCTTACGGCTCCATTTCTACCAAAATTTTAAGTACCTGGATATTGGTTGCCATTTCGCTAATATTTCTTGCCTTCATTACCAAATCTTCAGCAACTTTTTCACGACTCACTATTGGCGGCTGGTTAGTTCTTACCCCACTCCTTCTGGTGATTGAACGGTTATTTATTTACATCCTATTGCGTAGATTGCGTAGCAAAGGAAGTAACACGCGTTCATATGCAATTTTGGGAGACTCCAAAACTGCTGAGCAACTTCTTTCCAAAATAAATAATCTTCCTTGGATGGGTCTAACTCACTTTGGGAACTATCAAGGGCTAAATAATCTTCTAGAGGATGTCCAAAGTAAATCGATTGATTATGTTTTCTTGTGCTACACAGATAACCAACAAGAAGAAATTATTCAGGCCATCAATGCTCTTGCGGACTCTACTGCCTCAGTCTATTTAACGCCAAATGTATTTTTAGCAGACTTGCTAGGGTCTCAATGGATTACCTTGGGCAATATGCCCATCATCACCATTAATGATCATCCATTTTATGGTGCTAGATGGTTAATTAAGAAGCTAGAAGATACTTTGCTATCCATTCTTATCTTGGTTCTCATCTCCCCTTTGCTACTATTGATTTCTATCGCAGTAAGAATAAGTTCCCCGGGACCAATACTATTTAAACAACGTCGCTATGGCTTAAATGGGGAAGTCATACAAGTTCTAAAGTTTAGAACCATGACTACACAAGATGATGGTGCAGTCGTTATACAAGCACGAAAAAATGATAGCCGCGTAACAGTTGTTGGTAAATTCTTACGGAGAACATCACTTGATGAACTCCCACAGTTTATGAATGTTTTGCAAGGGTCCATGTCTATTGTTGGTCCACGACCACACGCAGTTTCTCATAATGAACATTATCGAAAATTAATTAACGGTTATATGTTGCGTCATAAAGTAAAGCCTGGAATCACAGGCTGGGCACAGGTCAATGGATTGCGTGGGGAGACAGATACGCTAGAAAAAATGAAGGCTCGCGTAGACTATGACCTTTACTACATTAACCACTGGTCTTTATGGTTTGATTTGAAGATCATTTTCATGACTATTGTGAATGGTTTTACTCATAAATCAGCTTATTAAACCCCGATTTAAACGTGCAACTTATTCCTCAGTACTCATCTGTTTGTCTTTTAAGTGCGCGCCGCTATGGAGATGCCATTATTAATGCGGTAATTCTTAAGCAAGCGGCAAAATCTAGACCAGACATCAAATGGATTATTTGGACCAAGCCTGAATTCGAGCCCTTATTCAAATTAATGGGATTTGATCAAATTATTACCGCTGAGTTCCCAATTGCTGGCGGGCATAAAAAACTGATAGCTGGTGGATGGAAAAATCTTTGGCGCTCCATAAGCCATCTCCGAACCCTGAAGATTGATGCGAGCATTGATTTCATCGGGGATACTCGTGAGGCGTTCTTAGGTTCACTGATTAATACCAGAACTCATTATTCACCAAAGTGGGAAAACGATCATTGGATGCGAAAGTTAATCTGGAAAATTCCGGTTGCTTCAGCAAAGTATCTACCCATTGCCAGCATCGATGATCAGGTATATAAATTCATTCCAGATCTTCTTTCTAAGATTCTAGGGGTCGATATTGCCCTAGATTCAAAGCCTCAACCAATCAATTCAAAACCTAAAATTGCATTTCATCCTTTTTCGAGTCAACTATTTAAGCAATGGCCAGCACAAAACTGGCTACATCTTTTCAAAGAGCTCTCTAGCAATGGCAGTGAAACCATCATTTTTTGCTCTCAGTCAGAGTTAAAAGAAGCCCAAAGGCAATTTGCTCACTTAAACCCTCAAATTCCAATTCGTTCTTGCAAGTCAATAGAAGACCTGATTGAGCAAGTTAATAAAATTGATCTTCTTATTGGAGTTGATAGCTTTCTGGTGCATCTTGCTTCAGCGCTTGGTAAGCAGACAATTGTCATTAATGCAGGAAATAAACCTCAATGGTGGCAACCTCCAAACTCTATAGCATTAGGTCAAAGCGGAAATTGCCCTAGTTATCCATGCATGAATGAGCCAACTTGCCTTGGAAAAGTAGGTGAATCCAAATGCGTTGACTCAATTAGCCCAGACTCTGTTTTGAAGGCTGTCGAGCAAATGCTATCAACGACAATATAACAAGATCGGCATGATTGAAAACCTTACCAACCCTCTCAGGATGTCACTACGCACTCAATGTGATGTTATCGACATACCTGTAGATATTGGAAATATAAATAGCATCTCACAAGGTTTAAATGAACTCGCAAATCAAAAGGCCACCGCAGGAAAATATGTCTGTGTAGCAAATGTGCACATGCTCACCGTTGCCCGAGAGAATCCTTTACTCAAGACAGTCCTTGAGAAAGCTCACCTCGTGATTGCCGATGGCATGCCCCTGGTATGGACACAAAAAAGAAAAGGTTTCACGCAAGCACAAAGAGTATCTGGGCCTGACTTAATGCTAGATCTGTGCAAATTATGCGCAGCCAATAATCATTCCATTTTTCTGCTTGGTACAGATGAGGCGACTTTAAAAGAGCTATCAGCTATGCTCCTGGAGCAATTTCCAAAACTGAAGATTGCTGGTTACCATGCTCCAGCTCGTTTACCTGAGAACCCTCCACTTGACGAGGAAATTGCTCGGAAAATAAACGCTTCTGGTGCCAGTTTTTTATTTGTGGGCTTAGGCTGCCCAAAACAGGAATTCTGGTGCTCTACATTTGCGCCGCACTTGAATCCTATATCGATCGGCGTGGGTGCAGCCTTTGACTTTCACTCGGGAAAGAAAAAGAGGCCTCCTTTATGGGTTCAACATTTCGGGCTTGAGTGGTGCTATCGTCTGCTCTCAGAGCCGGGTAGACTTTGGAAGCGCTATCTTATTAGCAATACCCAGTTTATATATTTATCGATGATAGATCTTGTGAAGAGCAAGCGTCCTTAAAATTTAACGCAGATATGCCCTAAGTTTTCTATAGATTTTCCATAAATAGGAATCTGTAAACTGGTGCTTGGCAGTAAACCCATCGGCTTCTTTATTAGCTTCAACCTTACTTGGGTGCGTCATTGGAAACCTAAGAGTACCTGTCGGGATATTTGAAAAAATACTTCGACCTTGTGTATGTGTTGCACCCACACCAAACCCAATATTACTGATGAGATTGATGTTGGGCATTATAGAAATCATCTTATTTTTCCAAGAAGCAAACGTCCACTGATGATCCCAGGTATCTAGACCTTGAAAATAAACCTTATCAAAAGACTTTTCCCAATGCCTTTGCTCAGACCCAGAAAGGCCGAGGTCGTTTAACCACCCAGCAGATTTCAGCTGCGGCCATGCACTCATCTGAACGTCATATTTTTGCCAGGCACGAGCCCATGTTGCCCAACCCCAGATATGACAAAACTGACTAAAGTAATAATCTGCATCCCCCCTTTTGATTCCCTCTTGAAAGTTGCATCCAGAAATCATTCCAACATGATCATCAAATCGATAGCGCTTTAAGAGCTCATCACAAAATTGAAAAAATTCAGGCGCAGGCAGGCAGTCATCCTCCAAAATAATTGCTTCTGGCACATTTTGAAATACCCAATCAAGACCTGTCGCAAGCCTCATCTTGCACCCAAGGTTAATATCGGAGAAATTAGTGAGAATTTCGCAATCCCAATCGACGCGATCAATAATCGCACGCGTCTCTAGGCATTTTTGATGCTCCCCAACTACATTGGTACGTGCGCCGTCTGCAATTATCAAAAGCTTTTTTGGTCTAGCTTTCGCAATCGCCTCAAAGGTAACTCTAGCTTTATCTGGTCTATTGAATATGACAAAGACGACCGGGGAATTCAATTGATACATTTCCACTCCAAAGAGTACTACGAAGTCTTATTAAAAAAGTGTTTAGTCTGCTCAACAAGATGGTAAAACTGCCCCTTCAATATATGCATTGAATATCGCCTTACTTTATAAAAAGTTCTAATCAACTTATTAGGTCTTTGCCCACCCCATATCAATTCGTACTCTTTAACGAACTGGGGCTGCTGCAATGAAGTTTTAGTTTGAGAATGCATGCGCAAGTAACCCAACACTAGGGGCACATGGGCCGCAGAGTAACCCTTAAGTACCCTTAAAAACCACTCATAATCAAAACCATAATGAAGCTTCTCATTCAAAAATCCTATGGATTCATGAATATTTCTCCTCCAGATGGCGCTTTGATTCGTCAGAACCATTCCCTCGGCCAAAATGGATTTGTAAGTTGGGCGAATATAGCGAATATTTCTAATCTTTTGATCTTGTGCATCAATCATAGCCATATCCCCTATTACCAAATTTACTTTAGGATTTTTTTGAGCACACGCTATCATTTCTTTAATGGCATATGGAGAAAATAAATCATCCGAGTTTTGCCATCCAATCCATTCACCAGTAGCTTTTTTAATACCTTTGTTGATGGCCTGTGCCTGACCCTCGTCAGGTTCTGATACCCAATATGCCAATTTATCAGCGTAACGCTCAATGATCTCTACACTACCATCTGTGGATCCGCCATCAATGACAATCAACTCAATATTAGGATAGTCTTGATTTAACACAGACTGAATTGATCTCTCAATAAAATCAACCTGATTAAAGCTGGGCATAATAATCGATACTTTAGGTGTTAGTGGTTGATTATGCATATAAAAATATCGTATCTGTGCCAAATATTATTTAAATGATCCGATTGGTTTAAAGGTCCCACTCTTTATGCTCACACTCAAAGTAGCTGCAAGTCCAATCATAAATATCAAGCCATCTATATAGACTTTTTGAGATAGCTCTGTTGTAAACATGCTTAACAACAAGCTTGCTAATGCCCACCCACCGATGATCTGCGCAAGACTGGAGCTAGATAAAGATTGATACCAAGCAAGTGCCCCAGCGCCCAATAATAAGAAAACCCCAGGCAAGCCTAAGCCTAGAGTGAAATCAAGCCACCCACTATGACTTTGATGTAATTTTGCATCGGGCCATACTTTTTTACCAAGACGCCCAAAAGATCTTTCCACCAAACCAAATCCCAATGGGTTTTGTTTTATTAAACGCAATGCCGCAGTACCCCATGCAATGCGCTCATAGTTGGTGCCTGAGATTTGTCTACCTTCTTCGTCTTTAGGCGGCTTTAATGTGGCCTGATCCTGCCAATTGTTATATTGATCAATCTGTACAGCAATCCTGGCATCTGAAACGATCGAATTCCATTGAGAGTTATTACGAAATTGATACAAAGCCCCAATCACAGGAATCGCTGTAATCAAGCAGCCCAAAAAGATCTTCTGGTAAGAAAACGATTTAATTTGGTCTTTGAGTATTAGTCCGCAAAAACACAATGTCAGAAAAAAAGCGTAGATCTCGCCATTGCGGTCCTTCTCAACAATGAAGTTTAGAAGTACAGCCGCAATACATATTAAATAAACCAATGCATTACGACTTAATAGATTACCCTTCAAATAGAGCTCATACAAGCATCCTAGTGATATGGCATATAAAGGAAGGCAGAAAAAGACATAAGCAGATTTATGAACAAAATATTTGGTGGCTTCAGGTTGAAGCAACATGAGTTCAGGTACATCTATGCCATAACGGGCCACCAAAATACCTGCTCCAAATTTAATCCAATAAATCAAGGTAGGCAGAGCAAAACCAATAAACAGAATTCCCTTAGAAATTTTGGCTTTCTCAGGTGCTGACTGCAATTGCGCATTAAGCGCCAGGCCTAAGCCACAGGCAAAGATAAAGCCAATGGCAGAGCGTTTCCAGATGGTTCCAAATTCAAGCCACTGCGCATCAAAATCAGATGCCAGAAAAATTAGATGAAAAATAACCCAAGAAAATAAAGCCCCAATCATCCATATAGGAAGAGCATGCTTACTTAGGAATAAGTTTAGATTGCGGAAAATCGTGTAAAGACTGATCGCTGCACCTATAAATAAACATAGATGGCGAATCAGAATCGTTTCAGGAAGAACCCAAACCCCAAACAAAATCGCAAATAAGAAACACTGCAGAAAAATAATGGATGAGGAAGGCGAATAGATTTGCTTATCTAATGTTCCAACTCTATTCATTGAGCATTAATCCCGATATCGAATCACTTGCCAGGGCAAGCGACGAGTAAATTCAGTCGGGCTATTTCTGGCGAGGTGATAGAAAAAAGGCTTATGAGGCTTATTGTGAAATAAGCTTTCTACAAAATGCACGAAAGATGTATCGATCGTATGGATCTCATCGGCCATTAAGGCTAATTTAGTCCAATCAAAAATATTATTGGTTTCTGGAGAAACCGTAATGATTTTTTTGTCAGTAGGGTTGTTAATTTTGAGGTCATAACTCACCAAACCAGATTCAAAGTTACAAACCAAGATATATGGCTCATGATTCGAATTCAGCTTTTCATACAGCCAATCTGATTTAGGTCCGGGCGGAACATCACAATCTTCCCAGCGAGCCTCAAAAGGCACTTGATGCTGCTCATAAAAAGATTCATCAAAGCGTTTGATATCTACACCATCTATTCCAATAGGCGCATAGCGGGCATTTAAGAAGCTTGTAAATTGACGCACTTCACGTCCACCCTCAATGGGGAAAAGGAAAACATTATCTAGATCCTGAAACATCCAAGCCAAGGACTGATAACAACGTGGCAGGCAAGCATAGTAATAACGGGTTTTGGGATTACGCTTTGAGAGCGCGCGCATTAAACCCAAACAAACCAAATTATCGCCAAGCCCAAAATGGGGCTCCAACACCAAGATATCTTCCCGAATTGGAAGAAAGAGGTTTTTAAATGCTCTTTTGAGATTGCTATCTTTAAAACGCATGAAAACCGTTCATTATTTAGTTGTTCTCTGCAAAAATTCTTGATAGGCAGATTGCAGGCCATCATTCAAATTGACTAATGGATTCCAGCCCAACCGATTTAACCTGGAGGAGTCCATCCATTTACGCGGAGTTCCATCGGGCTTGGTAGGATCAAAGTCGATATTACCTTGATAACCTACAGCTGCACCAACTGCATTTGCTAGCTCCGCAATCGTTACATCAGCGCCATAGCCAACATTAATATGGCTGCACATCGGTTCTGTTTGTTGGTCGTAAATTGACTTATCTAAGTCCATCACAAATACTGATGCCGCAGCCATGTCATGAACATAAAGAAACTCACGCCTAGGGGTTCCTGTGCCCCAAATAGTCACTGTGGGTAACTTACTTTCCTTAGCTTCATGAAAACGTCTTATCAAAGCTGGAATCACATGGCTATTCTCTGGATGATAGTTATCACCAGGACCATATAAATTAGTTGGCATCACCGAACGATAGTCAATGCCATGGGAGGCACCATATTGGCGGTTATAACTTTCACATAACTTAATGCCGGCAATTTTAGCGACTGCATAAGGTTCATTGGTCGATTCGAGTAATCCCGTTAATAATGCATCTTCAGCCATTGGCTGCGGTGCCAATTTAGGATAAATACAGCTTGAACCCAAAAAGAGGAGCTTCTTAACGCCAGAAACAAAAGCCTGATGAATTACATTGGATTCCATCATCAGATTTTGATAAATAAATTCCGCTGGAAAAGTATTGTTTGCATAAATGCCGCCTACTTTTGCTGCAGCCAAATAGACTTGATCGGGTTTTTCTGTCTCAAAAAATGCTTGAACGGCAGCTTGATTGATTAAATCGAGCTCAGCATGTGTACGAGTAATGATGTTCTCGTAACCCTTTTCTTTCAAGGTACGAACAATGGCAGAACCAACCATGCCTCTGTGGCCGGCTACATAAATTTTTTGACTTAAATGAATCGACACTCTATTGGTTCTATTCTAAAAAGAGATTAATTTTCTTTACCCACTGCTACGCTATGACCATGTTTGAGCAATAGCGCATGCTGCTTAGCCTTGTCCAAGTCATTAGCTACCATCTCTACGATCATTTGGTCCAAAGTAATTTCTGGAACCCAGCCCAGTTTTGCTTTTGCCTTAGCTGGATCACCCAGGAGTGTCTCCACTTCAGTTGGGCGGTAGTAGCGCGGATCAATTTGCACAATCACATCACCCACTTTTAAAGCAGGGGCTTTATCGCCTTCGATAGCAGCTACGATGGCTTTCTCATTTTCAGCAACGCCTTCAAACTTCAGAGTAATACCAAGTTGCTGAGCGCTGCGGGTAATAAATTCACGCACAGTAAATTGGACGCCAGTAGCAATGACATAATCTTCTGGCTTGTCTTGTTGGAGCATGAGCCACTGCATACGAACATAGTCTTTAGCGTGACCCCAGTCACGTAGCGCATCGATATTTCCCATAAAGAGGCACTTCTCAAGACCTTGAGCAATATTGGCTAAACCACGGGTTACTTTGCGGGTAACAAAAGTTTCACCGCGGCGCTTAGATTCATGGTTAAACAAAATACCATTACAGGCATAAATGCCATAAGCCTCACGATAGTTCACGGTAATCCAGTAGGCATACATCTTTGCTACTGCATATGGACTACGCGGATAAAAAGGGGTGGTTTCTTTTTGTGGAATTTCTTGCACCAAACCATAGAGCTCAGAAGTCGAGGCTTGATAAAAACGGGTTTTCTTCTCTAAACCCAAGATACGGATGGCTTCTAGCATACGCAAAGGACCAATCGCATCCACATCAGCAGTGTACTCAGGAGATTCAAATGAAACGGCTACATGAGACTGAGCGCCTAAGTTATAAATCTCATCCGGTTGAGTCTGCTGGATGATGCGAACCAAATTACTGGTATCGGTTAAGTCGCCATAGTGAAGAATAAGATCGGGGTGATTAACGTGCGGATCTTGATAGAGATGATCAATGCGCTCGGTATTAAAAGAAGAGGCGCGACGCTTAATACCGTGAACGATGTAGCCTTTTTCCAATAAAAACTCAGCTAGGTAAGAACCATCTTGGCCAGTGATACCGGTGATGAGGGCGACTTTTTGTTTGCTTGTCATATTTTTTCTACTCTTTAATCTGTATCTTTATTATTAACTGGTAAGGCATATCAGCTACGCCCATACGTATCTTCAAACCGCACAATATCGTCTTCACCCAAATAACTGCCAGACTGCACTTCGATGATCTCCAAGGGCTCTGCGCCCTTATTAGCCAGACGATGCGTTTGTCCTTGAGGGATGTAAGTGCTTTGATTTTCAGTGAGCGTAATAACTTGATCCCCATTGGTGATTTCTGCAATACCCTTGACCACAATCCAATGCTCAGCACGATGGTGATGCATTTGTAGAGATAGACTAGCACCAGGCTTCACTTGAATCCGCTTGACTTTAAAACGCTCACCCTCATCCACACTGTCATACCAGCCCCAAGGCCTAGCTACTTTACGGTGGAGATTTTTCTCTTCACGCTTTTGAGACTCTAACTGGGTCACAATATTTTTGACATCTTGACTATGTTTTCTATCAGCTACTAAGACCGCATCAGCAGTTTCAACAATAATGAGATTTTCAATACCGACTGCGCTTACTAAGCGACTGCTGGCATGAACTAATGAATTTTTAGAGTTTGTTAGTAAAGTATCGCCACTAGTAACATTGCCAGATACATCTTGTTGCCCTACTTGCCACACTGCATCCCAAGCGCCTAAATCATTCCAACCGGCATCTAACTCAACCATTTTGATGGGGTATTGAGATCCTGGACATTTCTCAATGACAGCATAGTCAATGGACTCACCAGGAATGGCACTAAACTCTTTTTTACCAGGGCGGATAAATCCGATTCCCCCAGAACTATCTTCAGACTTACATGACCAAGCTTTTTGTGAGGCCTCAAAAATATCAGGGCGAAATGCTTTTACTGCGCTTAGCCAAGTACTGGCTTTGAGAACAAACATACCGCTATTCCAAAGGTAGGAGCCTTCTGCTAGATAGGTTTGCGCAGTCTTACTGTCAGGCTTCTCTACAAAGCGTGCAACAGTAAAAGCATTATTTTGATCTTTTTCACCAGAGCGCTGAATATAACCATAGCCAGTTTCAGGTGCTGTTGGCGTGATCCCCAAAATAGCAATAGCATCATCAGAACTTTGCACTGTTTGAATGCAATCTTGCAATGCTTTAGTAAATGCTATTTGATTTTGAATCGTTTGATCAGCTGGAGTAATGACCAAAATAGGATCTTGCCCTTGGGCGATTTGCTGAGCACAAAGGGCGGCCATATTTAAAGCGGGTGCAGTATTACGACCAACTGGCTCTAGCAGTAGTGTGGCATCTACATTCTTTAATTCACGCAATTGGTCTAATACCAAAAAGCGATGATCTTCATTAGTGACGACTAAGGTAGAGCCCAACTGAATTTCTTTATTGGCAACAGTGCGAATTCGTTCAACAGCTTGCTGAAAAAGACTCTGTGATGATCCATCTCCTGAGAGCACTAAAAATTGCTTAGGAAAGCCTGAGCGTGACAATGGCCAGAGTCGGGTTCCGGAACCGCCGCATAGGATGACAGGAATCACTAAGGCCATAGAGGGTCTTGGAAAGCTATTTATGCTTTTTATCAATAAAACCTGATTTTAAAGGGTTTATTGCCTCTCTTTAGCAAAGACTCTGAATTTATTAAAATGACAGTTGCAGCACCACAGGCGCACAATAGCGCTGTATTCCAAACAATAACTAACGGAGCCACCAATATGAGCAATATCCCTAAGATTAATCTTCGCAATTCCCTCACTGAATGCGGCCAATCTATTCGCAAAGAAAATGCTGGCAAGTTCCAGAATTACGGCATTTTGGACTGCAAAGCCTCGATTGCTGCAGGCAAAATCAAATAAGACTTTTTAAACCCTATCTTTAGGGTTATATAGCCGGTCTATTGGGGTAAGGCTTACCAGTGAGATTGCTGTAAGCCGCCCCGGCCAAGATTAATAAGATGGAATCAATCATTACCGGAAACAGGGCATATCGGTAATTGCCAACGTGCCCTAACACCACTATCAGAGACACTGCGGCGGCAGGTGGGTGTAGGCAGCGCAAGATAAACATGCCCAATATCGAGAAAGCTGCAGCCATAGGCAGAGCCAATAGCGGCTCGCCAATCAGATGAAAGCAGCTAATTCCGATTAAAGCCGATAAGGTATTGCCTGCAATTACAGCCCAAGGCTGTGCCATGGGGCTACCTGGTAATGCAAATACCAATAGAGCGCTTGCTCCTAATGAAGCCATTAACCACTCATCGATACCGCTACGTTCACCAAGATATTTGGCAATGACAAACACGGTCAATAAACCCAGAAAAGCCCCTGCAACCGAGCGAAGACGTTCGGCCCAGTTCACAGGTGGTTGATCCCCGCCAAGGTAAAAGGAATAATGCTTTACAAGGTATTTAAGGCTTCGTTTCATAGAAACTTTTTTTAGTATTTATACCGATTTAGTGAACAAGCACCTCGTCAAGCTTAATGCATTGATGCGACTTGGAAATAAAAAAGACTGCCAACAATTGAACTGACCCCCAAAAGTTGGACGGTTTAGCTAGGTTAGCACGAGGGATTGAGTTCGGTATTGCACCGGACTCAATCCTTTTAGTTTTTGTTTGATCCGATCATGGTTGTAGTAGTGGATATATTCATGCAGCCCTTGTTTAAATGATTCAATAGTCTCAAACCTCTTCGGATAGAAGAACTCGGTTTTCATAATCCCAAACCAGTTCTCCATCACGGCGTTATCTAAGCAATTACCTTTTCTAGACATGCTTTGAGTAACACCTTGTTTCTTTAAGGCTTGTTGATAAAACCCCATCTGATATTGCCAGCCCTGGTCTGAGTGCAGCATCGGCTTATCAGCCTGCTTGAGATGTTTAAAAGCGCTGCTAAGCATGGTAGTCACCATACTCAGTTGAGGCCGATCACCAATCTCATACGAGATGATCTCTTGGTTATAAAGGTCTAGGATGGGTGAGAGATAGACCTTTTGCCCCCTGATGCTGAACTCCGTTACATCAGTGACCCATTTTTGATTCGGTTTACTTGCTCTAAAGTTGCGCTCTAGCAAATTGGGGGCCGCCTTACCAACCCCTCCTTTGTAGGACTGATAGCGCTTAGGCCTAACCATAGACCTGAGTCCAAGTTGCCCCATGAGCTTTTGTACTGTCTTGTGATTGAGGTATTGCCCCCGATTGCGAAGCTCTAAATGGACTCGCCGGTAGCCATAGCGACCCTGATGGGTATTGAAGATGGCCTTGATCTCGATCTTGGCATTGGCATGGGGGTCAGTATTACTACTGGCTTTTTGCCAGTAGTAATACACGCTTTTAGGCATTTGGGCTGCCAGCAAAATAACTTGCAATGGATGGTGTTGCCTTAACTCAGTGATGACTTGGGCTTGTTCTTGCTTGCCAAGTGCTTTTGCTGGGCTAAGGCTTCGAGCTTTTTTAGGTAAGCGTTCTCCACTTCCAAATACTGCGCTTTGCGCAGTAACTCTTCATGCGTAAGTGAGGTTAAGGGCTTGGCAAGCAAGGCCTTAATATCGCTAGGTTTTGACATGGGTGGCCGTCCCTTGGGTTTTGGTTCTAGGGCTGTAATACCACCTTCATTGTAGAGGCGTTGCCATGCTAGTACTGAGCTTGGTGCTGGGATATTGAAGTGGGTTGCCGCTTGGTTCACCGAGAGCTGATGTTGTTCCATGTGCTGCAAGACGGATAACTTAAAAATACTGGAGTACTGGATGGCACTTTTATTCAAACTCTTTTGACCGTGAGCCTTAAAAGCATGAACCCATTTGCGCACATAAGCGTATTTAACGCCAAATTGATCCCCAATGTTTTTAAAGCCACCCTTACCGGAGAGATAATGCTGTATGACTGTTAACTTGAACTCTTTGCTATATTTGGACATGAAAACTGCACCTGATTAGGTTGGACGGATGTCCAACTTTTGGGGTGCAGTTCACAATGACAGTCTTTTTTATTTATCAGCTTCCATTGCTTTAAATGGTCACTGAGTATGCAGCTTTCACTGGGCTTTAATTAAGCCTTTTTAGCGTAAGCAGAGCACCAGCCTTTGCTAGATACTTGCTTACCAGCAAACAATGGGCAACCACCAGCAGCAGCACCAGCTTTACCTTGGAACAAAGCGCAGTTACCGCACTCTTGACCAGCAGCGTATTTAGCGTATTTCGCTTTATCAACCTTAGTAGCATCAGACTTGTAACCCAAAGCAGTGGCTTGTGGATCAGTATCAGCAACCATAGCTTGAGCTTGAACTTTGCTGTTCAATGCCAAAGTACAGGCACCAGCAGCAGACAAAATCATAAATTGGCGACGACTATTTTTCATGGATTCTCCAAAAAATAAGGCAGTAAAAGAGTTGCTTCATTAAATCTAGAGGTGATCATAGTGGAGAAGATTTTTACTTGCTACCTACACTCTAACTCTATGATTTATATGACTTATTAGTTGAGAATTATTCTCATAAAAATCTACTCCTCGCACAATCAGTTTGAATTGCTAGGAAAAGTCAACTTTTTACTGCCAACCCTTAAGCTCCATGCATGACACGCGCTGCTTGAGATAGGCGCCAGTACCTGATTCTGGGTAATTGCGTGCGCAATCCCTCATATCAGCCCTATATTGCGTGGGATTATTTTTTGCGGCATCAGGATGCGTAGTTGGAAATTGCGAACAAGCTACTAGAAAAATTCCGCTCATCAGAATTACAAGTACTCGCATGCCTTAGCGCTTATCCAATAGAGATAAAAACTCACGACGCAAGTTAGAGTCTTTTAAGAATGCGCCGCGCATCACACTGTTTACCATCTTAGAGTCGCGATCTTTGACGCCACGCCATTGCATGCAAAAGTGATCGGCATCCATCACGATGGCAACCCCAATCGGTTTAATTTTTTTCTCTAGCATGTCAGCCAACTCAACTACAGCCTCTTCTTGAATCTGTGGTCTACACATCACCCACTCAGTCAATCGTGAATATTTAGATAAACCAATTAAAGCGGACTCTTTGCTTGGTAATACCCCAATCCAAATACGACCCATGATGGGGCAAAGGTGATGAGAGCAGGCGCTTCTAATCGTAATAGGTCCTACGATCATCAATTCGTTTAAACGGCTGACATTTGGAAACTTGGTAAGGGTTGGCTGCTCTACATAACGACCATTAAAGACCTCTTGTACATACATCTTAGCCACACGACGACTGGTGTTCTTGGTGTTGTGATCGCTATTGGTATCAATCACCAGGCTCTCAAGTACGGCTTGCATTTTTTCAGCAACCTCATCTACCAAGCCCTCTAGTTCACCGGGTTTAATAAAAGCGGAAATATTATCGTTCGCATGAAAGCGTGCATTTTGCGCTTCGATACGGCGACGAATCATTACCGATAGCGGCAAGCCAGCATCGTCATTTTTACTTTGTATTTTTTGAGGAGTCATCTTTTTAACGCTCAATTTTTTTGCTACAGCCTTAGTTTGTGTCTTTGCTGGTGTTTTGGTATTTTTCGTAACCATGAGTAGTTGTCTCGATATTAGTATTTAATTTGTTTTTTGTTTATATCTGAAAAAAAATGCTCACTGTGCACACCATTCCAGCAAGCCACACAATCGATCGTGTCGTTGGCCAGTTAGCCACATAGCAAACTAGATAAGCGATTCGGGCAATCACAAAACCCACTGCTAGGATATCAATTCTGAACTGCGGGGCATTGGCAATCTGAGCAATGATGACTGTGGCAAAAAAGAGGGGTAAAGATTCAAAAAGGTTGGCTTGAGCAGCATTGGCTCTAGCCCTATAGCCATCCTGCTTTGCCAACCACTGTCTTGGCATGCTGTTGTCGTAACCCTCAAAGCCCTTCTTGGCAATGCCAGTAGCTACATAAGGCAATAAACCCATAATTAGGATGCAAGCGTAAGCAATAGTCATGGTTATTGGGTCTCTTTCTTGGAGCCGATGCGGCTTTCTGTGCCATTCATTAAATTTTGAATATTGCTATGGTGACGCCAAATTAATAAGAAGCAAACAATCAGTAGCGCAATGCCCATTGGCTGAAAGCCAAACAAGAACACAAAATAGACTGGGCCAAATATGGCAGCAGCAATAGCAGCCAAAGAGGAGTAACGCATAAATTTAGCAACGATGATCCAAGTCGCTAGCGTAGCTAAGCCCAATATCCAATTAATGCCAAATAAGATACCGCAAGCTGTAGCAACGCCCTTACCGCCTTTAAAGCCATGAAAGACTGGGAATAGATGCCCCAAAAATACTGCGATTACTACACCACATAAAAGCCAAGAATTTAAACTGGCTGTTAGCGATTGGTCTCCCAAAATATGGCGGGCCAACATGACTGCAAAGTAACCTTTTAAAGCATCGCCAATTAAAGTGAGTACAGCAGCCTTCTTATTGCCCGTACGCAAAACATTGGTGGCACCAGGGTTACCAGAGCCATACGTATGAGGATCGGGCAAACGCATGCATTTACTCACCACCACCGCAAATGAGATGGAACCAATCAGATAGGCTAGCGGAATGAGTAAAAGATCTAAGGTCAAAGTCATATCGACATGTTAAACACTTTTGGAGCTTATAAGCCTTTTGAGCTCTGCTAGCCGCGAGGGTGATGTTGCTGATGAATGGATTTCAGGCGCTCTCTGGCGACATGGGTATAGATTTGGGTAGTGGAGATATCGGCGTGCCCAAGCAATAGCTGCACCACCCTTAAATCCGCTCCATGATTCAGCAAATGGGTGGCAAAAGCATGCCTGAGGGTATGAGGTGATAAAGCGACAGGAATATTGGCTACGGTCGCGTAGCGCTTAATGAGCGCCCAAAATGCTTGACGGGTAAGCCCCGTGCCAGTGTGTCGACCCACAAATACCGCATCAGTTGTTTTTCCCTCGAGCAATGGCGTTCTCGCTTCCGCTAGATACCTTCTTAACCATTGCCCTGCTTCTCCGCCGAAAGGCACTAATCGTTCCTTGCCACCTTTGCCATTGACCACTCGAACTACGCCCTCATTCAAACCTAGTGCAACCGTTTTAAGAGAAACAATTTCTGAAACGCGTAGGCCGCTGGCATACATGAGCTCGAGCATGGTGCGATCGCGAAGTCCTAATGGGGTTTCAATATCGGGTGCATTAAGCAAAGCAGTCACCTGATCTTCACTCAATGTTTTTGGGAAACGCAATGCTTGCTTGGCTGCACGGAGTCCAATACAAGGATCACTCTTGACTAAATTGATTCGTAATGCATGGCGATAAAAACGCTTGAATACCGTTAAACGCCGATTGGCTGTAGTGGCTTTATCAGCGCGGCGATGCGCTATATAAGCAGTGAGATCTTTTTCTGTAACCGCATAAAGATCTACACCTGACTGTTGATATAGCCACTGGGCTAGGAGCAATAAGTCACGGCGATAGGCTGAAAGACTATTTTTTGCCAAACCATCTTCTAGCCAGCAGGCATCGCAAAACCGCTCTATTGCCTCTTGGCTTGCAGGATGTATAGGCAGCTGAGTGGCCATTGAGATGACTATTTTACGTACTTAAAAAAGGGTGTATTTCTTAAATTACCTCGTCGCCTCTTCTAATTTTTCAGCTAGCCATATTTGCATCAGTGATTGATAGGGTACATCCAATTTATTAGCTTGTAACTTGATATTTTCAAGAAAGCTCTGGGAAAGACGGAGTGAGATAGAAGCTGTTGTAGGCTTCAGATTGGGCATCGTAACCCGGACCGCTTTAGAGAGATCAAAATATTCAGATGCATCATTCTTTTCCCAAAAAGTGCGCTCTTCTTTTTCGGTTTTAAATTTAGGAATTATCTTGTTAGGCTTTTTCATAAAATGCCCTTTCTTTTTTACTCATCGGTCTTGCAGGTATTTGTTTCAAGGGGGTTTTCAATCCCCTTAATTAGAAGACCTGGACACCCTAATCACGGAAGTTATTAAAGCCCAACGGCGCTTCAGTAACTTCTTTTTTCAATAGGGCCATGGTTTCTTGCAAGTCGTCGCGCTTGCCACCAGTAACGCGAACTGCATCACCCTGAATACTGGCTTGTACTTTGATCTTGCTGTCTTTAATAATGCGTACTACTTTTTTAGACAACTCAGAGGTAATGCCTTTTTGAATCTTCATGGTTTGCTTACGCTTATCACCACCAATGGTTTCTGTTTTGTCATCTTTTAGATAACGCACATCCACATTTCGTTTAGCCATTTTATTAACCAATACATCGCGCACCTGACCCAATTTAAAGTCGTCATCGCCAAATAAGATCAATGCTTCATCTTTTTGCTCTACGCGGCTATCAGAACCCTTAAAGTCAAAACGATTGCTAATTTCTTTGTTGGATTGCTCAATGGCGTTTTTCAACTCAACCATATCGGGTTCGCATACTACGTCAAATGATGGCATTTGGACTCCTTATCTTTTCTCTCAATATATTGCTCGAAATTGCTGGCTTTTGAATATTTTGATCCAGAAAGCCAATGCAATTGCGTTTCCGAATAAGATTGTGGCATGAACCGTGCTCAAAATGCGCCCCAGCCATCTAAATTAACTCGGAATTTAGGACTGCAGGGCCGCAATACCTTTGGCTTTGACGCTAGCGCCGAGCTTGCCTATGAAATCACGAGTGCTGAGCAGATCCCGGAAGTCATGGAATCCATTGCAGCGCAAAAATTGAGCTGGAGAGTATTGGGTGGCGGTAGTAATGTCATTTTGCCTAAAGTGTTGCCAGGGGCGACCCTGCTGATGAATATCACTGGCGCAGAAATCACCTCTTCCAACCAAGAGCACTCATTAGTGGCAGTAGGTGGTGGCGTGAATTGGCATGACTTTGTATTGTGGTCGCTAGACAATGACTTACCTGGCCTAGAAAACCTGGCCCTGATTCCAGGAACGGTTGGCGCTGCCCCCATTCAGAACATTGGTGCATACGGCATTGAAGTAGCAGACTACATCGACAGTATCGAAGCCTTTGATGCACACACCGATTCCTTTGTCACCCTTCCAAAATCAGCATGCCACTTTGCATATCGCGATAGCTACTTTAAGCAACATCCCCACCGCTTTATCGTGACAAAGGTCGTTTTTAAACTCCCTAAGCAATGGCAGGCACGTATTCATTACGCAGATTTAGCAAATCAGTTTGCTGCTAATGCGACTCCTTGCCCAGAAGAAATCTTTTTAGCCGTGTGCAAAATTCGGACTCGCAAGCTGCCGGACCCTAAGGTCATTGGCAATGCAGGCAGCTTCTTTCAGAACCCGATTGTTCCCAATGAGCAACATGAAACCCTTTTGGGCAAACACCCAAACTTGGTTTCTTACCCAGATGCCCCAGGTAAACGAAAGCTCGCTGCTGGTTGGCTTATAGACCAGTGTGGCTTTAAAGGGGAGCGCATGGGCAATGTGGGCGTTTACGAAAACCAAGCCTTGGTATTGGTCAACCATGGTGGTGGCACAGCACAAGATATCTTAGGTCTTGCAAAATGCATTCAAGAAAAAGTGCGAAAAGAGTTTGGTGTCAGCTTAGAGATTGAACCCAATATTTTGTAATAGCAGTTTCTAACAATGCTTACTCATTAGCCAAAGCCAATAATTCCGGGTAGCGTTTAAGTAAAGCAGCCCTCCCCTGATTCAGTCTTTTAACCCAACCAGGCCCTCGTGATAGGGCATCTGACCACGCAGATCTCACAAGGTCTCCATTACCCATATCAAATAGTGCTTTAAAAATTGCTGCAGCCTGCCCCAAGTCTTTATTTGCTTTAGCGTGCTCATTTAATGGACGCTCTCCATAGATAATCAGTTTGTGAACAGCATAACGCTCAGGAGCTGGGATATTAACCATACAGGCGCCCTCTTTCGAAAGTAGAACAGTTTGAGTTGTACCCACTAAGGAATACTCCATAAACTTTAAGCATTCCAAAGTTAAACCCAAATTTGGCAATATCACGGGTCCACCATCGCGGGTTTGAGGAGTCACAAAATCCAAACGTAATTCTGGGTCTTTCGGATTGCGGTATTGAGCACCCGTCTTACCCGAAAATTCTGCAATAGGAAGTAAACCCATCTCCAGGGAATTGAGAGCGTCGTGTACTGAAATTTTGACATTAGCGCCCAGTGCAATCGATACATTTTTTCCAGCATGCGCAAAATCGACATCCATTGTTAAATTAGATGAAAGCCATTTCACGCCAAGCATATTGCCCATAGCAAGAAAAGCATGGGTTCCAATTAGAATGCTACCCGCTCTAAAAAAACCATACTGATCAAGACGATTAACCACTCTAAAATGCTTAGTTAAGGTGCTAGCACAACCCAATGCCTCAGCAGATTTAGCCAAACCCTTGATCTTTTGACTTAACTCATCACCCTTTAACGCTTGATGCTTTTGAATTAACTCATTTACACGCTGATCCTCTGGGCCCACATATGCCATCCGCCCAGAACCATCTAAATCACGATAGCCATAGTAAATGTAAGACTTCCCTTTTTGAGTTTGCTTGTGAAACGCACCAGGCAAGACTCTAAGACGATCAATATTGTGTATACGTAGCTGATCCTGTAACTCCGCATAAGCAGTTTGTGCAGTTAGGGAGAGTGGCTTATAGAATGAGTTTATCATCTAGTTATTATACAGAAAAATATTTGTATAATAACTAAGAAAATACCACTATTTACTATCTGAATTAGCCTTCGCCACCTCAGCAACTCTGATATCCACGCGCCCACCAGCTAAACGTATCTGGTAAGTATTTTGGGTATTAAGCTCAGCAGGATTACGCACTGCATGTAGCTGATCATTTTCCTTATTCAAGATCACTGCATATCCACGCTCTAGAGTTCTTTGTGGATTAAGCATCTCTAACTGCGATTGATAGTATGTTTGATTTCGTTTCCAGTTTTCCATACGCACTGACCAAGCTTGATTTAAGCGCTGTTGCCAACCAGCAATCTGCTCTCGCATGCGATCCGGATTTGGCAACGCATGACTCAAACGAAGTGCCAATTGATCTAAAGTCTGAGCCTCACGCTCTATACGCTGGTTGATGCGCTGTAGCAAAGCTTGCTTGATAGCCTCGAGCTCTTGCAACATCTGGTCCTTGCGTGGGGCAGCCAGCTCTGCAGCCCCTGTTGGTGTGGGTGCACGTAGATCTGCTACGAAATCGGCGATCGTGAAATCCGTTTCATGTCCAACGCCGCTCACCACCGGAATACTAGATTGTGCAATTGCATATGCTAATTGCTCATCATTAAATGCCCAGAGATCTTCAATGCTACCCCCACCACGCACTAACAAAATGACATCAACTGCTTGCTCTTTTTCGGCAGCCTTTAATGCTTTAATAATTCCGGCAGATGCATCAGGGCCTTGCACAAGAGTTGGATAAATCACAATTGGAATATGCGGTGCGCGTCTTGCTAATGTACTAAGTACATCTTTTAATGCTGCTGCTTGTGGTGAAGTGATGATGCCAATCGAACGGGGATGCGTTGGAATCTCACGCTTACGCCCCTCGTCAAACAATCCTTCTTTAGCAAGTTTGGCTTTGAGTTTTAAAAAGGCTTCGTATAAGCCACCCATACCAGCACGTCGCAAGGTTTGAATCGTGAGCTGAATATCACCGCGCGGGACATACATGCCCAAACTGGCGCTAACTTCGACTAAATCTCCTGATTGGGGCATAAAGCCTACTTGGCCATTGCGCCCTCGGAACATGACACAACGAATCTGGCCTTCTTCATCCTTCAACGAGAAATACCAGTGCCCGCTGTCATATGCCTTGAAGTTGGAAATCTCCCCGCTAACCCAAACGGTATCGAAGCGATCCTCTAAAGAGGCCGCAATGGCACGGTTTAGATCGCCAACACTCAGAATTTCCCTAGTCATTTCCGACATTTTTTCTCTTTATTCCCAGCACCGCCTGCCTTGGCGAGCAATAAATATCCACAGAGGCCCATTGACCCTTGGTTTAACGACAAGAAGTAAGTAATTACTGACCCAAAACGTCTCATAAATCCAACAGATAATTTTCAACCCATTGATTTATATCGGTAATTTTTTCCATCCATTGATGGGACTTTGGGCATCTTCCCGCCCCTTTCACCATCAATCAAGGACTTACACCACCTATAACAAAAAGTTTTGCACAGAGTTATCCACAGGCTAGCTTTCTGAAATGGGCATCTCAATTCAGCTAAAGTACTGACCTTATGTACTCAATCTTACTATCTGCCGGTTGGCCCATTTGGCCTCTTTTGATCATCTCTATTATCGGCCTAGCGATTGTGATTGAGCGTAGCTGGTACCTGCGCCAAATTCATATTTTTCCAAAGGGTAGTCTAGAACTCACTTTTGGCATGTGCAATCAGATCGCCAACCAAAAAAACGTTTCTGAAGCCCAAGTTACCGAATTAGCACAGCTTTCTCCAGCCACTCCTTTGTTTGCCTGTGTATTAAAAGAAAAGCTTAGTGGTAGTAGTGCTGCTGTCGCACTAGAAGAACTACAAGCACTTGCACAGGCTACTTGGTTAAAACTTGATCGTTATCTAGGTGCGCTGGCTACCATTGCTACTGTTGCCCCTCTATTAGGTTTATTTGGCACAGTAGTAGGCATGATTGAAATCTTTGGCAGTCAAGGGGCAGTCAATGGCGTAGCGGGCAGCCCACAAGAACTTGCGCACGGCATCTCAGTAGCGTTGTACAACACAGCCTTTGGTTTACTCATTGCTATTCCTGCTTTAGCCGCATGGCGCGGTTTACGCGCAATGGCAAATCAGCGTCAACGTGAATGCGAAGAGTTCACCCGTCAATTATTCAAAAAACTCTATCCAAGTGATGCTGCGCAGTAAGTCATCCATGATGAGCTCTTTGCAATGAGTTGGTTAGATACCCACCCACACTCCAGAAAAAGATTTTCTTTAGGGGCGAGTTCTGTCTCTACAGAACCAGAAATTAATCTGATCCCGTTTATTGATGTGTTGTTAGTCATTCTCATTTTTTTGATGATTTCAACGACATTTACTCGCTATCAAGAATTAGCCATTAGCCTTCCTAGTGCCAACGGCAGTGAAAATCAGGCAGAGGTAAAGCAAATTCATATTGCCGTTAGTCGTGATGGGCGCTTTGCAATTAACGGCAAGGTGATTAACCCAACACAAATGAGCACCGCTTTAATGCAGCTCACCGAACAAGGCGGCAACAATCTTCAAGTCAATATTGATGCCGATGCCAAAGCACCACATCAAGCAGTCATGACTGCCCTAGAAGCCGCAAGAGATGCTAATCTGAGTAATATCGTTTTTAGTAGTCAAACGAAAAAATAAACTCAGGCCAAAAACCCATCATGTCATTCTCACTCTTTCGTAAAGCACCCAAGTTTTGGGAAAGACGTGGGCCAACCAGTCTGCTGCTTTGGCCTCTATCCTGGCTTTATGGTTTGATCCTGCGCGCCCGCAAACTCATCCACGATTTAGGTATCGTTAGAACCAAACCTACACCAGTACCCATCATTATTGTGGGCAACATTCGCGTAGGTGGCACAGGAAAAACGCCGATTGTGATTGCCTTAGCTAAGCGCTTAAGTCAATTGGGATGGAAACCTGGAATTATTAGTAGAGGCTACGGTTCTTCTTCCCAAACTGCCCCGCTATTAGTACGCAGCGATTCCAGCCCAAGCTTAGTCGGTGATGAGCCAGTGTTAATCGCCAAGCGTACTGACAATCAATTCCCGATTTGGGTTTATCCAAAGCGTCAACAAAGTATTCAGGCTTTACTCAAACATTCACCTGAGGTGGATGTCATCATTAGCGATGATGGCTTGCAGCACCGAGGGCTAACTCGCTGGCCAGCACGTGAAGGCGGCCGCGATATTGAATTTGTTGTGCGCGATAGCCGCGGCGAAGGAAATCGTTTTCTACTTCCAGCGGGGCCATTGCGTGAACCTGCCACTCGCGACCGTGATGCAACCCTCTTTACTGGTAACCCAAGTTTTAATGAGAAAAAAACTGGCATTCTGGATGAGTATTTCTTGGGGAGACGTGCTTTTTCTTTAGGCACTTACTTGGGTAGACCTTATCAGCTGATTGATCATGCCAATACCCAGTCCTTAGAGCAGATCGCTGAGCAATTTTTACCAAAGAGCATGACAGCGATCGCAGGTCTGGGTAATCCACAGCGCTTTTTTGATGACCTAGCAAAACAAGGTGTCACCTGCAAACAGATTCCTTTGCCTGATCATGCACAATACACGCCAGAGTTTTTCGCCAAAGTGAAAGCCCAGTGCCTTCTGATTACAGAAAAAGATGCGGTTAAATGCGCCGAAATATCAGATGAACGGATCTGGGTAGTACCGATGTCACTCCATCTGCCAGAAAACTTCGTCGAGTGGCTGCAATCCATCTTACAAAGACCCGATCCCCATCGGTATACCCTATAGCTATATAGCGCTAAACTAGTTTAATAATTACGGACTACAAACTAGGCTCACACTGTTCACGGAAGAAAATGATGGATAAACGCTTACTCGACATTTTGGTTTGCCCTCTATGTAAAAGCCAACTGCATTTAGATACTGAAAAGCACGAGCTCATTTGCAAAGCAGATCGCTTGGCTTACCCCATTCGTGACGACGTGCCTGTCATGTTGGTAGATGAAGCTCGCAGCCTCAGCGCTGACGAAGTTGCCTAGATTTATATTGCTATGAGCACTGCACCTAAAGCGCCTGATTTTTTAGTGGTCATTCCGGCCAGACTGGGATCTACTAGACTGCCTCGAAAACCTTTAGCCGATATTGGCGGTAAACCAATGGTAGTACGCGTTGCAGAACGCGCTAAACAATCACTCGCACACAGTGTTATTGTGGCGACAGACTCTCCGGAAATACAAGCAGCCTGTGATGAGCATCGCATTGAATGTTTACTCACTAGCCCAGATCATCCTACTGGTACTGACCGCATTGCAGAAGTTGCGCAACTACTCAAACTTCCTAGCAATGCATTAGTAGTCAATGTGCAAGGTGATGAGCCGCTTATTCCACCAGAATTAATTAACCAAGTTGCGCAGACCTTAGCTGAACATCCTCAATGCGCTATCTCGACAGTTGCCGTTCTGATTAGCGAACCATCAGAAATTGATAATTCCAATGTAGTCAAAGTAGTACTGAACAGAGAAGGCGAGGCATTATATTTTTCTCGCGCCCCTATTCCATACGTTCGAGACCCTCAAGAATTGATCAAAACAGAACATCTTCGGCACTTGGGCATTTATGCCTATCGAGCTGACTTTTTGCAGGCCTATACCCGACTTGACCCTGCTCCACCTGAGCAAGCTGAGGCACTAGAACAGTTACGCGCCCTCTGGAATGGGTACCGAATCGCTGTTCATACGGCCCCAGAGGCCCCTCCAGCAGGGGTGGATACCCTTGATGACCTAGAAAGAGTCAGGCAGCTTCTAGGCAATACCTAGTCTCTAGAGGAGTCTCCGGCCTACTCGGGGATAATCCTAGGCGTTAGTCAATAAGGATCCCCACAAAATACGGGACAATGTCAGCTCTTCTAAGGGGAAAACAATGCGGTTGATTCTGCTCGGTGCACCGGGTGCTGGAAAAGGCACACAAGCTCAGTTTATTTGCGAAAAATTTGCGATTCCACAAATCTCGACAGGCGATATGTTGCGCGCTGCCGTGAAAGCAGGAACCGAATTTGGTGTCGCAGCTAAAAAAATTATGGATGCGGGCGGCTTAGTTTCTGACGACATCATTATTGGTTTAGTGAAGGATCGCTTAACTCAACCGGATTGCAGCAAAGGTTATTTGTTTGATGGTTTCCCAAGAACCATTCCTCAAGCACAAGCCATGAAAGATGCTGGCGTTCCAATCGATTACGTTTTAGAAATCGATGTTCCGTTTGATGCGATTATTGATCGCATGGGTGGACGTCGTGTTCACCCTGCATCAGGCCGCACTTACCACATCAAATACAACCCACCTAAGGTGGAAGGTAAAGATGATGTGACTGGTGATGCATTGATTCAGCGTGATGACGATAAAGAAGAAACCGTTCGTAAGCGCTTGCAAGTGTATGACGATCAGACTCGTCCACTCGTTGAGTACTACTCTTCATGGGCCGCACAAGCCAATGCAGCTGATAAGGTCAAGGCACCAGCCTATCGCAAGGTCAGCGGCACCGGTAGCGTAGAAGACATTACCACTTCAATCTTTGCCCAATTGAAATAACAATCATCTAGTCATAACAACTAGCAAAAAAGGACTGCAATGCAGTCCTTTTTTATTTCCGCTCTTTAGCGATCACCGTTAGTTATTTCAATTCTTTAAGTGCGCTCTCAAAGGATTCAATATCTGCAAAGCTGCGATAAACCGATGCAAAGCGGATATAGGCCACTTTATCAAGACGCTTGAGCTCACGCATGACCAACTCACCAACGCGTTCGCTAGGGATCTCTTTTTCACCTAGGCTGAGGAGTTTTTCTTCAATGCGGGCAATGGATTCATCAACAGAATCCGATGAGACTGGGCGTTTCCTGAGAGCTAGCTTCAGAGAGCTTGCTAACTTATCATGACTGTATTCCACACGACTGCCGTTCTTCTTCACAATCGCAGGCAATACGAGCTCAACCCGCTCATAAGTAGTAAAACGCTTGTCGCATTTGGCACAACGGCGACGGCGACGAATGGTATCGCCCTCATCCGATACCCGGGTATCTAGAACCTGGGTATCGTCGTTATGACAAAAGGGGCAGCGCAAGGTCGGATCTCTAACTGATCGCTGTTTAACCGTAAACCGGGAAGCGCTTCGTTAACTCAGCAACTTGAGCGCGTACCTTAGCAATATTCTCTGGATCATTTGGGTTATCTAAAACATCAGCAATGAAGTTGCCCACTTGAACTGCTTCAGCTTCTTTAAAACCACGCGTAGTCATTGCTGGTGACCCTAAACGAATACCACTAGTCACCATTGGTTTTTCTGGATCATTCGGAATGCCATTCTTGTTACAAGTGATATGCGCTTCACCCAAAACATGTTCCGCTTCTTTACCAGTCATTTTCTTAGCACGCAGATCAACGAGCATCACGTGAGAGTCAGTACCACCTGAAACAATGCGCAGGCCGCGAGCAATTAATGTCTCAGCCAATGCTTTGGCATTCGCTACAACTTGCTTTTGGTAATCTTTAAAACCAGGCTCTGCTGCTTCTTTAAATGCTGCCGCTTTACCCGCAATCACATGCATCAAAGGCCCGCCCTGCAAGCCTGGGAAGACTGCAGAGTTAATGGCTTTCTCATGCTCAGCCTTCATCAAGATGATGCCGCCACGAGGGCCGCGCAAACTCTTGTGAGTAGTCGATGTGACGATGTCAGCATGTGGCACTGGGTTTGGATAAACGCCTGCAGCAACTAGACCAGCATAGTGAGCCATGTCCACCATAAAGATTGCGCCCACTTCTTTAGCCAACTTACCAATGCGCTCAAAATCAATTTTTTTAGAGTAAGCAGATGCACCAGCAATAATCAATTTTGGTTTGTGCTCACGAGCTAAACGCTCCATTTGCTCGTAATCAATTTCTTCATTTTTATCTAAGCCATAAGCAATTGGGTTGAACCACTTACCACTCATATTCAGAGCCATACCATGAGTCAAGTGACCGCCTTCAGCCAAGCTCATACCCATAAAAGTATCGCCAGGTTTTAAGAAAGCCAAGAACACCGCTTGGTTAGCAGATGCTCCGCAATGAGGTTGAACGTTGGCCGCCTCAGCACCAAACAATGCTTTAACGCGATCAATTGCTAATTGCTCAGCTACGTCGACAAATTCACAGCCACCGTAATAACGCTTGCCCGGATAACCTTCAGCGTACTTATTGGTCAATTGGGAGCCTTGGGCTTCCATGACAGCTGGAGAAGTATAGTTTTCAGAAGCAATCAGCTCAATATGGTCTTCTTGACGCTTGTTTTCGTTCTGAATAGCTGCCCAGAGTTGCGGGTCGGTTTTGGCAAGGGTGTTTTGACGGTCAAACATAGTAATAATCCTGAATAAGTTCGATTGCTGAGTTAATTAACTTAGTAAAATCAACCTACATCATACAAAATCCACCATGACCTCCACACAAGACCTCTCATTCCTCTCCCTCGTCCTCAATGCCAGCCTATTAGTCCAGTTAGTAATGTTGTTATTACTAGGGATGTCGGTTGCCTCTTGGACCATTATTTTCAAGAAAACCGCTGTTTTACGAGGGGTTAGGCAAGATACCGAGCGTTTTGAGCGGGATTTCTGGTCGGGCGGGGATCTCAATACCCTTTTAGAGGCGGCTCAGCGCAATACCCGCAGTGATGCCGTTTTGGAGCATATCTTTGAAGCCGGTATGCAAGAGTTCATGAAAGTACATGAAATTGATGCCGCCCGCCGCGCAATGAAGGCTACATACCAGCGAGAAATGGATACCTTAGAAGCTAATCTACCTTTCTTGGCTTCCGTTGGCTCTGTCTCTCCTTACATCGGCCTCTTCGGCACTGTGTGGGGCATTATGCATTCCTTCCGCGGTTTAGCCAATGTGCAGAACGCGACACTCTCTGCTGTGGCTCCAGGTATTGCCGAAGCATTGATTGCGACAGCGATTGGTTTGTTTGCTGCGATCCCTGCAGTGGTTGCATACAACCGCGCAGCAACAGATGTGGATCGTCTCTCGATTCGCTTTGAAACTTTTATTGAAGAGTTCACCAACATTTTGCAACGTCAAAATTCAGGACGCTAAGCGAACATCATGGCCGGTTCTTCTTTAAGAAAAAATAAACGTCGGGCAATGTCCGATATCAACGTCGTACCTTACATCGATGTGATGTTGGTATTGCTGGTGATCTTCATGGTGACTGCACCAATGGTGAACCCTGGAGTCGTGAACCTGCCGACTGTTGGCGGTGCTAAGGTGCAATCTTTGCCGCCCGTGTTTCTTACTATCGATGCCAATGAAAATGTGATTGTTCGCAAAGACGGTGATCCCGTGCAAACCCTGAACAAATTTGAGCTTGGTGCTTTTGCTAGATCGCAAGCAGAGAAGTCTGCTGATCAACCGATTGTGATTGCCGCTGACAAAACCATTAAGTATGAAACCGTGATGGATGTCATGTCCAAGCTGAAAGAAAACGGCATTAAACGCGTTGGCCTAGCAGTCAAGACTCAATAAGGATTGGCCAGTCTTTAATTGCACATGAATAGCGCGCAAACTTTCCCATCATCTTCTGCTCCGTTTAAGCGGGGACGCTTTACCAAACAAGAAAGTACAAAGCGCGCATTTACATTTTCACTAATCGCGCACTTAGGTTTACTCGCGTTTCTCATGATTGGTATTAGCTGGAACAACAGCACACCCGCTGGTGTTGAAGTTGAACTGTGGGACTCTGCTCCACAAGTGGAGACTCCGCCAGAGCCAGAGCTCAAGACTGCTATTAAAGAAGAGGCCGCAGATATTGCTTTAAAGAAAAAACCGGTAGAAAAAGAGCCGCCTAAAAAGGTAGAGGCAGCTAAAGAGACTCCAAAACCAGTTAAACCAGTCCCGCCAAAGGAAAAAGAAAAACCTAAGCCGGTGGAAAAGGTAAAGCCTGTAGAAACACCCAAAAAAGCGGAAGCCCCTAAAAAAGTAGAGGCAGTATCTCCAGCCGAAACCAAAGCTAATGCTGCGGCAGAAAAAGTACGCGCTGATCAATTAGCCCGTTTACGCGCCGCTGCGGGCGCTGAAGGCGGCAAAGGTGGTACGGTTGGTAGCGGTGTAGGGGGCGGCGGTAATGCCCCTCCTGGCTGGACAGACAAAGTCATTAAAAAGGTGAAGCCTTTAATCGTCTTTAATCCCGAATCTGTCAGCGGTAATCCAGCCGCAGTCATTCAGGTAAGCCTTGCTCCTGATGGGGCTATTTTGAGCACCAGTATTTTGTCTTCCAGCGGTAATGCCAGTTGGGATCGCGCTGTACTATTGGCGCTGTCACGTGCTGAAAGCTTGCCGAAAGATGACAATGGCAAAATTCCACAGCGCGAAGTCAAATTGACCTTTAAACCCAAGGACTAAAGCATGTTGCAGTCGATGAATAAGATGATCTTGAAGTTACTGAGCTTAAGCGCAATCGTTGCCGCTCTACTATGTGGCTTTGCTACACCTGCATTGGCTCAAATGAATATTGAGATCACCGGGGTAGGTCAATCTCTTTATCCAATTGCGGTAATGCGTTTCAAAGATGAAAACAAATTACCTACCAACATCACTGAAATTATTCGCCAAGACTTAGCACGTAGTGGTTACTTTAAAAATACTGAAAATGGCAACGCCACTGAAAGTGATGAGGGCACACCGAATTACAAATCTTGGGCTGCACGTGGTGCCGATGCCTTAGTAGTGGGGTCAGTAGTGCAAACGGGCAATGGCCAATTTGATATTCATTACAAGCTGTTTGATATTCGTAAATCTCAAGGCTTGGGGGGCTTAAATCTCAATTCCAGCGCGGATAATCTGCGCGCTGTCGCTCACAAAATCGCTGATGACATCATCTTCAAATTATTGGGTGAGCGTGGCGTGTTCTCTACCCGCCTGTCTTACGTCATCAAGGATGGTAAGCGCTATCGCTTAGTCATCTCTGATGCTGATGGTCAAAATATTCGCAATGCCATGAATAGTAGTGAGCCTATTATTTCTCCATCCTGGTCACCTGATGGCAAGAAAGTAGCTTACGTTTCATTTGAAGATCGCAAGCCAGTCATCTACGTTCATGAGTTAGCTACTGGTCGTCGCATTTCTCTTTCCAATCAAAAAGGAAATAACAGCGCACCCGCTTGGTCACCAGATGGTAAAAAATTGGCCGTTTCCTTATCAAAGGATGGCAATACTCAAATCTACGGCATCAATGCTGATGGCAGTGGTTTGCATCGCCTCACTCGTGGGAATACCATTGATACCGAACCCCAATATTCTGCTGATGGTCGTTATATTTATTTCACAAGCGATCGTGGTGGAAACCCACAAATCTATCGCATGAGTGCTGAAGGTGAGCAAGTAGAAGGTGCTAAACGAGTTACCTTCAAGCAAGGCTTTGTCACATCACCAAGAATTTCACCAGATGGCAAATATTTAGCCTACATTGCCAATGTCGGAGGCGCTTATCGTCTCTACATTCTGAATTTAGCTACTGGCGACTCTCAAGCGTTAACTGATGGCACTAGCGATGAATCCCCCTCTTTTGCTGCTAACGGTCGTTACGTTCTTTACTCCACCAAAGTGGGCGGCAAAAGGGTCTTGGCAGCAGTTTCAGTAGATGGAAACTCTAAACAAGTGCTCAGCATTCCAGGATCTGACGTCCGTCAGCCTTCCTGGGGTCCATTTATGGACTAATGACCCTTTTATAAGAGACCCTGCTCTCAAAAACCGCATTCTGTAGGTCAAATACGTACTTTTAGTGCGCTTGGGGGCATAATATTGTCTATTGGCTATATGCCTCTCGAGCAACTTAATACAGTTAGTAGGAAAAAGGAAAATCATGAAAGTGTCTATCGCACGCCGTGCCGCAACATTCGCCCTGATTGGAGCTACCGCATTTTTAATGGCAGCCTGTTCAAGCGTGAAACTAGATGACGTTGATGGAGCTAACGGCAGTGGTGGCAGCGGGAGTTACGGCTCCCAGCCATGGAATGATCCTAAGAGCCCACTCTTTGAGAAGAGTGTCTACTTTGGCTTTGATGAATACACCGTGCAGACTAAATATCAAAAGATGTTATCTGCACATGCTAGCTACTTAAAGGCTAATCCAAAACAAAAAATCATTATTCAAGGTAATACTGATGAACGCGGTACAGCTGAATACAACTTGGCACTTGGCCAACGACGTTCAGACGCTGTTCGCAAATCATTGAACTTGATGGGTGTTTCTGACGATCAAATGGAAGCGGTCAGCTTTGGTAAAGAGAAACCAAAAGCTGAAGGTGATAGTGAAGCCGCTTTTGCAGAAAACCGCCGCGCTGACATTGTTTATATTACGAACTAAATGAAAACTTCTTCACAAGCTTTCAAACAAACGCTCTCACGAGCGTTTTGTTTAAGTGCCGCCGTCATTTGCTTGGGCGCATCCAATAGTGCATGGGCACTCTTCTCAGATGATGAAGCACGCAAGGCCATTCTCGACTTACGTAAGTCACTGGCTACCACGCAACTGGAATTACAAGGCGAGATTGACAAGCTCAAAACAGAAAATGCTGAGCTGCGTGGCAAGCTTGAAAATCTCGAAAAGCAAGGTGAAGACATCTCCAGTAGCCAAAAGACGTATTACCAAGATCTGGATACGCGTCTAGGTAATTTTGAGCCTCGCACAATCACCATTGAAGGTCTGAGCGGCACCGTGCAGCCTGGCGAGAAAAAAGCGTATGACGATGCCTTAAAAGCATTCCAGGCAGGCAATCTCAAAAAGGCAGATGAAGGTTTTTCCGCCTTTGCAGCAAAGTATCCTAAGAGTCCTTATTTGCCTCTCGCACTTTACTGGAGCGGCAATAGCAAATACGCCAACAAAGATTATGCTGGCGCGATTAGCCAACTTCAAAGCCTCATTAAGCGCTATCCCAACCATCCTCGTATTCCTGCGGCCATGGTGACATTAGGCAATTCGCAATTAGAGAGTGGCAACAAAGCAGCGGCCAAAAAAACCTTTAGTGAAATTATTGCTAAATACCCAGACACTGATGCAGCTAAAGATGCGCAGCAACTGATGGCTGCTACGAAGTAATCTGTACTATGTCTTCGTTATCAGCTGCATATCAAAATCTAGCGCCACGTAAAGATGGCGCGCCAGCTGTTATTTTATTTTCTGGTGGTCTAGATTCCACTACGGTTCTAGCTCTTGCAAAAGATTTGGGTTACACCCCTTATGCGCTCTCCGTAGGCTATGGTCAGCGTCATTCATCTGAATTAGCTGCTGCTAAACATATCGCCAAGCAAATTGGTGTCGCTCGTCATGAGGTGGTAAATTTAGATTTAACCCGCTTTGGTGGCTCAGCCTTAACTGACTCATCCATTGCCGTTCCTACGACCCCAGGCAAAGATCAAGAGATCCCTGTCACTTATGTCCCTGCGCGTAATACGATTTTGCTATCACTTGCTTTAGGATGGGCTGAATCACTAGGTGGCTTAGATGTGTTTTATGGGGCTAACTCAGTGGATTACTCGGGCTATCCAGATTGCCGTCCCGAGTATGTAGCCTCTTTTGAAACCATGGCTAATCTAGCAACTAAGGCCGGTGTTGAGGCCATTAATAATGAAAATCGCTTTCGGGTACACGCCCCGATCATCAGCTTAACTAAGGCTGAGATTATTCAACTAGGCAGCACGCTTGGGGTAGATTACTCGCAAACAGTATCGTGCTATCAAGCCAATGACTTAGGTGAAGCTTGTGGTGAATGTGAATCTTGTCGCCTTAGGCAAATTGGCTTTAAGCAGGCCAATGTGATTGACCCAACTCGCTATCAAAAAAAATAAAGTAGAGGCTTTAAAGATTAGAGCGTATTACTTTGCTTGAGTTTCAAGCATACGTGCAACATAACGCGCAATTAAATCCACCTCAAGATTCACTGCATCACCTTGCCTTAACATACCCAGGGTGGTGCTTTGTAAGGTATGAGGAATGAGGTTGATATCAACAACACAAGCACTGGCACTGTCTGCTGTTTTATTGACCGTCAAAGAAACGCCGTTGACTACGATCGAGCCCTTATAAGCCAAAAACCCCGCTAAAGATTTAGGTGCCTCTATTCGCAGTAGCCATGAGCCATAGGCATCATTTGCTACTTGCGAAAAATGAGTCACTTTTCCAACGCCGTCTACGTGCCCGCTCACCAAATGACCGCCCAAGCGATCATTTAAACGGAGTGCTTTTTCGAGATTCACTGGACCTGTTTTGTCTAGGCCAATCGTTTTATTTAAAGACTCTCGAGAAATATCAAGCGCAAAAGTATTGCCCTCAAAATTCGTTGCCGTCATACAGGCACCCTGTATCGCAATGCTATCGCCCAAAGCAACGTCATCCAAATAGCCGTCTGGCACCTCAACGACCAAATGTAAGCCATCGCCCTTGGGTTGGGTGCTTTTGATTTGACCTACGGCAGTAATGATTCCTGTAAACATACGGGGATTTTAATTCTTTATTAGTCTAATGCGTAGATCAGTACCGATCATGCTTTGATCGAGAATGCGCCAGTCTTCTCGCGTACTTAAATTAGGCAATGTTGGCACGTTAGCCATCCCTATACCCTCACCCATGAAAAATGGTGCGTAATAGAGTAAGAGCTCATCCACACAACCTTCTCTGAGCATCGATCCGTTGAGCTTGAAGCCGGATTCAATATGAATTTCGTTCATCTCACGTTCTTGAGCAAGATAAGTAAATAGTTTGGGCAAATCAACTTTGCCTTGAGGGTTTGCAAAAGCAATGACCTCAATGCCACGCTTCTGAAATTGCTTTGCTTTTGCTACTTTATCTACGTCATCCAAAGCGGCGCAAACAATGATGACTCCCGAATCTTGAAGATCATTCAAAATCTGGGCATTGGGTGGGGTCTCTAATTTGGAGTCGACGATGATGCGCCAAGGTTGACGATGCGTGCTCACCTCTCTCACATTGAGACTAGGATCATCCTCTTTAACTGTACCAACGCCTGTAACAATCGCACAGGCTTGTGCGCGCCAATGATGTCCGTCTGCTCTCGCAAGCGGACCGGTAATCCACTGACTTTGACCATTAGGCAATGCAGTCTTGCCATCAAGACTGGCAGCGATCTTCATGCGCACCCATGGCAAGCCCCTGGTCATCCGAGAAATAAATCCTCGATTGATTGCTTGTGCTTCAGACTCCAATAAACCACATTGCACTTCGATGCCTGCATCTGTGAGTCTTGCTAATCCCCCGCCAGAAACCAATGGGTTCGGATCCAACATGGACACAATCACCTTGGCTGGCCTTGCAACCACAAGCGCATTAACGCAGGGCGGTGTACGACCAGTATGGCTACAAGGCTCTAGAGTGACATAGATGGTTGAGCCGGCAATATCTTTTCCGTTAGCTTTTGCATCGGCAATCGCCTGAATTTCTGCATGCGCGCCACCGACCCTTTGAGTGTGCCCGCGTCCTATGACTTGCCCATCTTTAACGATGACACAACCCACTCGTGGATTAGGATTAGCTAAATAGAGGGCCTTTTGAGCCTCGCCTAAGGCCTCGCCCATCCATTGGTGATCAACAGCGCTGTACATGGGTCTATTAAACCATTCAATGGCAACGCTTTGCATCTCTTTGAGGATCACAGATGCGCCAACGTCCTCCACTCCCCAAGATCAACTGGCGCTCCAAGTCCACAAGGCGGTGATGACCTAAGATCAAGCGATTTGCTACAAACCCACCCTGCGCCGTCTTGGCTGCCCCGGCAGCATTAAATAAAATCCCAAGCTTTCCAGTGTGAGGGTCAGTAAATTGCTTACCCCCTCCCTTAAAGTAAACGGGGTCTATCTTTCCTTGAGAAAACCAAGGTTTTGGAATACATCTAGCGAGAACTGTTTTACCTATGCATCCACTAGAGACGACCCAGCCGCTTTCCCAATGATTTAATGGATGTGGCGATAGTCGTACCGGCTCACCTAGATGAAGAGCTTGCTGACGGGCGAAGTGGGCATGAGCAATAAATCGGCGTGCAACAGTATCGATTTCTCGAACAGCAATTTGCTGCTGAAGTAAGGGCATAGTGATGACGGCCAATATGGCAATAATCAAAATCACTGCCATGAGTTCTAGCAAACTTGCTCCAGAATCACATAAAGAAAAGTGCCGTGGTTTATTCAAATACTTGACGCCAATTAAGGCGAGTAATAAACCCAGTAGTTTCATCCATATTCACATATACCTGAATGGTCGGTTTTTCCTTACTAGAAATGCGCCACTGATTTTTTCCTGTAGGCTCGATAAAACAAGCATTGTCTTGGAGCTGAGATAAATGACTCAAATTATTTTGGCAATCCAATATGGCCTTTTCTGATGCCATCAATTTTTTCTGTGAGAATTCGATAGTGTTTAATTCAATTATTCTTAAAGCAGTCAACTTTTCGAGATGTATCACCAGCGATGAGCACAACAGTAATAAAGAAATGACCCAAGCCAAGATCACAATAGATTCCTGGTCCTGAAGGTCCGTTCTAGCCTGAGGTTTAATGAAGCCCCATCTGTCATCTCTAGCCCCACCTTGAATAAGCGCTCCCCGCTGTCCTTGGCTACATCAAGCTCCTCAATTAACAGGGTGTTCACGCCATTCATCAAAGTAGTGTTTTGTAAGCGTCCCTGGCGATCTAGTGACTGGCATATCAATGAACCTCCGTTCGCCTTCACTCCTTTTGGAGCCGATGCTTGCCTATCCACCAAAAAACCCTGAAGGGCTAAATGATTTTTTGTGCGATCCACTGTTAAGTTATTTCCAATGCAATCAAAATCAATGCCATCAGATAATTCATGTCTCACTGTTATTGCATCAGACCCACGAAAGCCCACTCTCTTACTTAGTTCTATCCATTGAATTTGGGCTTTATTGCTAGCAAGATGTGATGACTTGATGTTGCGGTAACCTGCAATACGAATAGCGCGACCGATTATTTCAAATGCCCGATCTGCCTCTGAAATCAGTAATTGCTTTTTTTCATACTGAATTTGATGGACGACTAAATCAGCGGCGGATTGGAGTAACGGAGTGAGCAGAATTGTGCACAGCGCGATTCCGACTAGACACTCGAGAAGACTCATTTTTTGCGCCTTTATGAATAAGATTGCCGCTATTTGAATGACTACTCGAAGTCTCGTAAGCATCGAAAGCCTTTCTCAACTCGTGTCGCCTAGCCTCATCTTGGGTTGAGCGAAGGGCTAGGCCTTGGAAGACCCCCACCGATACCATCCAGGACCCTAGAATCAGACTCATCGCAATTAACACTTCTAACAAGATGAAGCCATTCGGTATGGGTGGGCGCATGAGCTATTTTCCAAGACCCTAAAAACCATCAAAACCCCGTTCTCAAGCTTTTACCGTCAGAAAGCGAGATTTTCACTGTAGGAGGACCACGATTTTGACCTCATCAGCTTAAAATAGAGGGCTATGCCAAATAAGCTCGCCCCTACTGAAGAAATCATTGCCGAACTCCGTGCCGGCAAGATGGTCATTCTCGTTGACGAAGAAGATCGTGAAAATGAAGGGGATCTAGTTCTGGCTGCAGATCATGTCACAGCCGAAGCAGTCAATTTCATGGCCAAACATGGCCGCGGCTTAATCTGTCTCACCCTCACACGTGAGCGCTGCCAGCAACTCAATCTTCCGCTGATGGTGCGCGACAACGGCACATCGATGGGTACCAATTTCACAGTCTCTATTGAGGCAGCAACTGGAGTAACGACTGGAATCTCTGCTGCAGATCGCGCCCTAACCATTAAAACAGCGGTCGCGCCCAATGCCAAACCGAGCGATCTAGTGCAACCTGGCCATATCTTCCCTTTAATGGCACAGCCCGGTGGCGTACTCATCCGTTCCGGTCATACCGAAGCAGGTTGTGATTTGGCTGCCATGGCTGGATGCTCTCCTACTGCTGTCATCTGCGAAATCATGAAAGATGATGGCAGCATGGCACGCTTGCCTGACCTTCTCAAATTTGCAGAAGAACATCAACTTAAGATTGGCAGCATTGCGGACTTGATTCAATACCGCAGTCAACATGAAAGTATTGTGGTTCGAGAAGGCCAAAGAGAATTTGTAACGCCTTGGGGAAAGTTTCAAGGAATTATTTACCGCGATACTCCCAGCTCTTGCATTCATATTGCACTCGTGCACGGCCAGCCATCTGAAGCACAAGAAACCTTGGTACGAGTTCACGAGCCCGTTACCGTATTAGATTTTTTAGATGCCGATGTCAGCACCCATTCATGGCCCCTGGCTAAGGCCCTAGAGCAGTTAGCTAACTCTCCAGCTGGTGTAGCAGTACTCCTTAATGCTTCAGGCATTGCAGCGCCTAACGATGCAGATTGGTTGGCGCAGTTTCAAAAGCTAAATCAAACACAAGATGAGACCAAAATCCCATTAACCCGCAAAACTGATTTCAGAAGTTATGGAATTGGCGCGCAAATCCTCAAGGATATTGGTGTTGGCAAGATGCGCTTGCTAGCAAACCCAAGCCCTACACCAAGCCTTTCCGGATATAAATTAGAAGTGACAGGCTACGCTCCTTATCAGCCAGTTACCAAACCCGCTTAATTTTTTGTACAGATAAATAGAAATCCATCATGACCAATTCAAACAATGACTTTGTAGGCGTATTAGAAGCTGACTTGAATGGCCAAGATTTACGTATTGGCATTGTGCAAGCCCGCTTTAATGAAGAGCACTGTGTTGCTTTAAGCACTGCTTGCATCACTGAATTACTTGCTTTGGGTGTGACCCAGGCAGACATTAAATTAGTAACTGTGCCTGGCGCGCTGGAAATTCCATTTGCACTGCAAAAGCTGGCTGCAACTGGCGAGTTTGATGGCTTGGTTGCATTAGGGGCTGTCATCCGTGGTGAGACTTATCACTTTGAATTAGTTTCTAATGAATCTGCTGCCGGCATTACCCGCATCTCGATTGACTCTGGCTTACCTATTGCCAATGGCGTGCTTACTTGCGAAACTGATGAACAGGCTAGCGTTCGAGTTAATCTCAAAGGCGCAGATTGCGCTAAAGCAGTAGTAGAGATGGCCAATCTTGCTTTGGCACTGACACCTGATTTTGATATTGAAGTTAACGCTGGCGAAGAATAAAAACATGAGTAAATTGATTCCAACACCCAGCCAACTAGCAGTAGGGAAAGAAACTAAGGTAGACGCTAAATCAGCGGCGCCAAAGCGCTCCCTCACTCCACGTCGCCGTGCGCGTGAATACGCCTTACAAGGCGTCTATCAAAGCCTAGTGATGCGCCGTGCAGGTAGCCTTCCTAATGCTGCTGCAATTGCCAAGCAATTAGGCGAAGATCCTGCATTTCGTCGTTGTCAGCTCGATTTATTCCAGGGAATTTTTGATGGCGTTCTAGAGCGTACAGATGAGTTAGAGGCGATTATCACTCCCGCTTTAGATCGTCCCATCAATGAACTATCGCCAGTGGAGCATGCAGCCCTCCTCATTGGAGCCTATGAATTGGCGATAGACCTCTCAGTTCCATATAAAGTCGCTATTAATGAGGCTGTGGAGCTAGCCAAAACCTTTGGCGGTACAGACGGTCATAAATACGTCAATGGTGTTTTGGATCTGCTGGCACAGAAATTACGAAGCGCAGAAATACAGGCCGGCTAAACCAAACAAAGCCGCCTTAAACACATATGCCCACCTTTACCAGCTGGGGCATTTTTATTCCAAGAGGGATAAAATCATTTCTACCGCAGTATTAACTTCAGCATTACTTTGGCAGTTCATCATTATTTGCCTTTAAACGATTGGTAGAGCCCCTATGCAAAAGATTGACATTCGCAGTTTCTTAAAAGATCCAAGCCTATTTAAAGAACAGGCGTTTATTAATGGGCAATGGGTTGGATCCAAAGAAAATTTTAATGTTCAAAATCCAGCGACTGATGAGCTTATTGCTTCAGTAAGCAACCTTGGGCCGCAAGATGCGGAACTCGCGATTGCCGCGGCAGAAAAAGCGCTTCCAGCATGGCGCAATAAAACGGGCAAAGAGCGTGCCCACATCATGCGCAAGTGGTTTGATTTGATTACTGAGAGTACTCAAGACTTAGCGACAATCATGACCTTAGAGCAAGGTAAGCCCTTGGCAGAAGCTGCCGGTGAAGTCGCTTATGGCGCCTCATTTGTTGAATGGTTTGCTGAAGAAGCAAAACGAGTCGCTGGCTCAATACCTGCCACTACCTGGGGTGATAAGCGCATGATGGTACTCAAACAACCGATTGGTGTTTGCGTTGCCATCACCCCCTGGAACTTTCCAATAGCCATGATCACCCGCAAGGTAGCGCCAGCGCTAGCGGCTGGCTGCACGATTGTCATCAAGCCTGCTGAACTCACTCCGCTGTCCGCATTGGCACTTGCTGAATTAGCTATTCGTGCAGGCATTCCGGATGGCGTGATTAATATTTTGACTGCGGATGCCAATCAATCCATTCTCATTGGTAAGACGCTTTGCGCCTCACCCACAGTAAGGCATCTCTCCTTTACAGGCTCTACTGAGGTAGGTCGCATTTTGATGGGGCAATGCGCGCCTACTGTTAAAAAATTGGCTCTTGAGCTTGGTGGGCATGCGCCATTTATCGTGTTTGATGATGCTGATATTGATGCTGCAGTAATTGGCGCTATTGCTTCTAAATTTAGAAACTCTGGCCAAACCTGTGTTTGCGCCAATCGCTTTTATGTTCACAAGAAAGTGCATGACCAGTTTGTTGAAAAATTTGCTCAAGCAATTACAAAAATTAAAGTAGGCAATGGTATGGAGCCAGGCGTTACTCAAGGCCCGCTGATTGAAACGGCTGCTTTAGAAAAAGCGGAGAAGCACGTAGCCGATGCCATTAGTAAAGGTGCCAAATTAGTCACTGGCGGAAAACCTACCACCCAAGGAAAAAACTTTTACGAACCGACCATCTTGGCCAATGTAAACAGTGACATGCTCATTACCCAAGAGGAAACTTTTGGACCTGTTGCCCCCATTATTCCGTTTGAGAATGACGAAGAAGCGGTTGCCTTAGCAAATAACAGCCCATTTGGACTGGCGTCCTATTTTTATAGTCGCGACATTGGCCGTATTTGGAAGGTAGCCGAAGCTTTGGACTATGGCATGGTAGGCGTGAATACCGGCCTCATTACTAATGAAGTTGCGCCATTTGGAGGGGTAAAGCAATCCGGATTAGGTCGAGAAGGCAGCGCTTATGGAATGGATGAATACCTAGAAATGAAATATGTTTGCGTAGGCCTTTAAATCCTTCACAGAGCGGCACGTCTAGAACTTATTTCTTGCGGTAAACCAAATCCCAAACACCGTGGCCCAGCTTGATGCCACGGTTTTCAAACTTCGTCGTAGGTCGATAAGCAGGGCGCTCGACATAACCAGGATGCTCAGAGCTTAATTGCTCAGCGCTTGGTTTAAATTCTTTTAAATCTTTTTCAGATCCTTCCGGGGCGATATCTTCAGGGGTAAAGGTTTCGACTTTTACTTTTTCAGCTGAAGTATTTTGAAGGGTGGGTTCGGCATTTAACACTAAAAGCATTTGCTCGGCATAGTTATGCCAGTCTGTGGCTAGGTGGAGATACCCACCGCTTTTCAAACGAGACACGAGCAACTTTACAAATTCCGCCTGAATGAGGCGACGCTTGTGATGGCGCTTCTTATGCCAAGGATCAGCAAAGTAAATATGAATACCATCTAAAGAATTCGGGGCAATCATATTTTCAAGGACCTCAACCGCATCGTGGCGTATGAGTCGTAAATTAGTCAGTTGATTTTCGCCAATCAACTTCAGAAGAGCCCCAACTCCAGGGGGATGCACCTCAATCGCCAAGAAATCATCCTCGCTACGCAAGGCGGCAATTTTGGCAGTGGTCTCACCCATACCAAAACCAATTTCCAGAATCTTAGGCTTGGTGGATCCAGCAAAAGCGTCAACCAAGTTCAAGATCTGATCTTGATAGGGCAGCAAAAATTGAGGGCCTAATTCATCTATAGCGCGCTGCTGACCGGCAGTTGTTCTTCCAGCCCTGAGAACAAATGAGCGAATCCGCTCAAAACGCTGTACTCCTGGCTTACTGTTTACTTGCTCTGTCAACTTAAGCTACAACTTTCCTAAAGTAAGCAATTGTCTCTTTCAGCCCATCCTCTAGATTAACTTTAGGCTCCCAGCCGAGTTTTGCTTTAGCCAACTCGATATTAGGTTGGCGTTGCTTTGGATCATCAGAAGGCAATGGCTGGTGAATGATCTTGGATTTACTGCCTGAGAGTTTAAGAACTGTTTCGGCTAATTGCAGCATAGTGAACTCACCTGGGTTACCAATATTGACTGGGCCGGTAAAGCCATCTTCTGAGTTCATCATTTTGACCATCGCATCAATCAGATCATCGACATAGCAAAAGCTACGCGTTTGCTGACCATCACCATAAATCGTGATGTCCTTGCCTTGTAGTGCTTGCACAATGAAGTTGCTCACTACGCGCCCATCGTTAGGATGCATACGGGGGCCGTAGGTATTAAATATTCTGACTACTTTGATGTCAAGATTGTGCTGACGGTTGTAGTCAAAGAACAGGGTTTCAGCGCAGCGCTTACCTTCGTCATAGCATGAGCGAATACCAATCGGATTGACCTTTCCCCAGTACTCTTCTGGCTGGGGATGCACTTCTGGGTCACCATACACTTCGCTGGTTGATGCTTGCAAGATACGCGCCCTAGTTCTCTTGGCAAGGCCGAGCATATTGATCGCGCCATGCACACTGGTCTTGGTTGTTTGCACGGGATCATATTGATAGTGCACCGGGGATGCGGGGCAGGCCAAGTTATAGATCTGATTGGTTTCTACATATAGAGGGAAAGTCACGTCATGACGCATGAGCTCTAACTTTGGGTTAGGCAGCAAATGCGCTAAGTTCTCTTTGGTGCCTGTAAAGTAGTTATCCACTACCAATACATCATTGCCTTCTTTGAGTAACTTTTCAGTCAGGTGAGAACCTAAGAAGCCAGCGCCACCAGTGATGAGGATTTTATTCATAGTTTTAGTCGAAAGAAGCTGTAATTAATAATGTCTGGAAATATTCCAGCCAGCCGATCTATAGGCATACACCACCTCGGCTAGAACGATAGATAGAGATGTCATAAAGGATATCAGACCCAATACAAAGGTCCAAATAACATAAGAAGTTTGTAGAGAGCGTACCGCCCCTGCTTGAAAGAAAAACAGTTCAAGAACAGTGAGAGAGATGAAGACACCACTCAAGACATCAAAAAAGATAGCAGCAGTACAGAGACGCCCGCGTGTCTTTGCTTCCTCGGCTTCTTTGCGCATATTTAAAAGGGTTTTTTCGTCTTTTACGCTGCCCACATAAATTGCTGTATGAATGGAGCGCATCCGATCCACTGTTCTGGCAAGCCGTCCAGAAATGGCATTAATTAAGGTTGCGACTGCCGTCAATAAAAACACTGGTGCTAGTGCCAGCTGAATATTATTGGTAATAGCGTCTATTGATACATCCATGGGAATTTCCTATATTGGGTTAGTGATCGATGAGATCAATGCGACCAAGCGATTAAACCGCTATATGAAGTGACTAGCACTAATAAGCCAAACACAATTCTGTACCAGGCAAATGGGATAAAGTTGTGATGGGCAACATAATGAATCAGCCAGCGCACGCAGATGAACGCGGAAATAAAGGCTGCAACAAAGCCCACACCAATCGCCAAACCATAATCACCAGAAATTGTGACAGGCGCTTTCCATAGCTTCAGCAACTCATATGCCGTTGCCCCACCAATAACGGGTATAGCCAAAAAGAATGAAAATTCAGTAGCCACCACACGAGGCAAACCAAACAACATGCCACCAATAATGGTGGCGCCAGAGCGAGATGTCCCCGGAATTAATGCGGCGCATTGGGCAATTCCGACCTTTAAAGCATCTAGATAAGAAAGGTCGTCAACAGTATGAATGTGGGTTGAAGTAGTGCCTATTTTTTCTTGACGCCGCTCTGCCCAAAAAATGATCAATGCGCCTACGATGAAAGCGGTTGCCACCGGCACAGGAGAAAACAAAATGGCCTTGATATGTTTACCAAAAACAAATCCGAGTCCCATTGCTGGGGCAGAAGCAATTAATAAATTGAGAAAAAAGCGGCGGGAGTTGGCATTACTGGTTAATGAGCAAGCAACCTTAAGTAACTTTTCTCTAAATTCCCAGCACACTGCTAGGATGGCACCGAACTGAATAATGACCTCAAAAGCTTTGCCCCGCTCATCATTAAAGTCCAGTAAATCACCGACTAGGATCAGGTGCCCAGTACTCGAGATCGGCAGAAACTCTGTCAGACCCTCTACCACCCCCAAAATCACTGCTTTTATCAACAAAATAAGTTCCATAGGGCAAATTTTATAGGTATATGAAGATATGAAGAAGATTTGGCAAAATTGATCCAAATTAACCATCAAATAGGATTTGGCCTTAAACTTCAGGCACCTTAAAAGTAGATGAATTTGATGACCCCAGCCCGTTTTCGCCACTCCAGACTAACCATCTTTGGTTTGCTCCTGAGTCAGGCGCTCGGCCTCAATTCTTGGTATTCGAATGCTTTGGCCCAGACCCCTACTGGAGCAGCTAGATCAGCCTTGCCCAGCCTGGTTAGCCCATCTTCATTAACCGGTCTAGATCAGCCCCCGCAGATTGCACCCTTACCCAAGCAAGCGCTTCCGAGCCAAGATGCGCCTTCTTACCTGGGTAATGGCAAACAAAACAGCCAAGGGCAGTTAACCGATTTAATTGCCTTGTATCAAGATGCTGCCTTTAGTGATCCAGTTCTCACTGCGGCTCGCTTTAATTATCAAGCTAGTAAAGAGTTGTATTGGCAAGGTCTGTCTCTTTTACTTCCTCAGGCTATAGCTACGCCAGGAGCCACGCGCTACTACCAACATGGCGCAGGTACTACTGTTGTCTCGACTGGGCCAGGTAACTCCCGAGTATTTGACCAAAAGAGTTACACCGTCACACTTACTCAACCCGTGTTCAATGTAGGTGCATTAGAAGCTTTCAAACAAGGTGATCTGAATACCAAGATTGCTGATATGAATTTCTTTCAAGCTCAGCAAGATCTGATCTTAAGAGTGTCACAAGCGTATTTTGATGCTTTGACGAGCCAAGACAATGTGACTTTATATCGCAACAAGAAAGACCTGATTAAGCAGCAATTAGATGTGGCTCAAGCAAAATTCGATGCCGGCCTCGCAACGATTGTGGATGTGAATACCGCTCAAGCCAGCTATGACCTTACTGTGTCGCAAGAGATTGCAGCACAAGCTGATTTGGTTGTGAAGAAAGGGATTTTGGAGCAGCTGGTTGGACATCCAGTTGGGCCGCTAAAGCCATTGGTTAAGCAAGCAAAGATTGATGGTGTTCTCAAGGATCCACGCAGCAAAAGCAAAGACAACAAGACTACTCCTTTGGTAGAAAGCGTTAATCCACAGCTACCTCCAGGGCAAACATTGGAAGACTGGATTAACCAAACTGAAGCGGCTAATTTCAAGGTATTGGCGAGCCAACTATCGGTGAGTCTTGCCGAAAGTACTTATCGCGCCTCTATGGCTCTCAACTACCCCTCGTTAAACTTAGTAGGTACTTCGGGCTATAACACCTCTAATGGCACGCCAAATAGCTACACCCCTTCCCAAACCAATGTGTACAACAATACCTTGGGTTTACAACTGAGCATCCCATTGGTTTCTGGTGGCTACAACACCTCAGTTATCCGTCAAAACTCTGCATTAGTCGATAGCGCTAAAGCAAACTATGACAATGCAAGACGCACGGCAGCACAAAATACCAGGGCGGCATTTACTGGATTTTATGGTGGCCTAGCGAGCGTTAAAGCATTTGAGGCGGCTGAGAGATCATCTGAATCTGCTGTTGAATCTAGTAGACTAGGATTTCAGGTGGGGACCTTGATTAATATTGATGTATTAATTGCAGTAGATACTTTGTTCACTACCCGCTCTCAGCTTCAGCAAGCCCGTTACAACACCATTCTCAATGCGCTGCGCCTCAAAGCAAGTGCCTCTACTTTGACCGATGAGGATTTGCTAGCCATCAACTCTTTGATGCGCTAAATCATTTCTATAGTTGTAAAGATTACTGCAGCAACTCTGTAGCAGCGGCTAAAACCACAGCACCTGATGGGGGATCCTGAATATCACCCACATTACGAATGTGGTTTGACCAATACCCTTCAGTTTTCCAACGTGGTGAATCGCAATAAATTTCAATGGTTGGCTTATTCATTACCGCCGCTAAATGTGTAAGGCCTGTATCTACCCCAACCACTAAAGCTGCATTCCCAACAATCAAAAAGGCTTCTTGCACGGAAAATGGTTTGGGAACCATGGCGCCTTTTATTTTGCTTGCCAGCTCATTACTCACCACTTTCTCACTAGCATTACCCCATGGAAGAATGACCTGATAACCTTGGCCGGCCAACTCATTCCCCAAGTAAATCCAGTTCTCGTTAGACCAGCGTTTTGCCTCTCGCGCAGTCGAATGAAAGAAAAGAATATAGGGCGATTTAAAGTTCGAGGGTGATTGGTGTAAGACTGCATCAACGTAGCTCGACGGATAAAACTGGGCTCGCTCATCACGATTGATTAATGGCCAATTTAGTGCGGAACAGAGAACATAACGAGAGCGGTCTACTGCATGACACTGAAATGGCACCTGTACAGACTGGTTGTAAAACAACCTGGCTAGTGGTTCATAACCCGAATACTCAGTAGCATTCGCCAGGCCAGCAACTACTGCGTCGGATGTCTTTTTGGCTAGCGCGCAAACAAAAGCGGACTTTAATAAGCCTTGGGTTTCGATAACAACATCGTACGTAACCTTTTGGAGCTCTTTTTTAAAGGAAAAGAATTGCCTCCAAGAGGTCAAACTGAATAATGATTTTTTCCATCGACGTAAGCTAAAAGGAATGATTCGGTCAATCCCTTTGAAATTTCCTCGACTCAGAAGAGGTTGCAACAAATGAACGTAAGCCTCTTCAACCACCCAGTCAATTTGCGCATCTGGCAAACGAGCTCGTATGTCCCACACAATCGGTAAATTGTGAAGCACATCCCCCAAGGAGGAAAGCTTTACTAGCAGGATTTTGGGGGGCAAGCTCTTCAAATTAAAACTTTGGTGCCGCATCCCATGCAAGACCAGACATGTCTTTAGCATTCATATTGGGGTTCACACCTTCAGGTAGAGGCCATGCAATAGCCACCGTTGGATCATTCCAGACAAGGCAAGCTTCGCTTTGAGGGTGATAGTAATCCGTTGTCTTATAAAGAAACTCTGCTGTTTCTGAGAGAACTAAAAATCCATGAGCCAATCCAGGTGGAACCCATAACTGCTTATGATTTTGAGCGCTGAGTTCAATTCCAACCCATTTGCCATATGTTGGTGATTCTTTACGAATATCTACTGCCACATCAAAAACACTACCTGCTACCACTCGAACCAATTTGCCCTGAGTTTTCTCGAGCTGATAGTGCAAACCGCGCAAAGTCCATTGACGAGAAAATGAGTGGTTATCTTGAACAAAATTGACGGTTAATCCAGTAGCATCTGCAAAGTCAACGGCATTGAAAGACTCCGTAAACCAGCCACGCTCATCACCAAAGACTGTCGGCTCAATCACTAAAACATCATGAATAGCAGTCGGTGTAACTTTCAACTTCATTTATTGGCCTTCTTTGTAGAAAGTGAAATAGGCTGAGCACTATTATTTAATTCATTCACTATTTTGCTAAGGTATTGACCGTAACTATTCTTACTCAATTGGGCGGCAACCTTTTGGACGGTTTCAGCGCTAATCCAACCCTGACGATAGGCAATCTCTTCCGGACAAGCAACCATGAGGCCCTGACGTTTTTGTAGGGTGGCAATAAAACCAGCGGCATCCAATAATGAATCATGCGTACCCGTATCCAGCCAAGCAAAGCCGCGACCCATAATCTCGACACTCAATTCATTCTTTTCTAAATAGACGCGATTTACATCTGTGATTTCAAGCTCACCACGTGCGCTTGGCTTGATCGAGGCGGCAATATCGCAAACTTGATTGTCATAGAAATAAAGGCCGGTCACTGCGTAACTACTTCTTGGCTTTAATGGCTTTTCTTCAATAGAGAGTGCTTTGTAGTGTTGATCAAACTCTACGACACCATAACGTTCCGGATCGTTTACATGATAGGCAAATACCGTTGCGCCTGAAGCGCGATCGTTAGCGCTATCAAGCTGATCAACTAACTCATGGCCATAAAAAATATTATCCCCAAGCACGAGAGCACTTGGATTATTGCCAACAAAGTGTTTACCTAAAGTGAAGGCTTGTGCCAAACCGTCTGGAGATGGCTGTACGCAATACTCAATATTAAGACCCCATTGAGAGCCATCTCCCAATAGCTCAGCGAATCGCGGCGTGTCATGCGGGGTAGAAATTAACAAAATATCGCGAATACCCGCAAGCATTAAGGTAGTAAGTGGGTAATACACCATTGGCTTGTCATAGACGGGCATCAATTGCTTAGAAACAGCCTGTGTCACAGGATAGAGTCTAGTCCCAGATCCACCGGCCAAAATAATGCCCTTACGATTTACAGTCATGATAGCCCTAACTTATTTCAGAATCTTTAAATTTCGCCTCTAGAGGCAAGCCTACTTACATACTCTTGCACCATCTGTTCCCACTGCGGAAATTCTGGGCTTTGCTGAGCTTCATTATAAGATCTAGAACCACCTAGGGCTGATTGCAATTTATCGGTAGACATTCTTGAATTGGCAGGCCTAGGGGCTGGAAGTGGATATTCAGTCGCTGGAATTGGTTTAATCAAACCCGGCTGTACTTTCAGAGCAACCCCCGCCTTTATAGCCGCACTTACAGCCAAGGTCGCCAGACCATGCCAAGTGGTTTCGCCAGCAGGAACCGCGTGATAAATCCCCGAAGGAAAGTGTTTAATACTGCCATCCTGATTTAGAGTGAGGCCTAAACTCACTTGAGCCAACCACTGGGCACTAGTAGGCACACCATACTGATCTGCGATGACTTTCAGCTCTTCTCGTTCTTTAGCTAATCTCAAAATGGTTCGAATGAAATTCCCACCGTCACCATATACCCAGCTTGTTCTCAATATTGCGTATTGGCCAAGCTTACTATTGGCAAAAATTCTTGCAATACCCTCTTCGCCAGCAGCCTTGCTTTTCCCGTAGACGCCCAAAGGACTGCGTACATCATCCTCTAAATAAAATCCGTATTTTTCGCCATCAAATACATAGTCAGTTGAGTAATGCAAGAATGTTGCGCCATGCTCTGCGGCATAAGCAGCCATCAATTCTGGAGCTCTAGCATTAATAGCGTAAGCTAAATCTACTTCAGTCTCCGCCTTATCCACCGCCGTATATGCAGAGGAGTTGATGATGATATTTGGTTTGAATTTATCTAGCGTCGTGGCAATAGCTTCTGGGTTGCATAAATCACACTCAGCTCGACCCAAGAACTCTACATGGATTGGATGAGGGGGTGTTAGAGCGGAAAATACCTGCTGAAAGGCTTTGCCAAGCTGCCCATCTTTTCCAAAAACTAGCACTTTCATATTAGTTGTACTGCTTTTGCAACCAGTCACGGTATGAACCACTCACTACGCCTTCGATCCATGCTGGATTTTCGAGATACCACTGCACCGTTTTACGGATACCAGTGTCAAAGGTCTCTGCTGGACGCCAGCCTAAATCACGCTCGACTTTACTAGCATCAATCGCATAGCGACGATCGTGCCCTGGCCGATCTTTTACAAAGGTAATTTGCTCAGCATAAGATTTACCATCAGCCCTTGGTTTTAGCTGGTCTAATATTTGGCAAATTATTTTCACCACATCAATATTGGCTTTTTCATTCCAGCCGCCAATGTTATAGGTCTCTCCCAACTTGCCCTTAGCTAAAACTTCACGAATTGCAGAGCAGTGATCACCAACATACAGCCAATCTCGCACTTGCTGGCCATCACCGTAAATAGGTAAAGGCTTGCCATTGAGTGCATTCAAAATGACCAATGGGATTAATTTTTCGGGGAAATGATAAGGTCCGTAGTTATTCGAGCAATTGGTGGTCACCACAGGGAAGCTATAGGTATGAAACCAGGCGCGCACTAGATGATCAGAAGCAGCCTTTGAGGCAGAGTATGGGCTATTAGGCTCATAGGAATTGGTCTCAGTAAACGCAGGATCTGCTGCTGAGAGTGAGCCATAAACCTCATCGGTTGAAACATGATGAAAACGAAATTGCTCTTTTTCAGCACCATCTAATGAGTTCCAATATTCGCGAGCGCACTCGAGCAGATTAAAAGTACCCACAATATTGGTTTGCACAAATTCTGCCGGCCCATGAATAGAGCGATCCACGTGGCTTTCAGCCGCAAAGTTTACGATGGCTCGGGGTTTATATTGAGTTAGTAGTTTTGTTACAAGCTCTTTATCACCAATATCACCATGAATAAATACATGGCGAGCATCATCTTTGAGTGAATCGAGGGTAGCCAGGTTGCCGGCATAAGTTAATTTATCTAAATTGACTATTCCTTCAGCATTGGAGTTAGCCAACCAATCCAATACAAAATTCCCTCCAATAAAGCCAGCACCACCGGTTACTAAAATCATTTTTTTACCTTAATTCGCTCTATTAATTTTTTATCGGCTATTGTTAAAGCTTGTTCTTATTTTCTAAATAAAAAGATTCATAAGGATATTGTTTTTCATCCTCTAAAATTTGATTTACCTTCTTATCAAACATACCGCGATAACCACCCAAGAGAGTATTCTTATATTTCTGAGTCTGTAAAAAATCGCGGTTGAATTTAGAGGCTGTCCTAATACCCTTGGTATAGCCATCATCCGCTAAATCAGACTGAACATTATCAATTAAACCTATGTCCACACTTGGAATTTCTTTTTTGTATTTTTTATAAAAACGCCAGAAGAAATCACCATCTTCTTCACCTAAGCCTAAAAGGCGCTCATCAAAAAATCCGACGTCAATTAATTCTCGCTTATCCAAAATGAAATGAGAAAAGCTACCATTAATTTTAAAAGTACCCGCTTGACTTGCTAATGCAGTTTCCAGGCCATCAAAGAAACTGACGCCATTCTCAGTCTTCAGTTCCAAGTCGTCATTCAAAACGAGGGCGCGATTATGACTGGTATTCAAGGCTCCACGATTCCACATCTTGGCTAATGATTGAAAGCTAGGAAACATTGTTGGAAAAACTTGCGGGAACTGCGCAAGATAAGACAAGATGTGAGCACGATAGCCCTCATCAAAAGAACTTTTGGCTGGCCCATTGATAGTAACAATGACCTCAATATTAGGCCGCTGCGATTTGATTTGAGCCAATAAGGGTACAAAAAAAGCATCAAAGCGCTTATCAAAGGTGGTGATAACTACCGAATAGGGATCTAAATGCTCAGCCATAAAAATAAATTAGTATTAAGGAATGAGAAGTGTACGAATTTCGACAACTGGATGCCCTAGCGACTATTCGCGTGGCTTGTTTCCGATTATCGCTCAAAGTCTGGGCTATCAACTTCACTGGGTGAAGCCTACAGAGGCTGATTTACTCATATTGGGTCCCTTTTTGAACGGGGGTCGTAAGAAGCTGAGTTGGTGCCCAAAACCCTTGCGTCCTACCATGCAATCCATGATCAATCTAGTTCCAGCAAGAAATCATGAGCCCCTTAGGGTTTTCCATAGCGCAGAAAATCTTCGTCATGACACGGTGGCAAGTGATTACAGCATCACCTTTGAGCTCAATATCACCTCAAGCAATCATTTCCGACTTCCATACTGGATGGAAATGATCGATTGGTCCCATGAGGGAGTGGTCGGCAATGCAAACCCTCGTTATGGTCACCTCATGAAAATTGAGCGCCTCATGCAGCCACTTGGGGAGCGCTTTCTTGAAAAACCTAAAGCCGCCGCTTTTTTAAGTTCACACATTCGCGAGCCTCGAAAAACGCTTTTTGAAGCCGTGCAGAAAGTAATGCCCGTAACTGGATTTGGCGCTCATTTCAATCGGAATATTAAAAATCATCATCTGAGCGGTTTTTTAAAACAAGAGCTCTTGCAAGAGTTTGGCTTTAATCTTTGTCCAGAAAATGGCATGTATCCCGGCTATTACACCGAAAAAATTCCAGAAGCCTTCTTTGCGGATTGCCTTCCAATTTCCTGGACTGATGAAAATGTTAAAGTGGACTTTAACCCCAATGCTTTTATCAATCTGGCTCCGATGTCATGGTGCAATTACACACCTTTAGCTGAAATTATTAATACACCAAAACTACTCGAGGGCTATAGCTCCCAAGCCTTATTGCTTAAAGCCCCCAGCATTGAACCTTTTAAGAATTTCGTAAAGAACATTCTCGAAGACGCCTGCTCTTAAATCATGAAGATAGGCTTTCACACAAATGGTTTATCTCTAAGGGGAACTGAAATAGCCCTCTATGACTATGCTCGAAACAATCAAGATATATTAGGAAATCAATCGGTTGTTTTTTATAGAAAAAATAGTTCTGTCGAGCAATCAGTTTATGAAAAATTCTCTAAGCAATTTTCTCTGCGGCCTTATGACGGTCAAACAGAGCTGAATCACTTAATTGAGCAAGAAAAAATTGATTTAACTTATTTTATTAAGTCTGGAGAGCGTGATGACGCCATATGCGAAAGCTCTCCATCCGTTATCCATGCAGTATTTCCTACCAAGCCCGAGGAATTCCATGGTGATAAATATGCGTTTGTTTCGCAGTGGCTTTCAAAAGAATATTCAAATAATAAAATTCCTTTTGTACCCCATATGATTGAATTGCCTAACCATGATGGCAATCTTCGTAAAGAACTCAACATCCCAGAAACAGCTACCGTTCTCGGCTGGTATGGGGGCTCAGATAGCTTTAATTTGGATTTTGTCAAAAAAGAGGTGCTTGCAGCCGTTCAGAAGAGAAAAGACCTGTATTTCTTATTTATGAATATGGCACCATTTGCCCAACATGAAAGGTTGTTATTTTTACCGGGTAACTCTGACTTGATTTACAAGGTGAATTTTATTAACACCTGTGATGGAATGCTTCATGCACGGGGTATTGGCGAAAGCTTCGGCCTAGCCTGTGGTGAGTTCTCCATTAAAGGTAAACCCGTCATTACGTACGCCCTTTCACCCCAACGCAGCCACATTGAAATCCTGGGTGATAAAGCGATTCTTTATAAAGGGAGAAAAGATTTGGCGTCTATTTTTGAACACTACAGTCGTGATGTTCAAAGAGAGAAAAATTGGGATGCCTACTCACAAAATTTTTGCGCAAAAGAAATTATGCGCAAATTTGATGAGGTATTTATTCAAGGAGGGAAAAGAGAGGATATTTCTATTTCTTCGTTTGACCGCCTAATCATTCAAAAACATCGTTTCGAACGAAAGATTCGCAATCTTCAAAAAAAGCTTTACCTATAAACCACTAAAGCTTACTTAGGGAACCAGGGATTCTCAGAAAACTGACGATCTAGTGTTCGCAAAATAGATCTCTTTAACTTTGCCCACCCCTTGATGGGCAACCTCTCTGGCCTATCAGCAATCGTGCTTTGCACTCGAGTGATATCAACTGGGTATGGGCTGATAGCTAAAAATTCTACATGGTGCTTCTGATAATGCTCAAGAAAATGATCGAGAGGCTCATAAATATCATTCGAAGCAGCGATCAGTTTTTTTGCAGCGGTGGGCTTCAGAAGGTAGGCCGTCGCCCCCACCGCATCCCCCACATTCCTAACCAAACTCATTTGACCATTTTCTAAAATGCACTCCTGAGGGACATCACTTAAACCTTGAAGTCTTATCGCATCCCAATCATTGCATTGCGTAGATAAAAAATGTATAGCTTCTTCAAAGTGTGGCAAGAAATAAAAGTCATCTTCAAAAATAATGGTTGGAATATTTTTATCTACGCATTCTTGCCAAGCTTTTTTATGCGATAAAAAACATCCTAGTTCGTTTGGAGTCAATTCAAACCCCAATAAGGCTTTTACTTTCTCGGGCTTGTATTCCGCAGGAACTTCCACAAGGGCCGACCCCCTCACCGCATCTAAAAATCGCCATTCTAGGTGAGTTTTCCCAAGCTCAGCCCTGACCTTCTCTTGGCGAGAATCAGATCCTGCTAATGAGATAACTAAAGCTTGAATATCAGACATTTACAAATAACTTTGAAGTTGACGAAGAGTGCGTTTAATATTTTTTAAGATACGGGATGGCAATGATTTTTGCTTTTCCCCGAAGCTTAAGTTGGACTCCCAATTCGATTGGTATAGAACTCCAAGAAAATTTGTCTTTAACTTTTCTTCTGTCTCGCCGAGACGCTTTAACAAAAAATATTGCCAGTCATAGTGATACACCCTAAAGAGGGGCTCAATCGCCAGTAGTGGGATAGCGCGATACTTTAACAGCGCTTCTCCATAAATTAACGTTTCTGGATATTGCGGAGTCACCATATCCCATAGCGTTATGCCCTTAGGCTGTAAACACTCTCGATCCAGAGATTCCCACACTTTTGCCGACCAAATAAATGGTGCTGGAGCGCAATAAAATTCCGGTCCCACGCGACCAAATAAACCTTGTACCCTCTGGGCTTCTTCTTGCAAGTTCTGCATAACCTTTAATTGCCCACGATCCACGGACAATTGAAAGTACTCTTTATTTTGATGTAGGACTGTCAATGGCACGCCTTCAGGGGTCATAAAGTCAGCCCTACCAAATGGACGAATAAATACGCAATCGGAATCTAAGCATAAATAATTCTCAGCTAAACCTAAGCGCCAAAATTCAGACTTCACAATAGCCTGAGATAGCCCTCCGGGCATCGCTTGATATTTTTCGAATGGCGCTCTTGGGTTTGCCACTACGATATCTTCATCAGCAACCCATAGATAACCGGCATTGCCAATCGCTTGAACTAATTCTGCTTTATCAGCACGTGGAGTAGAAATATAGAAGGGTAATTTCTCAGAATTGAATTGCTCAATTGAAGATAACAATCTTTTAAGACGCAAAAAATCATTGCGATACGATTTGCAATAAAGAACTAAGTCTTTCAATTCGCTTCCCATTTCTTCTATGACTGCCACTGAATTTCAGTGAGAATTTTTCGGACTGCTTGATCAACCCCCATTGGCGATCCTAATGGCTGATGCAGTTTTTGTTGCTTCCAGTCTAACCAGATTCTCTCGAGTGCTGTAGCAATTCCTATTGCGTCACCTTCTTGACTCAGGTAAGCGCCCCGTTCCTCGAGCATTTGGTCCAACTGGGGGTTGCGATGAGTGATTCCCCAAATCGGCCTTCCTGTCCAGAGGTATTCATAGAATTTAGAGGGGATATATTCTGCGCACCACTCATCATTCCCGTGCAGCAAAATCAATACATCAGCTTCTTGCATTTTTTCAAGCACCTGCTCACGCCCAGACTTGCCTGTAATGGGGTCTTTTTCTAAGCGCCCATGAGCCAATAACACATCATTAAATCCCAAAGTTTTGATAGCTTGGATAGTCAAGGGATCTAAGGCTGCACCATAGGCATGTACTTGAATATGATCCCTTGCTACAGGGTACTTTTCTAATAGAGGGACTAATGCGTTCAAGATGGTAGACAAAGAACGATCGTTTGCCAAAGAGCCAAAATGACACAAATTTAATTTCTCTGAATATCTATGAGGCTTTTCTGCAGTTACTCCGCCCGGAGGCTCGGCGCCTGGCAACACCATAAAACCATGGGCATTTTCAGGAGTATTCAGATTAGGATTGCGAACTTTTGCATAATGCACGGCGCCATCTGTAAACCACCAGACGTGATCAGCATATTTCGTTAACTGCCGCTCTAGATAATGTCGAAAGCGCGCATCACGATTTTTGGGTTGCTCAAAACCCTGGTCATTTGGATTCTTACGGATAACCAAAGGATCATGAATTTCTGCAATCCAAGCAATTCCAGTCCATTTTTTTAACCAAAGACCTGCCAAGTGAGCAGACCAAGCGCCGCCAGTACTAAAAACTAAATCTACTTTGCCGGAGCGAACTAATCCCAAGCCATGAATAAAGGCAGGCATCGCCCAGGACCACTGACTGGAGTAACCCAGAATCAGTTTCTCCAAGCCGATAAAAGGTGCGAGAACAATGGAAACGGTTCGAGTGAGGAGCTTATAAATAAAACCGCGACCATATTGATTAGCAATCCAGTGCCGAAAATCAAACCTAAATGCTGCTGGGCCCCACGCCAAAAAACGGCGATGCGGAAAACGTTGATCCTGAATACCGGTGATTGCGCTAAATACAATCGGCTGAATACCAGCTTCTAATAAATAAGGAATCTTGTCAGTAATGGTCTGGCTAGACGCCCTGCCATCCATATTGAATCCATGTGACAGAATCAACCAGGATTTTTTTTCAGACATCGGACCTTTTGTTTGACTCACGTGCAATTACTATTAATTACCAGCAACGATTGACATCACTGCCATACGAACTGCAATGCCAAATGTCACCTGATTCAAGATGACTGATTGAGGTCCATCTGCAACAACGGAATCAATTTCTACGCCACGATTCATTGGGCCAGGATGCATCACGATTGCATCAGACTTTGCCAATGCTAAGCGCGTCGGTGTCAATCCATATTGATTAAAGAACGCATCCCCTTCGGGCACTTGGCCTGCCTCCATGCGCTCCTTCTGAATACGCAGCGTCATCACAACGTCTACGTCTTTTAAGCCTTCTTCCATGCTGTGATACACCTTAACCCCCAGCATGTCGAGATCGCTTGGCAACAAGCTTTCAGGACCGATCACACGAATATCTTCACAACCTAAAGTAGTCAGGGCATGAATGTTCGACTTGGCAACACGGCTATGAACAATATCACCAACGATAGCGACTTTGAGGCCTTTGAAATTTTGCTTAAAGTGGCGCATCGTATACATATCCAACAAACCCTGTGTTGGATGCTGATGACTACCATCGCCCGCATTCACTACGTGTACATGAGTAGGTACATGATTGGCAATTTCAATGGGCGCACGCGAAACACTATGACGCACTACAAAAATATCGGCCTGCATTGCTACTAAGTTATCAATCGTGTCGAGAAGACTTTCACCTTTCGCAGTTGAGGATGTAGAAATATCTAAATTAATCACATCTGCCGATAAGCGTTTTGCTGCAATCTCGAATGTAGTTCTAGTGCGCGTAGAGTTTTCAAAAAAAAGATTAAAAACACTTTTTCCACGCAGCAGGGGAACTTTTTTAACCTCACGAGATGGATCAGTAACACTGACGAACTGCTGGGCAGTATCCAAAATATGCAAAATTTGCTCTTTTGGTAGTCCTTCTAGAGTCAGCAGATGGGTCAACTCCCCGGCTGCATTAAATTGATTCACCAAGTTAGCGCCGGCATTGTTTTCTGAGCTCATTCTGCTCGCTCCTCAAGTTGGAAACTGAATTTTCCAGCATTGTCTTTTTCTAAAACCAAAATTTGATGGTCAGGCACTTCAATGTTCTCGCCCACAAAATTGGCTACTACTGGCAACTCGCGATTTCCACGATCAGCAAGCACCATGAGTTCGACTTGCGCAGGTCGACCAAAATCAAATAATTCATTTAAGGCGGCGCGCACTGTTCTGCCGGTAAACAGAACATCATCAATCAAAATAATGTGAGCCCCATTGACATCGAAAGGTAGATGCGTAGACATTGTGCTGGCTGTTCGCAAAGCAGTCATCCCCTTTTCCGCATAATCATCCCGATGAAAAGCCACATTAATTATTCCGTAATGCTGCAAACTCAGATCTTGAGCTAAACGTTCAGCTATCCATGCACCGCCCATTGCTAGACCAGCGAGCTCAAAAGAACCCCGTTCTAATCTTGTGCGCAAAACGCCTAATAATTTGTCATACAACGGTTCAGCATTCATTCTTTAATTCCAAGCATTAATTAGATTCATTAGTATTTGGTTGCTCTGCAAAATATTGCTCCAAAATAAGCGCAGCAGAGTGGGCATCTAGATTGTCCTGCATCTTGGCATCGCCCTCCAAAATTGCAGAGGTATAGCGCTCATCAACCCAAGAAACTGGCAAGGCAAAGTGACCATGGAGCTGATTTCCAAATCGGCTAGCTTTAGCGGTCATCTCATGGGGGGTTCCATCAGGGTGAAGAGGGCGACCAACGACCAATTGATCGGGCTGCCACTCCTTTAGAAGGGAGGCAACTTCCAGAAAAAGAATCTCGCTATTGGCTGCCGCAATTGTTTTTAAAGCTTGCCCTAATTGCGTTACTGAATTTCCAACTGCAACCCCTACTCGGCGCGTTCCATAGTCAAAGGCCATCACCGTTATAGATTTAGGCATGCCCCGCCTCACCAGAGAGGTGCGACAAATCAAATCCCAGATGATTCATTGTCTTTTCATAACGCTGACTTGGTGGGGTATTGAAAATGATCTCCATCATCTGTTCGCGTGAAAGCGGAACATTCATCCAGCCATTTAAAGTAATTTCCTCTTCAAGCTGACCAGCGCTCCAGCCCGCATAACCCAAGGTCATCAAGAATTTACGTGGGCCATTTCCAATAGCGACAGCTTCGAGAACATCTTTGGAGGTAGTCATTGTCAACCCCCCTGGAATAATCAGGGAAGAGCTATAAGAGAGATTTTTATTGGATTCATGTAAGACAAACCCACGTTCAATTTGAACGGGGCCACCAAAATACACTGGCTGCTCGAGCAATGGCGCTATCTCTAACTTCAGTTCAATCTTGTCAAACAAGGTGGCTAAATCTACTTCAGTAGGTTTATTGACTACTAACCCCATTGCGCCTCTGGCATTGTGCTCAAACAAGTAAATGACTGAACCAGCAAAATTGGCATCGACCATGCCTGGCATAGCAATCAAAAATTGATTTGCTAAATGATCTGCAGAATAGGAAATCAAAGACCCGGGGTCTGAATCATAGGGGGCTTTATTGGCCGTAGACATATGGGTCTATTTTACCGAATATCTATAGTTTTCCAGTAATCCAATAAGCCAGAAGACCAACCACCTCATGAACCAATTTATGCCAGTTTTGAGTACCATCTTCCAGATCAAATGAGGTCCAATTCAAACTATTGGCAGTTTGGTAATCCACTGGAACAGGAATAACTTCAATCCCCTGCATCTGAAAGATCTTTTCAGCACGATACATATGACTAGCGGAAGTAATTAATAGCCAGGGCTGTATTGCCCCAGACTCGCTCCTCGCACCAAAGTCTTGCATCATTGGCCTTAAATACAGCACATTTTCATAGGTGTTACGAGATTGATTCTCATAATGCGCAGTCTTTTCAGTTTCTTGACTCAGGCCCTGCTCTGCAATTAGCTGTTTAAATGCGTCTGCTTCAGATAAGCCCTTTGGGTTGAGACGACCAGAGTAACCGCTGAATATAAAGGGTAAGTTGGGGTACTTTCGAATCAACTCAAGAGCTTTGGTAACCCGTTCTGCTGATGACTGCAGTGGTACCTCCCCTCGATCTAGTCCAATCATGCCGCTTTGTATGGCACCACCCAAAATAATAATTCCCCCGATATCGCTGTCTGCTATCTGAGAGAGGTTGGTTTTTGGTACCGCATTCTCAAGGGCTCTTAAAAACACTTCAGAGCTCGGTAACCAACCAACAATAAGTAGATCAAATAAGGTAAGCAGCAAAAAACGCTTACATAGATGGGGTTTTCTGAGTGATAAAAAGAGGAGGCTCAATGAAACAAAAATAATTACCCAATTGAGGGGCTCAATACAGAATTGCACTACCTTCGAAAAAATAAAAAAGATCGTATCCATAGTTAATAAAGATCTTAACTCTTTTACATGGGGTCTCTTTCAACAAATTTACTCAATTAGCCCTAATATATGGGCTATGCAAAAAGGACTTGTTTGGCTTCGTCGAGATCTTCGCCTGTATGACAATGCAGCGCTCCATTACGCCCTCAAGGAGAGTAAACAGGTTTGGGTAACCTTTATTTTTGATGAAGAGATTCTCAAGCCCCTACTCAAGGGAGAGCTAGATGCTCAGAGATTAAAACATGACCGCCGAGTCGACTTTATCTGGCAAGGTCTAGAGCAAATCGATGAGGAACTCCGCAAACAAGGAGGTGGTCTGATTGTGCGCTTTGGTAAGCCCGTCGAATGCATTCCCCAAATTGCCAAAGACCTTGGTGTTGATACCGTATTCACCAATCATGATTACGAGCCATCTGCTATTGCCCGTGATGAAGCAGTAAAGACATTGCTAGCAAAATCTGATATTCAATTTGAGAGTTTCAAAGATCAAGTCATTTTCGAGAAAAAAGAAATTTTGACCAACTCGAATACGGTTTTCTCCATCTTTACGCCTTATAAAAACAACTGGCTTAAAACCCTTCAAGAAAAAGATTTAGTGGCTTATGAATGCTCTGCAAAGCCGGGACAATTCGCTGCCATACCAAAAAAACTGGCTCAAGAAATTCCCACCTTAGAATCTATGGGCTTTTGCAAGACTGGTATAGAAGCCTATTTACCGCCGGGCGCAGAGGGTGGTCAAGCTTTTTTAGAAGACTTTCTTCCGCGGATTGATCAATACCAGGTTGGGAGAGACTTTCCTGCTATCAAGGGAGTTAGTTATCTCTCAACTCACCTACGCTTTGGCATGCTATCTATTAGAGGCTTGGTTCGCGAAGCACATCGCAGAATGTTAGCGGGCAGCATGGGTGCAACGATTTGGTTAAGCGAATTGATTTGGCGTGATTTCTATTTCATGATTTTGGCAAATCATCCACGTCTTGCAAAAGGCGCGTCTTTTAAACCCGACTACGACAATATTGTTTGGGAACAAGGCAGTGTTGCAAAGAAATTATTCGCCGCCTGGTGTGAAGGTAAGACTGGCTACCCGCTAGTCGATGCAGCTATGCATCAACTGAATCAAAGTGGCTATATGCACAATCGTCTGCGTATGGTGGTAGCTAGCTTCCTCACTAAGGACCTAGGAGTCGATTGGCGCTGGGGTGAGGCGTATTTTGCAGAACACCTCAATGACTTCGAGCTCTCATCCAATAATGGGGGATGGCAATGGGCATCTTCTTCCGGCTGTGATGCACAGCCCTATTTCCGCATCTTTAACCCCATTACTCAGTCAGAGAAGTTCGATCCTGAAGGTAAATTTATTCGTCGTTATTTACCTCAGCTCAATCATTTATCGAAAAAATCCATTCATGCGCCCTGGAAAGCTGGCCACATTGAGTTAGAGGCGGCAGGTATTACTTTGGGACGCGATTATCCACTTCCAGTTGTGGACCATGACGAAGCCCGTAAAAAAACCTTAGTGCGTTATAGCGTCGTTAAAAAAGTTACCGAGGCATAGAACCATCTCCCTCATTCGGCTTTAAGATAGCGTATGAGCAAGATCTATGCGGTGGGTGACGTTCAAGGATGTGGACCCTCTCTTAAAAACCTCGTTAAAAAGATTCCAAAAAAATCAAAACTGATTTTTTTGGGAGATTTAGTTAATCGCGGACCCGACTCACTCGGGGCACTTCGCCAACTTAAATCCCTTCAAGAGGCTGGTCGCGCCGAATGCGTTCTTGGAAACCACGATCTCCATTTGCTTGCGATTGATGCGGGCATACGAAAAACTAAAGGATTAGATACTGTTGAATCCATTTTGAAGGCTCCCGATCGTGCCGAGCTTTTGGATTGGGTCAGAAATCGTCCTCTAGCCCTGAGTAATGGAAAAGTACTGACCGTGCATGCCGGTGTTCTTCCGCAATGGGATTTACAACAAACCATTGAATGCGCTCACGAAGTAGAAAAAGTCCTTCGTGGCAAATCCTACAAACGCTTTTTAGAAAATATGTACGGGAATACGCCCAACCAATGGAGCAACTCCCTTAAAGGGTATGAGCGACTGAGAGCCATTACCAACTCACTCACCAGAATGCGTTTTTGCACTCCCAACGGAAAAATGGAGTTTGAAAGCAAGGAAGGTTTGAATGCTGCGCCCAAAGGTTACGTTCCTTGGTTCAAGGTGCCCAAACGAAAAACCCGTGACACCTTGGTTTACTTTGGCCATTGGTCAACCTTGGGGCTATTACGTGAACAAAATGTTATCGGCCTAGATACTGGCTGCGTCTGGGGTGGAAAGCTCACTGCCATGGAAATTCCAGACTCTAATAAAGACAGCAAAGATTTAGAAATCATTCAAGTGGACGGTTATGACCATCCACTCAGAATGTAAGTTCTATTTGAAATTTTTAACGCAGTTGCGGGAAGGACTTTTCTGCAGCATCAATAATCACTTGCAATACCGCATCATCATGTGCAATAGAGGTGAAACCAGCCTCATAAGCGGATGGAGCTAAATACACACCTTCATCTAACATGAGATGAAAGAATTTCTTAAAGGCATCAATATTGGTTTTGGTAACTGCCTCATAGGTGCTTGGCACAGCATCAGCAAAATAAAATCCAAACATTCCACCAACACTATCTACAGCAAATGGAATTCCTGATTTATCGGCTCCTTGCTTTAAACCCAACATTAACTTTTCTGTTTGAGCGCTTAAGCATTCATAAAATCCAGCACGAGAAACAATCTCCAAGGTCTTCAGTCCCGCAGCAACTGCTACTGGGTTGCCCGACAAAGTTCCCGCCTGATAAACATTGCCTAATGGGGCAAGTTTAGACATGATCTCTTTTTTTCCACCAAACGCAGCCATCGGCATACCACCGCCCATGACTTTGCCCAAACAGGTTAAATCAGGAACTATTCCTTGTAATGATTGAGCACCGCCCAGAGCGACTCTAAAGCCAGTCATGACTTCGTCATATATCAGAACACTACCGTATTGACTCGTTAAATCTCGTAGGGCCTTTAAAAATTCTGCTGAAGGCTTAATTAAATTCATATTGCCCGCAATGGGCTCTAAGATCACTGCTGCAATCTCATTGCCTTGCTTTTTAAACACAGCCTCAATTGCCTCTACATCGTTGTAAGGCAAGACTAAGGTGTGCTTGACCAGATCTTGAGGTACACCACCAGATGAGGGTGCATTTTGAGTCGAGTCCGCAAAGGTCAGCAAACCCGAACCTGCTTTTACTAACAAGCTATCAGCGTGTCCGTGATAACAACCTTCAAACTTAATGATTAAGTCGCGATTCGTATAACCACGCGCTAAACGTAATGCACTCATGGTCGCTTCGGTTCCACTTGAAACCATTCGGACTTGCTCAATACTGGGCACTAAGGCACAAATACGTTCTGCCAGTTCTATTTCACCTTCGGTAGGTGCACCATAACTAAAACTGGTTTCAGCTGCCTTCTGAACTGCTTCTACTACCTCAGGATTGGCATGGCCAGCAATCATGGGACCCCAAGACATAATTAAGTCGATATAACGCTTATTTTCAGCGTCCCAAAAGTAGGGGCCTTTTGCTTTAGAAATAAAACGGGGTGTACCGCCCACCTGACGAAAGGCGCGCACTGGAGAATTCACGCCACCGGGAATCGTCTTTTGCGCACGCTCAAATAAAACCTCGTTTTGATCTCGTTTTGTCACTATTTACTCCGATTAGATCGCCATCATTTCAAAATCTTCTTTGCGGGCACCGCACTCTGGGCATGTCCAATTCATTGGAACATCCTTCCAAAGTGTCCCTGGGGCAATACCTTCTTCCGGCAAGCCAGCAGCCTCATCGTAGACCCAGCCACAAATAAGACACATATAGGTTTTAAATTCCATTGCTTTACTCTCCACTCTGATGGGCTATTGAACTACTGTATTTCATTTTAAAACGCCTATTCTTTCTCAGAATCATTTGCTACAGAACGTTTGGCATGCATTTCAAATTTAAATAAACGACATTCCAAAGGACCATTAAATAATGGGGTGCGCTTAGACTCTTTAATACGTAACTGTCCTGGTAAAGCCATATCGGCAGTTAATACAAAAATATTCCACCCGCCAAATGCCTCTTTAAGATGCTGCCCAAACTGACGCAAGAACTCTACAAACTTAGGATCTTGCTCTTCTTGAGCCTGCAATTTTTTCAAAGACTCTCGACTAGATCGTTTAGCGCTTTGACGTCCTGTTTCTAGATTGAGCTCAAAACGATTTTCAGGCTCTTCAGATTCATCATATGATTCTTGAGCGTTGCGATCTTGACCGCGACCACCCTTGATAACCAAGCGCTCACCATAAGGCGGGTTTAACAGCATGACTCCAGAATCGGAGTTCACTGGGGGTCTAGAAGCTAAAGCATCAATTTGGCGAACCACTGGCTGTTCTGGTAATTGGGCTCTTTGCCAATTCCCCTTAAACATAGCAACCAGCTTCTCATTAATGTCACCACCGCTAATTCTTAAACTTTCAGCGCTCGGATATTGCTTGCGCTGAGCCAAAATTTCATTGAGCGAGCCTTCTTTTAAAGCAGCCCAACGCTTTTGCTCAGCAACCTCATTAAATGGCTTCAGTCTCTGAAAGCCAAATCCATGAACTGAAGTCACTAACGGGCGATACGCCAGACGGCTAGGTTTAGCGTCATCACCATACATTCCAGCACGAATAGCACCAGGCGGAATCGCAAGCGTCTTTTGAGCAGCCTCAATTAAAAAAGTGCCGCTTCCACACATGGGATCAAATAATATTTCGCCAGACTTCCACCCAGTAATTGACAAAATACCTGCAGCTAAGTTTTCTTTAAGGGGTGCGTCCCCTTTTTCATCACGCCAACCTCTTTTGAATAGCGCTTCACCTGAAGTATCTAAATAAATCGTCACTTGAGTAGCAGTGAGATGGGCTTGCACGCGCACATCTGGAAAAGCGGTATCAATACTGGGGCGATCGCCCGTGACATCGCGCAAACGATCCACAATCGCATCTTTTATTTTGAGTGTCGCAAAATTCAGACTCTTTAAAGGTGAGCGATGTGCTGTTACGTCGACTCGCAATGTTTGCTTAGAAGTAAACCAGTCCTCCCAAGCCAAGCCACTAGCCAGTTTATAAAGATCTTCTTCCTGCCTGTAGGGTGCTTGCGCCATTTGCAGCAATACTCGACTCGCAATACGGGAGTGCAGGTTCAAAGCCATTGCTGCTGATAAAGGTCCTGCTAAGCCAACTCCACCTGTAGGGCTTGTCGGGGTGGGGTCGATAACCCAAGCCCCCAATGCTTTGGAATCGGGGCGCTGAGCAATCTCTGCTAGCTCCTGTGCGAGCGGCACTTCTAGGCCGCCTGGGCAAACAACGAAAAATCTCATGGGGCTAACAATCTATAAAAGGAAACAAAAAAAGTCTCTGATGGGTTTAAGGCTTAAAAATGACTAAAGCAACAATCACCAGCAACAAGATGACGGGAACCTCATTAAACCAGCGATACCAGACATTGGATTTGGTATTCACACCAGCGCGAAACTTTTTCAATAAGCTCCAGCAAGCATGGTGATATCCAATTACCAAAATGACAAACAGGAGCTTGGCATGCATCCACACCTCGCCCTTACCAATGCCAAAACCCAAAAAAAGTACTAACCCCAACAATACCGCGGGGATAGCCAAAATAGTCATAAATCGAAAGAGGCGATCTGCCATACCCAAGAGACGTGCGTAGACCTCGGGATTTTTTTCCTCTGCCAAATTGACATAAATACGAGGCAGATAAAAGAGTCCAGCAAACCAAGATGTGATCAACACAATATGAAAGGTCTTTACCCAAAGATATGAATTTGTCATCGCTTATAGCTTCTTTTTATCTATTTATTTACTTGTAAATGCATTAAGTGCGAATTTCGCCATGGCCTAAGACCACATACTTTAGAGAAGTAAGGCCATCCAATCCGACTGGTCCACGAGCATGCAACTTATCGTTCGAGATTCCGATCTCAGCACCTAGCCCATACTCAAAACCATCTGCAAAACGCGTACTCGCATTGACCATCACACTAGCGCTATCGACTTCACGCAAGAAACGATCTGCCTGAGCTTTGTTATTCGTAATAATGGCGTCCGTATGTTTACTACCGTAATGCTCAATATGGTTCATGGCCTCATCTATATCCGCTACCGTCTTAATCGACAAAATAGGAGCTAAATATTCTGTCTGCCAATCTGCTTCAGTAGCATCTACTAAATTTTGAAAGCCATTCTGCTCTAGAGTTTGACGCGTCAAAGCATCTACCCTCAGCTCTACGCCTTTATCCTGATATACCTTACACAGACTTGGTAGCACCTTAGGAGCAATATCGCGATTAACCAGAAGGGTTTCCATGGCATTACAAGGTGCATACCTCTGAGTTTTCGCGTTATCGCAAACCTTGATGGCCATGGCAATATCGGCATCGGCGTCAATATAGGTATGACAGATGCCATCGAGATGCTTAATCATGGGAACACGTGCCTCCGCCATGAGCCTGGCAATTAAACTCTTGCCACCACGCGGAACAATCACATCAATGTATTGAGTCATCGTGATCATTTCACCAACTGCAGCGCGATCAGTAATGGTGACTACTTGTACCGCATCCTTGGGAAGTCCTGCTGCCGCAAGACCTTCTTGAATAATTTGCGCCAATAAAGTATTGGAATCAATCGCCTCAGACCCGCCCCGCAAAATCACTGCATTGCCAGATTTGAGGCAAAGGGCAGCTGCATCAATAGTGACGTTTGGGCGAGATTCATAAATGATGCCAATGACGCCTAAGGGCACACGCATTTGGCCAAGCTCAATTCCCGAGGCCTGTTTTTTTAATGTGCCAATCTTTCCAATAGGGTCATCTAATAAAACAATTTGCTCAAGTCCTAAAGCCATTGTTTCGATGGTCTTTGGAGTCATAGTCAGGCGATCAATAAAAGCAGCGTCCTGGCCATTTACTTTGGCGCGCTCAACATCTACCTGATTGACCTGCTGAATTTCTTCAGACTTTTGACGCACTACTTTTGCAATGTGTAGCAAAGCTTGATTCTTCTGCTCACTAGATGCGCGAGCCATGGCACGAGAAGCGCTACGAGCGCACTTGCCAATGTCTTGCATCATTTCTTTAATTGCAGAAGTCTTTTCTGTGCTCATCACTTAATTTCCATTTCACAATACTGTTCTTTAATTCTTGAATTACTTAGCGCAACAAATTCCCCACCAGGCGTAAACCATCCCAAGGGTCTGCGGGCAATTCAGCAGCAGAAAGGCCTTTCACCTGACGATCTAAGCCTGCGGCAACCTGCATAGCCCTTCTTAGTTTTAAAGGTTGAATACGCTTTAAGGCGCTTGGGTATAAACGCTCTTTATTTCCCCAAATGCGATTCGCGCGCATCAACTGTTGCATGGACTCGCCAGCATCACTAGCCATCTTTAGTTTAGATAGTAGCCTAAGCTCTTCAGTTACGCTCCACAGAATCAGCACCAGCGGCTCACCCTCACCTTTTAATCCATCCAACATGCGATTTAATCTTGGTAAATCGCCAGCAAGCATTGCTTCAGTTAGCTCAAAGACGTTATAACGCGCGACTTTCAAGATGGAAGAGCGTACTTGCTCTTCGGTTAAGGTACCACTAGGATATAGCAGGCCTAATTTCAAAATTTCTTGATGGGCAGCAATCAGATTGCCTTCAACCTGATCTGCAATGAATTCCAAAGCACGCTGACCCTCTGGTCCGCCCTCTACTTCTTGCTCTTGCTTTTTTAATCTGCCCGAAATCCAGTGAGGTAAATGGCCGCGATCCAATGAATCAATCTGTATTGCCATCCCCGCATCATCAAGAGCACTAAACCATGCGGAAGTTTTTGTTTTTCCATCTAAACGAGGCAACACAATGCATACCACCGTGTCCGGCCCATCTGATGAATTGGCCTGGGATTCCATTTGTGCTGCAAATTGTTTTAGAGCATCCGCCCCGTCACGACCAGGCTTGCCCGTTGGAATTCTGAGTTCAACCCAACGTTTATCTCCAAATAAAGACATCGTTTGGCCGGCATTTAACAAAGCGCTCCAATCAAACCCACGCTCCTGGAGTAACACTTCTCGCTCAGTAAAGCCCAATTTTTTGGCCACAGAACGCAGCTGATCCATTGCCTCCATCATAAGCAAAGGTTCATCGCCACTAAAAATATATAGAGATCCCATGACCCCACCCGCATTTAAAGATTTGAGATGTGTTTGCAGGGCATCCACTTTAACCATGCGAGTCTGTCTCTATTAAAAGGCTTTTGTTTGTGGCGCTCGCGCAGAAGCGGAAACACGACGCAAAATTTGAACAGCCAAGTCTTTGCGCATTTGCGTTAAGAATTGTGCCTGCTGAACATCGGTTGCCAACACAGTGGAGTTCGAGAAGTCCATATCCCGAGTCATATAAATTTCACTTTCAGGAACAATATCTGCACCAGATGTGTCGTAAGCTCTAAATCCAACGCGAATACTCAGGCGATAGGCAGAAACCTGTCCCGTTGATCCATAAGCTAAGATTTCGCGACCGCTTACATCATTTGTAATATCCAAAATGAGATCAGCATCTTTGGGGTTGATTGCTACCTTCGCATCCGTACCCGTCAAGATCGCAGTTTGAATATCCCCCCGTAATGGTGGTGACACACTACCAGTAATCGCTATAGCTTTAAAAGGCAAATCTACCATTCCACGGATACGAAAACCACAGGCAAGCAAACCCGCTAGAGGCACTATTGCGATAACACCCAGTAATCCACGTCGAGGTAGGTTGATATTCATCTTTTCTCTCTCGTGACCTTAGGCCACAATATTAATGAGGCGGCCAGGAACAACAATCACTTTTTTAGGTGCACCACCATTGAGTGCTTTTGTTGCTGGTTCACTCTGCAAGGCAATTGCTTCTATCTGCTCTTTGCTGGCATCTGCCGGAACCTTTAATTCACCGCGCAACTTGCCATTAATCTGCAACATGAGAGTGATCTCAGTTTGTATTAAAGCAGTCTCATCGACAGTGGGCCATGGTGCATCTAAAAGGGATCCAAAGTTCTCCGAATACCCCATGTCTTTCCACAAGACATGCGTTAAATGAGGAACTACGGGATATAACACGCGCAATAAGATGCTAAGGCATTCACGCAAAACAGATGCGCTAATTGGCGAATCTTGACCCAGCTTAATAGGCTCAAGCACATTTAACATCTTCATCGCAGCAGAAACCACCGTGTTGTACTGACGACGTTGATAGTCAAAGTTGGCCTGCTTCAAAATAGCATGCACCTCACGACGCAATTCTTTTTCGGCATCATTCAAAGTGCTTGGCAATGCATCCTGCGCATCCTTAATGGCACTCGCTTGGCTGCTGGAGTACATCCATACCCTGCGCAAGAACCGAGATGCGCCATCAACCCCAGCGCCAGACCATTCCAGCTGCTGCTCTGGAGGAGCTGCGAACATCACAAATAAGCGTGCTGTATCTGCGCCATATTGATCTATTAAAGCCTGAGGGTCGACACCATTATTTTTACTCTTGGACATCTTCTCGACGCCGCCAATAATGACCGGTGTTCCAGAACTATCGCCCTTGAGCTTTGCGCCTTGAGGGCGGCCTTTTTCATCTAGGTCTAATTCAACATCTAGAGGGTTAAGCCAAGTTTTTTTGCCCGATGCTTCTTCAGAGTAATAAGTCTCATTGAGTACCATTCCTTGAGTCAATAGATTTTGGAAAGGCTCATCAAACGTAATCAAATCTAAATCACGCATCACTTTAGTCCAGAAGCGTGCATAGAGTAAATGCAAAATCGCATGCTCAATACCGCCAATGTATTGATCCATTGGCATCCAATACTCATTACGCCCATCAACCATAGACGTAGCATCAGGACCTGTATAGCGCATGAAATACCACGATGAATCGACAAAAGTATCCATCGTGTCGGTTTCACGACGAGCAGGTTTACCGCACTGCGGGCATTTCACATTCAAAAAATCAGCGCGTTTGTTTAATGGATTACCGCTACCATCTGGAACACAATCTTCTGGCAAGACTACTGGTAAATCGGCTTCTGGCACTGGCACAGCGCCACAACCTGGGTTACCCTCATCGCCGCAGTGAATAATCGGAATCGGTGTACCCCAATAACGCTGACGAGAAATACCCCAGTCACGCAAACGATAGGTAGTTTTTAATTCTCCAATACCCATTTTCTCCAAATCGGAAGCAACTGTATTGACGGCCTCTTCATGAGATAGCCCATCAAACTTGCCACTATTAAAGCAAACTACATTCTCTTTTTGGGCATACCAATCTTGCCAATGTGTGCCATTAAACATCGGTGACTCATCTTTGAGTGCAATCACTTGCTTAATAGGTAATTCGTATTTCAAGGCAAAGGCAAAATCACGCTCATCATGAGCCGGTACACCCATCACCGCACCATCACCATAGGACATCAAAACATAGTTACCAACCCATACCGGTACTGATTCGTTAGTTAAAGGGTGCGTGACATAGAGGCCTGTGAACATTCCCTCTTTTTCTTGGGTTGCCAGATCCGCCTCAATGACGCTCCCGGTTTTGCATTTCTCGATAAAGGCTGCGAGTGTAGGGTTATTTTCTGCTGCTTTGCTTGCTAATGGATGTTCGGCAGCTACTGCACAGAAGGTGACGCCCATGATGGTGTCGGCACGTGTAGTAAACACATATAACAACCCATCCTGAATAAAATTGCCATGTGCATCTGCGATTTCATGCTTAAAAGCAAACCGTACGCCGCGACTTTTTCCAATCCAATTTTGCTGCATCGTCTTGACGCGTTCAGGCCATCCAAGACCATCTAAACCAGAAAGTAACTGCTCAGCATAAGCGGTGATATTGAAGTAGTAACCCGGAATCTCACGCTTCTCAACTAATGCGCCTGAGCGCCAACCACGCCCATCAATGACCTGTTCATTTGCCAAAACAGTTTGATCAATTGGGTCCCAGTTCACCACTTGGGTTTTGCGATAGGCAACACCCTTCTCAAGCATCTTCAGAAAAAGCCATTGATTCCAGCGATAGTAATCAGGACTGCAGGTAGCTACTTCACGCGACCAATCAATCGCTAACCCCATCGCTGCCATTTGCTTTTTCATGTAAGCAATGTTGTCGTAGGTCCACTTTGCCGGCGGAACCTTATTCTGAATGGCTGCATTTTCTGCTGGCATACCAAATGCATCCCAACCCATAGGCATAAGAACGTTGTAGCCTTGCATACGTAACTGACGTGCCATCACATCATTAATGGTGTAGTTACGTACATGACCCATATGCAACTTACCCGATGGGTAAGGGAGCATTGAACATGCATAGTACTTTGGCTTTTTCTTGCCAGAGGCATTTACTGCATTCTCAGTGACTCGATAGACTTGCGTGCGCTCCCAATCAGCCTGGGCTGCCGCCTCAATGCCGCGATGGTCGTAATCCTTACTCATTCAAAACAACTCTTTTCTTTTGATGCTATTGATTAATTAGGTGGAACTTTTATTTACGTAAACCCAAGACATCCTGCATGTCATACAGTCCAAAGGTTTGATTCTGTAAAAAACGTGCAGCGCGTAAGGAGCCTTGCGCATATGACTGGCGGCTCGAGGATTTATGACTAATTTCAATACGCTCACCATCACCAGCAAACAATACGGTATGGTCACCAACAATATCGCCACCGCGAATAGTTGCAAAGCCAATCGAGCCCGGTTTGCGCTCACCTGTATGACCTTCACGTGCATAGACTGCGACATCATCCAGTTTTTCACCCAAGGCTTCTGCAATGACTTCACCCATCTTCAACGCTGTGCCTGAGGGTGCGTCTACTTTGTGACGATGATGCGCTTCAACTATCTCAATGTCGTAACCCTCATTCAACATCTTGGCGGCAATTTCTAACAACTTAAATGTAGCATTTACACCAACACTCATATTGGGTGCAAACACAATTGCCAACTTAGCAGATGCTTTTTTTAAATCCCCAATCTGCTCGCTGCTTAGCCCTGTTGTACCAATAATCATTTTGGTACCCGTTTTTTCTGCCACAGCTAAATGGGCCATGGTGCCATCAGGTCTTGTGAAATCAATTAAAAACTCTGCATTTGCTAACACCGCTGCAACATCTGAAGAAATGATGACTCCTGTTTTTTTGCCTAAAAATGAACCAGCATCTTCGCCTAATTGCGGACAGGAGTTATGCTCCAAGGCCCCTACGAGTTGAGCATCCGGTGAATTGAAAACAGTCTCAATTAACATTCTTCCCATGCGGCCAGTTGCACCAGCAATTGCAATCTTCATCATGTTTTTTCGCTTCTATTTAAAAATATCCAAGGATGCCTCTTAGCATCCATACAAAAGTAATTTTTTACTGCTTTGCTTCGCTAGCGGGCGGAATATTTAAATCGCCAGGCCCCAGTGTTTCAGATTGCGGCAAGGGTTGCGTAGCCGAGTCTTTACTTGAAAAACTCAAGAAGTCCCAGAAAGAACCGCTGCTAGCACTATCGCTTGAAGACGTGGCTGCTGGCAACGGTGTTCCTGCTGGCAAGTTATCTACTGGGCTAGGCTCCATTATTTCTGGTTGCTGCAACGGTGGTGTAATTGGTGGCTTATTGGTACCAGTAATCACTTCCCAAAAAGAACGCTTTGATTTGGAGTAATTATCAATCTCTGCAACCAACTCAACATCTGTCGGTAATGCATCACCTTCGAATTTCACAACTTTATCGCCGTCAAAAAATACTGTGACATGGCGTTCATCTCCCACGCGCTTTCCCGCACGCTTGAATTCAAAAACGTAGTCCCAGCGGTTTGCATGAAAATAACTTGCTAATAAAGGTGTACCCAAAATTTGACGCACTTGCTCACGACTCATGCCAAGTTGTAACTTGGCATATTGCTCGCTAGAAATAAAATTGCCCTGAACCACGTCTGGAACATACGGTCTAAAAATGTAGTTCATCCAAGCACGTTGCGTATCATTTACCGCTGATGTGCATCCGGCAACAGTCAGAAGGCCAAATATAGCCAAAGTGATATATCCAGCTCTGGCAGAGCTAGAAACGCCCCTTAAAAAGTGGCTAAAAAAACGATTAAAAAGTTCAAGGCAATTTTGCATGGCTGGCCGTATCATTAAGACATTGATTTTAGCTCCCAAAGCCATGACTACGAACCAAAACCCCACTCCTGAAAATTTACGCGATATTGGCTTAAAGGCGACTGGTCCGCGCATGAAAATCCTGGACTTTTTTCATCAGAATGGGGGCACCCACTTTAGTGCCGAAGACATCTTTATGGCCCTTGCCAAGGATGATCAAGAGATAGGCTTGGCTACGGTATATCGGGTTTTGACCCAATTTGAGCAAGCAGGCCTTTTACTGCGCAGCCATTTTGAGTCTAGTAAAGGCGATAGCAGGGCTATCTATGAACTCAATGAAGGACGTCACCACGACCACTTGGTCTGCTTGGATTGCGGGCACGTGGAAGAGTTTGTAGATGACGCCATTGAAAAAAGACAGCAAGATATTGCTAAATCCCTTGGTTTTAAGCTTCAGGAACACTCTTTAGCCATGTATGGCCACTGCACTAAGAAAAACTGTCGAAATAAGCAAAAATAAAGCCTATTTTCAGGGAGAAAATACAAAAAAGACCTCAAATAGAGGTCTTTTTTGATTACTTAGGTAATTTTAGCTATTTTTAAGCGCTTTTAATCACTTTACAGCCATTAAAGCCTCTGCGGCATTCAACATTTGGACTGAATAGCCCCATTCATTGTCGTACCAAGCTAAAACCTTGACCAACTTGCCGTCTGCAGAAACGCGGGTTTGAGAAGCGTCATAGATGCTTGGGCGAGGGTCATGATTAAAGTCGATAGAAACTAGCGGCAAAGTGTTGAATCCTAAAATGCCTTTGAGCTCTCCTTCGCTGGCTGTCTTCAAGATAGAGTTCACTTCATCAACGCTAGTGGCGCGGCTAGCAGCAAAAGTCAGGTCAACCACAGAAACGTTAATTACTGGAACACGCATCGCAAAGCCATCAAAACGACCAGCTAAAGCGGGTAATACAAGACCCACTGCTTTTGCTGCGCCCGTCTTAGTTGGAATCATACTGGTGACAGCAGAACGCGCACGGCGCATGTCCTTGTGATACACATCCGTTAACACTTGGTCATTCGTAAAAGCATGAATCGTAGTCATCAAGCCAGATTCAATGCCAATTTTTTCTAACAATGGTTTTACTAGTGGCGCTAAACAGTTGGTTGTACAACTCGCATTAGACACAACCACATCGCTTGGCTTGAGAACATTTTGATTTACACCGTAAACAATAGTGGCATCAACATCTTTTTCACCAGGAGCAGAAATTAATACCTTCTTCGCGCCCTGAGAAATGTGCACCATGGCTTTTTCTTTAGAGGTAAATTTGCCGGAGCACTCAAGCACCAGATCAACGCCTAGCTCACCCCATGGAGTTTCCAGTGGATTGCGGGTGGAGAACATCTTGATGCGATCGCCATTAACCACCATGTGATCGCCATCAACTGATACCTCTGCAGGAAAACGCCCGTGGGCTGAATCGTATTGGGTTAAATGGGCATTGATATCAATATCTCCCATAGCATTAATTGCTACGATTTTGATATCACGCCTTGGTTTGCCGTTTACCTGATCTTCGTATAAGGCACGCAGTACCATACGTCCAATACGTCCATAACCATTGATTGCAACACGAATTGTCATTTATTTCCCCTTGCTAATATTGAATTTATTTATTTGCAATGCACTGCTTAACAGTTTTCGAAATCTGATCGGCCGTTAAACCAAAATACTCATACAGTTGTGGTGCAGGCGCTGACTCACCGAAGGTGTCAACACCGTGAACTGCTGCGCATCCATACTTCCACCAGAAATCACTGACGCCAGCTTCAACAGCAATACGTGGAATCTTGGCGGGCAACACTGTTGATTTGTAAGCAGCATCTTGCTGATCAAAGACAGTGGTTGATGGCATAGAAACGATGCGAATACCCAATCCTTCTTTTTCTAGCTGCTGCGCTGTTTGCAATGCCAGTGCAATTTCAGAACCGGTAGCAATGATGACTGCGTCTACTTTTCCAGATTGAGGATCAAGCAATACATAGCCACCGCGCGCAATATCTTTAATTTGCGCCGCAGTACGGGATACAAATGGGCAATTCTGACGACTAAAAATTAAGGCGCTAGGGCCATTTTTTCGCTCAATTGCCGCCCCCCAAGCCACAGCACTCTCAGTAGTGTCGCAAGGACGCCAAACCATTAAATTAGGGATCAAGCGCAAACTGGCCACTTGCTCTACGGATTGATGGGTTGGGCCATCTTCACCCAGACCAATAGAGTCATGAGTAAATACAAAGATGCTACGCAATTTCATCAGGGCAGCCATGCGCAAGGCATTGCGACTGTAGTCTGAGAAAGTTAAGAAGGTTCCGCCAAAAGGAATATAGCCGCCATGTAAGGCAATGCCATTCATGATGGCACTCATTCCAAATTCGCGCACACCATAGTTAATATGATTTCCCCACTGATCAGCACGCACTGCTTTGCAGGTTGACCAGTTGGTTAGATTGGAACCCGTTAAGTCAGCAGATCCGCCCATAAACTCTGGCAGTGCTGGCGCCAAAGCCTCAATCGCATTTTGACTTGCCTTACGTGTGGCAATCGTTTCTGCTTTTGATTGGCAAGTTTTTAAATAGGCATTTAAGGTAGCTGAAAAATCTTTTGATAACTCGCCTTCCATGCGACGCTGTAATTCAGAAGCCAATTCCGGATATTTATTTTTGTATTTTTGAAACTCTTTATTCCACTCATGCTCTGCTGCTTGTCCACGCTTTTTAAAATCCCATGCAGTGTAAATATCTTTAGGCACTTCAAAAGGTGCGTACGGCCAATTTAAGGCAACACGAGTTGCTGCAATTTCAGCAGCACCGAGTGGGGAGCCATGCACTTTGTCGCTCCCAGCCATATTAGGCGAGCCTTGGCCAATCGCTGTCTTGCAGCAAATCAAGGTCGGTTTGTCACTCTTTTTGGCTTTTGCAATCGCTGCTGACACTGCTTCAGCATCATGCCCATCAACAGCGCGAATGACATTCCAACCATAAGCTTCAAAGCGCTTCGGCGTATCCTCGTTGAACCATGAAACTACTTTGCCATCGATTGAAATGCCGTTGTCATCCCACAAGGCAATTAATTTATTGAGCTTTAAGGTTCCAGCTAAAGAACAAACCTCATGACTGATACCCTCCATCAAACATCCATCACCCAAAAATACGTAGGTGTAATGATCAATGATGTCCATACCAGGGCGGTTAAATTCTTCTGCTAATAATTTTTCTGCAAGGGCCATACCCACTGCATTTGAAATTCCTTGCCCGAGTGGACCGGTAGTTGTTTCAACGCCAGGAGTAATTCCATACTCAGGGTGTCCTGGGGTTTTACTATGTAATTGCCGGAAGTTTTTTAACTCTTCAATCGGTAAGTCATAACCAGAGAGATGTAGGAGCGAGTACAACAACATCGAACCATGACCGTTGGACAATACAAAACGGTCGCGATCAATCCAATGCGGATCAGTCGGGTTATGTTTTAAATGCTCGTTCCAAAGTCCAACAGCAATGTCTGCCATTCCCATTGGCATACCAGGGTGACCTGAATTTGCCTGTTGAACTGCATCCATGGATAAGGCACGAATGGCATTGGCCATACGAATTTGAAGGTTTGACATCGTAAAAGTGGTCTCGAGGAAAATAAATTGGCTATATTTCAGTAATGCCTCAATTTTATCTTCCCGGACCATGGGAATCCCAAAAGCCTACCGCCCTCACCCCTGAGGTTGCCCATCATTTACGCGTCAGACGCATTCAGGTGGGGGAAACCTTTCCTGTTTTTGATGGACTAGGCCAAGTTGCCCAAGGTGAACTCCTCTCATTGAGCGGAAAAAGCGGTTTAGCCCAATTAAGCAATATTCGTAGCGATACCCATCGCGAAGCCCCTTACGCGATCACTTTGGCGCAAGGCTTGGCTGGTGGTGACAAAATGGATTGGATTGTTGAAAAAGCCGTCGAAACGGGCGCTCAAATCATCGCCCCCTTGCAGTGCGAACGTTCCATCCTGAAACTAACCCGCTCAAGCGACCTAGAACGCGCTCAAAAGCGACTTCTCCACTGGGAAGGCATCATTCAAGCAGCTTGTGAGCAGTGCGATAGGACTGTTTTAGCCAAGCTAGAGCCTATTCAGACCTTCAGCTCCTATTTACAAGATGGCGTAAAACCCAAACTCAAGCTTTTACTCAGCCCTGACGCAACTCAAAGTCTGTATTCCGTACTCATTGAAAACGAGCCGCAAAATATCATCCTCATGATCGGACCTGAGGGCGGACACTCACCTGACGAAGAAAAGCAAGCTGAAACAGCAGGCTACCAACTCGTCTCTTTAGGAGAGCGCGTGCTACGTACTGAAACGGCTGGAGTGGTAGCTATCACCGCCGTTCATAGTGTATGGGGCCCAGAAATGCAAAATCGCCTCAAATAGAGGCGATTGCAGCAATGATGTATTGATAGTTAAGCGAAAGAGTAAAACACACGATATGGTGTGCGACGCTCTGCCCAAAAATCTACCGCGTCACGGAAGACGTCTAATAGAGTCTCACGAGCCTCTTTGTCAAACTTCTGAGTACAAGGTAGGCCTTCGAGCACCACTACAAATCCTGGCTGTGGGCCAGTCTTATCAATAGTCGTAGTTAAAGCATCTAACAAAGGATCAAAATTCTTTGCTTGTTGCTTTGTAAATGAGTATGCAATCGCAATAGACTCCAAAACCTCGCCTTTAGTCATTGCATTTGCACAATTTGCATAAATGAAATGTTGGCCAAGTTCTGTAGCGGCTTCCTGTAAATCTGGAGTACGGAAAGCTCGTATAGATTGCACGATGTTAGTGCGCACACTGCGCAACATTGCCGGCGGTCCGGCATCACGAACGGCCAAAGCGGCACGCCAAGAAGCTGTCACTTTTTTCCCCGAAACTTGATTTGCTGCATAGGTTTGTAAACGAGATAAACCGCCCTGAGCATAAATATTGGCAGCTGACGATTCGGTTTCTAGACGATCATTGCTGTCCCAACTTTCAGCCCGGCTATGTTCATCGAAACTGGCTGTATTGGTGTTTTCAGAGCGATTATTCATGATGGGTGCTAGGTTACCCTTAACACGCCATCAAATCAAGCCCAAATACAGGGCATTTTCTATAACCCTATGATTTATATAATATTAATTTATGTAAGTAAATGCTAACTTATATAAATTAAAAGGGATTAAGAAATGCCCCTAGCGTTACTTGCCGCCTCAACGACCGCCAAAGTGGTCACATTCACGATTCGTCGTACGGTCGCGGCTGGAGTCAGAATATGAATTGGCTTGGCAACACCCAACAATAACGGTCCGATAGCAATGCCATTACCCGCTGCAGTTTTTAACAAATTGTAAGAAATATTAGCTGCATCAATATTCGGGAGAACTAATAAATTCGCATCACCTTTTAACGTTGATGAAGATACAGCCCCCTCACGAATGCTTGCATCTAAAGCGCTATCCCCATGCATCTCTCCATCTACTTCAAGAGTTGGGTCGGCTTTTTGCAGCAACGCTAATACTTCACGCATCTTGATTGCAGAAGGCGCATTGCTTGAGCCAAAATTGGAGTGCGATAAAAGTGCAACTTTAGGTATGAGACCTAACTTACGCATCTCACTAGCAGCCATTAAAGTTAAATCCGATAACTGCTGAGCAGTTGGATCAATATTGATGTGGGTATCCACCAAGAATACTTGACGGCCTGGAAGAATCAAACCAGACATTGCGCCATAGACATTCGCCCCTTCCTCATGACCAATTACTTCATCAATATATTTGAGGTGAGTAGCAATGTTGCCAACAGTGCCAGAAATCATGCCATCAGCCATCCCCTTTTCAATCAATAGACTACCGATCAAGCTATTACGGCGACGCACTTCTAGTTTCGCAAAAGATTGAGTTACACCTTTGCGCTCAGTAAGGCCCAAATAGGTTTGCCAGAAATCGCGGAAACGTAAATCATTCTCTGGGTTAACGATCTCAAAGTCATCTCCAGCCTTCATGCGCAGGCCAAATTTTTCAATGCGGTGCTCAATAACTGCAGGCCGCCCGATCAAAATAGGGGTTGCCAAATGCTCATCGAGAATAATTTGTACGGCACGCAATACGCGCTCATCTTCACCTTCAGCAAACACAATGCGTTTTTGATTTGCTGGAACTCTCTTCGCAATACTGAAGAGGGGCTTCATCAAAGTACCAGAGTGGTACACAAATTGCTGTAACTGATTGCGATAAGCGTCGAAGTCTTTAATCGGACGTAAGGCAACGCCATCATCCATGGCAGCTTTTGCCACTGCAGGGGCAATCACGGTTATTAAACGTGGGTCAAATGGTTTTGGGATTAAATACTCTGGACCAAAAGAAAGGTTTTCAATTCCATAAACTGAAGTCACCACTTCGCTTTGCTCTGCTTGTGCCAACTCTGCTACAGCCTTCACAGCAGCCACTTCCATGCCACGGGTAATCGTTGTTGCACCGACGTCTAATGCACCACGGAAGATAAATGGAAAACACAACACGTTATTGACTTGATTAGGATAGTCAGTGCGGCCAGTTGCCATTACTGCATCCGGGCGAACTGCCTTGACTTCTTCCGGCAGAATTTCTGGGGTTGGATTGGCTAAGGCGTAGACCAATGGCTTGTCTGCCATCTTCTTTACCATCTCTGGCTTGAGTACACCGCCAGCTGATAGACCCAAGAAAATATCCGCACCTTCAATTGCCTGATCTAATGTTCTCAAATCAGTTTCTTGGCAGAATGGCTCTTTCTCAGGATCCATTAACTCCTTGCGACCCTTGTAAGCCACACCAGCAAGATCGGTTACCCAAATATTTTTACGCGGAATACCCAGATCAACCAATAAGTCTAAGCAGGCTAAGGCAGCTGCGCCAGCTCCAGAGGTCACCAGCTTCACATTACCCACGTCCTTACCAACCACCTTTAAGCCATTAAGAATGGCAGCCGCCACCACAATTGCCGTTCCATGCTGATCATCATGAAAGACTGGAATCTTCATGCGCGCTTGCAATTTGCGCTCTACAACAAAGCAATCTGGCGCTTTGATGTCTTCTAAATTAATACCACCAAAGGTTGGCTCAAGCGCAGCAATAATTTCTACTAACTTGTCAGGATCGTTTTCGTTTACTTCGATATCGAAAACATCAATGCCAGCAAATTTCTTAAACAGTACCGCTTTGCCTTCCATCACTGGCTTACTAGCCAATGGTCCAATATTTCCCAAACCCAGAACTGCCGTTCCGTTTGTAATAACACCAACGAGATTTCCTCGGGCTGTGTATTTAAATGCATTCGCTGGATCTTTAACAATCTCTTCACAAGGTGCAGCAACACCTGGCGTATATGCAAGCGCTAAATCGCGTTGATTTGTGAGTTGTTTTGTGGGGGCAATTTCGATTTTTCCAGGGACTGGAAACTCGTGGTACTGGAGGGCGGCCTCTCTTAAGGCGGCGATTTGTTGTTCTTTATTGTTTTCTTTGCTCATCGGCTTGCTCTTTGGTAAGACATATTCAAGCTTCTAATTCTATTCCTCTCGGATACTCAAGTCACAACAGCCATAAAATGGGGTATGCACTCACCATCTAACCCCATAGGGGAATTTGACCTGATTGAACGTTTTTTTAAAACGGGTACGAGTGCGACTGAACAAAATGAAAACATCCCCCTTGGAATCGGTGATGATTGCGCCCTAATCAAGCAAGCTACGGACTCAGAGATAGCCATTACCACCGATATGCTGGTCGAAGGAAGGCACTTTTTTGCTGGCGCCGACCCTGAGCAATTAGGCCGCAAAGCCTTAGCAGTCAACCTTTCCGACCTAGCAGCCATGGGCGCTGAGCCGCTTGGCTTTACCTTGGCGATAGCGATGCCAAAAGCGGATATTGCTTGGCTAGAGGCTTTTTCAAAAGGTTTGCTGGACAGTGCAAACCTCTATGGTTGCCCACTCATTGGGGGCGATACCACTGCCGGCCCGCTGACTTTGTCGATCACTGCACTGGGCAATATTCCCCAAGGGAAAGCCATTCGCAGATCAGGGGCAAAGATTGAAGATGATGTGTGGGTTTCTGGCAACGTTGGGGATGCAAGACTTGCTCTTGCTGCACTGCGTCATGAAATCCCCCTTTCCGCAGAAGATCTAAAACAAGTTGAGAAACGCATGCATCAACCGACCCCAAGAATTGAATTGGGAATAGGTTTGCGAGATATTGCTACTGCCGCACTCGATATTTCAGATGGCTTGCTCGGTGATTTGAATCATGTCTTAAAACAATCTCAGGTTGATGCGCAAATTTTCTTAAACCAAATACCGAAGTCAGAGACTTTAAAAAAACAAAGTACTGATATACAAAATCAATTTGCTGCGAGCGGCGGTGATGACTACGAGATTTGCTTTACTGCACCAAATCATCAACGTGAGGCCATTAAAAAATTAAGCAAGTCTCTCGATTTACCTTTGACTCTGATTGGTCGAATCATCCCCATCAAAAATAAAAATCCCCAAGTCCATTTAATTAATTCGGATGGAGCCACTATGAGTGCCATCGAGAGCAAAAAACTGCTTCAATCATTCGATCATTTTTCATCATGAACCAAACACCAGATCAAGAAGTAAAGCCTGGATTTAAGTGGATGATCCAAACCGCCACTCGCACCCTAGCCTTTGGTTTTGGTAGTGGACTAAGCCCTGTTGCCCCAGGTACTGCTGGGACCCTATGGGCTTGGGCGGCATTTTTACTGGGGGAGTATCTCTTCACCACCGAAGACTTTTTCTGGATTATCGGAGGAGGCATTCTGCTGGGCTGCTGGATCTGTGGGCATGTCAGCGAAGAGTTGGGCAAGAAAGACTTTGGTGGGATTGTTTGGGATGAGATGGTTGCCTTTTGGCTGGTTCTCATTTTCGTCATGCCGACAAGCATTTGGATGCAAATCATTGCATTTATTCTCTTTCGCTTTTTTGATGCCGTTAAGCCAGGTCCTATTGGCATGATTGATCGGCACTTCAAAAATATAGATTCTGGCAATGCGCCCTCCACCCTATTACAAATTCTTTGGCGAGGATTTGGGATCATAGTAGATGACCTCGCCGCAGCTTTCTTTACGCTATTGATATTTGCTGCAATACAAGCCATTACGCAACAACTTGGGTGGGTCTTATGAGCACAAGCGAAACCGTTCTAACCTTAGCCGCAATTTTGAAGGCAAAACAATGGCGCTTAGCTTTGGCAGAATCCTGCACAGGCGGTTTAGTCTGTGCAACCCTCACTGAGCTAGCTGGCTCAAGCGATTGGTTTGAGCGGGGCTATGTCACCTACAGTAATGAAGCTAAGACCGAGTGTCTGGGCGTGCCAGCTGAGCTCATTCAATCTTTTGGGGCTGTGAGCGAGCCAGTGGCTAAAGCCATGGCTGAGGGCGCTCAACTCAATGCCGGGGTAAACGCTGCCATCTCTATCACTGGCGTCGCCGGCCCCAGCGGTGGGTCAGCAGAAAAACCCGTTGGCACAGTTTGCTTTGCTTGGGCCATTCAAAATGATGCTGGAGAAAACAGGGTGCCAAGCAAAACCATGTACTTTGTTGGAGATCGCCAAGCAATACGCGAGCAGGCTTGCCAATACGCACTGAGTGAATTGGCAAAAATTCTCGAAGACTAAATTATTTCATCCAGCCTTTGTGATGGAAGTACCACAGAGGAATAATCGCAGAAATTAACATTGCAACCAGGGCCATTGGATACCCCCAAGATAAATCCAACTCGGGGATATTTTTATAATTCATCCCCCAAATGCTAGCAAGCAAAGTAGGTGGCATTAAGGCAACAGATACCACCGAGAAGATCTTAATAATCTTGGACTGGTTCAAATTAATAAAGCCGACCGTTGCATCCATTAAGAAGTTGATCTTATCGAAGAGGAAGGCAGTATGGTTTTCCAAGGAATCAATATCGCGCAAAATTTGACGCGCTTCCTCTTGCTGCTCATCTGATAGGAGTTTGCTCCGCATCAAAAAGGATAAGGCTCGGCGGGTATCCATCACATTGCGCCGAATACGTCCATTGGTATCCTCTTCTTTTGCGATTGTCTCGAGCACTTGCTCTGCGTCAGCATCGTTAATGTCGTCTTGCAAGACTTGTTTCCCAGCAGCCTCTAGATTTTCATAAACTTCCTCTAAGGCGTCTGCAGAATATTCGGCATCGGTTGAGTAGAGATCTAGCAATACATCTTTTGCATTGCTCACTGATCCAGGGCGCAGACGAGCGCGTAAACGGACTAGGCGGAATACCGGTAAATCTTCATCATGAATTGAGAACAAGACATTCTTGGTTAGCACAAACGCAACTCGAACGTTGCGAGAAGTTTCTTCTTCATCCAACAAGAAATCAGTGCGAATATGGAGATGGCCGTCATCGGCCTCAAAGTAACGAGCAGATGCTTCTAAGTCGCCCAAGTCATCTAGTTCTGGCAAAAGAACGCCAAAAGCCTCTTTAATCCAAATAAGCTCTTCCTCCTCTGGATCAACAACGTCGATCCAAATAGGATTAGCATATTGCAACAATTCATTGCGATCTTCGACTTGCTCTTGAGAGAGGCGGCCATTTTGCAGGACGAACAAGTTGATCATGGTGAACTCCTAAGGAATGTGCGCTAGTTTATCCTATAGCACATGACAGTTTCACTAAAATAAGCCAAATCCAATGAACTCTCGCTCAAACACCTTTCACCAGCAACTCCAGTCCGCATGGGCTTCGCAAGGCAGCATGCTGTGTGTGGGTTTTGACCCGGATCCTAAGCGTCTACCTCTGCCCCTCCAAGGAAAGTCTGAGGGGATCTTTGAGTTTTGCCGTGATATTGCTGATGCGACTGCGGATCTGGTCTGCGCATTCAAGCCCCAATTTGCTTACTTTGCCTCTCAAAGAGCTGAGGCCCAACTAGAAAAGCTCATCAAGCACCTCAAAGATAAATATCCTCATATTCCTGTCATCCTAGACTCAAAGCGCGGAGATATCGGGACTACTGCTGACCATTACGCTTTAGAAGCATTTGATCGCTATGGCGCTGATGCCGTCACAGTCAATCCCTATATGGGATTTGACACAATCGAGCCCTATCTACGACATGCTGGCAAAGGTGTAATCGTCCTCTGTCGTACCTCTAACCCTGGCGGCTCTGACCTGCAATTTCTCAATACGGCGCCAAGCGGTGAACCGCTCTACCTCCATGTTGCCAAACTCGCAGCGCAAGAGTGGAACAGCTCAGGGCAAATTGGCCTCGTGGTGGGCGCTACCTTTCCAGATGAAATCGCTAAGGTAAGAGCGATTGTTGGTGAGATGCCTTTATTAATTCCAGGTATTGGTGCTCAAGGTGGAGATATTGACGCCACCGTTAAAGCGGGTGCAATTCCAGGAAAACCAGGTATTGGAATGATCATCAACTCCTCTAGAGCCATTTTGTATGCCAGTTCAGGCGCTGATTTTGCTCAAGCAGCTAGAAATGTTGCCTTAAGTACTCGGGAGGACCTCAGGACTGCGACAGCAAAATAGTTTCTATTTCCCACTTTTGGGATAAGGGGCTAAAGCAACTCGATCCATATTTTCCAAAATAAATTCTTGGCGGCTTGAATAGTTAATACTTCCTCGACGGCAATACTGCTGCTTATCAAAACACTTAGGTGCAGGCAAAGCAGATGCTAAAGCCGCTGCTTGTTCGCGATCCAATACAGTTGGGGAAGTGTTGTAATAGTGCCTAGAGGCAGCACCAACTCCAAAGATCCCTTCTCCCCACTCTACTGAATTTAAGTAAATCTCAAACAAGCGCTGTTTAGAGAGAATTAACTCTAAAAAGCCTGTAATGATGAGCTCTTGTCCTTTGCGGAAATAATTTTGCTCTGAGGATAAGAAAAGATTTTTTGCCAGTTGTTGCGTAATAGTAGAGCCACCGCGCAGAGCTACTTTAGCTTTAGCGCCCGCTTGTGTTTTTTGTTGATTCTTCTCCCAGGCCTTTTGCATATCCTCTACTCTCACCCCTTTGTGCTGAAAGAAAATATCATCTTCGCTGACCAATACTGCCCGTTTGAGGTTATTGGAAATCTGGGTGTAAGGCGTCCATGTGGAATACACAGGGCAGGACCAATGCAAGCCACATAAGCGCCAGCGCTCAGCCCTTTGAAAAGCGGTAGTACTGGGATCTAGGGTCGTCCATAAAGCAATCTGGATTGCAAAAAAGAGTTGCATAGCCAAAAAGGCGCAGCATAAACATTTGATTGGATAAGAAAGCCAACGCATGGCGAAATTTAACGACGTAATTCGGCCAAAATGCTGCGTGGATCAATTTTGCTAGCAAGCTGTGTGCCCCGCCACAATAAAAATGCATCGGCAGCCTGTTCAACCAGCATACCCAAACCATCACTAATACGAGCACCTCGTTGAAGCGCTTGCTGCATAAAGGCCGTTGTTTTGCCGTAGACCATGTCATAAGCAAATGAACTTGGCATGAATACATTACTGACTGCCTGAGCACTCAATGGAGATTGATCCGATAACCCAGCCGCGGTGGCATTAATTACCAAATCAAAAGGGTGTTGGGTTTTTTGAGTGTCCTCTAGGTCGGCTAAAGTACGCGACTCGATCGCAACCTCTTTAGAAGCAGCTAAGTTTGCAAATAAGCCAATTAATTCATCAGCCTTAGCGCTAGAGCGATTAGCAATCACAACACTTTTAGGTGATTGCTCGAGTAAGGGTCCAATCACTCCACGCGCTGCACCGCCAGCACCAAGAAGCAATATTCGCGATTTTCCAATCACTATGCCTTGAGCCAGCAGATCTCGTACGAAACCTGCACCATCAGTGTTATCGCCATGGATTTTTCCATCCACCATCCAAAGAGTATTTACAGCGCCGGCCAATTGAGCGCGTGCGGTCACTTGATCAGCCAATGCCTGGGCATCTAACTTAAATGGAACGGTGACATTCATCCCTTTGCCACCTGCGGAAAAAAACGATTTGGCAGTTTGGGCAAAAGAGTTCAACTCTGGCTGCAAGCGCCCGTAATACATTTGCTGCCCCGCTTGCTGTGCGAAACGCTGATGAATTGCAGGTGACTTGCTATGCGCTATTGGATTACCAGCCACAGCATAGACATCCAAGCCAGAATAAACGCTTGGATCGGTATGCAAATCAATAGAAGTATGTGAACTCATGATGGATACAGAATAAGCGAATTTCTAAACTATTTTTCTAAAAAGAGTTTAATGACGCAATTCAAGATGGTCATTGCCATCTCGGGTGAATTCAAAGGTAGAGATCCAATCCAGTACATCGATTTGTTGGCGCATTTCAGCAGGAAATGGCCCAAACGGAGCCGAAGACCGAACAATCGCTAAAGCTTGGCGGTCCAACTCAGGGTTGCCTGAGCTACGTCCAATCGATAATCCTTCCTTACCCTGAGGATTGGTAGTGATTCCTCCCTGAGAATCAACACTCACAACGATGACTAAGCTGCCATAAAGAGGTCGCCCATTTGCTCTGGGGAAAAATGCACTGCCATACGCTTCAATTTTTTGTCGCATCGCATCGTAGTAATGCGCAAAGGTGACAGCCTTGGTATTGGCACCAGTCATTACTTTACGTCGAGGTTCACGCCCCTCAACCTGTAAGCGTTTAGCCAGCTCTGCCTCTAAGGAGTTAAGTTGGGAAACCATTTTTTGTGCATCCCCACTCTTGCGTCCACGTGATTGGGTACGCTGCTCATCTAGCTTAGCCAACATTTGGCGCTGTTGTTTTTCTAAAATCTCCAAACGCGCTTCAGCCCCCATTCTTGCGCGATGCAGTGCAGTGGCATCTTGCGTTTCCGTTTTACCACCTCCCTGCAAGTCCGCCTGCGCCAATTTGTTGGCTTGCTTAGGGGGTAGCTTGTTGCTGGCATTGACCAACACAACACTTAAGGGGGTATTGAGGCGCCGATTTTGAACTTCACCAACGCCCCAGCGAAATGACAAAAAAAGAATATGAATCAGCAGTGATAAACAAAGAGCCAATCGCAGAGGGTGGCGCTGCCAAGTATTTTGTAAATACTGATAAACACCCTTGAGCTTATCGGGGCAAGTAAATTCAAAGAATTTAATCTGTGCCAGCATCTTCTTCGGAATTCTCTGAGGCTTCTGGAGTTACTTCCACTGTTTTTTCAGGTGCATCTTGCTTAACTTCAATCTCAAGCACTCTAACTGCCGCACTCAATTGCAATAAATCTACATCCGAAATCAAGACTTGTGCGCGTGTCATACGTGGATGACTTGCTAACTCAGGAACAGGCAGATGCAATGGCACCAACTCTAGGCGAGACATACCCTCTTTGAGGTGACGTACAAACACACCCTTCGAGTCATCATCTTGGGCTATCCAACGCAAACACCAATATTTTTCTAGGCGATCTTGATATTCCCCATAGGCTTGATAGCATGACTCGAAATCTGCAGCAATCCCCATCAGTGTTGCATCACGCGGAGGAAATGGCGCGACCATCTTGGCAGTCACACCGTGCTTTGCTAAGGCAATTAACTGCCATTGATTAACTAAGTCGGAATAGCGGCGCAATGGCGAAGTGCACCAGGCGTAATAGTCCAAGCCCAATCCCTCGTGGGGTCCTGGGGTGGTTTGCATACGGGTGCGTAATGGTCCCCAGCCTTTCTGGGTTCTAAATAAGCCTGGCAAACCATGATCTGCCAATAACTGCCCAGAAGCGCTGTTACAAAAAATCATCCACTCCGCAACAATCGTATCCAAAATAGATCCGCGTTGCCGGGGCACAATCTCAACATGCTGAATGCCATCTTGGTCTTGAATCTGAAAATAAAAGTCTCTTGCTAAGGCATTGGGATCAATCACTCCCAATTGCTCAGCACGCAGACCATTAGCCACACGTTTTTCTTGACGGCCCGCATGTAACAGTTTGGCAGCCTGCCACAGTATTCCTAATTCTTTTCGGTAAGGATAATTCTCCGATTCATCAAACAAAGTCTCTTCGCTCACCAGATGCTCTAAATCTTCTAGACGCAAATTGGCTGCCATAGGCACCCGCTCTGCTCGCATTTGTAATGTCTCGCGTTGAACAACACCATCCTCATCTATATCTACATAGATCGACAAAGCAGGCCTTGCTGAGCCCTCATCCAATGAAAATTGCTCGATGACCACATCGGGGAGCATCGTAATTTTGTCACCAGGGAAGTACACCGTAGACATGCGATTGCGGGCCACTTGATCTAGCGGGTCATCTTTAGCGATCGCTAATCCAGGAGCGGCAATATGAATACCAATACGATGTCCACCAGCAGCTAGAGTACTTACTGATAGGGCATCATCAATTTCAGTGGTTCCAGAATCGTCAATGGAGAATGCCTTTACATCTGCCTCTGGAAGCGCGGCAATCGCTTGCGCATAAGTTGATTCATCCACCCCAATATTCTGATGAGTCGAACCATTTGGAAAATGTGCCTTGAGGAACATCCCTTGGTGATATGCCAAAGGTGAATCAATCGCACCACACCGAATCATCAGTTGTGGTGGAGACTCTCCTGTCTCAGTACAAGCGGCGATAAGCGCTTTATAAGCAAATGTATTTTTATCTGGTGAAAAAAGTAATTGCTGCGCTGAAGACCGCAATGTTTCTGGAAAGTTTCCGGCAACCATTTCTTTCTGCCAGATAGCCTGTTGCTCTAACTCTTTTTGTTTGCGCTCAAGAGCAGCCAAACCTGCCTGGAGCTGCTCAAGAGGGGCCCTTTGAAATCGCCCCCGGCCCTTACGCCGGAAAAAGACAGGGGCTCCCTGCAAGGCAATGGCTAAAGCAACTTGTTGAGGGATGCTAGCTTGCGCGCCAAAATATTCCAGCGAAACATCCACTAAACCAAACTCCTCGTCAGGAGCGCAATCCCAAAGTAACTGCAAGTCGATGTCTTTAGATAAAACCTGGGCTTCATCCATAACCGCCTGTGCTTCAGGCTTTTCAAAGCGCAGCCAAACCTCTTTGGCCTTGATCTTAATCTTCTTTCCAGAAAGACTAGTTGCCTGCCAAGATTCTGCGTCACCAGTTCCGGTTGATGACTGCACAGTGGCAATTTTGATATCGCCACCCTCTTCATATAAAAGATTCATATTTAGAGGGAGATCCCGCCGCTAGCCTCTAATGCAACTCCGTTAACGTAGCTTGCCTCATCGCTTGCCAAAAATAGGTATACGTTTGCCATTTCTTCTGGTGTACCCAAACGACCAAGCCAGCTGCGGCGCTCGATATCCTGAAGGATATTTTCTGGCATAGCCTTCACCATTTCTGTGGCAATAAATCCAGGGCAGACAGCATTCACCCGTATACCCTTAGGGCCTAACTCGCGCGCCCAGGTTTTTGTAAAGCCAATCACACCAAATTTAGTTGCTGAATAATTGGTTTGGCCAAAATTTCCGTATAGCCCAACTACGCTAGATGCATTCACAATAGCTCCAGAGCCAGCCTCCAACATATGCGGGACTACTAATTGAGTGCAATTAAATACACCTTTTAAATTGACATCAATCACCGTGTCAAATTGCGCTTCTGTCATCTTAATCAAGCGCGCATCCTGAGTGATACCGGCGTTATTAATGAGAATATCAATTCGCCCATGACGCTGCATGATCTCACCAACGGTGGCTTGAATGCTGGCACGATCCGTCACATTCATTGCATAAGCTTCCGCATTCGGTATTTTTGCAGCTGCACCCTTAACGGCCTCTAGATTGATATCAGCAATCATTACCTTGGCGCCCTCTTGTGCAAAACGCAGAGCTGTAGCAAAACCGATACCCTTTGCAGCACCAGTAACAATCGCTATCTTGTCTTTTAATCTATCGCCCATCATTACTTTCTATTTAATTAAATTAAGCCAATATGGCATTAAGTATCTTTTGATGTACGCCACCAAAACCACCATTACTCATGACTAAGATGTGATCCCCAGGCCTAGCTTCTTGAGCAACCACATTTACCAAAGCATCGAGATCATTAAAAGCTAGGGCTTTACCTGCTTCTGTTTGGTTTAAGGGGGAAAGCACATCAGGAAGATCCCATCCCAAAGATTCCTTACCGGTGCTAGCACCGTAGGCAAAAACTTTATCTGCAGCCATCAAGCTTCCTGGTAATTGCGCCTTCATAACGCCGAGCTTCATCGTATTTGAACGGGGCTCCAGAACAGCCAAGATGCGCGCCTTTCCAACTCGTCGACGAAGACCGTCCACAGTAGTTGTAATTGCTGTTGGGTGATGCGCAAAATCGTCATACACAGTAACGCCATTGGCAACGCCAATAGTTTCTAAACGTCGCTTCACATTTTTAAATTCAGCCAAAGCACGCGCGGAATCTTTTGGGGATATTCCAATGTGATTTGCTGCAGCAATCGCAGCCAGTGCATTTAATTGGTTATGTCTTCCCATCACCCCAGAATCTGGCGCCCAAGCAACAGTAGCTACTTCTTTGCCATGCTGACGCACAATAAAACCGTCGGACGCTTGCGATACCAAGGACCATGCATTTTCTAGGTCCTGTCCAAAGCGCTCTACTGGTGCCCAAGCGCCACGGGTAATTACTCTCTCTAGCGCAACTTCTTCACCATTGACCACAAGCAAGCCATCACCAGGTACCGTGCGAACCAAATGATGAAACTGGGTTTCGATTGCAGCGAGATCTGCAAAAATATCTGCGTGATCAAACTCTAAATTATTTAATAGAGCTGTGCGAGGACGGTAGTGGACAAACTTGCTGCGCTTATCAAAAAATGCAGTGTCATATTCATCGGCTTCGATCACAAAATATTGACTGTCGCCTAAGCGAGCAGACACTGTGAAATTGAGCGGTACTCCACCAATTAAATAACCGGGCTTATATCCGTTAAATTCCAAAATCCAGGTGAGCATGGCTGAAGTAGTTGTCTTGCCGTGTGTACCTGCAACAGCCAAAACATGTCGGCCATAGAGAACTTGTTCGCCCAACCATTGCGGGCCTGAAATATAAGGAAGACCTTGGTTCAGAATTGCTTCCATCAAGGAATTACCGCGAGAAACCACATTGCCAATAACAAATAAATCGGGCATGGTCTCAAACTGTAATAATTGGTCAGGCGAGAATCCCTCAATCAGCTCAATGCCTTGCGCTTCAAGCTGAGTGCTCATTGGTGGATACACGTTAGCATCACAACCAGTAACGCGATGTCCAGCCTGACGAGCGATTGCGGCAATGCCGCCCATGAAAGTACCGCAAATGCCCAAAATATGTATATGCATCTGCGAATTTTAGCGAAGGAGTTGCAATGAACCGAAGACAATGGATCACCATCACCGGAATTAGTCTTTTGGCACTCTTTGCGGGCATCCTCTCATCGCGGTGGATTTCCAAAACGGGCTTGGCAAGCGACCCCTCGATCAAGGCTTTTTTTGCTAATACTTGGCAAACTCCCGATGGGAAAGTGGTCGATACCAAAAATTGGCAGGGGAAAGTGCTGGTAGTGAACTTTTGGGCCTCATGGTGCCCTCCCTGCGTTGAAGAAATGCCTGCTTTAGACAAGCTTCAGCAAGAGTATTTACAGAAAAATGTCTTATTTGTTGGTATCGGTATCGATTCACCCTCTAATATCCGCGAATTTCTGCAAAAAACACCTGTTTCCTACCCCATTGTTATTGGTGGCCTGGAGGGAAGTAATCTCTCCAAACAAATGGGGAACTCACAAGGGGCCCTTCCTTATACCGTGATCATCAGCCCTAACGGAAAGTCTACTTATACAAAATTAGGTAAGATAAGCGAAGAAGAGCTCAGAAAAGCAATAAATTCTGCTTTATAAGTTTTTTTATTGAATATTAAGGTATTTTTACGTACTTTTTTTGATTGCCTTAGAGGGTATTTTTGACTTAATTCTCAACAATTTCGTCTAAAAGTGGGGAAAATTACTTTTTCTTTCCATTATTTTTGACTTCCCCAGCCCTGCACCAAGGTATACTCCCTCCTGTAGCAAGTGAAGCATGATGTGTGCAAGTGGCCAAAAGCCAAATTAAACAATTGACACCTAACTGCCTCTAAAAATAGGGATCTATGTCTAAAAAAGCTTCAATTCTCGTAATTCAGGGACCCAACCTCAATCTATTAGGGACCCGTGAGCCAGACGTCTACGGCAAAACTACCCTAGAAGATATCCATCAAAAGCTTGGCGAACTAGCCAAAGCTCAGTCAGTCGACCTCAGCACATTCCAAAGCAATCATGAGGGCGAGTTAATCGACCGCATTCAGAAAGCCAAACAAGACGGAGTTGATTTCATCATCATCAATCCAGGCGCCTTTACCCATACCAGTGTCGCTCTGCGTGATGTTTTGGCTGGAGTCGCAATCCCCTTTACTGAAGTCCATTTATCCAATATTCATCAACGCGAAGAGTTCCGTAAACACTCCTATTTGTCCGATATCGCTAATGGGGTGATTTGCGGCCTTGGCGCCATTGGATATGAGTTAGCCCTTCAAGCAGCAATTGCCCGTTTACAAAGATAAGCTTAATTAAAGAATCACAAGAGAGGAAGCACTTGTATGGATCTAAGAAAACTAAAAACCCTGATCGACTTAGTTTCTGAGTCAGGCATCTCCGAATTAGAGGTTAATGAGGGTGAAGACCGTGTTCGTATTGTGAACGCCGGTTCACCAGCTCCTGCAGGACAAGTTGTATATGCAAATCCAGCTCCACAACATGCACAAGCTGCTCCAGTTGCAAGTGCGGCTCCTGCTGCTGTGCCTGTTGTCGAAGCTGCTCCAGTTGCAACAGGATCTGTAGCACGTTCACCAATGGTGGGTACCTTCTACCGCGCACCCAATCCTGAGTCTCCAAACTTTGTAAACATTGGCGATACAGTCAAAGTTGGCCAAACTCTTTGCATCATTGAGGCGATGAAATTACTCAATGAAATTGAATCAGAGCATGCAGGTGTTGTTAAAGAAATTCTTTGCGAAAACGGACAGGGCGTTGAGTTCGACCAACCTCTTTTCATCATTGCTTAATTTTTCAGCCTTTCTTTTAAATCCTTTTCACCTAACTCAGAGCCGACATGTTCGATAAGATTCTGATTGCCAATCGGGGAGAAATTGCTCTCCGCATCCAACGCGCGTGCCGCGAGTTGGGAATTAAAACTGTAGTGGTGTATTCCACTGCGGATAAAGAAGCGAAGTATGTGAAGCTAGCCGATGAGGCAGTTTGCATTGGGCCCGCACCTTCACCACTGAGCTATCTCAATATGCCAGCGATTATTTCTGCAGCAGAAGTAACCGATGCAGAAGCGATTCACCCAGGCTATGGCTTTCTTTCTGAAAATGCGGACTTTGCTGAACGGGTTGAGAAATCCGGCTTTGCATTTATCGGACCAACAGCAGCTTCCATTCGCCTCATGGGCGATAAAGTTTCTGCAAAACGCGCCATGATCAAAGCCGGCGTGCCTTGCGTTCCTGGATCAGAAGGTGCCCTACCTGACAATCCAAAAGAAATTATTGCAACCGCAAAAAAAGTAGGCTACCCAGTCATCATTAAAGCCGCAGGCGGTGGTGGTGGACGCGGTATGCGTGTTGTACACACTGAAGCAGCGCTGCTCAATGCTGTCAATATGACCAAAGAAGAAGCAGGTCGTGCGTTTGGCAATCCAGAAGTCTATATGGAGAAGTTTTTAGAGAAACCTCGCCATGTAGAAATTCAGATCCTGGCAGACACTCATGGCAATGCCATTTGGTTGGGTGAGCGCGATTGCTCTATGCAGCGTCGCCATCAAAAAGTGATTGAAGAAGCGCCAGCACCAGGAATTGATCGTCGTCTCATCGCTAAAATTGGTGAGCGTTGCGCAGAAGCTTGTCGCAAAATTGGCTATCGTGGCGCCGGAACTTTTGAGTTTCTCTACGAAAACAACGAATTCTTCTTTATTGAGATGAATACTCGCGTTCAAGTGGAGCATCCAGTTACCGAAATGATTACTGGCGTCGATATTGTTCAAGAACAGATTCGTATTGCCGCTGGACTAAAGCTCGCTTATCGCCAAAAGGATATTGTTTTCCGTGGACATGCGATCGAATGTCGCTTAAATGCAGAAGATCCTTTCAAGTTCACTCCAAGTCCTGGTCGCATTGGTTCATTCCACATGCCTGGCGGCCCCGGCATTCGCGTGGACTCGCATGCCTATAGTGGATATGTGGTTCCATCAAACTATGATTCCATGATTGGTAAATTAATTTCTTACGGAAATACCCGTGAACAAGCAATCCGTCGCATGCAAATTGCCCTTTCAGAAATGGTGATTGACGGCATTACTACCAATGTTCCATTGCATCGTGAACTCATGCTTGATCCCAACTTCATGGAAGGTGGCACCAGCATTCACTATCTGGAGCATCGCCTGGAAGAGCAAGCAGCTAGTCGCGGTAAATCCTAATTGATGCGAGCCCTCTATGTCTTATCGTGAGCTGGTATTCACGGTAGCCGCTGAAACTGCTGAACCTTTAGGTGATGCCCTACTCGATTTAGGCGCACTTTCTGTCACAGTTGAAGATGATGCTGCAGGTGGATATGATGAAAATCCGCTTTATGGGGAGCCTGGCCTATCGCCAGAAGTCCAAGCATGGGATAGATCTGCTGTCACTGCGCTGTTTAATCCCGATATTGATGCCTCAGGTAGCGCAGAATTTATTCCAGAACTTCTCGTTGCGCTCAAGGAGGCTGGGTTTCAGTTAGCACACCCTCAAGAAAAAACAGTTGAAGAGCAAGACTGGGTGCGGCTGACACAAAGTCAGTTTGCCCCGATTCAAATTGGTGAGCGTATTTGGGTAGTTCCTTCATGGCACGAAGCGCCGACCGATCCAAATGCCATTTGCTTAGCAGTTGATCCAGGTCTTGCATTTGGCACAGGCAGTCATCCAACCACCCATTTATGTTTGTTATGGCTAGAGCAAAACAGTCATCTGCAAAACCAAAGTTTGCTCGACTATGGATGCGGCTCAGGCATTTTGGCAATTGCCGCAGCAAAACTAGGCTGTAATCCAGTAATCGGTACAGATATCGATCCTCAAGCGATGGTAGCAGCGCGTAGCAACGCAGAAATCAACAACACCGTCATTCGTTTTGTTCTGCCCAATGAAAATGCGCCAGAACTTGCCGCAGAAACCAAATATGACATCGTGATGGCCAACATTTTGGCTAATCCACTTCAAGTGCTTGCTCCCGCACTAGTAAATAAAATGTGCCCAGGCGGTCAAATCGTTCTTTCTGGAGTGTTAGCAAGGCAAGCAGACGAGGTAATCGCTACTTACAGCCAATGGCTCAAGCTTTCTGTTTGGAAAGAGAGTGAAGGTTGGGTTTGTCTACACGGAACTCTTGCAAAAGAGGACAAAAAAAGTATCTCAGCCCTTCCAGCTCAAAAAAAAAGTCTTAAGTTAACGCTTCTTTGTGGGTTTTTTCTTTTGCTCCTCGTGTTCGGAGAGCATCTTTCTAGAAATTCTCTACTTCCAGCATTAGCACCACGCGTTGATGGCAGCTCAAATGCATTTTCAGTTGGTGCATTTTCAGTTTTACAAAAAATTGATCAAAAATTGTGTCGCGCACTAGGCTGTCTAAATCGCCCCGTAAGCGATTTTGCTGCTTGGAAAATAACTTTGGCTGTCATGTCACCAGAAAACGGGCTAGAGGGCCTTAAAAACGCCAGCAATCCATCTATGATGCAAGTTGAAATACAAAATCGCTTAGCAATCGCAGTTTTACCTCCTCATTTGGAGATCATGCTAACCGATGCTGAAGAATCTGAAATCCAATCGATTCAACTCACTCCAAAAGAATGGTTGCCAGTCGCTTTGCAAGAAAAGCATCCCGAATATTTGCGAATTGGCATACCGTCGGGCGATCTCATTGAAGCGGAACTACCGATTTCTTTACCGCAAAACACTGCAGGCTATCGCGTGCGTGCCCTTTACCCTTAATAAATCACTTAAACCGACTACCCCACCCTTACAGAAAGTAATTTATGGCTAGCCTGATCTGCGGTTCAATCGCTTACGACACCATCATGAACTTTGAAGGCAAATTTGCCGATCAAATCCTGCCTGAGCAAATTCATATTCTGAATGTCGCCTTTCTTGTACCTACCATGCGAAGAGAATTTGGTGGTTGTGCTGGCAATATTGCATACAACCTAAGCCTTTTGGGTGGCGACCCCATCATCATGGCAACTGTAGGCGGCGACGCTGCACCCTACATGGATCGCTTAGAGGAACTCAAGATTGATGCCAGTCACATTCGTCAAATTGATCATGCATTCACCGCACAAGCAATGATCACCACCGATCAAGCCAACAATCAAATCACCGCATTCCATCCAGGCGCTATGGGTGAATCCCATCTCAACCAAGTATCTGATGTAGTTGCAGAGCGTAGCAAAAACTCAAAAAGTGCAGCCAAGCTAGGTATCGTTGCGCCAGATGGTCGCCAAGGAATGTGGGAGCACTGTCATCAATTAGCTGATGCCAATATTCCCTTTATTTTTGATCCAGGCCAAGGTTTGCCTATGTTTAACGGCCCTGAGTTACTGGAATTAGTGGATATCGCTAGCTACTTAGCTGTGAATGACTATGAAGGCGAGATGCTTTCACAAAGAACTGGCTTAAGCCTGGCAAAGGTTGCAGAAAGAGTCAAAGCACTCATCGTAACCAAAGGTGCTGAAGGCGCTGATATTTACACTGACGGCAAATGCATTGCGATTCCGCCTGTTCCCGCTACGAAAGTCATTGATCCAACGGGATGTGGTGATGCATTTCGTGGTGGATTATTGTTTGGCCTTGAAAATGGCTTAGACTGGGAAACTACCGGTCGCCTCGCCAGCCTCATGGGCTCGATCAAAATCACCCATCAAGGACCACAAAATCACCAACTTAGCCACGATCAGATCGCTGCGCAATTTAAGTCGGCATTTGGATTTAGCCTCTAAGCACCCAAAAATACGGCAATAAAAAAAGGGGTCTCGTGAGAGACCCCTTCTAGTAACACCCGTCCGATTAAGGACGTGTGCCAGTTGGGAAGGGCCAAGCAGCGGCAGATGTTGCTAGCGCAGCTTTCTTAGCCACGGGCTTTTTTACAGCAGAGCCCGCTTTCTTCGCAGCAGGCTTACTTACTTTTTTTTTGCTACTTTACGAGCTACTTTTTTAGCAGCAGGCTTCTTAGCAGCAACTTTGCGAGCTACTTTTTTAGCAGCAGGCTTCTTAGCAGCAACTTTGCGAGCTACTTTTTTAGCAGCAGGCTTCTTAGCAGCTACACGCTTCTTAGCTACTTTTTTAGCAGCAGGCTTCTTAGCAGCTACACGCTTCTTAGCAACTTTTTTAGCAGCAGGCTTCTTTTTAGCTACTTTTTTAGCAGCTGGTTTCTTAGCGGCTACTTTTTTAGCAGCTGGTTTTTTTGCAGCAGGTTTTTTCTTGGCGATTGCCATAGTATTGCTCCTTCACGTGAGGATTAGTACAAACTACCGATTAAGAAGACCCGACCATTCATTTCCACCTGATTTTGCAATCTTTTGGATTTGACGAGCGAGCCATTCATCGGCGCGCGGCTTGATGCTAAGTGCTGCACGCTAATGAATCTTGGAAAAAAAGCCGTGGTCCCAAAGGACAACGGCTTCTTAAATGTGCTGGAAAAAATAGAGAGAATAGCCCAGGCACCCTTAAACAAGGGTTTTCGGATTTGAGTCTGGTTTTGCTGACTTTTAAAACTATCCAACCGTCTAATCTCCTATTTAACCAATGTTGCGCTGCATTACTTAAGTACTACTCCCAACTTAGCGCACCACCGGTTTGATACTCAATAACGCGTGTCTCAAAAAAGTTTCTTTCTTTTTTCAGATCAATCATTTCTGACATCCATGGAAATGGATTCTCTTCATTTGGGAACATCGCGTCAAGTCCTATTTGCAAACATCTGCGATTACAAATGTATCTTAGGTACCCTTTGAACATCGGAGCGTTCAATCCGAGCACTCCGCGAGGCATCGTATCTTCGGCATAACGGTACTCTAATTCGACTGCTTTTTCGAAGATAGATTTGATCTCATCTTTGAACGCGGAAGTCCATAACTGCGGGTTCTCCAGCTTTATTTGATTAATTAAATCGATACCAAAATTGCAGTGCATTGACTCGTCACGAAGGATGTATTGATACTGCTCAGCAGCACCCGTCATTTTATTTTGGCGACCCATTGCAAGTATTTGCGTAAAACCAACATAAAAGAATAAACCTTCCATCACGCAAGCAAAAACAATGAGTGAGCGGAGCAAAGTTTGGTCAGTTTCTAATGTGCCAGTCTTGAAATTTGGATTGGTAAGTACATCGATGTAAGGAATCAAGAACTCATCTTTAGCGCGAATGGATTCAATTTCGTTGTACGCGTTGAAGATTTCGCTCTGATCTAAGCCCAAAGATTCGACAATATATTGATACGCGTGAGTATGAATTGCCTCTTCAAACGCCTGGCGCAACAGGTATTGACGGCATTCTGGGGCGGTAATGTGGCGATAAGTCCCCAAAACAATATTGTTTGCAGCCAAAGAATCAGCGGTAGTAAAAAAACCAAGATTGCGCTTAATAATGCGCCGCTCATCTTCTGTAAGACCATTTGGATCTTTCCAAAGCGCGATATCGCGATTCATGTTGATCTCTTGTGGCATCCAATGGTTTGCACAACCTGCCAAATACTTCTCCCAAGCCCACTTATATTTAAATGGCACGAGCTGATTTACGTCAGTCTTGGCGTTAATCACGCGCTTATCAGCAGCATTGACACGCAAAGCTGCGCCACCAGATAAATTAGCGGCTTCAACAGGCGCAGGCGCCGTTGTTTGCGGTGCTATTGCTACTTGATCTGGCTGTGGGCGTTGTGGCTCCACTGCAACCGGCTGCGGTGCAAGACCAGCTTTCGCTAGTGCTGGAGCAACTTCTTCTTCCCAATTCAACATAACTTTCTCCTAATTTCTTCTAATTCTGACCAATAAGCAAATTGCTTATTGGCATGCTTCACATTCTTCAAATCCAGCATCACCTGGACGCATTGTGCAAACCGGGCCATCAGCCTCAACTCCACCCGCAGCACTTGCGGCAGTTGCATCAGTACCATTTACACCGCCACCACTCGAAACCGAGTTCAACTGGCCGCTAGCAACAGTCGATTTCTCAACGTGAGTCGCTGCCATCGTGCGGAGGTAGTAAGTAGTCTTCAAGCCGCGCAACCACGCCAATTTATAGGTGTCATCCAATTTCTTACCAGAAGCACCACCCATGTAGATATTGAGTGACTGCGCTTGGTCAATCCACTTTTGACGGCGGGAAGCTGCCTCAACCAACCAGCTTGGCTCAACCTCGAAGGCAGTCGCATACAAATCACGCAAATCTTGTGGAATACGATCAATTTTAGACAAAGTACCGTCAAAGTACTTTAAGTCAGCAATCATCACTTCATCCCAAAGGCCGCGATCTTTCAAATCACGTACCAAATACTCGTTTACCACTGTGAACTCACCAGAAAGATTGGACTTCACAAACAAGTTTTGGAAGGTTGGTTCGATACAAGCAGATACGCCAATAATGTTAGAAATCGTTGCTGTTGGTGCAATTGCTACGCAATTGGAGTTACGCATACCGTATTGCTTGATACGCGCGCGCAAACCACTCCAATCCATAGTGGAGGAGTTATCTACTTCCAGATATCCGCCACGCTCTTGCGCTAACAATGCTACAGAGTCTTGTGGCAGGATGCCGCGATCCCATAGGGAGCCTGTGTATGTACTGTAAACGCCGCGCTCTTCAGCTAATTCATTAGACGCTTGATAAGCGTAGTAGCAAACCGCTTCCATAGAAGAGTCGGCAAATTTCACTGCCTCTTCGCTAGCATAAGGAATACGCTGCATGTGCAAGCAGTCCTGGAAGCCCATGATGCCCATGCCGACTGGACGATGCTTCAAGTTCGAATTGCGAGCCTTGGCAACCGCGTAGTAATTGATATCAATTACGTTATCCAACATACGCATTGCTGTACGCACAGTTCTTTGGAGCTTCTCATGATCCAACACCAATTTACCGTTGGCATCAGTCGTCATGTGGGCAGTCAAATTCACAGAACCCAGGTTGCAAACCGCGATTTCAGTCTCATTGGTGTTCAAAGTAATCTCAGTACACAAATTAGATGAGTGCACTACGCCAATATGCTGCTGTGGGCTGCGAATATTGCAAGGGTCTTTGAAAGTGATCCATGGGTGGCCAGTTTCAAACAACATGCCCAACATCTTGCGCCATAACTGCTGCGCAGGAATTCTGCGGAAGGGCTTCAATTCACCACGATCCGCCTTTTGCTCATAAGCAACATAAGCCTCTTCGAACGCTTTACCGTACTTGTCATGCAAATCAGGGGTATTAGATGGAGAGAACAATGTCCAGTCACCGTTTTCCATGACGCGCTTCATAAACAAGTCAGGAATCCAGTTAGAAGTATTCATGTCATGCGTACGACGACGATCATCACCGGTGTTTTTACGCAATTCCAAGAATTCTTCAATATCTAAGTGCCATGTTTCCAAGTAGGCGCAAACAGCACCTTTACGTTTACCGCCTTGGTTTACAGCAACAGCAGTGTCATTTACTACTTTGAGGAATGGCACTACGCCTTGTGACTTACCGTTGGTGCCCTTAATATGGCTGCCCAAGGCACGTACGTTAGTCCAGTCATTGCCCAAGCCGCCTGCAAACTTGGATAGCAAAGCATTCTCTTTCAATGCCTCATAAATTCCATCGAGGTCATCTTCTACAGTCGTCAAATAGCAGCTAGAGAGTTGTGGACGAGTAGTTGCTGAATTGAACAAGGTTGGTGTGCTGGACATGAAATCAAATGTGGAGAGGATTTCATAGAACTCGATTGCACGACGCTCACGGTCCAATTCATTTAAGGACAAGCCCATTGCCACGCGCATAAAGAAAGCCTGTGGCATTTCGATACGACGGTCTTCAATATGCAAGAAATAGCGGTCATACAAAGTCTGCAAGCCAAGGTAATTGAACTGCAAGTCGCGGCTGGCATTCAAAGCAGCAGCCAAACGTGGCAAGTCAAACTCACGCATACGTGGATCTAACAATTCAGCAGAGATACCTTCGTTAATGTACTTGGCAAAGTAAGTGCCGTACTCAGACTGCATATCGCCTTGCAATACTTCCTTGCCTAGGATTTCTTTACGAATCACATGCATCAAGATACGAGCTGTTACCTGGCTGAATGCAGGATCTTTCTCAATCAAAGTACGTGAAGCCAAGATAGCTGAGTCATAGACTTGAGCCATCGGTACACCATCGTACAAATTCTTGATGGTTTCAGTAATGATCGGGGTGGCATCAATATGATTGCCCAAGCCTTCGCAAGCTGCTTCGATCACAGTGCGGAGTGCCGCCATATCAAGCCACTTTTCAACGCCATTGTCAGTAACCTTGATACCGGATTCAGTAGCTTGACCGGCTGATTGTGATTCTTGAGCCACTTCTTGTTGAGCCGCACGCTCTTGATTGCGCTTTTCGCGATAAAGAACATATGCGCGAGCAACGTTGTGCTCACCACTACGCATTAATGCTAATTCAACTTGGTCTTGAATATCTTCAATGTGGAAAGTGCCGCCATTTGGACGACTGCGTAATAAAGCGCGCACCACTGAATGAGTCAGTTGCTCCACTTGCTCGCGTACGCGCGCAGAAGCAGCACCTTGGCCACCGTTAACCGCTAAAAATGCTTTAGTTACCGCAATGGCAATCTTGGATGGCTCAAAAGCCACGACTGAACCGTTGCGACGAATGATCTTGTAATCTGACAATTGAGTAGCTTGATTACCCCCAACACCACCAGCGACAAAACCGGCAGATGGCGTCTGATTCATTGCCCCTGCGCCACCCATTCCTGGATTATTGGCTCCACTTGGCTGGCCTGCTGTCTGGGGATTTGCGTATGTCATGTTGCTCCTGCTTATATATAGTTATTTGGACAAAATATCGTTAAAAAACAATGCTCTATTGCTGAATTCAAACACTATATCTAGTGTTTTGAAGTGAATTTGACACTAAGTATAGGGAATTATTGAATATTTGGTAAGCTTTTTCTGACAAATCTTTATCAGTATTTTTACTAATATTTAGACTTATTTTGGGGTCATTTTGGTGCGCGATTTTTACCTTGTTTTAGGTAAAGGCTAGCGAAGTAAGCGTACGCTCACATACAACAATTGAGTTACCGGGATGCAAGCCCAAAAGGTAGTTTATCTAGGGAAAGTCCTGTCTCTTTTTGGAACCTTTTCCAGTCGAAAGAGATTCCCGGATCCGTTTTTCTTTCGGGAGCAATATCGCTATGTCCTGCGAACTGCAAGCTTGGATAAGTGGCGCTTAATTTTCCAACTGTTTCTGACAATACCTTGTATTGAATCTCTTCAAATGGAGTCTCACCATCACCCTCTAGCTCAATACCAATTGAAAAATCATTGCACTTTTCTCTCCCCAAAAAGGAAGACAGTCCAGCATGCCAAGCCTTGTGTTTCGTAGAAACAAACTGAATCAAACGTCCAGAGCGCGTAATCAAAAAATGGCTGGAGACTTTTTGCCCCTCGATCTCAGCAAAATAAGGATGTCTGTTGGGATCAAGCCTATTTTGGAAAAAATCAATAATGTATTGGCTAGAGTCTTGGGCTTTAAATTCACCCGGAGGCAAACTAATGTGATGAATTACCAGGAGATCGGGCTCAATATTTTCTGGTCGCGCATCTTGATTAGGTGATTCACGCCATTGGGCAAAGCCTAACCAACCTTGCTCATCTAAGCTGTGAAGATGCTCAGCCGAGCAATAGAAACGCTGCTCGTTGGCAATGGCATCTGCTTTAGGAAGATGTACCTTGCAATGCTGACACTGCACCATTAACTCAGGCTCTAGAGTACGGGCAGCCTTTACAGAATCAGGATTAGCAGGGGTTTTAGGGGTTTGTTTACCCTTAAACCACCGATAAAAAAGGTAGGCGCCTACGCCGATGATGAGCCATTTAAACAAAACTCATACTCTCTGAAGAATGACTTCCAGTACAAAGCGGCTTCCAACATAAGCCAAGAGTAAGGCAGTGTATGCGCTCAGTACCCAGCGGACAGCTGCCCTTCCCCGTAACCCCACACGCCAGCGGGCCAAGAGTAAACCGGCAAATAAAAACCAAGAGATCAGCGCAAAAATTGTTTTGTGATCAAAGACCAATGGCTTACCAAATAAGGTTTGGGAGAAGAGTAAGCCAGAAAAAACTGTCAAGCTCAAAAGGGCAAAGCCCACATAAAGCAAATTAAACAAAAGACTTTCCATAGTCATTAATGGTGGCAAGTCTTCTAACCAATGGGCAATTCGGCCATTTGGGGCAATTGCTAACTGACGATGTAAGGCGCGGTCTTGCACACTCATCAACATGGCATGAATGGCTGCCAAGCTCAGCAAACCTACCGCAATCGTGGCAACAATGAAATGCCCCTTAAACCACGGATCCGAAACTGCTTTTGGTGAAATTAATGTTCCAGGAAATAAATTTGGCAAAAGTGAGCACGCCAAGGCAAATAAGATGACGAGCCAGCGTAAGCTCGAGATTGGCAAAAACCAAGACTGGAACCAATAGAAAGCCAGACCAACCCAAGCAATCAGGGATAAATCTTGAGCAAAACCAAATACAAAGCCTTGTGGAGTAAATACGGAATCGTGTAATTGCAGCCCATGAATCAGCAAAACTACGAAAATAAAGGCCTGAACCAATATCCCCGAGAGCGGAGAGACCGCCTTATTCCTTGAGCTCAGGCTCAAAAATAACAAAAGAAAGAAATAAAGTACGGCTGGGAGTAATCCGTAACTTGAGTGACCTAAAATATCCATCTGGAAAGTCTAATCGATAAATGCTAGAAAACCTCACCGATCGTCTATCTCGCGTTGTTAAAACAATGCGGGGTCAAGCTCGCCTCACCGAAGACAACACTGCAGAGATGCTGCGGGAGATCCGACTCGCCCTCTTAGAGGCTGACGTAGCCCTGCCAGTAGTTAAATCCCTGTTAGAGCAAATTAAATTTAAAGCTCTTGGTGAAGAGGTGGTTGGAAGCTTAAGCCCAGGGCAGGCGCTAGTAGGGGTTGTACAGCGCGAACTCGCCCAAGTCATGATGGGCGACACCAATCAAAGTGGTGAACTCAATTTAGCTACCCAGCCACCAGCAGTCATTTTGATGGCTGGTTTGCAGGGCGCAGGTAAAACTACCTCAGTTGGAAAGCTAGCCAAATGGCTGCAAGAGAAAAAGAAAAAGAAAGTTCTCACTGTTTCTTGTGACGTATATCGTCCAGCAGCGATTGAGCAGTTAGAAACGGTCACTAAACAGGTTGGCGCTGAATTTTTCCCAAGTAACGTCAATCAAAAACCAAACGATATAGCGACTGCCGCTCTTGATTGGGCGCGACGCCATTATTTTGATGTGGTGATTGTCGATACCGCAGGTCGCCTAGGTATTGATGAAGCACTCATGCAAGAGATTAAAACCTTGCATGCCAGCTTAAACCCCATTGAGACATTATTTGTTGTTGATGCCATGCTTGGTCAAGATGCGGTCAACACTGCCAAAGCCTTCCATGAAGCATTACCACTTACTGGCGTGATCTTGACCAAGTTGGATGGCGATTCACGCGGTGGCGCGGCGCTTTCTGTTCGACAAGTGACTGGTGTGCCCCTCAAATTTATCGGTGTTGCCGAAAAGATGGATGGCCTAGAGGCGTTTGATGCTGAGCGTATGGCCAATCGCATTTTGGGCATGGGTGACATCCTCGCTTTAGTCGAACAAGCCCAACAACACGTTGATGTAGCCAAGGCAGAGAAGTTGGCAAACAAAATCTCTAAAGGGGGTTTTGATCTAGAGGATTTTCGCGATCAGTTGATGCAAATGCAAAAAATGGGTGGCATGGCCAGCCTGATGGATAAGCTGCCGAGCCAAATGGCACAAGCAGCATCTAAAACAAACATGAATGCTGCGGATAAACAAACCAAGCGGATGCGCGGCATCATCGATAGCATGACGCCCCGCGAGCGAACAAAACCAGAACTTCTTAAAGCCAGTCGCAAACGGCGGATTGCCGCTGGCGCAGGTGTTGAAGTGCAAGAAGTCAATCGCCTATTAGCTCAATTTGAGCAAATGCAGACCATGATGAAGCAATTTAAAGGCGGAAAAATGGCTCGCACGATGGCGGCCATGGCGGCCAAAGGAGCCGCCAAAGGGATTGGCGGACTTTTTAAGAAGTAATTTCTAGGTAAGGCACCCCGGTTGGGGTGCCCAAATTATGCGACTGCGTTTTTTGCAGCTTGAACAGCTGAAATCACTTTTTCCTTGATTTGCGCCAAAGGAATATTTTGTGAATCCGCATCTGTCCGGCCTTTGAACTCAACCTGTGAATCAGCTAAACCCCGGTCCCCAATAACTACACGGAATGGCGCGCCGATCAACTCCCAATCAGCAAACATCGCCCCTGGTCGTTCATTTCTATCATCCAGAATCACATCGATACCAGCAGCAACAAGCTCATCATGCAATTGATCGCATGCTGCCTTCACTGGCTCTGATTTTTCGTAACCCATTGGACAAATCACAACTTCAACCGGAGCCATAGAGATCGGCCAAATAATCCCGCGCTCATCATGACCTTGCTCAATCGCTGCGCCTAGTAAGCGTGTAACGCCAATCCCATAGCAACCCATCACCATTGGCTGGGCTTTACCTTGTTGATCCAAATAGGTACAACCCATTGCTTCTGAATAACGGGTGCCCAATTGGAATACATGGCCCACTTCAATACCGCGACAGATATCCACCACACCTTTTCCATCGGGAGAAGGATCGCCAATCACGGCATTACGAATGTCGAGCACCAGAGGCTCAGGTAAATCGCGCCCCCAGTTCACGCCGGTCAGGTGATGGCCTGCATCATTAGCACCGCAAACAAAGTCAGCCATATTGGCAACAGTACGGTCAGCAACAATTGTCACTTCAGCACTCACACCAACAGGACCTAAGTAACCTGCAGGTGCATTACAAGCCTGCTTGATTTCAGTCTCAGTGGCAAAACGAGATTCCGTCATGCCAGGAACTTTGCTAGCCTTTACTTCATTTAATTCATGATCACCACGCACAAGAAGCATGAACAACTTAGCTGGTCCAGACTCTTGATCTGCAGCAAACAATAGCGATTTAACGGTTTGCTCTAACGGCAGATTAAGTAGCTTAGCTACATCTGCACAATTTGTCTTATCAGGGGTTGGAACCTTCGCCATTGTCTGAGTGGCGGCACCACGTGTAGCGTTCAAGGCCAGTGACTCTGCAGCCTCAAGATTGGCTGCGTAATCAGAACTTGGGCAATACACAATGGCATCTTCACCAGTATCTGCAATGACGTGAAACTCTTGACTGCCAGAGCCACCAATGGCACCGTTATCTGCGGTGACCGCACGGAACTCAAGCCCCATACGCTTAAAGATCTGGGTGTATGCCTCAAACATGGTTTGATAGGATTTTTTCAAGCCCTCGGTATCACGGTCAAAAGAGTAAGCATCTTTCATACTGAACTCACGACCACGCATGATCCCAAAACGTGGGCGGCGTTCATCCCGGAACTTCGTTTGAATTTGGTAAAAATTCACTGGGAGCTGCTTGTAGCTTCTGATCTCATTACGAGCCAAATCGGTGATTACCTCTTCAGAGGTCGGTTGAATTAAAAAATCACGGTCATGGCGATCTTTAATGCGCAGTAATTCTGGCCCCATCTTTTCCCAGCGACCAGTCTCTTGCCACAATTCAGCAGGTTGAATCATCGGCATCAATAGCTCGATTGCGCCAGCGCGATTCATCTCCTCGCGAATAATATTTTCTACTTTACGAATAACCTTTAATCCGAGCGGCAGATAGTTATAGATACCTGCGCTGATTTTGCGAATCAGGCCTGCCCGAACCATGAGCTTATGCGAAACCACCTCAGCGTCAGAGGGGGCTTCTTTTAGCGTGGCGAGAAATGATTGTGAAGCTTTCATGTATGGATATAATCAAATCATTGATTTTAAAGGATTTGGGGCACGATCATGCTTGACCGTGAAGGGTATAGACCCAATGTCGGCATTGTCCTCCTTAACAGCCGCAACGAGGTTTTCTGGGGAAAACGCGTTGGGCAGCATTCGTGGCAGTTCCCGCAGGGCGGGATTCAGCATGGCGAGAGCCCTGAACAGGCGATGTACCGCGAATTGCATGAAGAGGTTGGCTTGCTGCCGGAACATGTCCAGATTATTGGACGAACCAGGGACTGGTTACGCTATGACGTCCCTGAGGAATATTTACGCCGTCAACACGCCACTCGCGTTCATCGAGCCGCCTATCGGGGTCAAAAACAAATTTGGTTCCTCCTACGCTTAGTGGGACTGGATAGTGACATCCAGTTGCGAGCTTCAGAGCACCCAGAATTTGATGCTTGGCGCTGGGTTCCTTTCTGGATTCAATTGGATGCAGTTATTGGCTTTAAGCGCGAAGTCTATGAACTTGCACTGTCAGAACTAGCGCGTTACCTTTCAAGAGGGGTACGCATGCACCAATTGGCCTGGGGTTCGCCTTTAGACTTACTTCAATCTTTTTACTCAAAAGGCGAAGAGGGCTCCCCCGAATCTTCCAAAACGGATAAATCAAAATAATATGAGCAGACTCTTACGAACTCTAAGCAACTACAGTGCTTGCATGGCATTGGCTGCAACATTAATTGCCTGTGCTGGTGACCCAATGGAAAGTGGAATGGATCCATTTGCGCCAATGGTGTTTAAAGAAGGTAGTACGAAAATGCCTGAGAGTCCGCCCAATAAATCTAGCTTACTTTCCTTTTACGTATCCCCTTCAACCATCTTCAAATTCTCGGTTGATACGCAATCGATCTCGATTGGGGCAGATGGTGTGACACGTTACATCGTCGTTATCACCAACCCTAGTGGTGAAGAGCAAGCTCAGTATGAGGGCATCCGTTGTGATTCATACCAATGGAAACTGTATGGAAATTTTGAGAATGGTCAGTGGAAAGAAAATCCATTGGCCGAGTGGAGAGATATCAAAATGAAAGTGGCAAATCGCTACCAAGCAGCGTTAGCGCAAGGTGCATTCTGTAATTTTAATAGTCAAGAGCAGAGCATGAACACGGTGATGAAGTCCCTCAACCCCAATTCTTTTACTGGCGGTACAAAGCCCAGCAATTCAAACGGGGTAATTATTGGCTACTAAGTAAGGTACCAATACTCTCGCCATTTAATAAGCGAGTGAGTACCTTAGGCTCATGTCCAGAGGCAATAACAGTGGATGCTCCTGTTTGCACGGCGATTTTTGCAGCCAATACTTTGGTGAGCATACCGCCCTTACTCAATTCACTAGCAGCACCGCCAGCCATCTTCTCTAAAGCAGGATCTCCTGCTGTTGCTGTAGCCAATAAAGTTGCATCTGGGTTTTGACGAGGATCAGCGGTAAATAGACCGCCTTGATCCGTCAAGATAACCAATAGATCTGCATGCACTAAGTTTGTGACGAGCGCTGCCAGACTATCATTATCACCAAATTTAATTTCATCGGTTACTACTGTGTCGTTCTCATTAATAATGGGGACCACACCAAGCTTGAGCAAGGTATCTAAGGTTACTTTTGCATTTGCATTGCGCTCTGGATGAGCCAAGTCAGCATTAGTCAATAATATCTGCGCACTGCGTAAATTAAAGCGAGCAAAACAGCTTTCATAAACCTGTACCAAGCCCATCTGACCAACAGCTGCGGCAGCTTGTAGTTGGTGAATGTCTTGGGGACGTTTAGCCCAACCCAAACGTTGCATGCCCTCAGCAATTGCGCCCGAACTGACCATCAACACTTCGTGGCCAGCTTGCAAAAGCGTGGCAATTTGCTCGGCCCATAAAGCTATGGCAGCATGATCTAAGCCCTCGCCATTATTAGTAACGAGGCTAGAACCTACTTTGACAACAATACGTTTTTTTTGCTTAAGATCCATAACAAATGCAGTTTTAAACAGCGCTTTAATCTGGTGACTTATCAGCCGCCTGATCTTGATAACGAGGATCTGCAGCGCGCTCCTCAGCATCATCACGATCGCGACGCACAGAATCTAAATAATCTTGTAGTGCATAACAAAGCTTATCGCATCCAAGCCCGGTTAATGCAGATATCTCAAAGACGGGGCCTTTCCACTTAAAGCGCTTGATGAAGTCCGCAACCACCTTCTTGCGATCCTCTTCAGGAATCATGTCGACCTTATTGAGCACCAACCAACGTGGCTTTTCAACCAGTGCTTCATCGTATTTGCGCAATTCGTTGACGATAGCAACAGCATCGGCTACAGGATCAATATTCTCATCAAATGGGGCGATATCTACCAAATGAAGCAACACACCTGTACGCTGCAAATGGCGTAAAAAGCGATGTCCTAGGCCCGCACCTTCAGCTGCACCTTCAATTAAACCTGGAATATCCGCAATCACAAAACTACGCTCATTACCTACGCGAACCACACCTAAATTCGGGTGCAATGTAGTAAAGGGATAGTCAGCAATTTTTGGACGCGCATTTGAAACCGCAGTAATCAAAGTAGATTTACCCGCATTAGGCATTCCCAATAAACCAACGTCCGCTAATACCTTCAACTCAAGCTTGAGCTTGCGACGTTCACCTTCTTTGCCATTCGTCTTCTGACGTGGCGCCCTATTGGTACTGCTCTTAAAGTGAATATTTCCCCAACCGCCTACTCCGCCTTGCGCCAAACATAAGCGCTCACCATGCGTAGTTAAGTCGGCAATAGGCTCACCAGTTTCGTAATCGGAAATAATCGTGCCAACGGGCATACGTAATTCAATGTCATCACCTGCGCGACCATAACAGTCAGCGCCACGCCCAGGCTCACCATTTTTGGCGGTATGGGTTTTTGCGTAACGATAGTCAATTAAAGTATTGATATTGCGGTCAGCAGTAGCCCAAACACTTCCACCTTTGCCACCGTCACCACCATCGGGTCCGCCAAATTCAATAAACTTTTCGCGGCGCATAGATGCGCTCCCGGAGCCACCCTGGCCGGCTATAACTTCAATGCGTGCTTCGTCTATAAATTTCATGAATAAAAAAGGCCTCGCTTAGCGAGGCCTGTTCCTAAGAGTTAAATTCGGAATGAATCTGAATCAAACGTGTCTCAGTCAGGCTGCCTTATGAACGAGGCAGAACTGAAACCTGGGCCTTCTTCAAAGCACCCTTAACGCCGAATTCCACTTGACCGTCAATTAAGGCAAACAAAGTGTGATCCTTACCAATACCAACGTTAGCGCCCGGATGAACACGTGTACCACGTTGACGAATGATGATGCTGCCAGCATTAATATGCTCGCCGCCAAATACCTTAACGCCTAAGCGTTTCGATTCTGAGTCGCGGCCATTTCGTGTTGAACCGCCGCCTTTTTTCTGTGCCATATCTTTCTCCTGCTGTGAATTAGGCTTTAATCGTGTTGATCAAAATTTCAGTGAAATTCTGACGATGGCCTTGGTGCTTTTGATAATGCTTGCGACGGCGCATCTTAAAGATTGTCACTTTATCGTGACGTCCCTGGGAGACGACAGTGGCCATCACAGCTGCACCATTAACCAATGGATCACCTAATTTCAGTGAAGCGCCTTCGCCTACGGCGAGGACTTGGTCAAGAGTGATTTCGCTGCCGATTTCCGCTGGTATCTGTTCTATTTTCAATTTTTCGCCTGCAGCAACTTTATACTGTTTGCCACCGGTTTTTATGACCGCGTACATGGTTTGAAACCTCAATTAATATCTACATTTAAGCTAATCCACCCTGGATAAGCTAAGCCCATTATTATATCTTGCATGACGAGCACTGTCAAAACCAATGAACTAAGCCAAATCTTAGCCCCAATTTCCTTAGAATTCAAGGGGTTAGATGAGGTTATTCGCCTTAGGCTAGCGTCAAAAGTCGCCCTCATTGACCAAATCTCCACATATATCATCCAGGCGGGCGGAAAGCGGGTTAGGCCGGCCCTCCTCATGCTGGTAGCCAAGGCTCTAGCCAATGGCAAAGAATCTGCACACACTTTAGAGATGGCGGCGGTAGTCGAGTTCATCCATACCGCCACCCTTCTGCACGATGACGTAGTTGATGAATCTACCCTCAGAAGAGGTCGAGAAACTGCCAATGCCGCCTTCGGTAATGCAGCAAGCGTTTTAGTGGGCGATTTTTTATACTCCAGAGCCTTCCAGATGATGGTTGCTCCAAATGACCTGAGAGTCATGCAAATTCTTTCGGATGCTACCAACACGATTGCTGAAGGCGAAGTCTTGCAGCTCTTGAATATGAATGACCCAGAAGTAGATGAAGCCAGCTACCTACAAGTCATTCGCTATAAAACTGCCAAATTATTTGAGGCCTCTACTGAGCTTGGCGCGATATTAGCCAGCGCGACAGATAGCCAACGTGAACAGGCCGCTGCATTTGGTCGTCATATTGGCACAGCATTTCAGCTCATGGATGATTTGCTGGATTACACCGCCAATGCTGCTCAAATGGGTAAAAACGCTGGCGATGATCTACGTGAAGGTAAGCCAACGCTTCCGTTAATTTATTTATTGGAAAACGGTAGCAATGAAGAGCGTCTTTTAGTACGCGCTGCCATTGAACAAAATCAAGATTTACCAGAAGACGTGTTCGCTCAAATTTTAGGTGCTGTACAAAGTTCCGGCGCCCTCGACTACACGCAGGCCGTCGCAAAACGAGAAGCTGATTTAGCGTTAGATTGCATAAGTGAATTTCCAAGCAATGAGGCTACTACGGCATTGCGTGACTTGTGCACCTACTCCCTCGCGCGACAAACCTGAGACCCCATATTTAACTTTAGAGGAATGCATCATGGCTCAATGGCTTAGATTTCAGCACCAAGGTAAAAGAGGCTTAGGACAACTACAAGGCGATCAGGTGGTGGTTTATGAGGGCGATTTATTTAATCAACCTAGAGCCACAGGCGCAACCCTCAAATTAAGCGATATCACAATTGACATCCCTTGTACCCCCTCAAAAATGGTGGCAATTGTAGATAACTTTCATGCATTGGTTGCTAAGCTAGAACATGCAGTTCCCGCTGAGCCTTTGTATTTTTTGAAAGGCAATAATTCTTTCTTAGCCACAAACCAAGTTATTCGAACCCCAAAATCCTACTCAGGAAAAGTGGTTTACGAAGGCGAACTAGGAATTGTCATTGGCAAGCGCTGTCATGAAGTTGATGAGGCCGAAGCTGCAAAGGCTATCTTTGGCTATACCTGCATCAATGACGTCACTGCAATTGAAATTCTCAATCGTGACCCGGGATATGCTCAATGGACTCGGTCTAAGAGTTTCAATACTTTTGGCGTATTTGGTCCTTACATCACTACTGATGTGGATCCCAGTACATTACATATCAAGACCATTTTGAATGATCAAGAGCGTCAAAATTATCCGATTGCAGACATGATTTTTCCACCCGCCAAACTCGTTAGCCTGATCTCGCAAGATGTGCCGCTTGAAGCCGGTGACATTATTGCCTGTGGTACTTCAGTGGGCGTTGGCTCAATGAAGCCCGGCAGCAATGTCAGCATCATCATTGACGGTGTTGGTCGCCTGGATAATCGATTCGAGTAACTAAACACCTTAAAAACAAAAAACCCTTGCTAGCAGTAGCAAGGGTTTTTTTCCAGCCAATCCAACGTCTCGCGAATCTGGAAACAGGTTTACCTTAGTAACCAGAAACAGATGGCAGAGCCAAACTTCCTTTGGAAGCCTGCACATTTTCATCTAAGTATTTGGTCAGAGCGAATACCGTATTTAAGCAAGGTGTCGAAGTCTGAGTAATCTTACCGAGTTCAATGACCGAGCCCAATAAGGCATCGATTTCTAAGCTCCGACCCGCTTCTAAATCTTGCAACATAGATGTCTTGTGCTTACCCACCTTTTCAGCACCAGCAATTCGACGCTCAATATCAACACGGAAGGTAACGCCCAACTTTTCAGCGATAGTCTGTGCTTCAGCCATCATGTTGCGAGCCAACTCTTTGGTCAATGGGTACTGACAGATGCCTTCGAGTGTTCCATGAGTTAATGAGCTAATGGGGTTAAACGTCATATTGCCCCAAAGCTTCAGCCAAATTTCAGAACGGATATCGTCCAAGATCGGTGACTTAAAGCCTGCAGCGCCCATCATTTCAGAAATCTTCTGAATGCGCTCAGTGGTTTTGCCATCTAACTCACCTAATGGAAAACGATTGCCTTCCACGTGACGGATGACGCCAGGAGCTTGAGTGAAGGTCGCTGGATAAACGACACAACCAATAATATTGTTTGGATTAATTGTCTTCTTAGCAAGACCGCCTGCATCGACAGTCTCCACTGAGTGATCCTGGTATTCACCATTCAGTTTTTGGAAATACCACCAAGGAATTCCGTTTTGCATTGGAATCAAAATAGTGTCAGGACCCATGATGGCTGCTAAGTCATTGATGATGGGCTCTACCTGATGGGCCTTCACAGCCAAAATCACCACATCCGGTGTTTCTGCGTCTCTAATTTTTTCAACTGCTTTAACTTGTGCAACTAAGGGCTCTGGCTGGTCATCCATGATCAATGCCAAGCCGCGCTCTTTAATAGCCGCTAAAGTAGCGCCGCGCGCAACTACAGTGACATCATTACCCGCTCGCGCCAACATGACAGCTAAGTAGCCGCCAATAGCGCCACCCCCACCGATCACACAGATTTTCATAGGAACTCCATAAGAACAAAAAATTACGTATTACTGTCATATTAGATGAGAATATTTTGCAGTGCAACAATTTATTATCTGCCTAATTTTTAAGCAAGAAGCGCTTTAAACTGCCTTTAATAGATCTTTTGGCACTAAGCTGCCCAAAATCATGCCCGCAATACTGGCTAATAGACCAGCGAGTTGAGGGGGAACAATCGCATTGGGAGCCAAAATTTCTGAGCTAATCCAAATAGTGAGTCCACCTACTACCGCCAGCAAGCCGCCCAAAGAATTCGCCCTAGACCAATAAATGCCAAATGCCAAGGGAACAAATGCAGCAACCAAGGTCACCTTGTAAGCGCTTTCCACCATTTTAAAAATAGAGAGTTCCGAATTGATCGCAAAAAATGTCACCACTATCGCAAAACATAAGACCGTGATGCGCATAATTTTGAGTAATTGACGATCAGACAAATGTTTGAAAAAGCCCCTAACAATATTTTCTGCGAATGTTACCGAAGGTGCCAATAATGTTGCGCTCGCACAGCTCTTAATCGCAGAAAGCAGGGCTCCAAAAAACATGACCTGAGCAATTAGAGGAGCATGATTCAAAATCAGCTTTGGCAGAATCATTTGTGGATCGGTATCCAGATACTCTTTGACTAAATCAGGGCTAATGAGGGTAGCTGAGTAAGCCAAGTACATGGGGACAAAAGCAAAAATAAAATACAGCACGCCACCCAGAATGGCTGCATTGACGGCAATATTGACGTTCTTACTAGAGGTGATGCGCTGGAATACATCTTGTTGGGGAATGGAGCCCAGCATCATGGTGCATAAGGCTGCCACAAAACCTAAGATCGAGGCTAAATTCATATCGGGCCAGAAATTACTAAATTGCCCTGCCGCCGCTGCATGCTCAATAACGACACTAATCCCGCCGGTCTGGGTTGACATTTCATTACCGATATACAGCATTCCAATCACAATAATGATCATCTGAATAAAGTCGGTAATCGCTACCGACCACATCCCCCCAAATAAGGTATAAATCAGCACACTTGCTGCGCCGATCAACATGCCACCTGTTTGAGTAATGCTTCCCTCCGACACCACATTAAATACCAAGCCCAATGCTTTAATTTGGGCAGCCACCCAACCCAAGTACGACACCACAATGCAAAGCGTTACTAAAACCTCCACGGTGCGGCCATATTTTTCGCGGAAAAAATCACCAATCGTGAGCATACGTCGGTTGTAGAGATGTCTTGCGAAAAAGAGGCCTACTAAAATTAAGCAGAGTGATGATCCAAAGGGATCAGCAACAACACCACCTAAGCCCTCCTTCAGGAAGGTTGCCGGAATTCCCAGAACTGTCTCAGAACCAAACCAAGTTGCAAAAACGGTTGCGGTCACAATGGGCATCGGTAAGCTATGCCCAGCTGCAGCAAAGTCTGCGGTGTTTTTGACGCGCAGAGCAGCCCACAGGCCAATGCCTACAGATACCACCCAGTAAATGATGACGAACCAAATAAGCACGCCTAATTTCTCCCTCGAAAATCTGCTGAAATTATATGACCATGTCACTTTTAGCAATAAGGGAATTAGCGCCAATTTAGAGCGGTCTGGTCTGACATAATCCAAGGGTGCAGATCCCAAGAAAAACCTCCATCGGAAGCTCAGAGAGCGATCTAAGCTACCAAAAAGCCATTTTGGGTTCGGTCTCACGTACCTTCGCGCTTACCATTCCCCTATTGCCTCCAGATATTGAAATAGTGGTGGGCAATACCTATTTGCTATGTCGCATTGTTGACACCATTGAAGATGCAGCCGACTTAAGCCCCCAAATAAAACAAGATTTATCTAAACTATTTCTGGATGCAGTTCTAGAAAAATCCCCTGTCGAGACTTTTGTTGAACCTTGCCTTACTCACTTGCGTCATTACGGCAATTCTGATGAATTGGATTTGATTGCAAATACGCCAACGGTTTTACGGATATTGCATACCTGCTCCGCCAACGATCAAGCTGCTGTCAGTCGCTGTGTTTCCATCATGTCCGAAGGAATGTCTCGCTTCCATGGAAAACAAAATGAGGCTGGACTTAAAAATCTGACTGAGTTTGAAGAATATTGTTATGTCGTTGCGGGTGTAGTTGGGGAACTTTTAACCACCATCTTCAGCAACCATTCCCAAGCCTTTACTAAAAACATCGTAGGTCATGAGGAGCTTGCTATTGCTTTTGGTCAAGCATTGCAAATGACTAATATCCTTAAGGACTCACCAGAAGATAAAGCACGGGGCGTCTCATGGAAGCCAGCTAATATGAGCCAAACAACCTTATTGGCGATTGCTTATGACAAGCTAAAGGACTCTCTGAACTACATCCTACTCATCCCTAAGACGGATTTGGGGATGCGCCGCTTTTGCTTTCTTGCCTTTGGCCTAGCGGTAATGACACTCTCGAAAATCGCCAAACGTGACAAATTTAATTGCAAAGATGAGGTGAAGTTATCTCGAAAATCGGTGATGGCTTTTTATGCCTTTACTAAGGTCGCAGTTAATAGCAATCTTCTGATGAAAGTATTTTTTCAGGTTTATGCAAAACCTCTTAGGACGGCAGTTTCAAAAAGCTAAAGTACCCCTTCATGCTGTAAAAGCCACAACTTAATTTGCCTATATAGGCCAGGCGCATTCTCCTTCATAAAACCCCCAATACCTTGGGTTGACACCACCCGATGGCAAGGAGAAATTAGTGGATATGGATTGGCGCCACAGGCCGTTCCTACTGCACGTGGTCCGCTTTTAATTTTGGCGGCTAATTCACCATACGTTTGTGTTTTCCCTACTGGTATTGCTTGAATATGTTTCCAAACTTTTTGTTGGTGAATAGTTCCCGCCGGCTTTAATGGCAAATCAAATTGATACAGAGGATCTGCAAAATAGGCTTTACATTGCCTGGCCACCTCTTTAGCCAATTCATTCTTGGGGGTCGACAAGGGGGCTTCCTTAGACAAGTAATCAACCTTAGAAACCATCAGACTGCCTTCAACTAACTCGGTCAATATACCTAAGCGCCCAAAAGGGGCCGCTATGACGCAGTACTGCGCGCTATTAGAGGATGCGGGCTGTTGAGAGAGCTTCATGATGCCCATTCTCACATAAATAAATAGAAGCTCTGACACCCCATTCCATCCTGGCTATAGCTAGTGAAAGGTCACTTTGCTATATTGAATCACTCTTACTTTTTGCAGGCTCGTTCCATGGATACTTTTTTTGACGATTGGCCGCTTTATGCCCAGGCCGCCTTAGTCATATTTTTGCTAGCGCTTTCTGGTTTTTTCTCCATGGCAGAGACCAGCATGTTGTCATCGAATCGCCATCGTCTCAGGGCGATGGCCAATAACGGCAACTCTGGTGCATCCTTAGCGGAGAGATTGTTGAAACGGGTTGATTCATTGCTATCGGTATTGCTGATATCCAATAACCTGATCAACACCATCCTCCCGATTCTGGTTACTGGCATAGCTTTACATCTTTTTGGTGACAGTGGTCTAGTACTCTCAATTGCCACTCTCGTAGTCGCGCTACTCATCATTATCTTCAGCGAAATTACGCCTAAAGTGATTGGCGCAGCCTTCCCTGAAAAAATTGCTTCTAATGTTGGATGGCTCATTCTCCCTCTGACCGTCATTCTCAAGCCCCTCCTGTGGTTTATTAATAACTTTGTCTCGGGCCTAATGAAAGTGTCAGGTTTGCACTCATCCTCTGATAGCCGGGTGATGAGCAAAGAAGAGTTGCGGAGCTTGGTGCTGGAATCGAATCGCTTTGTTTCCAATCACCATCGCAATATTTTGTTAAATCTATTCAATCTTGAAAACATCACTGTTGATGACGTGATGACTCCTCGCTCAAAAATCGAAATCCTGGATCTCTCTAGACCTATTGATGAGGTTGTACAACAACTAGAAACTTGCTATCACAATAAATTACCTGTGTGCGATGGCGACTCCGAGAAAATTATTGGAATCTTATCGGTGAAGAAAGCCTTATCCCTCCTGGGCGACACTGATTTGAAGCATGGGGATTTCCGCTCACTGGTGAATGAGCCCTACTTCATTCCTAGCGGTACTCCTGTTCTACAGCAAATGCAGTTCTTTCAAGATAACCAGCAACGTCTGGGTTTGGTCGTTAATGAATATGGCGAGGTCTTAGGTTTGCTAACTTTTGAGGATATTGTCGAAGAATTAATTGGTGAGTTCACCACCTCATTTTCTAATTTATCAACTGATCCTCATTGGTTAAAAGATGGAACCTACCTTGCTAGTGGAAGCGCTTCTTTGCGAGACTTAAATCGTCTCCTGAATCTCAATCTACCTTTAGATGGTCCTCGCACTTTAAATGGTCTTATTCTTGAAAAACTAGAAGCAATTCCCGACCATGATGTCAGTGTTCGTATTGCCGGGATCGTCATGGAGATCGTGCAATTCGATGATCAGGGCGTTAAGACAGTCAAGCTCTATCAACCAGATTACAGTCAAAATCAAGATTGAGTAGTGCTCATGACGACTCACTAATCATTCGGACCTGGTATGAGATAGCCGTTAATGCACTCCATGCCAGAGCTAGTGATATTCATATTGAAGCGGGCCCCCAAGATACCTTAGTGCGCTTTCGGGTTGATGGGCTACTCAACAAACAAGCTCGTTACTCTGTAGACCTGCATGAACGATTAATCACACGTATCAAAATACTGGCTCGCCTTGATATTGCAGAAAAGCGGTTGCCCCAAGATGGGCGACTGTGCATAGGCCATGACTTTACTAAACCTGATGTTGATTGCCGGGTGTCCATCATTCCTACACTGCATGGAGAAAAGGCAGTCATCAGGATATTACTCAATCATCTCGAAGAGCTAGCCTTGGAGCAAATTGGTCTCTTGCCAGAGCAGCTAGCAATCTTTCAAAAGGCGCTCAGTCAGCCTAATGGACTCATCTTAGTCACAGGCCCAACTGGTAGCGGAAAGACCAGAACCCTGTATAGCTGCCTACAAGAACTCAATCAAATTCATCGCAATCTTTGCTCTATTGAGGATCCGATTGAAATTCGTCTTCCTGGCATCAACCAAGTTGCCTATCACCCCCGTGCCGGCCTCGATTTTCCAGTCATTATTAAAGCCCTACTAAGGCAGGATCCCGATGTCATCATGATTGGAGAAATCCGGGATGGCGCCACCGCACAACTTGCTATACAAGCAGCGCAAACAGGCCATCTCGTTCTCAGCACCCTACATACTCGTGATGCCAGAGGAGCGCTGGCTAGACTAAAAAACCTGGGCATAGATCAAGAAGCTCTTGAGTCAACCTTGCTGAGTGTGAGCTCTCAACGATTGCTGCGCAAGATCTGTACTGAGTGCTCCCAAAAAATACCTACTCCACCCCTAGTCAACTGCTCGATGTGCATGGGTAAGGGGTATTGGGGTCGAATTGGTGTTCATGAAGTTCTGAGCGCTAAACATCTATTCATCCCCTCATTGCCTTATTTGAGTATGTATGAGGCAGGACTCCACTATGTCAAAACTGGTGAAGTCAACCAGGCATCATTGAATAATGAGGTCAGTGCATGGCGCTAAATAAACAGAGTCAATTAGACTTTGCTCAGCAACTCTTGGCACTGTTAAATGCAGGCTTAGCCTTACTAAACGCCATTGAACTTATTCAGGAATCATCCCAAAAAAGTTGGCAACCCTGGCTAAAAGGCCTGTTAAGTGAACTCAAGAAGGGAAATAGCTTTTCTCAAAGTCTCAAATCCCAGCATAATCAATTCTCTGTCGAATTTATCAATCTCATTCGCGTAAGCGAACGTACCGGAGATATTGAACGCGCCCTCAGAACAATTTGTGCGCAACTGGAATCCCAAATTGAGTTGCGACGCAAAATACAACAAGCTCTTAGCTACCCTCTCATTACTTTAACTAGCTCACTTTTGCTAGTGGTAGTAATGATGATTTGGGTGGTTCCCGTATTTAAGGATGTCTTTGCACATTTTCAGGCGGAATTGCCACCCCCAACCAAAGCCCTCATTCAGGTCTCGAACCTCATCAATCACTATTTTCTAGAAATCAGCATTTGCCTAATCAGTAGCTCAATCTTTTTTCTTGTAGCCTGGAATAGATCATCCACACTACAGAAAATGTGTGACCAATGGAGTTTTCGCATCCCGCTTATCGGGAAACTACTTCGCCTAGCGACATTAACGTATTGGTGCCGCACATTAGGACACTTACTAGAATCTGGTCTTCCACTTCCAGATGCCCTAAGGGTGACTGCCCAATCATCCAATCACTGGCTTAGCCATGACTGCAGTGCAGAGGTATTTAAACATCTCACCCAGGGATGGCCTTTGGGTGAGGCCCTCAAGAGAGGAGATCCAAAAAGCCGTTTGTTTGATCATGAAACTCTACAACTACTCCATATCGCCTCAGAAAGTGGCTGCCTTTCCCAAATGCTAAACAAACGCGCCATGACCTTAGGCTCACAATTAAGTAATCGTCTGAATAGCCTAAGTCAGACTTTAGAGCCATTATTAATTATCGTAGTGGGATTCATTATTGGTAGCCTAGTCATTATTCTGTATCTACCAATATTTAATTTAGGGCAGATTGTTTAATGGGTTTTCTCACTTCAAGCGTCTTTATTCGTGGCCTGTTCATTCTTGCGTTGATTTATCTTGCTTATCAAGATGCGAGAACTTTTCGTCTTTCCGACCGCGTAACTTTGCCGCTTTTAGTATTGGGCCTTGTTTTCAATAGCTTTGACAGTACCCGATTGGTAAGTTTCCCAGATGCTCTTACTGGAGCTATTCTTGGATATTCATTCTTTTGGCTTATGAATTTTTTATACCGTCTAATCAAAAAGCAAAATGGCATAGGAATGGGGGATGCCAAGCTATTAGCAGCCCTTGGCGCCTGGTTGGGGTTTAACGCATTACCCGATGTCATACTGATTGCTGCGCTGAGTGGCACGTTAGGAGGTTTTATTTGGCTTAAAGTCCAAGACCAACGTCATCGCGCACCCTTTCCATTTGGACCATTTCTGGCATTTGCTGGCATCATTGAACTGTTATGGCCACACTTTCTTCAAACCTTCATTCTGATCAATTTGATTTAGGCGATTTTAAGGGCCAGATTTTGCTGGTTGGCCTAACGGGTGGAATTGGCTCAGGGAAAACAGCAGTAAGTGATTTGCTAGGCCAATTAGGTGCCGGCGTTATCGATACCGACTTAATTTCACATCAGATCACCGCAACCAATGGCAAAGCCATTCCTGCCATTCGCCATGAATTTGGCCCTGAATTTATTAACAATGATGGCGCATTAGATAGGCCCAAAATGCGAGCCCTAGTATTTGCACAGCCTGAGGCTCGTAAGACTTTAGAGGTCATTACCCACCCCCTCATCAGACAAGAGGCCGTCAAACAGGCTGAGGAGCTTAGCAAGGCTGGCGTCCCCTACCTTGTTTTTGCAGTACCCCTCCTGATCGAGTCGAAAGGCTGGCAAAACCTAGTTGACTATCTGGTGGTCGTAGATTGCCCGGAGGAAGTCCAAATTGAAAGGGTGATGCACCGCAACAATTTATCCCGGGAAGAGGTTAAAAAAATCCTTGCAGCCCAAACCTCTCGGCAAGAGCGTCTGGCCTGCGCAAATGCGGTGATTGAAAATCAAGGTAGCCCAGACCAATTGGCCAGCCAAGTGCGGCAATTAAATCAAAAAATACTGCAGATTCAGAAAGATTTGCTCAGTTCGTCATAGAATATGGGCTTGTGATTGTCTACGAATACCCCTTCAATGAATTAGTTCGAAGCATGCTTCGACTGGAGTATTTATTCGCCCGTTTCAATCACTTTATTCGCTCAGATGATCCTGAGTTACATCACAACGCAATCTCCACGTTATTTGATCTAGGAGATATTGGGGCACGTGGCGATATTAAGTCTCTCCTACTGAAAGAATTTGAGCGCCAGAAATATGCATTAAATGGTCTTAAATCCTCACAAAAGGTAGACCAAGAAGCATTGGGTCAAACTTTAGCTGAAATTGATTTGGTCGCAAGCAAAATAAACCAATCTTCTGGAAGGCCAAACCAAATCATTACTGAAAGTGAATGGCTCAATGCCATTCGTACTCGCCTTAATATTCCAGGCGGCACAAGCCCGATTGATTTGCCGAGCTATCACGCATGGAAAAATAGCCCTTCTTCTGAGCGTCGTCAATTACTTGAAAATTTTGTCAGTCCTTTGCTGCCTTGGCAGGATGCATGCCAATTATTTTTGCGTTTATTGCGTCAGTCTGGAGAAGCAAAAGATGTTGTTGCTCATAGCGGCGCTTTCCAACAAGCGCCTTCTGGAAAAGTCTATCAACTGATGCGCATCGCCGTTGAAGATGACACTCTTTATTCTGAAATTAGCGCCAATAAATATTTGCTTTCTGTACGTTTCTTGCAATCCGATCGCGATCGAAAAGCTCAACCAGTTACCAAAGATGTGTCATTTAAACTGACACTCTGCCAGTTCTAGGCCAATAAGGCTCGAAGCCTTTCCAGCATTGGCCAGGCGGCAGGTAAAAGCGGAGAAACACTCGGTTTTTCAGCGCCAAGGAGTTCCCAAGATAATGTCTGGCCCTCACACCCCTTAGGGATGCCTGACCACTCGCGAATGACGCTCACATGTAAGCGTACATAAGCATGCGGGTAGTCATGCTCCAATACGGTTAATTCTTCGCTTGAATGAATATTGATACCAAGCTCTTCCTGAAGTTCACGTCGAAGGGCCTCAAAAACAGATTCTCCAGCTTCAATTTTTCCACCAGGCACTTCCCAATATCCAGCATACGGTTTTCCTTCAGGTCTTTGACCTAAAAGATAGCGGCCAGATTGATCTAGCAATATTCCTGCAGCCACTTCAGTTACTGGACGATTTTCGTGATTCATCGGATCAATTTAGGCGCGTGAACCAGCCCAGTGTTTTGCAAATTGCCATGCAACACGACCCGAACGAGACCCGCGTTCTAATGCCCACACCAATGCTTCAGGTCGGGCCTCTTCGATTTGCTGAGCACTCAAACCAAAATGTTCTAACCAATGGGCAACAATTGCTAAATACTCATCTTGCTTAGGGGGATAAAAGGAGAGCCATAAACCAAAACGCTCAGATAAAGAAATCTTCTCCTCCACTACCTCACCCGGATGAATCTCACCATCATCGCCATGCACATAACCTTCGTTATCTTTCATGTACTCGGGCAATAGATGGCGACGATTAGAGGTGGCATAAATCAAAATATTGTCTACTTGGGCAGAAACTGAACCATCCAAAGCCGATTTCATGGCTTTATAGCCTGATTCCCCGTCCTCAAAAGAGAGATCATCGCAAAAGATAATGAATCGCTCAGGGCGATCAGCCAATAGCTCAGTAATATCCGCTAAATCTGCAAGATGCTCTTTTTCCACTTCAACCAGACGCAAGCCTTGGCTGGCAAATTCATGCAAACTGGCTTTAATTAGAGATGATTTACCCGTACCGCGAGCACCCGTCAAAAGGATGTTATTCGCCGGTTTTTGTAGAATGAAATTTTTTGTATTGTCGCGAATAGCATCGCGCTGCCGGTCGATATTTTGCAAATCTTCGAAAGTAATATCGGAAACGTGCTTTACAGGTTGCAGAAAACCGATGCTCCCAAAAATACTATCTCGACGACGCCATCTAAAAGCAACCGAAGATTTCCACTGATCGTCGCTTAGAGGTTTAGGTAAAAAGGTTTCCAGATGCTCCAGCAAACGGTCTAATTTCTCATTCATATTATTAATTTCTTTTAAGAGCGATAGTCGGCATTAATTGAAACGTAGTCATGAGATAGATCACAAGTCCACATTGTTTGGCTTGCAGTACCACGTCCTAAATCAATCTTGACAGTGATTTCTGGGGCCTGCATTACCCTTTGACCATCAGCCTCTTGATAGCTTGGATTGCGGCCACCATCTTTAGCAACCCAAACATCTCCCAACCACATCTGAACATGATTCACATCCAAATCAGTGATACCAGCATAACCAATGGCCGCTAAGATACGACCCAAGTTAGGATCGCTTGCAAAAAAAGCCGTCTTAACCAAAGGAGAGTGGGCTACAGCCTTAGCAACTAAACGACATTCTTCGGCCGTTTTACCGCCCACTACTTCAATCGTCATGAATTTTGTAGCGCCTTCGCCATCACGCACAATCATTTGCGCTAGCTTTCGGGCCAAGCCAACTAAAGCATCTCGCACGATGGCATAAGCAGGATCAGAAATGGATTGAATTTGAACTGATGATTGGCCAGTCGCCATGATGATAAAAGAATCATTAGTAGACGTATCACCATCAATTGTGATGGCATTGAATGACAAGTCAGCAACATCACGCGTCAGATCGCCCAGCAGACCAGGCGCAAATCCAGCATCGGTTGCGATAAAGCCAAGCATGGTTGCCATATTAGGATGAATCATGCCGGCACCCTTACAGATACCCGTAAGTACAACTGAACCGGCAGGGGTTTGAATCGTGACCGAGCTTGCCTTGGGTTGTGTATCGGTAGTCATGATGGCTTCAGCAGCATCTAACCACTGATCGTCACCTAAATTGGCTACTGCGGCTGGCAAGGCAGCAATAATTTTTTCAATTGGCAGGGGCTCCAAAATCACGCCAGTTGAGAACGGCAATATCTGCGCAGGATTGATACCAAGATCCTTAGCTAATGCCGCACAGGTCTCTAGGGCATGTTTCATGCCCTGCTCGCCGGTTCCCGCATTAGCATTTCCGGTATTGACTACTAAGGCCCGAATTTCTCCGTGACGACCCTCTTGCGCCAAATGCTCGCGGCAGACTTGCACCGGGGCAGCGCAGAAACGATTGAGTGTGAATACGCCAGCAACCTGAGAGCCAGGCGCCAATCTCATCACTAGCAAATCTTTGCGGTCAGCTTTCTTAATGCCAGCTTTAGCAATGCCCATCTCAAAACCTTTGACAGGCTTGAGTTCGGATTTTTGGGGGAGAGGTAAATTAACTGTCATAGTCTGATAATTGTAGATGAGCCCTAAAAACAAAGCGCGCCAATGAGAGGCGCGCTTTTTCTTACTTCACTTCGTGTTTTACGCTTTTATTGGTAATTCCCGTATCCGCTTACCAGTAGCTGCCGCAATGGCATTAGCCAATGCCGGCGCCACCAAAGGTACGCCAACCTCGCCCAACCCACCTGGTTTTTCCTGGCTGGGGATGAGATGCACCTCAACAATCGGAACTTGATTTTGACGCAAGCTAGGATAGTTATTGAAATTGTTTTGCTGAATACGTCCATTTTCAATAGTGATCTCATTAGCTAAAGCAGCACTAAGTCCATAAATCACACCACCAGTCAGTTGAGCCCGGGCTTGGTCTGGGTGCACAGCAATACCGCAATCGGAAACAAAAGTGACCTTCTTTACCTTTGTGCTGCTAGCAGTAGGATCCAATTCAATTACACATGCGGAGTAGGTGTCATAGCATTCCATCTGGGCTACGCCAAAACGCTTGCTGCTGGCAGAATAGCCTGACTTTTTAACAGCCAATTCCAAAGCTGCCTTTGCTCGTGGATGCTTATCAAGAGACGCTAAGCGAAACGCTACAGGGTCCTTACCCGCAGCTTTTGCTGCTTCATCAACAAAACTCTCGATAGCAAATGCATTTAGCGCGTTACTCACAGAACGCCAATAACCTACCCGAACACCAGTATCTGTAATGACGTTAGTAATCTCCATATTTGGAATTTCATAGGTAACGTTGTTTGAGCCCTCCACCATAAAGGGGTCAAAGCCATCTTTTACAAAACCCGGGAATGCGCGAGCAGTGACAGATTGCGAAACCATCTTGGCTTTCATGGTCTCTAGTTGTCCATTTGCCCCTAATACGCCCTCCACTTTATGAATACTCATTGGACGGTAGAAGTCATGAGTAATGTCATCCTCTTTAGTCCACAGCATTTTCACGGGCATCCCAGCCGCCTTAGAAATCTCAGCGGCCTGACGTATAAAGTCCAGCTCGAGCTTACGCCCAAATCCACCACCCAAGAAGGTAGTTTCAATCGTGACGTCCTCAGGCTTAACACCTGCAGCTGCCGCAGCAACCGCTTCACCACCCTGTTGAAATTGGATGGGTCCAATAATTCTGCACTTGCCATTAGATACATCTGCAGAGCAATTGACTGGCTCCATCGTAGAGTGGGCCAGGTAAGGTAAAAAGTACTGTGCACTAACCGTTTTACCATTGGCTACGGTAGCATTAATATCGCCCACTGTTTTGATAACGGCACCTTTTTTAGATAAACCCTCTTCCAAAGATTTCCTAACAACAGCATTGCTGAGAGTGGCATTTGCACCCTCATTCCAAGTAATTTGAAGCGCGTCTCGCCCTTTACGTGCCGTATAGAAATCTTTAGCCAATACAGCAACGCCATCAGAAATCTGTACAACTTTAATAACGCCAGAAACTTTAAGTGCAGCAGATGCATCATAGGATGTCGGCGTTCCACCAATTACAGGGCACTGCGCCAACGAGGCAATTGCCATGCCTGGAATCTTGACATCGATTCCGTAAACAGCTTTACCTGCCACCTTGATTGGCGTATCCAAGCGACGCATGGATTCTTTACCAATCACCATAAAGTTAGCAGGAGACTTCAGCGCAGGCTTCTCGGGAAGCGGTAACTTAGCGGCATCGGCAGCTAACTCCCCATATGTCGCAGACTTGCCGGAGGAATGAGTAACCTTGCCATTCATTGCCTTACAGTCAGATGCAGCCACATTCCAACGTTGTGCTGCCGCCTCAACCAACACTGAACGTGTGGCTGCGCCTGCAGTTCTCAACTTATCAAATGCTTCACGCACAGAAGTTGAACCACCAGTAATTTGACCGCCCAATAAGGCATTGATATAAACCGGGGCAACACCTGCAATCTCGACTTGAATCATCGAGAGAGGCAAATTCAATTCTTCTGCCAAAAGGGCAGGCATGGAAGTGTAGACGTCTTGCCCCATCTCTGAGCGAGCGCAGATAAGGGTAATTTGATTGCTTGGAGTAATACGAATCCAGGCATTAGCTAAAGCTGGTTGCTGACCAGCGCTGGTTGCAGCTTCACTAGAGAGCGGTAGGTACATCCCAACTACAAAAGCGCCTGCTGCAGTCGCGGTTTGCTGAATAAATTGGCGGCGGCTTTGATTTTTTAAAGAATGATTTTTCATATATTTTCCCTTTACGCCAACTTGTCAGCAGCACGTTTTACTGCTTTTTCAATGCGGGAATAAGTTCCACAGCGACAAATATTGCCGCTCATGGCATTTTTAATCTCATCGCTACTGGGTTGTTTTTTCTTGGCTAATAAATCAGCGGCAGACATCATTTGACCTGTCTGGCAATAGCCGCATTGGGGCACATCAAACTCAATCCAAGCATCTTGAATGGCTTTACCCATCTTTTCTGCCAAACCCTCAAGGGATGTCACTGCTTTACCCGCAGCCGCAGAAATTGGAATCGAACAGGAGCGAATTGCAGCGCCCTCTAGGTGAACAGTACAAGCACCGCAGAGGCCAGCACCACATCCATACTTTGGGCTAGTGACATCTAGGTGATCGCGTAAGACCCACAAGATAGGAGTTTCAGGATCTCCCTCAAAATTGACGGCTTTACCATTGAGAGTAAAAGAAATGGCCATAGAGCCTCCTTCATGAAATGAAAAATAAATGCTAGATTAGTAACTTAGGTACTCACAGATCATGACAGATCTAGCGAATTCTTGCTGAAAAGTGGGACTAGGGTTTCTCCCAAGTAAAAAGGCCCAGATAAATCTGAGCCCTTTTAATCACTAGTTAGTAGCGGGAGATTTAACTCAATGCTCCGCAGCAATTTTTGTATTTCTTACCGCTGCCACAACTGCAAGGATCATTACGGCCAATCTTTGGACCAGAACGAACTGGGGCTGGCTGAATATCAAGAGCCGCACCACGATCACCAGTTGAGCCAGCAACTTCCATATCTGGATCAGCATGTTGATATTGAACATCGGAGAGTTTTGCCAAGTCTTCATTCATGGACTCTGCTGCTTGATCTAACTCGCTAGCACTCCGAATCTCTACCGTCATGATGTTCTTCACCACATCATTTTTAATCACGTTCAGCAATTCACCATAAAGCTCGAATGCCTCACGACGATACTCCTGCTTAGGATCCTTTTGTGCATATCCACGCAAATGAATACCTTGACGCAAATGATCTAAAGCGGCCAAATGTTCGCGCCAATGAGTATCTACGCTGTAGAGCAGTACTGAGCGCTCAAAGCCAGCAAATGATTGGCGACCCGAAAGATCGACCTTCGCATCATAGGATTCTTTGGCCGCCTCAAGTACGCGATCGACGATCTCAACATCATCAACACTATCAGAACCTTCAACCCACTTCTGTAGATCGACCTTAAGGCCCCACTCGCTAGCCAAGGCATGTTCAAGTCCAGCCAAATCCCACTGCTCCTCCATTGACTCCAAAGGAACATAAATTGAGCAAATAGTACGCAATACATCTTCACGTAAGTTGGCAATCAATTCGCCAATATCAGCACTTTCAAGCACTTCATTTCTTAAGCGATAGGTTTCTTTGCGTTGATCGTTTGCTACGTCGTCATACTCTAATAATTGTTTGCGAATATCAAAGTTACGACCTTCGACTTTACGCTGGGCAGATTCAATTGAGCGTGTAACCATGCCTGCTTCGATTGGTTCGCCATCTGGCATCTTCAAGCGTTCCATCACTGCGCGCAAGCGATCACCAGCAAAAATGCGCAGAAGTGGATCATCCAAGGAAAGATAGAAGCGTGATGAACCTGGGTCACCCTGACGACCAGAGCGGCCTCTTAACTGGTTATCAATACGACGGCTTTCATGGCGCTCTGTGCCGATGATATGTAAACCACCAGCGGTCAACACTTGATCATGAATACTTTGCCACTCATCCTGCAGGCTCTTAATCTTTGCAGCTTTTTCTAAGTCACTCAGAGCCTCGTCGACTTGAATTAAAGAAGATTGCTTACCAACATTACCGCCAAGTACGATGTCAGTTCCACGACCAGCCATATTGGTAGCGATCGTAATCATTTTTGGACGGCCAGCTTGAGCAATAATTTCAGCTTCGCGAGCATGCTGTTTGGCGTTCAACACTTGGTGAGGAAGCTTGCGCTTATCCAACAAACCAGCAATTAATTCAGAATTTTCAATCGATGTAGTACCAACCAGCACAGGCTGCCCACGTTGATAACAGTCTTCAATATCCTTAATTACGGCATCGTAGCGCTCACGTGAAGACTTGTAAATTTGGTCTTGCTTGTCTTTTCTTTGGCTAATCCGATTGGGCGGAATAACTACGGTTTCAAGGTTATAAATTTCCTTGAACTCATATGCCTCAGTATCGGCGGTACCAGTCATGCCAGCCAGCTTTCCATACATGCGGAAATAATTCTGGAAAGTAATCGTCGCTAGAGTCTGATTCTCATTCTGAATCGCAACCCCTTCTTTTGCCTCTACTGCCTGATGCAATCCATCTGACCAACGACGTCCTTGCATCAAACGGCCTGTGAATTCATCAACAATGATGACTTCACCGTTTTGAACGACATATTGTTGATCACGGTGATAGAGGGTATGTGCACGTAAGGCTGCATAAACGTGATGCATCAAAGTAATATTTTGTGGTGCGTATAGTGAAGCGCCATCATCTAATGCGCCCAACTGCACTAAAACTTCTTCAGCCTTATCGTGGCCACGCTCAGTAAGGTAAACCTGCTGAGATTTTTCATCCACCCAATAGTCACCAGGCTTTTCAACACCGGTGCCATCAGACTTCTCTTCACCAATTTGAAGCTCTAGATGAGAAGGCAGAGCATTTATTTTGATGTAGAGATCAGTGTGATCATCGGCTTGGCCGGAAATAATTAATGGGGTACGAGCCTCATCGATCAAGATGGAATCCACCTCATCCACGATGGCATAAGCTAAGCCTCGTTGAACGCGTTGCTCCAAGTCCTGGACCATATTATCGCGTAGGTAATCAAACCCAAACTCATTATTGGTACCGTAGGTAATGTCAGCGGCATAAGCCTCTTTCTTGGTGGTGTGATCCATCTGTGACAGATTCACTCCAACTTTCATACCCAAGAAGTTGTACAAGGTAGACATCCACTCGGCATCACGTTGCGCCAAATAATCATTGACCGTAACAACGTGCACACCTTTGCCGGTCAGTGCATTTAAATATACGGGTAAGGTTGCCGTTAAGGTTTTACCTTCTCCAGTCCCCATCTCCGCAATCTTGCCTTGATGTAAGGCCAAGCCACCCATCAACTGAGCATCAAAATGGCGCATCTTCATCACGCGCACACTGGCCTCGCGCACAACTGCGAATGCCTCAGGCGCGATGCTATCCAAAGACTCGCCAGAAGCTAAGCGAGACTTGAATTCGTCGGTTTTAGCGGCGAGCGCGGCATCATCCAAAGTTTGCAGGTTTGCTTCAAAAGTGCCAACCTTAGCAACTACTTTGCGATACTGTTTTAAGAGGCGGTCGTTTCGACTGCCGACCAGGGTTTTAAGAAGACCGATTACCATGGGATATTGAAGAAAATTAAGTCCTTGAGTTTATCACCCGTCACCCTTTTTTTATGAACTTTGCAGCCAAACCATCCCGCAAGCAAACAGCCCATGAGTGGGTTGATTACCTGCGTGAATCTGATGGGCTTGGGGGTATTTTGGCCAAAACTGAAGATCTCGCTAGACTTCGCTCAATTCTTGGGCTCGCCTTAGCCAAAACGGGTCTTGACCACCTGCTCCCCAAAATCGAGGCTGGATGGCGCTCTGGAGGGCAAAATGAGCTCTTTTTATTGGTGGGTAGCGCGAGTATTGCCAGCCGGCTTCAGCAAACTTTACCTAGCATAATCAAAGAGTTAGATGGACTTGGCCTTCAATGTAGCGCCATCAAAGTGCGTGTAAAACCAGCTCCGCCGTCTTGGGAGGTCAAATCTCGAGCCCAAGACCAGAAGAACCAAAAACCGCAGGGATTTAATGAGGTTGCCAAAAAGTCATGGAAAGACTTGCTGGACAAACTTTCCCCTGACTCTGAACTCTATAAGACTGTTCAAAAACTACTTCAAAGCAAATAGAAATAAATCTTAAAAAGGTTTTTAGAAGAAAAGTGGCTGATTTTCTTGGGAATAGGCTGCCGGCGCCTTATTTTCAGCAAATGAGCTGATTTCATAAGTACTTGGATCATCCAGCAATTTACGCAATAGAGCGTTATTTAGAGCATGGCCAGATTTTTCTGCAATATAAGCACCCACAATAGGATGGCCAATTAAATATAGATCGCCAATTGCATCAAGAATTTTATGGCGAACAAATTCATCTTCATAACGAAGTTCTTCGTTATTGAGAATGCGATGCTCATCGAGCACAATTGCGTTATCCAAACTACCGCCTCGCGCTAAACCCATTTCTCTCAGCGCCTCGACTTCATGCGCGAAACCAAATGTTCTAGCTCGACCAATTTCACTACGATAAGCGTGTTCTGCAAAATCTACGATAAATCGTTGCCCAGTTTTATCAACCGCAGGATGCTTGAAGTCAATCGTGAAGTCCAACTTGAAACCAAAAAAAGGTTCTAGACGCGCAAGCTTATCGCCTTCGCGTACTTCAACTGCTTTCTTAATGACAACAAACTGACGTGGGGCTTCTTGTTCGGCGATGCCAGCAGACTCAATTAAAAATAAGAAAGAAGCCGCACTTCCATCCATGATGGGCACTTCTTCACCATCAAGCTCAATCAGAAGATTATCTAAACCCAAACCAGCGCAAGCAGAAAGCAAATGCTCGACTGTAGAAACACGAACACCATCTTTTTGTATCACTGATGCAAGGCGTGTATCGCATACAGCTAAGGCTGTTGCAGGCACCACAGACTGCTCTGGCGTATCGATACGCACAAATTGCACCCCTGAATTGATAGGCGCAGGCTTGATCACGATCGTCACCTTCCGGCCAGAATGCAAGCCAATACCAACAGTCTTGACTGGTGCGGCGATCGTACGTTGCTTCATCATCTGGCGGTATCTATATTCAGGGGAAGGTTAATTAAAGCTTTTTCAAGATAGAAGCAGCGTCACTAACCTCAAACTTACCTGGCGCTTCACGATCTAGGGTCTTGATGACACCATCTTCAACAATCATGGCATAGCGATCAGAGCGAACACCCAAACCACGGGCTACTAAATCCAACTCAAGACCCATCTTTTTAGTGAACTCACAACTACCATCGCCTAACATGCGAATTTTTTTACCTACTTTTTGATCTCGGCCCCATGCACCCATTACAAACGGGTCATTTACCGAAATACACCAGATCTCATCTACACCCTTGGCCTTAATCTCATCGTAGTGCTCAACATATCCTGGGACATGTTTTGCAGAGCAAGTAGGCGTGAAGGCGCCAGGTAAAGCAAAGATCACAATCTTTTTACCAGCAGCCAGTTTCTCAACTTCAAAAGCATTTGGGCCTAAGGCACAGCCCTCAGTTTCTTCATTTAAAAATTCATAAAGAGTGGCACTCGGTAATTTTTGTCCAACAGAAATCATGATGTCTCCAATAAGTAATTGTTAGGAAGCATGCCAACGCAAGCGCGGGATTCGTCGTCCGGAGGGGCGCCGCGCTGGCATTTTGCAATCACCTATTGTATTAAGCAGTTAATTAATCCGCTTGTTTACGCAAAAAGGCTGGGATTTCATAGTAATCAGCCCCTTTATCCAACAAGGTCTTTGCCTGAGGGGAGCTATCCGCACCTAAAGTAGGAGCAGGAGTCGCCTCACGAGAGCTGCGAAACACTCGTGGCAAATCATATTGGCTATAGTCAACTCCGCTAGCTGCTGGTTGCGCTGCCATCGCAGGCGTAGCTCCCGATCCAGTCAAAGCCATACCAGCGCTTGTACCTAAAGCGGAATCTAAATTTACTTTACTCATCGCAGCAGATGCGCTGGCAGGAGCAAAGCTATTGAGATCAGCCATTGTTGGCATAGCGTCATGAGTACCAGTTGCCTGTCTCCAAACTACCTCAGGCTGATGACTCTGACGTGCTTGAGGATTATTCAATCCAGTAGCAACTACTGTCACACGCAATGCATCACCTAAGCTATCGTCATAAACAGTACCGAAGATCACAGTTGCATCATCGGCAGCATAACCACGAATCGCAGCCATCACTTCGCGAGTTTCTGACAACTTCAATGAACGGCTAGCAGTGATATTGACTAAAACGCCACGAGCTCCAGATAAATCAACACCTTCAAGCAATGGTGAAGCAACTGCAGCTTCAGCAGCTAAACGTGCGCGATCCATTCCAGAAACAGTTGCTGTACCCATCATGGCTTTACCTTGCTCGCCCATGACTGTTTTAACGTCTTCAAAGTCAACGTTGATCAAACCTTGAACATTAATGATTTCTGCAATTCCTGATACTGCGTTATGCAATACATCATCTGCACAAGCAAATGCCTTATCAAATTCAGCATCTTCACCCATCACTTCAAAGAGCTTTTCATTGAGAACCACAATCAATGAATCTACATAAGACTCAAGCTCAGCAGCTCCATTTTCTGCAACTTTCAAACGCTTCACGCCTTCGAAATCAAATGGCTTGCTGATAACGCCCACAGTCAAAATGCCCATTTCTTTTGCCACTTGAGCAACTACTGGGGCAGCACCTGTTCCCGTACCACCACCCATACCGGCAGTGATAAACACCATGTGAGCACCCTGCAATGAATCAGCAATACGAGCACGCGCTTCTTCCGCTGAAGCTGCACCGATTTCTGGTTTTGCGCCAGCGCCTAATCCGCTAGAACCCAGTTGCAAATTCACAGATGCTTCTGAACGCTGTAAAGCGCCAGCATCGGTGTTCATGCAAATGAACTCTACGCCATTGACTCCGCGACGGATCATATGTTGTACGGCATTACCACCAGCACCACCCACACCAACTACTTTAATAATGGTTTTGCCAGCGGTTTCTTGATCTAACATTTCAAATTCCATATACCCTCCTAGGTAAAAAACTTACTACATTGACGACGACGAAAAAACTTAAAAATTTCCTGCAAACCATTCCTTCATGCGCGAGATAACACCCTGCAATGCGCCTGACTGAGATACTCGGCGACCACGCAATAACTGTGCCTGGCCCTCCATTAACAAACCGATACTGGTAGCAAATCGCGGGCTACGCAAAACTTCATGTAAATGTCCACGGTATTCAGGCACACCAATCCGGGCAGGCCTTAAGAAGACTTGTTCTGCCAACTCCACCATGCCCGGCATTAAAGAAGTGCCGCCAGTCAGCACGATTCCAGAAGAGACCATGTCTTCGTATCCTGAATCACGAACAACCCCTCTAACTAAAGTAAACAGCTCTTCTACACGTGGCTCAATCACTGCAGCTAGCGCTTGTTTAGACATTGGACGTGGCTCACGATCACCCACACCCGGCACATCAATCATGGTTGTTGGATCAGCCATTTCCTGACGCGCAATACCATGTGCAATCTTTAAATCTTCTGCATCAATGGTTGGGGTGCGCAATGCCATAGCAATGTCATTGGTAACTTGATCGCCCGCAATTGGAATCACTGCGGTGTGGCGAATAGATCCCTGGCAATAAATTGCGATATCTGTAGTACCACCACCAATATCTACCAGAACAACACCTAGTTCTTTTTCATCATCAGTCAATACTGCCAAGCTAGAAGCCAGCGGTTGCAAAATAAGATCATTCACCTCTAGTCCACAGCGACGTACACACTTCACAATATTTTGCGCAGCACTGACAGCTCCCGTGACAATATGCACCTTTACCTCTAAGCGCAAACCACTCATACCAATAGGCTCACGCACATCTTCTTGCCCGTCGATGATGAATTCTTGAACCAAGATATGCAGAATTTGTTGGTCAGTTGGAATATTGATGGCTTTAGCAGTTTCAAGTACGCGCTCTACATCCCCAGCGCTGACTTCTTTATCACGAATAGCGACCATTCCGCTCGAGTTAAAGCTCACAATGTGATTACCAGCAATGCCAGTAAAGACTTGCATAATCTGGCGATCTGCCATGATTTCAGCTTCTTCTAGCGCCTTCTGAATCGATTGAACAGTTGCTTCAATATTGACTACAACACCCTTCTTCAAACCCTTAGATGCGGTTTGACCAACGCCCACCACATTAAATTGGCCATCAGGAGCCAATTCGGCAACCAAGGCAACGACCTTAGAGGTTCCAATATCTAAACCGACCAATAGGTCACGATTGTCTTTACTCATTACCATTCCTCATTGCTTCAGCTCACTTTTTTTGCCGTCAACATCATTTTTTTTCATACTTGCAGAGGCAAGATGAACTGCAAAACCATTTGCATAACGCAGATCTACTGCATCTACTCGATTAGCCCACTTCTCCTGAACCTGTGGCCAATACTTAAACAGTCGCGCTACACGTTCTTCTGTCAGCGTCTTATCAGAGCTCTCTTCATCGCGCCCAAATTCCACTTTCATGCCATTAGATAATTTGATGTGCCAGGCATAGCGCTCGGTCAAAGCAAGGCTCACTACCTCTGCACCCCAAGGCTTAAACCAGTTGTTCGCTTTTTCATAAAGACTCATGACTTCTGGCCCGGAATCTTCCGGCCCACGAAAATCTACCAAAATCACATCATCATTTATTTCAGAAACTCGACCAGCAAAAATTTCGCCATGATTATTAATTAAGACATGGCTATCAGCCCCGCCCCAGGTACCAAATGGCTTTTGCTCTTCAATGCTGACAATCAGGCCATTAGGCCAAACTCGTCGAACATTGGCATGTCGCACCCAAGGCATGCTCTCAAAGCCACGTTTGACATCCTCTAAACGTACGCTGAAGAAATTGCCCTGCACAGTTTCCAGAACCTGCTGCTTCACCATCGATTTATTAATATGCTTTAAGGTCTGCCCTGCTACTGGTTCAATTTGAATTTGCTTTAAGGCAAAAACAGGCCGCTGACTGAGCCATACCAATATTCCGATAGTAAGCATCACAGCAAAACAGCGCATCAAGAAACGGCTGAGCTTTTGCATCCGATCTGGATGATTCCAGAGCGGAGACATGAGCATGGCGAAAATTTCGCCGAACCGGTCCATGAAATTACTCATGTACGAGCGCCCTCTTTTTGCAGCAAGGTTTGACTCAATAACCAAAGCACTAAATCTGCATACTCAACACCAGCAGCCTTCGCAGCCATCGGCACCAAGGAATGAGATGTCATTCCTGGCGAAGTATTCATTTCCAACAAGTATGGTTTGCCAGTTTTTTTATCAAGCATGACATCGGCGCGACCCCATGTACGACAACCAAGAGTCTGATAGGCAGCTAAAGCGAGATCCTGAACGGCAGCATTTATCTCAGCCGTTAAGCCGGTCGGGCAGAGATACTGTGTCTCATCAGAGAAATACTTGTTGTGGAAATCATAATTGGCTTGAGGTGGAATAATTTTAATCACCGGTAATGCCTCAGCACTATTGCCTTGACCTACCAATGGACAGGTCAACTCATCGCCAACAATGCAGGTTTCAGCGATTACTTTTTTATCAAGACCGGCTGCAAGCTGATAAGCAGCTGGCAGCTCTTCCACTGACTTCACTTTTGTTAAGCCCAAAGAAGAACCTTCATGAGCCGGCTTCACAATTAACGGCAAACCTAGATGCTTAACTACCGCATTCCAGTCACTCTTCGCAGTCAGCTCTTCATATTCTGGGGTTGATAACCCATTACTGATCCAGATCTGCTTAGTTGCAATCTTGTCGATTGCCAGGGCAGAAGCTAAGACACCACTTCCGGTATAGGGAAGCTCTAATAATTCCAATAAACCTTGAATAGTTCCATCCTCTCCAAAACGACCATGAAGAGAAATGAAAATACGATCAAATTTTTCTGTAGCTAATTCAGTTGGGTTACGCAATCCAGGATCAAAGCCATGGGCATCCACTCCTTTTGAGAGGAGGGCTTGTAAAACACCATTGCCTGACATCAGGGAAATCTCTCGCTCACCAGAACGGCCGCCAAGCAATACTCCTACGCGGCCTAAAGACTTTATATCCAGATTCGCCAGGCACGCCTTTACACGATCGCCCCACTGAATTAACAGTTCCTCTTGCTTAGACATGCTTCGCCTCCGACAAAGTGTGAGGCAAAGCAGAGATTGAACCTGCGCCCATCGTAATTAATACATCCCCATCTTTTAATACTTGACCAAGCTTTTCTGGCATTTCAGCAACGCTGGAAGCAAAAGCTACAGCAGCAGAATTTAATAAAGCTTTAGAGGTTTTATCATCTACAAGAGCAGCCTTCATCAAACTCTTTCCGTCAGCACCAGGAATCTTTGCCTCGCCAGCTGGATATACTTCAGTCAAGACCAAAGCATCAAAGTTTTTCAGCACTTGCACAAACTCCCCGAAGCAATCGCGCGTTCTTGTAAATCGATGCGGCTGAAAAGCTAACACTAAGCGACGGTCAGGATAGGCTCCGCGAGCAGCAGCTAAAGTAGCAGCCATCTCTACCGGATGATGCCCATAGTCATCAATCAAGGTAAATTTACCGCCTGATGCCAGTGGAATATCGCCATAGCGTTGGAATCGGCGACCAACACCACTAAATTCTGAGAGTGCTTTAATAATAGCTTGATCACCAACGCCCAACTCTGTAGCAATACCAATGGCTGCCAGCGCATTTCGAACATTGTGTAGGCCAGGTAAGTTCAAAGTCACATTTAATGGACCAGGCTTATTACCATGGCGGCGCACAGTACGGCGCTCTACCGTAAAGTGCATTCGTGTTCCATCGGCACGAACATTGCTTGCACGAATATCTGCATCCTCAGAAAGTCCGTAACGCAAGATGGGCTGAGACACAAAAGGAATAATGTCGCGAACATTAGCATCATCAATGCACAAGACTGCAACGCCATAAAAAGGCATCCGCTGTATAAATTGCACGAATGCTTGCTTTAATCTGGCCATATCATGCTGATAAGTATCCATATGATCAGCATCAATATTAGTAACCACTTCCATGGCTGGAAATAACTGCAGGAAAGAAGCATCTGATTCATCCGCCTCAACCACAATAAAGTCACCTCGACCCAAACGCGCATTTGCGCCAGCAGAATTTAACTTTCCACCAATAACAAAGGTTGGATCTAGATCGCCTTCAGCAAGCACTGAAGCAACCAAGCTAGTAGTGGTGGTTTTCCCATGAGTTCCAGCAATAGCGATTCCCTGCTTAAGACGCATCAGCTCACCCAACATCACTGCACGTTGAATAACTGGAATCTTGGCGGCGCGAGCAGCCAAAACCTCTGGGTTATTACCTGCAACAGCAGTTGAAATAACCACTGCCTCAGCGGTCCCAACATTTTTAGGGTCATGACCGATATGAATTACTGCGCCAAGTTCTTTTAGGCGTTTAGTAGCAGCACCCTCTACCAAATCAGATCCTGATACTTGATATCCCAAGTTCAATAGAACTTCGGCAATACCGCTCATGCCAGTGCCACCGATACCGATGAAATGAATTTGCTGAACAATATGCTTCATATACCTACCCCCGCACAATCAGCACACACCTCAGCAACTCGTTGGGTAGCATGTGGCTTAGACAAAGCATGAGCACGCACAGCCATTTCTTTTAAATCCGTGCGAGTTAAGTTTTGAATCATCAAAGCTAAATCCTGAGGATTAAGATTTTTCTGAGGCAAAAAAACAGCAGCATCAGCATCTGATAAAAATTGAGCATTTGCTGTTTGATGGTCATCAATTGCATGTGGAAACGGAATTAAGCAAGAGGCCACGCCACAAGCAGCCAACTCAGAAACCGTCATTGCACCAGATCGACAAATGACCAAATCCGCTTGGGCATAAGCTGTGGGCATATCTTCAATAAAGGGACGTATGTCTGCCAGCACACCCAAATCAGCGTAACGCTTTTGAAGATCCAATAAATGCTTATCTCCAGCCTGATGAATTACTGTGGGACGTTGCTCTAGTGGAATTAATGCCAATGCTGCAGGAATGTTTTCATTGAGCGCTGCTGCCCCTAAGCTTCCACCAACTACCAAAAGAGATAAAGGCCCTTGTCGTTGTTCGTAACGCTCTGCAGGTGCAGCGATATCATCAAACTCTTGGCGAATGGGATTACCAACCCATTCTGCATTTTCCATCGTATTAGGAAATCCAGTTAAGGTCCTCATTGCAATTTTAGCTAGCGCACGATTAGCACTGCCGGCCACAGAATTTGCTTCATGCAACACCAATGGACGCTTTAATAATTTACTGATTAAGCCGCCTGGGAAAGTAATGTAACCGCCCATACCTAAAACGACATTCGGCTTTAGGCGTCGCATAATTTTCCAGCTTTGATGGCAAGCGCGAGCTAGATTAATAGGTAGCATTAACTTCGCTTTAATACCCTTACCTCGAAGGCCGCCAAACTCAACCGCCTCAAACGGAAAGTTACAAGACTTCACAAGGCGATATTCCATACCGCTTTGATTACCTAACCAAGATACATTCCACCCGCAGATTCGTAAATACTCAGCGACAGCAAGTCCTGGGAAAATATGCCCACCAGTTCCACCAGCCATGACTAAGATTGAGGGTTTGGTCACAACTTCCCTCCGCGCATCAAGATGCGGTTTTCATAATCAATACGAAGTAGCATGGCAATTGCCACTGCATTCATCAAGATGCCAGAGCCACCGTAACTTACTAAAGGTAAAGTCAAGCCTTTGGTTGGCAATAAGCCGAGATTGACACCCATATTGATAAAGGCCTGCCAACCAATCCAAATAGCGACGCCTTTTGCGGCCAGTCCAGCAAAGCTTCGATCTAACTGTAGCGCAGTACGCCCAATCATGAATGCGCGACGCACTATCCAATAGAACAAGAAAATCATGACGACCACGCCAATAAAGCCTAGCTCTTCGCCAATTACAGCCATGATGAAATCGGTGTGCGCCTCAGGCAGGTAATGTAATTTTTCTACGCTACCTCCCAAGCCCGTACCAAACCATTCGCCTCGGCCAAAGGCCATTAATGAATGGGTTAACTGGTAGCCTTTGTTGGCAGCGTTATCAACTTGCCATGGATCCATAAAAGCCAACATCCGGCCACGACGGAAAGGAGATAACGCAATCATGGCTGCCCCACTCAGCAAGCCAACCACAATCAAACCACCAAATAATTTCGCGTTGATGCCGCCTAAAAATAGAATTCCAAATGCAATCAATGCAACCACCACAAAGGCGCCCATATCAGGCTCCTTCATGAGAAGACCGCCAACTAAAGCAACCGCAATTCCCATTGGGAGCATTCCTTTCGAAAAGGAATGCAAATATTCTTGACGTTGCACCGTGTAACTTGCGGCAAAAATAACCGCAGCAAACTTCATGAGCTCGGAAGGCTGAAAGTTCATTACCCCTAACGGTATCCAGCGCTTAGCACCGTTAACGCCTTTACCAACTCCTGGTATCAGCACTGCAATCAGAAGTAATACAGTGAATCCGAAAACAACTGGAGAATAGCGATCCCATACTTTGGTTGGAATCTTAAAGGCCCAAATACCAACTGCGATTGCAATCACCAAAGAAATGATATGGCGAATTAAAAAGAAATTGCTGCTGTAGTTAGCATACTTAGGCCCATCAGCCAAAGTGATGGATGCTGAATACACCATTACCAAACCAATTAACATAAGAGATAGGACTGCCCAAACTAATAATTGGTCGTATTCCATCATGCGCGATCGAGTTTGCTCAACGCCTGATACCGCATCCCTAAGACCGGTACGGAAATTATCAATACCTCCTCTGGAGAAGTTCCAGAAGCGGCCTAGCCCTAAGCGATTTTCAGGAAATAATTTTTCTTTTAAGCTCATGCCTGAACTCCTTCGAAACGCATTCCCAACTCTTCAACTTCCGAGATAAAAACTTGTGCACGTTCTACATAATCGCGGAACTGATCTAGGCTTGCGCAAGCCGGTGACAATAAAACTAAATCACCTGACACTGCTTGAGCGGCTGCGGCTTGAACCGCCATTTGCAAAGTTTTGCTATTGGTACACGGAATATCTGACCCCATAGCCTCAACAATTTTGTCGCCATCTTTACCTATGACAAAAACACCTTTTACGAATCGCAGCGCTGGTTCACGTAATGGACTAAAGTCTTGTCCCTTACCTTCTCCACCAGCAATCAACCAAATTCTTTTTCCAGACTCATTGCTACCCAAGCCATTGATTGCCGCGACAGTAGCACCTACATTAGTACCTTTACTGTCATCCACATATTCAACATCATTTACTATTGCTATGCTTTGTACACGATGCGGCTCACCATGGTAATCACGTAAGCCATGCAAGAGGACATTCATCGGTAAGTTAGCAGCGCGCGCTAAGGCAAGGGCTGCTAGTGCATTTAATGCATTGTGACGTCCACGAATACGTAAAGCATCTGCAGGAATTAAACGCTTCAAACGTAAAGGCTCATCCTCCTCAATCACAGCTGATTTACGACGGCGCTTTGGTTTTGGCTCGAGATCTTCATCCACTTCAGCCCATACCAGCCAATCAATTCCACCAGCACGTAAATCATGCTCGATACCAAATGCGCCTTGCTCATCCGGCCTATTGGATCCAAACGTGACAGTAAATTTTTCTGCTTTTTGCTCTTCAGAAAACAATCCCATCACCAAGGAATCATCTCGATTTAAGACGCAAATAGTATCGCTACCAAATATCTTAGATTTCGCCTCAACATAAGCTGACATCTCACCGTGCCAGTCCAAATGGTCTTGCGTAATATTCAGAACAGCAGCGGCTGTCGGATTCAAGCTGCTTGTATAAACCAATTGGAAGCTGGATAGCTCTAAAACCCAAACATCAGGCATATCTTCTAGTTGATCTGCAGCTTCTAGACAACTCATGAGCTTATCGAGTGCCGCAGGACTAATATTTCCTGCGACAGCTACTCGTTTTCCAGCCCGCTCACAAAGTTGACCTGTTAATGCGGTTGTTGTAGTTTTTCCATTGGTACCCGTAACCGCCAATACTTTGGCGGCATAGCTAGATTCATTTGTTTGTGCCATGCGACTTAATGCAGCAATTGCCCGGGCAAAAAATTCTATTTCACTCCAAATATCAATACGAGATTTTCTAGCATTGACTAAGAATGATTGGGTAGGCTCTTGAAGGGGTGATAGACCAGGACTGATACCGATAACATCTATATCAACCAGTAGATCATCACCTAAAGGGCCAAAGTGAATATCTTTAAGGCCTGCAAACTCGAGCTCAGCAAGCAAAGCCAATTGACGCTCACTTAAAGAAGATCGGTCACGTGTGTCGACCAAACGAACTGCAGCACCATTACGCAGGCACCATCTAGCCATGGCAATACCGGATTCACCTAAACCCATAATCAAAAAGCGATTGGGGGCTTGATAGTCTGCATTGGCGATAGCCAGTGGGTTGGCGAAAGTGTTTTCTAGGTTCAACATATTTACTTTTTGGCTCACCGTAATTTCAAGCTAGATAAACCAATTAAGACCAACAAGATAGTGATGATCCAAAAACGAACTACTACCTGAGTTTCTTTCCAGCCACCTAATTCAAAGTGGTGATGTAAAGGCGCCATTCTAAAAATACGGCGACCCTCACCAAAATGTTTTTTGGTGATCTTGAACCACACCACTTGCATCATTACTGAAACTGTTTCGGCAACAAAGATGCCGCCCATCACGAAAAGCACAATCTCTTGACGCACGATGACAGCAATTGTTCCCAGCGCACCGCCCAAAGCAAGCGCACCAACATCACCCATAAATACTTGAGCGGGATGAGTGTTGTACCAAAGAAAGGCGAGGCCAGCACCACCCATGGCTCCGCAGAAAATCATGAGCTCACCAGCCCCTGGAATATAGGGAAACAATAAATACTTGGCATAGATTGCATTACCCATCACATAAGCAAAAGCACCTAAAGCAGCTCCCACCAAAATCACAGGCATGATGACCAAGCCATCTAATCCATCCGTAAGATTGACTGCATTACTACTACCAACAATGACTAAGTAACTCAAAATAATGAAGCCCATCATTCCCAAGGGATAGCTGACCTCTTTCATAAATGGCAACAATAAGTTGGTTTTTGCGGGCAGGTCTAATGCAAATCCACTCTTGACCCACTCAAAAAATAACTCGAGAACTTTCAGGTTATTGATTTCTGAAACTGAAAATGCCAAGTAAATTGCTGCAAACAAGCCAATCAAAGTTTGCCAAAAGAATTTTTCTCTGGAGGCCATTCCTTTAGGATCTTTACGCACTACTTTACGGTAGTCATCAACCCAACCTACAGCGCCAAATCCAAACGTCACAATCATCACAATCCAAATAAAGCGATTGCTCAAATCAGCCCACAACATGCACGATACAAAAATACCAATTAATATCAATACACCACCCATTGTTGGTGTACCTGATTTCACTAGATGGGTTAGAGGCCCGTCGGTACGTACAGCCTGGCCCATCTTTAATTCGCTCAACTTACGAATTACCCAAGGACCCGCAGCTAAGCCAATCAGCAATGCTGTAACTGTAGCCATCACCGCCCTAAAAGTGATGTAATTAAAGACGCGGAAAAAACCAAAATCGTCTTGTAACCACTGCGCCAAAATTAAGAGCATGCTTTAGCCTCCTCGAGTAAGGCTTGTACTACACGCTCCATGCGCATAAATCGTGATCCCTTAACCAAAATGTTCAAGTGTTGATTAGTACCCAACGCTTGTGCATGTAATGCATCGCGTAATTGCGCAATAAGACTATCCATATTAGAAAAATGAGTAGCGCTAGATAGCGCACTCTTTCCTTTCGCACTCTCAAAACCCTGAATGGCGAATTGACATTGCTCACCAAGAGCAAACAATTTAGAGATGCCTTGCTCAGCAGCATATGCACCCACTTCTTGATGAAATTCTGGACCTTGATCCCCTACCTCGCCCATATCACCTAATACTATCCAGGCATTGTTACCAGACTGTTTTAATGCATCAATTGCAGCACGAACTGAATCTGGATTAGCGTTGTAGCTATCATCAATTAATGTGTGATTTGCATCAATTGTCTTGGCTTGCATACGCCCATTAACGGGCTGGAATGATTCAAGGCCTTCTTGAATCTTTTTAAGACTGATGCCAGCAGCGATCGCAACCGCACTAGCCGCTAGCGCATTGCGTACATTATGGTTTCCTAAAGTATTTAGCTGAATTTGGATGCTTCCATTTTCAGTATTTACTTCTATGCGACCATCATTCAGTAATTTTCCACCTACTGCGGAAGAGGCATTTGTTTGTGTAGATGACAACACAAAATCTAGTACCTTGCGGTCTGCGGCTGCTTTACGCCAAAGGTCAGTGAACTCAGAATCGCCTGGAAATACTGCAATTCCATCTTGAGGTAAAGCGCGAATTACATCAGCATGCTCTTGAGCAACTGCTGCAACTGTAGCCATAAACTCCTGATGCTCGCGCTGAGCATTATTAATTAATGCAATATTTGCTTGGGCTATATCAGCTAACAGAGCAGTTTCGCCAGGATGATTCATACCCAACTCAACGACTGCCAGCTGATCTGTAGGCCTTAACTTCAATAAGGTAAGCGGTAAGCCAATGTCATTATTTAAATTACCCTTGGTAACCAAAGTATGGCTTTCGCCAACAGCCGCCTTAAAAATTGAGGCAATCATTTCTTTGACTGTGGTCTTACCATTGCTACCTGTAACTAAGGCCAATGGAATGTGGCGTGTCACTCTCCAAGCTTTTGCCAACTGGCCTAATGCAGCGCGTGTATCTTCTATGCATACCGCCGGTAAATTTTTGGGGCATTTATCTTTATTGCTAATTAAGGCTGCGCCAGCCCCAGAACTCGCAACGTCAGATAAGAAATCATGAGCATCAAAGCGCTCACCAGCCAATGCTACAAATAATTCACCCGCGTCAATTTGACGACTATCTGTACCTACGCGAGTAATTGACAAAGCTTGAGCTGCTTCAAGAGAGATATTCACTAAAATACTTCCAGGCAACATGGCATGGACCTGAGCAAGCGTTGTCATAGCAGACATCAGACCAACCCTCCAGCCGCTAAGCGAATGTGTTCTTGGTCAGAAAAATCAAATGTCTTGCCATTAATCTCTTGAGAAGTCTCATGGCCTTTACCAGCAACCAAAACAATATCGCGCGCATCCGCATGGCGAACAGCAGCCATGATTGCAGCAGCCCGATCAGCAATCATCTGTACATTGGTAGTTGATGGATTTAGCCCATCGGCAATCATCTGGATAATCGCCTGAGGATCTTCAGAGCGTGAATTATCACTGGTAATAATGATGTGATCAGCAAATTTCTCAGCAACTAATCCCATTTGTGGACGCTTAGTAATGTCACGATCACCGCCGCATCCAAAAACGCACCAAAGTTTTCCACCGCGCTGCTCAGCAAGAGGTCTTAAAGCCTGCAAAGTTTTTTGTAAGGCATCCGGCGTATGGGCGTAATCAACCACTGCCAGTAAGCCTTCTGATTTTTGGTTTTTGCCTAAAGGGATTAATTCCATGCGCCCTGATACAGGACTTAAATGACTTACTCGTTTAGTGGCCTCCTCAGGAGAAAGGCCTTGGGTAAGTAAAACAGTCCAAACTGCAAGCGCATTGCTTAAATTAAATTCACCCAGCAAAGGAATATGCAAAGGGTAAGTACCCTTATCCCCATATACAAAGGTTGTTTGATAAGTCGCACCACTTAAAACCGTGTCTTGCGTATAAATACGCTGCAAGCGACTAGCAAATTTTTCAAAGCCCTTGAATGCAGTTGGTGCTAACCCATAAGCCCACACCTGAATACTATCTTTGGCCAAAAGATTGATTGCCAATTCCCGACCGAACGGATCATCCAGATTAATCACCGCATGTTCAAGACCCGCTTGCTGAAATAACTTTGCTTTTGCTTCAGCATAATCACCCATGCTGCCGTGATAGTCCAAATGATCTTGCGTCAAATTAGTAAATACAGCACAATTAAACCAAGTACCTGCAATACGCTCTTGATGCAAAGCATGTGATGACACTTCCATGGCAACTTGCTGGGCACCCCCATCTAATAACTCTCTTAGCTGTGTTTGCAATTTAGGCGCATCAGGAGTGGTATAGCCAGTCATTACCAAGGCAGTCGGAAAACCAGTGCCCAATGTACCCAATACTGCAGTGCGGTGATTGGGCTCATCTAATGCTTGAGCCAACCACTGAGTAATACTAGTTTTACCATTAGTTCCAGTAACGCCGATTACTTTTAATTGCTTGCTTGGATAGTCATACCACTGCGCACAAAATTCCCCTACCTTCTCAGCTAAAGACTCAACTGCAAAACACTGAGGATGATCCTGAAATTGTGGATCGATACCAGCTGGATCAAATACCACTGCTGCCGCACCATTAGCCAAAGCAGCTTCAATAAATTGACGGCCGTCACGCAATGCCGCTCCATGACCTACTGGGTATGCAAAAAAGATATCGCCAGACTGAATCTGACGACTATCCGCACCGACCTTTGCGGAAGAATTTGCTAAGGTGTGCAGGTGATCAATCAAGTCATTGGGTTCTATATTCAAAGCCACCCTCATCTTTTCAGAACCACATGCTGAGCTTGTACATTCGCAGTGTGAGCGCTCTCGGCTGGCTTATCGTCGAGAACCATTTGCTTCACTTTGCTATCCGGCAAAACATTAAGTGTTCTCAATGTCTCACCAACAATCGTGGAGAACACTGGTGCTGCTACATCACCACCATAGTGACTACCCCCCGTTGGCTCATCAATCATGACAGCTACAACAATACGGGGTGAACTAATAGGCGCAAGTCCAGCAAAATAAGCGCGATAAGAATTGCCGTAACCTTTGCCGACTAATTTATGAGCAGTACCGGTTTTTCCACCAACACGATAGCCTTCAGCCTGTGCTTTAACAGCAGTACCACCAGGCTCTGTAACGGCCTCCATCATCTCGCGCATTTCTATAGCAGTTTTTGCTGAAAGTACGCGAGTGCCAGGCTTAAATTCTGGGCTACGCTCTATTGTCAATGGCACCAATTCTCCATCGCGCGCAAACACGGTATAGGCGCGGGCCACTTGAAAGAGTGAGGCTGAAATACCGTAACCAAAAGCAATACGCGCCTGATCAGTTGGCATCCATTTCTTAAACGGATGCACTGTTCCCGCTACTGCTCCTGGGAAACCAATTTTTGGAGCCTGCCCTAAACCAACGGCGGTATATAAATTCCACATCTCTTCTGGCGAGAGATTATTCATCGCAATCTTGGCAGTACCAATATTGCTTGATTTTTGAATTATCTGGGCAACCGTTAAATTTCCATATGGGTGCGTATCGGTAATTGGTTTAGGGCCAACTAGATATTTAGCACCAATAACCATATTGGTATTTGGAGTTACAGCACCTTTCTCCAAGGCAATTGAAATGGTCAGCGGCTTAATTGTTGAACCAGGCTCAAAAGTATCTGTCATCACCCGGTTACGAAGCTGCTCACCACTCAGAAATCTACGATCATTAGGGTTATAGCTTGGGTAATTGGCTAATGCCAAAATTTCACCCGTCTGAGTATCTAATACCACTGCACCACCCGCTTTTGCATGGTGCTCCTCAACTGCATTCTTTACTGCGTTGTAAGCTAAAAATTGAATCTTGCTATCAATGGAAAGCTGTAGGTCTTTGCCATTCTGTGGAAGCTGCTCAATGGCGACATCTTCAACAACGCGGCCCAAGCGATCAACCACCACACGCCTTTGACCGGGATGCGCAGCAAGATCCTGCTCTCGAGACAGTTCCATACCCTCCTGACCCTTGTCATTCACGTTAGTAAATCCAACAACGTGCGCCATAGCTTCGCCTTCTGGATAGAAGCGGCGATACTCATTGTTCAGACCAATACCGGGAATTTCTAATTGCTTAATCTGTTGCGCTACATCAGGATCAACCTGGCGCTTTAAGAAAACTTGCTTGCGCTCTTCTTTTAATTTTTTGCGCAACTCAGCTTCACTAATTTGCAACAGGCTTGCAAGCTTTTGCACTTTATCGGCAGCCAAATCATCGGGAACTGTATCGTTATAGGCAATGACAGATTTAGCTTCCAGGCTAGTGGCGATCACTTGACCATTGCGGTCTAAAATTTTCCCGCGGCTTGCTGGCAACTCCAGCTCACGTTGAGTACCCCGGACGCCCTTAGCTTCGTAGAATGCATTTCCCGGGCCTTGAATCCAGAAGGCGCGGATTAACAAAAGCATAAAGACGAAAAACAACAGGAATAGCATCAAGCGCGAACGCCACATAGGCAAGCGCAACACTAAATTAGGTGTTGTTGAGAATCCTACCGGCCTCATTTAGCCTCCTTTAGGTACAAAGTACGTTCAGGAGAGATGGGGAACATATGTAATTGATTGCGCGCAACGTCACGAATACGTGCAGATTTCGAAAGATTGCGCTGTTCATACTCTAGACGCAGCCATTCTTGATTAAGCTTGCGCTCTTCAATTTGGGCACGCTCTTGAGCAATAAATAATTTACGTGCACGTTGCTGCGCAGCTACCAATGAAAGCGCGCATACGAGCAACAGAGCTAATAAGGTCAGAGTAGCGCGATTCATACAGGTGCTCCCATACGCTTCTCTGCAACTCTCATAATTGCCGAACGAGCCCGAGGATTTTCAGAGATCTCTAAATCACTTGGCTTAACGCGTCCAATAATTTCTAGCGCGCTTTGCGGCAAATCTTTTTCACGTACAGGTAAGCCGCGAGGTATTTCTACTTTTGCATGAGCTTGAAAAAATTGCTTAACAATACGATCTTCCAAAGAATGGAAACTGATCACTGCAAGTCTTGCACCTGGCTTTAATAATTTCAATGCCGCTTTAAGACCTAATTCCAAATCCTCTAACTCACGATTAATAAAAATTCGTAAAGCCTGGAAAGTTCTAGTGGCAGGATCTTGACCTGCTTCACGAGTGCGCACCACGCTGGCAACTAAGCTGGCTAACTCAGTGGTGGTCTTTGGGGACAAGCCCTCTTCTCGCTTGGCAACGATAGCTTTTGCGATCTGAAATGCAAAACGTTCTTCTCCGTAAGTCTTAATCACGCGGGTGATTTCCTCCTGCGGTGCTTGCTCCAACCATTCTGCTGCTGTTAAACCTTGATCGGTATTCATCCGCATATCGAGCGGACCTTCGCGACGAAATGAAAAGCCTCGATGTGCCTCGTCCACTTGTGGTGAACTGATTCCCAGGTCTAACAAAATTCCATCGACTGATTCTGCTTGTGCGTACTGATCCATATGCGCAAAACTGTCGTGCACAATTGTGAATCGAGGATCCTGGATTTGTTGGGCTACTGAAATCGCATCCAAATCTTTGTCGAATGAGATGACGCGTGCTGACATTTCCAAAGACTTCAGTAAAGCCTGTGTATGACCGCCGCGTCCAAATGTTCCATCGATCACTACGATCTTCTTTGCGGCATTTTTTTCTTGAATGAGCGGGCCACTGATTAGCGCCGTCACCGCCTCGGCCAGTAACACTGGGCGATGAGTTATGTTCATGGCACCCTGTCATCAAAAATTAAATTGCTTCAGAGCTTCAGGCATGCCTTGCGCAATCGCAGCCTGTTCTTTTGCAGCATAAGTAGCTGCATCCCACAATTCCAAGTGACTACCCATTCCGAGCAACATCACTTCTTTTTCAATGCCAGCAGCGGCACGTAATTCTGGACTGACCAATACTCTACCTGCACCATCCAAGTCGACTTCAGCCGCATTTCCTAAGAAAATTCTGCGCCACCAATGGGCATCCATTGGCAGTTGCGCAACTCTTGATCGAAAGGTTTCCCACTCAGGCCTTGGGAAGAGAAGTAGGCAGCCATCCGGGTGTTTTGTGAGCGTAATACGCCCCTCACCCTGAACCAACAAGGCGTCACGATGCTTTGCCGGAATAGACATCCGACCTTTTGCATCCAAATTTAGAGCTGACGCACCTTGAAACACCATTTACCCCACTTTTTCACACTTCCTCCCACTTTAGAGGAACACACTAAGAGGGTCAAGTGTTTTTGGGGATTTTTTTGGGAATTTCTCTAGTGTTTACAAACACTTAGCGTGATGTGTTCATAAAATGCTGATAATAAAATAGCTACTTGAAACAATGGCTTGGAAAATACACTTAAGAATAGGTCTTAGCTATAGAGCTAGATAATCGCCAAATATACTGTTTTTAAAAACAGTATTTTAAAAAATAAATCCAAAAAATATTTTTAAAGCCCATTCTCAGAAAAATGGGAATTTAAATCCTGTAAGCAGCCGTTGTCATGACTTTGGACATCGCTTGCATTACCTTTTGCACGGGGTCTGGCAAAACTACTCCGCCGGCATGTAGCGCTGCTTGTCCATGCTCAATTTCATCGATGCGCATTTGATCAACAATTGCGCGTGAGCGAAGATCTTCCTGGGGCAATGTTTCAAGATGACTTTCGAGATGATTTTCAACTTGTTTCTCAGTCTCCGCTACAAAACCTAAACTCCATCGATCGCCCGCTAAACCAGCAAGCATGCCGATTGCAAAGGATCCAGCATACCAAAAAGGATTGAGGTAACTGGGGTGCGAACCTAATTCTTGTAGACGAGTTTCACACCATGCAAGATGGTCCATTTCTTCTTGACCAGAATGCTCAAGCATCACTTGAATTTGAGGATTTCTAGCAAGCATTTTTTGTGATTGATAGAGTGCTTGAGCGCACACTTCACCCACATGATTTACGCGCATTAATCCGGCAGCATGTTTTCTTTGGGCAACATCCAAATTTGCATGAGAAATCTCGCCTGACCCTGGGGTAGGCCGGCGAGAATGTGCGCCGCCAACGACTGAGCGAAGCGCAGTATCAAACTCAGCAATGAAACGATCTATGAGCGACATCTATAGAAAAATTAGACCAAAACCTCTGCTTTACAGCTTTGTTTAGTCTTTAATCCAAGCTCTGCTAAGAGCGCAAGGTCTTGTTCTGCCTCAGGATTTCCGGTAGTGAGTAATTGCTCACCATAAAAGATGGAATTGGCGCCCGCCATGAAACACATTGCCTGAATTGCACGCCCCAACTCTTGGCGACCTGCGGATAGGCGGACCCTAGCTTTGGGCATCGTAATACGCGCCACAGCAATTGTTCTCACAAACTCCAAAGGATCCAGAGGTTTTTGTTCAGCCAGAGGAGTCCCAGCTACTGGAACTAAATGGTTGATCGGAACTGATTCCGGATAGGGGCTTAAGTTGGCTAGACGCGCCAAGAAGGCGGCGCGTTGCTCACGAGATTCACCCATGCCCACAATGCCACCACAGCAGACTGACATGCCAGCAGCGCGTACATTAGAAATGGTATCTAAGCGATCTTGGTAGCCACGAGTAGAGATCACAGAGCGGTAAAAGTCTTCGCTCGTATCTAGGTTGTGGTTATAAAAATCCAATCCAGCCTCTTGTAAAGCCTTGGCCTGATTAGCTTCAAGCATCCCTAGGGTTGCACAGGTTTCAAGGCCTAAAGCCTTAACCCCCTTAATCATCGCCGTGACTTTTTCAATATCACGGTCTTTAGGCTCCCTCCAAGCGGCGCCCATGCAGAATCGATTGGATCCTGCGGCTTTAGCGGCTTTAGCGGCCTCCAGAACCTCCTCCAGGCCCATTAACTTCTCAGCCTTGACGTCGGTGTCATAACGAGCTGCTTGAGGGCAGTAGCTGCAATCCTCAGGGCAACCGCCCGTTTTAATAGATAGGAGGGTAGCTAATTCCACGTCACCTTCTGGAAAGTTGGCTTCATGAGCCTGTTGCGCCTTGAACATCAATTCATTAAAGGGCAAAGCAAAGAGCGCCTCGATCTGGCTAACAGTCCATTCGCCAGATGCATCCACCTCTTTCCTCAAATCAGCCTTCGATTTGATGTGAGTAAGGGGTTTTTCAACGGTTTGGGCGTCCAACATGAGTCAATTCCAGAAAAATAGATGAATTCAAGGCATAAACATAACAGATACAGCCCGAAATTAGGAAAAACTAGTGGTCAAATATCAAACATGAAGGTTATTTCCGATTTAGATCAAGCCACCCTAGTTAAACGCAGCCTTTCTGCGGTATGGCACCCCTGTACCCAGATGAAGCATCACGAATCACTTCCCCTGATCGCGATTACCAAGGGAAAGGGTGCATGGCTCTATGACGAACAAGAAAACGCCCTATTGGATTGCATTAGCTCTTGGTGGACTAATTTATTTGGGCATTCCAACCAGCGCATTAATCAAGCCATCACAAACCAGCTAGAAAAAATTGAGCATGTGATGTTGGCTGGCTTTACCCACCAACCCGTTGTTGAGCTTTCCGAAAAATTATCCGCCTTAACTCAAAAATATTTAGGTCATGTGTTCTACGCATCTGATGGCGCGTCAGCAGTAGAAATAGCGTTAAAAATGAGTCACCATTATTGGCAACTGCAAGGCAAGCCTCAAAAGAAAAAATTTGTGTGTCTCGAAAACGGCTATCACGGCGAGACCTTGGGTGCTTTAGCTGTAACTGATGTAGCCATCTTTCGTGAGGCTTACGGCTCACTATTGCAAGAGGTATATACCGCCTCTTCACCAGACGCTCGAAAAGCGATGACTGGCGAGAGCGCTAAAGACGTAGCAATAAAAGCCGCTCATGAGCTAGAGAAGCTATTCCAAAAAGAGCATGAACACATTGCCGCCATTATTGTTGAGCCATTAGTCCAATGCGCTGGCCAAATGGCGATGTATTCACCGGAATACTTGCGTCTTGTAAAGACCTTATGTGAATGCTATGACATTCATCTAATAGCGGATGAAATTGCTGTGGGTTGTGGTCGTACCGGAAAATTTTTTGCTTGTGAGCATGCTGGAATTTGGCCCGATTTTCTAACGCTATCCAAGGGAATCAGTGGGGGATACCTACCTTTATCCCTTTGTATGACTACTGAAAAAATTTACCGCGCTTTTTATAGCGATCAAACTCAACAGGGTTTCTTGCACTCCCACTCTTATACCGGCAACCCACTAGCCTGCGCCGCTGCCCTAGCCTGTCTGGAGATTTTTGAATCTGAAAAAGTGCTCGAAAAGAATGTGGAACGCTCAATAGATTTAGCGGACGCATTTGCCTGGGCAAAAGTCGATCCCCGGATAGAACATTGGCGTCAACAAGGAATGATTTTGGCGTTTGACATTAAGTCTGAGGTATTGAAAAACCAAAAGGCATTCCCTCGAGAAATGTTTTCAAGTTGCTTAAACGCGGGCGTGCTGATTCGTCCCATCGCCAATACGGTATATGTGATGCCACCCTATATCTTGTCAACTGAAGAAGCAATGGCAATGGGAAGTGCTGTGCAACGCGCTCTAAATCAGGCCCTCGCATGACTGGTTCGTTCAACGCCCTCAAGTTAGTCGAAGATCAAATTACAGATTTGGAATTGCAGTTACTCAAACGCCAATTACGCGTGACAGAGTCAGCCTGCGACACTACGGCATTGGTAGGTAATAGGCTCTTAAATACTTTCTGTAGCAATGACTATTTAGGTCTTGCCAACCATCCAAAAATCATTGATGGATTAATGGAAGGCGCTAAAAAATATGGTGTTGGTAGTGGCGCATCTCATTTAATTAGTGGTCATAACGTTGCGCATGATCACCTAGAAAAAAAATTGGCCTCTTTTCAGGCAAGCCATATCCCCAAGGCGCGTGCATTATTTTTTAGTACCGGCTATCTCGCCAATCTTGCAGCTATTACCGGTTTAGTGAGGCTTGCCCCTTCTGGTGGCGCCAGTATTTATTCAGCTAAATTAAATCACGCCTCCCTCATTGATGGTGTGCGTTTAGCCAGCGTACAAAACAATGCTGCGGTGACTTTGTTTGATCACACGCAGCCCGCATCCCTACTAAGCTCAATCAAAAATGATGTTAGGCCGCTAAAGCTCATCGTAGTAGATGGGGTATTTAGCATGGATGGTGATTTAGCACCCGTCAAAGAACTACTTCGCATTGCAGAACAAAGCGACGCTCTTTTATTGATAGATGATGCCCATGGTTTTGGTGTACTCGGTAAAAATGGACATGGCATATTGGAACAAGAAAACATCAGCTCTGACCGAATCATTTATATAGGAACACTTGGCAAGGCTGCTGGCGTGAGTGGTGCTTTCGTTTGTGCGAAAGATCAATTTATTGAGTGGCTCATTCAAAAAGGTCGCCCCTATATTTACAGCACTGCCACACCCCCAGCAATAGCGCATGCATTATTAAAAAGCTTAGAAATTATTGAGGGCGATGAAGGCAAAGAACGGCGCGCCCAACTTTACCGCCTCATTCAAATTTGGCAAGATGAAATGTCGTTTACTCAATGGACCAAAGTTTCCTCCTGTACCCCCATTCAACCAGTTGTTCTTGGCAGTAATGCAAATGCCTTAATGGCAGCCAAGCTATTGGATGAGGCTAGTTATTGGATACCAGCCATAAGGCCGCCCACCGTACCTCCAGGAAGCGCACGCTTACGCGTTACCTTTTCCGCAAGCCATCGGGAAGAAGATTTATATCAACTCATAAAGACCTTAAAAACCATCGAGCAACAAGTCATGGATAAAGCCTCTTCATGAATACATCATCGAGTTTTTTTGTAACTGGTACAGATACTGAGATTGGTAAAACTCTAGTCAGTGGTGCACTTATTCTGAAACTACGCGAACAGAATAAACATGTAGTCGGTTTTAAACCAGTGGTGGCGGGCACCTATCTCGAAGCTAATGGCAAGCTGTTAAATGAAGATCTAGAGACTCTCCGAATTGCCTCTCATTTGAGTCCCGAAGAGCTTAATTTATGCCCTTATGTTTTAGACACACCCGCAGCCCCTCATATTGCCGCAGCGCAATTGGGCTTGCAATTAAATCTCGCCACCATCATCAAGGCATATGAATTGATCAGAGCTCAGGCTGAGTCTGTCGTTGTGGAAGGTGCCGGGGGATTTCTGATTCCACTAAATACCACTGAAGACTTAAGCGATTTTGCAGCGCAAATCAATTTACCGGTCATCTTAGTAGTAGGCATGCGTTTGGGATGCATTAACCATGCGCTTCTTACCGTCGAGGCAATTGAATCTCGCAAATTGAAAATTGCCGGTTGGATTGCTAATTCCCTATCTTCCAAAATGGATTTATTAGAAGATAATATTCAAGCGCTTCAAACTAGAATCCATGCACCTTTTTTGGGGCTCATTCCCACATTACCAAGCGAGATAGAAAAGCCCAATAACGCCCCCTACACATTGGCCGCCCTTCAATTTGCTGCAGAGCACATTCAATTGCCTTCATAAAAAAGCAATTAAGGCCTTCTTATCGGCATTGCATATCAGTTTCGGATAAGATGAAGGGATGCATTTAATCCCTGAAATAACCGAGTCTGCAAAAGAGATCCAAGATATTCGACGCAATATTCATGCACATCCTGAATTGCGTTTCGAAGAAAATCGGACTGCCGATCTAGTTGCTCAGGCTCTCTCAAGCTGGGGAATTTCGGTATACCGCGGCATGGGAAAGACGGGTGTCGTAGGACGTCTCGATGGAGACTTAGGTCCTGGCAAGATGATTGGCTTGCGCGCCGATATGGATGCCCTGCCACTTCAAGAACACAATAATTTCGAACATACCTCTCGTAATCCTGGAAAGATGCATGCATGCGGCCATGACGGTCACACTGCCATGCTATTGGGGGCGGCGCAGTATCTCTCCAATCATCGCGAATTTAAGGGCACTGTGGTATTCATTTTTCAACCAGCCGAAGAAGGTGGTGCTGGTGCAAAAGAAATGATCAACGATGGATTATTTGAGCAGTTTCCTTGTGATGCCGTATTCGGTTTGCATAACTGGCCCGGTCTAGCAGAGGGTCATTTTGGAGTTACTCCTGGCCCTATGATGGCCTCTAGCAATACTTTTGAAATCATCATTAAGGGTAGAGGCGGTCATGCTGCCTTACCGCACAACAGCGCCGATCCCGTATTTGCTGGCGCTCAAGTGGTACTGGCATTACAAAGCATCATTACTCGCAATAAACGACCTATCGATGCCGCTGTACTATCTGTGACGCAATTTCATGCGGGAGAAACTAGCAACGTTATTCCAGACAGCGCTTTTATTGGTGGCACCGTTAGAACATTTACTTTGGAAGTGTTGGATCTGATTGAACAGCGCTTGCGTGAACTGGCTCACAATATTGCTAGCGCCTTTGACTGCCAGACAGAAATCACCTTTTCTAGAAATTACCCGCCGCTGATTAATCATGCTAACGAAGTAGCATTTGCGAGCGAAGTCATGAGTGAGATTGCTGGAAAGTCAAATGTCAGCACCTCTATAGATCCAACGATGGGTGCTGAAGACTTTGCCTTTATGTTGCTTGAGAAGCCTGGATGCTATGTCTTCTTAGGCAATGGGGATGGCGATCATCGTTCGGTTGGGCATGGCATGGGGCCTTGCCATCTGCATAACCCCTCATACGACTTCAATGATGCACTCATTCCAGTTGGCGTGAGTTATTGGGTAAAGCTTGCTCAGCGCTACTTGGCGTAAACCTAACGAGGCAATAAAAGCCACATGTTGCCGTTTTGCTTCATGCGGCCCGCCATTTCACCGGCAGCCTCACCAGAACCCCAGTAGTAATCAGCGCGCACTCCCCCAACAATTGCCTTACCCGTGTCCTGAGCCATCACTAGCTTCTGTAAAGGCTGATTACTAGCAGCCTTTGTAGTGGATAAAAATACTGGCGCGCCCAGCGGCATCGCTTGCAAATCAATCGCAATACTCCGCTCACTGGTGAGTGGCACGCCCAATGCGCCATCAGGACCTAGGGATGCATCGACATTGCCTGGCAGCTCTTTAAAGAAAACAAAACGGGGATTTGCATTAAGCATCTCATTAACCTGGTTGGGATTACGCTTTGCCCACTGAGAGATTCCCTGCATACTGGCTTCACCACGCGTAATTTCCTTGCGATCTAAAAGCCATTGCGCAAAGGATTTAAAAGGTTGATCATTCGTTCCCGCAAATCCCAGACGCAAAATACGGCCGTCATCTAGTCGAATTTTTCCTGAGCCCTGTATTTGCATAAAAGCAGCTGCAACTGGATCTTGAACCCAAGCAATCTCTGATCCCTGCAGCACTCCCGAACTGATTAGCTCAGCCCGAGTTGGTGCTGGATTCGGCTTAGACTGACGCCAGGCTTTTGGATAGCTGTACAAAGGAATGTTATAGATACTAGTGCGAGTTAATGATCCATTCATCACTGGTTCGTAATATCCAGTAATCATTCCCGTATCACTTCCGGCACTATTGCGAATTTCATAAGCTTGAAAGTTACTCTCAAAATACCGCCGAATCGCTTGGTTATTTTGACTAGAAATTCCTGCGGTCTGCGAACAGACTGAGCGCCAATTAATTTGGGTAGTGCGCTTTTGCAAAGCTTGACAGCTTTTGAGCCAAGCTGGCCATGCCTGCGTTAGATCATCTTCTTGCCAGCCTGGTAAAGCCTGCCATGAGACCGCACTAAAGCTAGCAATTGATGAGCTATAGGAAGATGGAGAGCCTCCAGCACCCGAACGATATCCAGGCCCACGGGTAGGAGGGGTGGAACAAGCAGCCAATAAACCAGCAATCAGAATAGCGAATACACTTGTTTGGATTAATTTAACTTTAGAAATCATGATCGCCAATTTACTCGATGAATACCCAATGCTACTTTTTGTTGTTGAGGGTGCAATTGCTTTAGGTCTTTTGCTATTTATTGTTTTATGGACCGGTAAAGGCAAAAAATAAGTGTTGCAACCCCTATTCCTGCTTTTTTAGTGGAGGGTACGGGGCATGACTAAAGCAAACTCGGGAATGGGCGCTTGAAAAAATTGTGCCTCCTCAGTCACGCAGAAGTATTCGCCGCGCATTGTTCCAGCAGGTGTGGGCAAAGTAGCCCAACTGGTGTACTCAAAATGCTCCCCGGAACGCAATAAAGGCTGCTGGCCCACAACCCCCAAACCACGGACTTCCTGGACATCATTGTCCCCATCCGTAATAAACCAATGGCGGGCAATGAGTTGAATGCTCGCCGCCCCCGTATTACAGATTGTGATTGTGTATGCAAAGGCAAATTGACGGTTATCCGGGTCGGATTGGTCAGGGAGGTACTGGGCTTTGACCGTAATGCTAATTTCGTGGGGATTCATGATCGAATTCTGCTCCATCCTTAGGTCAACTGCAAGCTAGAATCTAGGGATGGAAAGCCAAAAAATACCATCAAATCGCCAATTTCTTATTGCCCCCTCTATTTTGTCGGCAGACTTTGCCTGCCTAGGCAAAGAAGTACAAGACGTTTTAGCGGCTGGGGCCGATTGGATTCATTTCGATGTGATGGATAACCATTACGTCCCCAACCTCACGATTGGCCCTTTGGTTTGTGAGGCCATTCGTCCGTATGCCATGAAAAATGGTGGGGCTGCCGTTATTGACGTTCACTTAATGGTTGAGCCAGTGGATCGCATCGTGCCCGATTTTGCCAAAGCGGGTGCAAATCTCATTAGCTTTCACCCCGAAGCGAGCCCGCATGTCAACCGCACACTAAATCTCATTCGTGATCAAGGATGTCAGGCAGGGCTCGTACTCAATCCAGCTACACCACTAGATCACTTAGATCACACCTTGGAATTACTCGACCTGGTATTACTTATGTCAGTGAACCCCGGGTTTGGCGGTCAATCATTCATTCCAAGTACCTTACATAAAATCGCTCAAGTGCGTGCACGCTTAGATCGTCATGAAGCGGAGACTGGTCGACAGATTCGTCTTGAGGTAGATGGCGGCATTAAAGTAGATAACATTGCACAAGTGGCGCAAGCAGGCGCAGATACTTTTGTTGCGGGCTCAGCCATTTTTGGCAAAGAAAATTATGCGCAAGTGATCGATGCGATGCGCGCTGAATTAGGAAAGCTAGGAAGAGCCTAATGCATCGCGAAGAATTTAATGCCCTAGCAAAACAAGGTTTCAATCGCATCCCTCTTGTTAAGGAGGTATTGGCTGATTTAGAGACTCCTCTATCGCTTTACGTCAAATTGAGCCAGGCCTTTGGCAAGAAAAATACTTACCTGTTGGAGTCGGTATTGGGTGGGGAGCGTTTTGGCCGCTTCTCCTTTATTGGCTTGCCTGCCAAGACTATTATCCGAACTGTTGGAACACCATCTGCACCCGCCAATGAAGTGTTTACCGATGGAAAAGTGGTTGAAACAAACACCGATAATCCACTGGATTTCGTAGACGCATTCTTTAAACGTTTCAAGGTTGCGGTTCAACCTGGACTTCCTCGTTTTTGTGGTGGCTTAGCTGGTTACTTTGGTTACGACACTGTTCGCTATATCGAAGGCCGTTTAGCAACCCATCAATTACCCGATGAACTTGGCGTACCAGATATTCAACTCATGCTGACTGAAGAGTTGGCAGTGATTGATAATGTCGCCGGGCGAATCTATCTGATTGTTTATGCCGATCCCAGTATTGCTGATAGCTTTGAAAATGCTCAAGCACGTTTAAAAGAATTGCTTGCCTGTCTTAGTAAGCCGGTGGGTATGCCTGCATCGCTTCCAAGCGCCAAAACTGAACTTATTCGCAAGTTCAAAGCAGCAGATTTTGAGAGTGCAGTGCTAAAAACCAAAGAATATATTTTGGCAGGCGATTGCATGCAAGTCGTTATTGGCCAGCGCATTAGCAAACCCTTTACGGATTCACCTTTAGCGCTTTATAGAGCGTTACGCTCCTTAAATCCGTCGCCTTATATGTATTTCTACGATTTTGGCGACATGCAAATCGTGGGATCTTCTCCAGAAATCTTGGTTCGCCAAGAAAAACGGGCTGCAGAAAAAATTGTCACCATTCGTCCTCTAGCTGGTACACGCCCAAGAGGCACCAACCCCGAAGAAGACGAGCGCCTAGCTAAAGAACTGTTAGCGGACCCAAAAGAAATTGCCGAACATGTCATGTTGATTGATCTGGCACGTAACGATGTGGGGCGTATTGCGAAAACAGGCTCTGTAAAAGTGACCGATTCCATGTCAATTGAAAAATATTCACACGTGCAACACATTGTTAGCTCTGTAGAAGGCGAACTTCTGGACAATATGAGCAATATGGATGTATTGCGAGCCACCTTCCCAGCAGGCACCCTATCTGGCGCCCCCAAAATTCGGGCAATGGAAATCATTGATGAGATGGAAATTGTGAAACGTGGTGTTTACGGCGGGGCTGTAGGCTACCTTTCATTCTCAGGAGATATGGATGTAGCAATTGCTATCCGTACCGGTGTAATACGAGATGGAATGCTTCACTCCCAAGCTGGTGCTGGTGTGGTTGCCGACTCTGATCCCACTTCTGAGTGGAAGGAAACTGAAGCCAAGGCTCGTGCAGTTTTAACCGCAGCTGAATTAGTACAAGGAGGTCTCGATGCTCCTCATGATTGATAACTATGATTCGTTCACTTACAACCTTGTTCAGTACTTTGCTGAGCTTGGTGAGGAAGTGAAGGTATTTCGGAATGATGAAATAGCAGTAGAAGATATTGCCAAACTGAATCCTGCTCGCATTTGTATTTCGCCTGGCCCTTGTAGTCCCGCCGAAGCAGGCATCTCAGTAGAAACAATTAAACGCTATGCAGGACAAATTCCGATTTTGGGCGTGTGTCTTGGTCATCAAGCTATTGGTGAGGCATTTGGTGGAAAAGTGATTCGCGCTCAAAAAGTGATGCACGGCAAAACTGATAGCATTCATCACACAGGTGTGGGTGTTTTCAAAAATCTTCCAGATCCATTTAAAGTCACCCGCTATCATTCGCTCGCAATTGAAAAAAGCTCCTTGCCAGCAATGCTTGAAGTTACCGCCACATCCTCCGATGGTGAAATCATGGGAGTGCGCCATCGTGAACTGGCTGTAGAGGGAGTGCAATTTCACCCTGAATCTATTTTGTCTGAGCATGGTCATGCCTTGCTCAAGAATTTCTTGCAAAACAAATAATTCAATACATGTCCATTACCCCCCAAGAAGCCCTTCAGCGTTGCATTGAACATCGTGAGTTATTCCATGATGAAATGACAGACATGATGCGTCTGATCATGAGTGGTGAGATGGCGCCTGAGTTGGTAGCTGGCCTCTTGGTCGCATTGCGCACTAAAAAAGAAACAGTGGGTGAAATCGCTGCCGCTGCACAGGTGATGCGTGAATTTGCAACCTCAGTACATATTGATGATCGTTCGCACTTAGTTGATGTTGTAGGGACTGGTGGCGATGGCGCCCATACTTTCAACATTTCGACTGCTGCGATGTTTGTCGCGGCAGCAGCTGGTGCAAAAATTGCTAAGCACGGAAATCGCAGTGTCAGCAGCAAATCTGGTAGTGCCGATGTATTAGAAGCCTTGGGCGCTAACTTGGCCCTTTCTGCTGAGCAAGTAGCCAAATGCATTTCAACGGTGGGCGCAGGATTTATGTTTGCCCCTAACCATCACCCAGCAATGAAGAATGTTGTTCCTATTCGCAAGCAATTGGGTGTGCGCACTATCTTTAATATCCTAGGGCCCCTCACCAATCCAGCCGATGCGAAGCGCATTCTGATGGGAGTGTTTCATGCCGATCTTGTCGGCATCCAAGCTCGCGTATTACAAGCCTTAGGCATGGAGCATGCCCTCGTTGTTTATGGACGCGATGGATTAGATGAAATCTCGCTTGAAGGTCCTACATTGGTAGGCGAGCTAAAAGATGGTGTTGTGCGGGAATATGAAATTCATCCAAAAGACTTTGGTCTACATACAGCTCCCACTAATAGCTTTAAGGTAGCTAATGCAGAAGAATCTAAGAGAATTGTTCTAGACGTCATTGATAACAAACCGAGCGCAGCCAGCGATATCGTCTGTCTAAACGCAGGTGCAACCCTTTACGTAGCCGGTATTGCCCCTGATATTGCTAGCGGTATTGCAAAGGCTAAAGCAGCTATCGCTTCTGGTGCTGCACGTCAAAAATTAGACGCCTTTGTTGCTGCGTCTCAATCAAACTAAATACCCCCCATGAGTGATATCCTCGACAAAATTGTTGCCACAAAAAAAATAGAAGTAGCCCATAACTCATCAAAAATTTCCCTTGGAAATCATCGCGAGCAAGCTGAAGCTAATAACCAAAGTAATCTTTTAAAGCCCAGAGGCTTTATTCAGGCGATAGAGCGCAAAATTTCAGCAGGGAAGGCTGGGGTGATTACCGAGGTAAAAAAAGCAAGCCCAAGCAAAGGGATCTTGCGAGAAAATTTTATCTCCGCAGAAATCGCGCAGTCTTATGAAAAACATGGCGCTGCTTGCTTATCGGTTCTCACTGATAGTGATTATTTTCAGGGATGTAACGCCTACCTTCAGGAAGCTCGAGCTGCTTGCCAGATTCCAGTTCTTCGCAAAGATTTCACTATCGATCCATATCAAATCTATGAGGCCAGAGCTATCGGGGCAGATGCCATCTTATTGATTGTGGCCTGCCTTGAACTCAACCAAATGATGGAGCTCGAAGCCTGTGCTCATGAATTGGGTTTAGATGTATTGGTAGAAGTTCATAACGCGCCCGAATTAGAGCAAGCGCTAGAGTTAAAGACGCCATTGTTGGGCATCAATAACCGCAATCTCAAAACATTTGAAGTGAGCTTGCAAACCACTCTCTCACTCCTATCTTCAGTGCCCAAGAATAAAACTTTGGTTACTGAATCCGGCATCTTAAGTCGCGCCGATGTTGAGTTAATGCGTAAGAATCAGATAAACGCCTTTTTGGTTGGCGAGGCTTTCATGCGTGCACCAGACCCGGGCACCGCACTTAGCGAGCTCTTTGCTTAAAATGCCTGAGTAGATCAAGCCCATATTTGATTACTGAAATCAGCAATAAAGATCCAAATACATCTCCAATAAACATGACTAAAAAGTGATTTGGGGTACCCGCCCCATCAAGGGCCATGGTTGCATACCAAAATTGGTGCAGCCCTGCAGATAGTAGGGCGTAGAGCAAGATACAGATTACCAACTTGGGTAAATTTAAATTACTTAAATCAGGCGCAAGCTGCGTATTGCTAAGTATTAATACTCTTGCCAAATAGGGAGCGAATCCGGAAATTAAACCAGTTCCAATGCACAGGGTTAGATCTTGAGGAAGCGCTCCAAAATAGCTAATGGTAAATGTAGCTAGGGCAATTCCAATGGCCCCTGGCAAGCCAAAGATTAAGGTTATAAAAAGACGTAAGCCTGCTGGCAGATAAATCCAATTCACTCCCAAGCTGTAAATTAAGCTACCAGTAAGCCAAGAATTAATATAAAAAAGGGTCGCATAAGACAAGGCACTAACCACTATGCCAACAAACCATTCAGAAGGTAAAAAAGAAATTTTTGGCATTATTGGGGCGGCTGTAAATTGACTCTAATCAATGATGGTTCACTCACATGGGGACTAAAATAGCACTGTCGATATAGCCAATATACTTCGTTCAAGCCTACAATTGAAACCATGCAAACTTTAAAGCCGTCCGCTTATTTACGTTTTTTAAACTTGATTGATGCCCTTGATCGCATCAATCCTGGGAAAAAGCTCGACTCCATTGAAGAAAGTCTCTTGGATAAGGTTGTGTCTGCAGCTCAAGCAAAACAGTCTATTCTGGTGGGTGATTTAATTTCCCTCTCTGAATTAGGCTCTCAGGCAACCCTGCACGGCCGATTAAAGAACCTGAGTGCCATGGGATACATCAAGATGGCCGGCAATAGTGATGGCCGTAAAAAGGAAATTCTTCCCACTAAGCAAGCCCTTAAGCGTTATGAAGAAATTTCAAGATGCTTAGAGAAAGCAGTCAATAGGACCTGATTACTGATCGCTGCCATAAAAAGAAAAAGCCCTTTGTTAAGGGCTTTTTTAATATCGGTTTGAATAACTTTTTTAAACGTTAAACAAGAAGTTCAATACATCGCCATCTTTAACGACATATTCCTTACCTTCAGCGCGCATCTTGCCAGCTTCTTTGGCTCCAGACTCACCTTTAAATTGAATAAAGTCATCATAGGCAATTGTTTGCGCTCGAATAAAGCCGCGCTCAAAGTCGGTGTGGATTACCCCGGCTGCCTGCGGAGCTGTATCCCCTTGGTGAATGGTCCATGCGCGCACTTCCTTAACCCCAGCAGTAAAGTAAGTGTGTAGGCCCAATAAAGCATAGCCTGCACGAATGACGCGATCCAAGCCAGGCTCAGCCATCCCGAGGTCAGCCAAAAATTCTGTTTTATCTACATCATCAAGATCTGCAATTTCTGCTTCGATGGCTGCGCATACTGCGACTACCGGCGCATTTTCTTTTGCCGCGTGCTGCTTCACCGCTTCAAGATGCGGATTATTTTCAAATCCATCTTCTTTAACGTTTGCCACATACATAGCAGGTTTGGCAGTAATTAAGCATAGGGGCTTAATGAGTAATTTCTCATCATCAGTTAAATTCATGCTGCGCACTGGCAAAGCTGAATCAAGGTGAGCTTGTACTTTAGTCAATACTGCAACTAAAGCAGCCGCTTCTTTGTCATTTCCAGATTTGGCAGCTTTGCTAGAACGGTTTAATGTTTTTTCTACTGTGGCTAAGTCAGACAAGGCCAGCTCAGTATCAATCACACCAATATCAGCAATCGGGTCGATTTTGCCTGCCACGTGAATGACGTTTGGATCCTCGAAACAACGCACCACATGGGTAATCGCATCCGTTTCCCGGATATTGGCTAAGAATTGATTTCCTAAGCCTTCGCCTTTAGATGCGCCAGCAACCAGGCCAGCAATATCGACAAATTCGACTGCTGCCGGCAGCACGCGCTCAGGCTTTACGATCTCAGCCAAAGCGGCTAGACGGGGGTCAGGAACCTCTACTACGCCCACATTAGGCTCAATCGTGCAGAAAGGATAGTTTTCCGCTGCGATTCCAGCCTTGGTAAGCGCATTAAAGAGGGTAGATTTGCCGACGTTAGGCAGGCCGACGATGCCACATTTCAAAGACATGTCCTTATTGTAAAGGGGCTTGTTTCGATATCATCGAGTTATGTCAGATGCGAACCAAAAACATTCATCCAAAACCCCAGCGAATTCGCCTCAAATTCGCACTGCAGATGTCGTTGTGGTGGGCGGAGGCATAGCCGGCAAGGCTTGCGCCTTAGGCCTGGCGCAATTAGGCCTTCAAACAGTAGAAATTGCCCCCGATCTCCATCAAGCAGTGCCCACCCCACAAAGCAGTCAATGGGGTCAAAGAATTTATGCTTTTTCGCCAAGCACCCAAAAATTACTTGCCCATCTCCAAATTTGGGACGCTCTAGACCATAGTCGCCTCCAAGCTGTACGCGACATGCGAATTTATGGCGATCGTGGCGAGAAAAGTGATCACCTCCATCTCTCTGCCTTTGAAGCAGGCACGCCTCAGCTCGCATGGATTGGTGAATCTAATTTAATTGAGCACACCTTAGATCAAGCAGCGCGCTTTCAAAGTAAATTAGAGCGCATGAATGATGCTGTAGAAAAAATAGAGGTTGATACAGATGGAGCAACCCTTCATCTAAAAAGTGGAGGCACTATTCGCACGCAACTCGTCATTGCAGCAGATGGAGCAAGCTCACCCATTCGCAATCACCTTGGAATTAACACCACTGAAGAGAGCTATTTACAAAGTGCTGTAGTGGCAAATTGGTTTTGCACTTATCCCCATCTTGAAACTGCTTTTCAATGGTTCTTGCCGGGCGGAGATATTGTTGCCATGCTCCCGTTACCCAACAAGCAAGTATCCATGGTGTGGTCAACTTCCCCAGAAAATGCCGCTGAGCTTCTCAAGCTTGATGCCTCTGGCTGGCAAAGCCGTTTTGAATCGATCGCCAATGGCGCGATTCTGAAACAGTTAGGCGAGCTCACGCTGAACTCCAGCCCTGCAGCGTTTCCACTGCGCAAAATCAGGGCTGCCCGCTTTATTGGCCCAGACTCGTCTCCTAAAGTAGCCCTCATTGGAGATGCCGCTCATGTGATGCATCCATTGGCTGGGCAAGGCTTAAATCTAGGTTTAAGGGATGTTGCCGTGTTGCTCAATATTCTTGGTAAGCGCGAATCTTTCCGTGCGGTAAATGACTTAACACTACTGCGTCGTTATGAACGTCAACGCCAAGGCGACACTAGCGCATTACTATGGGTCACAGATAAACTAAAAAAATTATTTTCTGGTAGCAGCAGTACGGAGAAGCGGTTACGTAACTGGGGTCTTGGGCTTGTGAATAAAAGCCACTTTATTAAACAGCGGCTCATTGAACGCGCCTTAGGAGACATTCATTTTGATTAAATTTTTATCAGCAGTACTAATATGCGTAGGTCTCATATGCTCGACATCCGTTCAAGCACAAGCTGAACAGCAAATTAAGGTCGATATTCAAAAAAAATTGGGCACTACTGTCAAGGTAAAAAGTGTTCATCCTGCACCCATTTCAGGCCTCTATGAAGTGTTGGTTGGAAATGACATTTTTTATACCGACGCCTCTGGAAAATATTTATTCCAAGGTGAAATCATTGAGCTCGCTACTGGTAAAAACATTACAGAGCAGCGTCAAAATGACCTTAATCGCATTAAATGGTCTGATTTAAACCAATCTAACGCCTTTAAAACAGTTCGAGGCAACGGCAGTCGACAGCTGGCAATTTTTTCTGACCCTAATTGCGGTTACTGCAAGCGCCTTGAGAAATCTTTACAGCAGCTAGATAACATCACCATCTATACGTATCTCATACCCATTCTTTCGCCTGACTCCGCTCAAAAAGCAAAGCAAATCTGGTGCTCTGCTGACCCGTCGAAGACGTATATCGATTGGATGGTCAATGGAGTTACCCCAAATGGAAAAAGTGATTGCACAACACCCTTAGATAAGAATCTGGCATTTGCAAAGACTTACGGCATTACTGGTACCCCTACACTCTTTTTTATTGATGGCAGTCGCTTTCCAGGCGCAGTACAAATTACTGACATCGAAAAGAAATTCGGCTCACTTAAATAAAGAGAAGCACCATGGCAGATCTCCCAGCGATCCAATACACCGTTTGGCCAGCAGATCCACATGGTCACCGTTTTCAGGTAAAGCTTCATATTGCTAACCCCAATCCAGATGGGCAAGTAATCAAGATGCCAGCCTGGATTCCTGGTAGTTATTTAATTCGGGATTTTTCAAAACAGATTGAAGCTATTGATGCCTATATAGCCGGCAGTACAAAGCAAAAAATTGCGCTTGAGCGCATCGATAATGATCGATGGCGACTCCCAAGAAATGCTGGTGCTGTCGATATTTTGACAACCGTTTATGCCTTTGACTCATCGGTTCGCGCAGCCTACCTAGATACCGAGCGCGCCTTTTTTAATGCCACCAGCCTATGCTTGGCTGTAGAAGGCCAGGAAGACCTTCCTTGCTCGCTGGCGATTACCCCAGCAGAGGGCGCCTTTGCAGATCATTGGACTGTGCAAACCAGCTTACGAGCTGCAAAGACGGATAAAAATGGCTTTGGATTTTATCTAGCGAAAAATTTTGATGACTTGATAGATCACCCAGTGGCAATCGGCGAATTTCAAACGGTCCAATGGATGTCTGGCAGCGTTCCACATAGCATAGCTATTCAAGGATGTATTCATCCGATTGATAGCGCTCGCCTTGCTCAAGATCTTCAAGCAATTTGCAATTCCACCATCAATCTTTTTGAACCTAAATCCAAGCAACCGCCATTTACGCATTATTTATTTTTAGTCAATACTGTTCTGAATGGATATGGCGGTCTGGAACACCGCAATAGCACAGCACTTCTATGCCGACGCGATCAGATTCCGCAAGCGAATGTGCCCCTCGAAGAAGATGCATATCGAGAATTTCTAGGTTTGTGCAGTCACGAATATTTTCATGCGTGGCTTGTTAAGCGCATTAAACCTCAAGCGTTTCAACCTTACCATCTCAGCCAAAGAAACCACACTAGGCTGCTTTGGTTTTTTGAAGGCTTTACTAGCTACTATGACGATCTCCAGCTATTCCGCAGCAAACGTATTGATCTTGTCACGTATTTAAAGCTGGTTACCAATAATTGGAATGGTGTTTTACGAGGACCCGGTAGGCACAAACAAAGCTTGGCCGATAGTTCTTTTGATGCCTGGACGAAGTACTATCAGGCAGATGAAAACACCCCTAATGCAGTAGTGAGCTACTACGGTAAGGGGGCTTTGGTTGCTCTTGGCCTTGACTTACAAATTAGAGCCTTCTCCAGCAATAAAAAATCCTTAGATGATTTAATGCGTTTAATTTGGCAACGACATGGAATCACCTTAGCAGGAATTGGGGAGGACGGACTAGATCAATTGATATTGCAATTGCTCGGGAATGGATTTACTAAAACTTGGAATGAAATCAAGGCTCGATATATTTTTGGAGTCGAAGACATCCCTTTGCAAAAATGGATTGCCTCCACATTGGTCCGAGTAAAACCAAAACATCAAAGCTCGCTAGAAAAACTCAAACTGCAGCTGGGCATCCGCCATACCGATGTAAACGGCTGGATCAAAATTACCCATATCCTAGATGGTGGGGCCGCACAGGCTGCAGGCCTTGCACCCGGAGACCTCTTAGCTAGTATGAATGGTCAACGCATTACCCCAACCCGATGGGATAGCGTCTTGAATAGCCTTGCTAAAGAACAAAGCTTTGCCATATTGTTTTATCGGGATGATTTAGAGCATGAGCGTATTGTGATGTTGGAGTCATCCCAACTGCCATTGCAATATGAATTAAGTCCTTCATCAGACTCAAAATCTAATTAATGCCTTCTTTTTCTAAGAGCGATATTCCTGAGGATTGGCGCGCACTACTAGGCGACTACTTTGATTCACCTGCCTGGAAGCAATTAGAACTTAATCTGCAGTCCATTCTAGACAGTGCGCCTGCAAGCATTTACCCCCAGCCTGAGCATTTCTTTAAAGCTTTAAAACTAACTCCAGTCGATTCAGTCAAAGTAGTCATCCTCGGACAAGATCCGTATCACTCGCCCGGATTGGCACAAGGCTTGGCATTCTCCATTCCCGCTGATATCCCTTTAAACTCCCGTGCGTTTCCAAGTTCATTACGCAATATCAGCAAGGCACTCGCTCTTGAGGGGTTTGGTGGATTGCCAAACGGTGACTTACATTCATGGGCACAACAAGGCGTGCTTCTCCTAAATACAGCACTCAGCGTAAAACCAGGCGAAGCGGGAAGTCATGCCAATCTAGGATGGAAAAGCCTGATTGATTGTTTAATCACTCAGCTCGCCTTACAAAAACCTTCTTTAGTGTGGATGCTTTGGGGAGGTCATGCTCAATCCAAGCTCCCATTAATTGAATCTGGTATTGACCAACTCATTTTGCAATCTTCCCACCCTTCTGGATTGGGCGTTTACAAAACCGACAAGCCTTTTTTAGAACCTGGTGCACACGCTAGTTGTAAACACTTCACCAAAGCAAATGAGTGGCTTACTGGCCATCATCAGGCGCCCATTCAATGGATTAGTTTAAATAGCGCGGTAAATGGCATTCAGGTGGATTTATTTAGCCAAAGCGGTAAAAATACAGCCCACTAGACAAGAGGCAAAGATGGCGCAAAGCCATTCCAGCATTTGGCCTGATTGAAAAAACCCAAGGTATTGGCCTAAATAAGAGCTTGAGACGGCAGCAATAAAGCCCACCAGGACGGGCAGCAAAAGTCTTTGCGGGTTTGGGCTCCGAGAGGAAGTGCCAGGGTAAAAAATCCAAGCCGATGCGCCTGATACACCCCCAATTAGCAGAAAAGCCAAAAACCCCATTGTTACCCCCATAAATGCTGTCATCAAATCTATAATCACCATTATGAAGTTGTTGACACTCGGCATCAATCATCACACAGCGCCGGTCGCCATTCGGGAAAAGGTCGCCTTTGATCCTGAATTTCTTCAAGAAGCGTTGCACGATCTTCGCCAGCATTTGCTTGGAGCGAATCAATCCGGCCTGCCCGAAGCCACCATCTTGTCGACCTGCAATCGCACAGAAGTCTATTGCGCAGCCAATGATGCCAATGCAGCAAATATCTTGCATGAGGCCACCTTTGACTGGTTAGCCAAAACCCAACAACTAGCACCTAGCAGCCTTCAACCCCATATTTATTCCCTCCCCCAATCTGATGCTGTCCGACATGCATTCAGAGTGGCATGTGGGCTAGATTCGATGGTGATAGGCGAAACCCAAATCTTGGGTCAAATGAAAGATGCCGTAAGAACTGCAAATGATGCGGGCGTATTAGGAACCTATTTAAATCAGCTTTTTCAAAAAACGTTTGCAGTTGCCAAAGAAGTCCGTGGCTCGACTGAAATTGGCACCCACTCTATTTCTATGGCCGCTGCTTCCGTTCGGCTGTCAGAACGAATCTTTGAAAAAATTTCCGAACAGAAAATTTTATTCATCGGCGCTGGTGACATGATCACTTTGTGCGCTACCCACTTTGTTGCTCGTAAACCTAAAAATGTCGCCATTGCCAATCGCACTATCGAACGCGGTCAAGAGTTGGCAGACTCTATTTCAGCACAGGATGTCCAGGCTGAATCCCTAAAGCTCTCCGAGTTACCAGGGCGTTTACATGAATTTGACATCATTGTTTCTAGTACGGCATCTTCACTGCCAATTATTGGCTTGGGAATGGTGGAAAGCGCTCTGAAGCAGCGCCGTCACAAGCCGATGGTCATGATTGATCTGGCCGTACCACGTGACTTTGAGCCTGAAATCGCCAGACTAGATGATGTGTATCTCTATACCGTTGATGACCTAGGCGTCATGATTCAGACCGGCACTAATTTACGTCAAGCAGCCGTAAGTCAAGCTGAAGCAATTATTGAAGATCGCGTTGGAAACTTTATGCACTGGATGCAAGGACGAAATGCTGTCCCTGTAATTCAGGATATTCAACAACAAGGTGAGCGCTTAAGGCAGCTTGAGTTAGAGCGCGCCATGAAACGACTAATGCGCGGTGATGATCCACAAGAAGTTCTCAATGCGATGGCCCAAGGACTAACAAATAAATTCTTGCATGGCTCACTCCATGCCTTGCAACACTCTAATGGCGCTGAGCGTGACGCCTTGATCAAGTTGTTACCAAAACTATTCGCCTCGCATTCCAAACCAGAAGATCATTAGATGAAGCCCAGCATGCGGGCTAAGCTAGACCACCTAGATACGCGCTTAGCCGAACTCAATTCCCTATTAACTTCCGAAGAAGCAACCAAAGATATGGATGCTTATCGGAAACTCACGCGTGAGCATTCGGATATTGCAACGGTTGTGGAGCAGTTTGGCTTATATAAAAAAGCTGAAGCAGATGCCCAAGCAGCCGAAGAAATGCGCAAAGATCCGGAAATGAAGGATTTTGCTGATGAAGAACAAAAACAAGCTCAAGCTACGATGGAAGAGCTTGAGGGCGCACTTCAGAAGCTCCTTCTACCAAAAGATGTAAACGATGAACGAAACGTTTTCCTAGAAATTCGTGCGGGCACTGGTGGTGATGAAAGCGCACTCTTTGCTGGCGACCTGTTGCGGATGTACACCCGCTTCGCCGAAAGACAAGGTTGGAAGGTTGAAGTGGTTAATGCAGCTGAATCTGATCTGGGCGGCTATAAAGAGGTTGTCTTGCGTCTTGTTGGGCAGTCAGTCTATTCACGTCTAAAGTTTGAATCTGGCGGTCACCGCGTTCAACGAGTTCCCCAAACTGAAACGCAAGGGCGTATCCATACTTCAGCCTGCACGGTAGCGGTCATGCCCGAAGCAGATGAACTTGAAGCAGTGAAAATTAATCCGGCAGAACTACGTATTGATACCTTCCGCGCCTCTGGTGCAGGGGGACAGCACATTAATAAAACCGATTCTGCCGTACGTATCACCCACATCCCGACCGGTACGGTAGTAGAGTGCCAAGATGATCGTAGCCAACACCGCAATCGCGAACAAGCAATGAAGGTATTGGTATCGCGCATCATGGATGCTCGCGAGCGAGAGAAGCATCAGTTAGAGGCCCAGACCAGAAAATCATTGATTGGCTCTGGTGATCGCAGCGATCGCATTAGAACCTACAACTTCCCACAAGGACGTATTACTGATCACCGCATTAACCTCACTCTGTATAAAATTGATGCCATGATGGATGGGGATATTGATGATCTGTGCAATGCTTTAGCATCTGAACATCAAGCCGAATTGCTCGCCGCACTAGGCGATAGCTAACCCCTTCATGTCCTCTGATTTAACTCTACGCTCTTTACTAGGCAACTCTCAGCTTCCACCAAATGAAGCGCGTATTTTGATGGCACACATACTCGAGAAGCACTATGCCCTACCTCGTTCTGCCCTACTCTCGCGTGATGATATGGCGCTTGAGGTTCAAGCACTTGCCCATTGGAAAGAGTTGGAGTCAAAGAGATTGGATGGCGAGCCGATCGCTTACCTGATTGGCAAAAGGGGATTCCATAATATTGAGTTGCAAGTTGCCCCTGGTGTTTTGATTCCGCGCGCAGAAACTGAACTATTAGTAGATATCGGATTAAAAGAGATCGCTCGCTTAACTGATAACCAAAAGATGGTTAAGGTACTTGACCTAGGAACAGGCTCAGGTGCTATTGCTCTAGCCTTAACCCATGAGGCCTCCAATATATCTGTCACCGCAACCGATCAATCATTGGATGCCTTAGCAATTGCGCGGTCTAATGCGCATTATTTAGAACTTGAAAATCGCGTGTGTTTTGCCCAAGGCAATTGGTATGAGGCTATCAGTAAAAATGATGTCTTTGACATCATCCTTAGCAATCCACCCTATATTGCCAATCATGATCCCCATTTAACCCAGGGGGATCTTCGCTTTGAACCGCTTTCTGCACTGACAGATCACAGCACTGGACTCACCTGCTTGGAGACTATTATTTTTGGCGCCAAGGCACACCTCAATACTGAGGGGCTTCTAGCTGTAGAACATGGTTTTGATCAATCAGAGGCCGTTGTTGAGCTAATGAGAACCGCTCAATTGAAGGATATTCAAATCCATCTCGATTTAGCCGGGCACAACAGGGTTGTTTCAGGCAGAAAATAAGGTCTTGAGACACCCTTTTATCGATAAAGTCTTAAAATCAAGCCATCAATCGTTTTATATCCACACTGCAAATTTATCGCTTTTCTAGAAAGAATTTATGGACACACAAGCACAAATTAAAGAAATCGTTACTAGCCATCCCGTAGTTTTATTCATGAAGGGAAATGCACAATTTCCACAATGCGGCTTCTCCGGAAACGCTATCAATATTCTGAAAGCTAGCGGCGTAGAAAAACTCCATACCGTCAATGTGCTCGAGGATGAAGGAATTCGCCAAGGCATTAAGCAGTATGCCAATTGGCCTACTATTCCGCAGCTCTATATCAATGGGGAATTTATTGGTGGCTCAGACATCATGACTGAAATGTTTCAGTCTGGCGAGCTACAAAAACTCGTTAAAGGCTAAAAGGCTTTTCGACGTGACTTTTGATCTCAGCTCGCTTTTACTATTTGGCCTGCCATTCGGATTGTGTGCAGGCCTTTTGGTATATGCGCTTAGCCTTCGCTCCAGCCTAACAAGAGCCGAACTATCAGCACAAACTGAGGCAGCTCTTGCTCTAAGCTTGCGTACAGAGCGTGATCAAGCACTACAAAATGCCATCAGACTAGAGGCAGAACTAGACTCAGAGCGTAAACAAGGTTTAGGGCGCATTGAATCACTCAATGAAGCAAAAGAAGCCTTAACTAGCCAGTTCAAAAACTTGGCTAACGAAATACTCGAAGATAAATCAAAACGTTTTACCGAGCAAAATGCAGCCAGCCTTGATGCCCTTCTCAAGCCCTTACAAACAAAGCTCACTGAATTTAAAGAGCAGGTCAGCACTTCCTACGGCAATGAAGCACGTGAACGCTTTGCCTTAAAAAGTGAGATTGAACGCCTAGCAAATCTGAATCTGCGTATGTCTGATGAGACACGCTCTTTAACGCAAGCCTTAAAAGGCGACTCTAAGGTTCAAGGCAATTGGGGTGAGTTGGTTTTAGAATCCATCCTAGAGTCTTCAGGCCTACGCAAGGGTGAAGAATACGTAGTTCAGGACAGCCACACTCAAACAGATGGTTCACGCCTACAGCCAGACGTAGTGATTAAACTTCCAGAAGGCAGAAGTTTAGTTGTCGATAGCAAGGTTTCTATTACTGCGTATGCAAGACATGCTGAAACCACGGATCCCGAGCTTGCAGAGAAAGAGTTAGCGGCCCATATTCAATCGCTACGCCAGCATATTCAAGGGCTTTCAGGGAAGAACTACAGCTCCTTATATGGCGTCGGATCGGTAGACTTTGTATTGATGTTTGTTCCAATTGAGCCGGCATTTTTACTGGCATTAAAGACCGCCCCCAATCTTTATCAAGAAGCCCTGGCAAAAAATATTGTGCTCGTTTGCCCAAGCACTTTGATGGCGACGCTTCGTACGGTAGCCCATTTATGGAGACAAGATCATCAAAATCGTAATGCCTTAGAGATTGCGAAGCAATGCGGCAATCTTTATGACAAATTTGTTGGATTTGTTGATGACCTTGAAAAATTAGGTCAACGCCTAGATCAAGCACAGACTAGCTATCACGATGCTTTTAATAAACTCAAAACAGGCAAGGGCAATTTAATCCGCTCAGCCGAAAAGGTCCGTGAACTTGGCGTTAAGCCCAGCAAGAATTTATCCACCCCCTTGATTGAATCCTCTGCAGAGAACGATTGATGCACTCAGGGTATAGGACTAATAGAAAAACCCCGGAGAGCTAAGCCCTGTGGGGTTTTTTAATACTTGAATTTTCTACAACGAGGTAGCTAATTAAGCTGATTTACGCCCGCGTGATGCAGGAGTAGCGGCTTTCTTTACTTGAGCGATTTGACCTTGAACAGCTTCAATTGCTTGATCAGCATTCTTTTCTGCAGTTGCAAAAGCTTCTTTGCTTGCAGCGCGGAACTGTTCAAAACCTTGCAAAGCACTACCGTATGCAGTTTTGAAAGAAGATAAGAATACGTCTGAGCCAGCAGGTGCATTAGTAGCTACAGTATTAATCCAATCCTGAAAACCGTCTTGCAATTGGTCGATAGTGGCATCAACAACGTTTGCAAATTCTTTATTGCCATCACGCAATACTTTGCTTACTTTCTTTTGATATGCAGCAGCTTGGTTACCGGCAGCCTGCATTGTTTCAGTATTGAGGATTTCTGCAACTTGCTTAGGATCCTTCACTGTCAATACTTGTTGGATACCGTCTTGGGCATTCACTAAAATATCCTTAGATGCAGCGTAGTTCAATTCAGCTAATTTCTGAGCATTTTCTAATGCAGCCTCGCTTAAAGAAAAAGTAGCTTCGAGGCCCTTGCTATTAATTTGGGACAATTTAGCGGTGATTTGGTCTTGGTTCATTTAATTCTCCAGTCATTAAGTGGTACAACTAGTCATTTAAGTGCTTTTTTAAAAGGTTCAGAATGCTGAAAACTCTTAAATATTGCACTGCACCATGAAACTGTAACTGAAGGGTTAGGCCAAATCAAGAATTATTTGCTGCTTTGCAACAAATATAATATTTAGCGAAATATATTGAATAATATCAATCACTTAGAAAAATCAGAAAATGCTCACTCCTATCGAAAGGTGGCCTTAGCAGCTTGTTTTGGCACCTTTTTAGAGTGGTATGACTTTCTCACCTTTGCTACCCTAGCAGTCGTGTTTAGCCCCTTATTTTTTCCATCTAGTGATCCCAGTACCGGGCTTTTAGCGAGTTTGGCTACCTTTGGTGTTGGGATGGTGGTCAGACCTATTGGCGCCGCCTTTTTTGGCTCCCTGGGCGATCGCATAGGCCGCAAGCCAGTATTTATGGTCACTATTACGATCATGGGCCTGGCCACGGTCTGCGTAGGCTTTTTACCAACCTACGCACAGATTGGTATTTGGGCGCCAATCTTGTTGGTTGTACTGCGACTATTGCAAGGACTCTCAGCCGGGGGAGAGATTGGAGGAAGCGCGGTATACCTCACTGAGCATGCGGGCACTAAAAATCGCGGCTTCAAAACCAGCTTTCTTCAACTGATGGGGCCACTAGGCATTTTATTTTCCACCCTACAAATCGCCTTATTGAGAAATTACCTCACTCCAGAAGAATTTGAATCCTGGGGCTGGCGTGTCCCCTTTTGGATTTCAATCATATTGTTGGCTATTGCATTTAAGGTGCGTATGTCGCTAGAGGAAACTCCGATTTACTTGGAGTTAATGAATAAAAACCAAAGGTCTGAAAGCCCACTGCTTGAGAATTTCAAAGACCCCAAAACACGCAAGCATATGTTTTTACTTTTCTTTTGTATTTCTGCTGGTGGGGCAATTTTATTTTTTTGTGTTCAGGTATATACAGCCATTTATCTTAAGACCTCTACCAACATTCCTGCTGAAGTAGTCGACAAGCTGAGCATTTATGGAACAATTTCTCTTTTATTTTTTACGGTATTTGCTGGCTGGCTTTCAGACAAAATTGGCAGAAAGCCAGTTGTAGTTAGTGGTTTAGTACTTGGGGCAGTACTGATCTTGCCGGCATTTGAATTACTCAATGCACTCGGTAACAATACATCTAATCAAAATAATTCAAATTATTTGCTTGCGCTGATCCTGATTGGAATATCAGGAATCTTAGGGCTAGTGGTTGGGCCACAAACTGCTCTACTCGCAGAGCTTTTCCCTGCCAAATCTCGTAATAGCGCCGCAACACTTCCACATAATCTGGCCGCAGGCTGGATCGGCGGGCTACTGCCCCTGATAGTGACTTGGATTAACCGTGAATATGGGAACGCCACCGCTGGTTTATGGTATCCAACTGCATTTTTAATTTGCGCTGCAATAACAGCGCTGATCTACTTACCAGAAACGGTAGCAACAAATCTAAGGGAATAAAATCTGATGCAAAAGGATTTTATTCCTTCCATTTTTGGAGGTATTTCTGATAACCATGCTTCCAAGCATCTGTACCAAAATTTCCGCCACTTTCATGAACTAAGGAAAGTGGGATAGTTCCCATCTTTACATCATTGATTTCGGCTTGACGACAAAAATCCATGTCATAAAAATGAAAATCAAATTGCTCATCAAAGCGAATATTATTTTTTATCAATGTCTCGCTATACGCGGCAAGTAAGAGCCCGTCTAATAGCTTTACCTCTTGAAATGGGGGTCCAAAAATACTGAGACCTATCGCAGGAAATGTAGTTCCGTGCCCCACAATTCCACTTAAATTTTCTGGGCTATCCCATTCAAATTGATCATTTTGAAATGCCCATGAGGGCTGCAAAGCCTGTCTACGTTTATTTCCAGCACACCCAACAATGCCGAAATGCTCCAAGCCATTTGCTATAGCTGACGCCCAGTAGAAATCTAAAATAAATAAGTCATCATGAGCAAAGACAAATAAGCATGGCTCATTGCTCAATTGATCTATTGCCTGGTTATAAACGCTAGATAACCCCCGTTTATTTTCAGGAAAAAGTTGCACTTCCAAAAAAGGGGATTGGTAGAGGGCTAAAGACCTGCCAGTGGCAGATTTTTCATAAAATTCTTGAGTACTTAAACGAGTGGCTACAACAAATTGTATTTTTATGACATCACCTATTTGTTTGAGTATGAGGCACGTTTCAGGTCATTTATTTTGACATAGCAATGAAAAAAGGATTTACAGCCTAAGACCGTAAATCCTTTTAGTATTTTGGTGCCCCTTGTCCGACTCGAACAGACCACCTACTGATTACAAATCAGTTGCTCTACCAGATGAGCTAAAGGGGCAACGATAATATTTTAGCCTATTTCACAATCCTCAGGCCAGGTTTATTGGTTTTAGGCTTTTCGACTGCTGCATCAGAAGAATCGGCTATATGCAAATCTTTCATTTGTGATGGGTCAAAGGGGAATGACATTCCCTGGCCATTTTCCCTGGCATAAATTGCAAGCACGTGACTGACAGGAACCATAATCTTGCGAGGAATGCCCCCAAATCTTGCCTGAAAGCTAATCCAGTCGTTCTCCATCTGCAATTGATGACAAGCATCCAAGGAAAGGTTCAGGACGATTTCATCGTTCTTAACAAATTCCATTGGTACCTCTACTCTGGCATCCACAAATACGGCAATAAATGGCGTAAAACCAAAATCCGTGCACCACTGGTGTAGGGCACGGATTAGATATGGTTTATTACTTGGAACGTCAGACATGCTGAGGGGAATGAACCGCAATGAATGCTTAGCGGCGCATAACCTTTTCTGAAGGAGTCAATGCTTCGATATAGGCAGGTCTACTAAAAATACGCTCAGCATATTTTAAAAGTGCTGCTGCATTACGAGAAAGATCAATACCATAGTGCTCAAGGCGCCATAACAATGGTGCAATGGCAACATCCAACATGGAGAACTCATCGCCCAACATGTACTTATTCTTAACAAAGATGGGGGCCAATTGGGTTAAGCGATCACGAATAGCTAAACGTGCTTTTTCATGAACTTTGTCTGCTGCTTTACCTTTTTCATTCTCAAGCGCTGCCACGTGGACAAAGAGCTCTTTCTCAAAATTGAAAAGGAAGAGGCGTGCGCGTGCACGAGCAACTGGATCAGGCGGCATTAATTGCGGATGAGGAAAGCGCTCATCAATATATTCATTGATGATGTTTGACTCATACAAAATTAAATCGCGCTCAACCAAGATAGGAACTTGGCCATATGGGTTCATTACCGAAATATCTTCAGGTTTATTAAACAAGTCGACATCGCGAATTTCAAAGTCCATGCCTTTTTCAAAAAGCACTAGACGGCAGCGTTGCGAGAATGGGCAGTTAGTACCCGAGTACAACACCATCATAAATATATATCCTTAAATTTCTACATCAATACAACAAACGCACTACAAGCTGCGGCTTTAATTCTTTTCCACTAATGAGGCTCGTTAAGAGCCTCATCTCAACATCAAATTAGTGGATATCTTTCCAATAGGCTTTATTCAAGCGCCAAGCTAAGAGAGTAAAGATGGCCAAGAACAAGAGAACAACAACGCCCAGGCGTTTACGCTCTAACTGTACTGGCTCAGCCATCCATGACATAAAGGCAACCAAGTCGGCAATATTGTCATCGTACTCTTGAGGCTTCATCGTGCCAGGAGTTAACTGTTCAAAGCCAACAAAAACCTCTTCTGTTCTGCTTTCATCATGTGGATCTTTGTGCTCCTCAAACTTAGCTGCACGCTCACCCTGTAGCTGCCAAAGCACATGAGGCATGCCGACTTTTGGGTAAACCAAATTATTCCAACCAGTTTGTGTGGTGTCATCTTTATAGAAAGTGCGCAGATAGGTATACAGCCAATCTGTTCCACGTGCACGAGCTTCTACAGAAAGGTCGGGGGGATTCTTGCCAAAGAATGCCTTACCCTCTTTTGGTGTCATGGAGATCGTCATCAAATCGCCAACTTTGGCATCATTCAAAATGAGGTTGTCTTTGATTTGCTGATCAGTCAAGCCAATATCGCGTAAGCGGTTGTAACGCATGCTAGTAGCTGCATGGCAGTTTAAGCAATAGTTCACAAATAACTTTGCACCATTTTGTAATGAAGCATTGTTGCTTACGCGATTAGGGGCGGCATCCAATGGAAAGCCGCCTTCATTTGCATTGGCGTTAGCACCAAGGCCAAGGGCAGCAACCAACAATGTTGCTTGGCAGACACCCATCAAAGTTTGCAGAATTCGTTTCATACTAGTTCCTAATTTCTCTCTTTGGAGTCTGAATTAATGGGACTTAAAAGTAACGCGAGTTGGAACAGGCTTAAATGTACCAAGCGTGCTCCAGAAAGGCATTCCCAAGAAGAAGCCCAGATAATAAATAGTACAAATCTGAGAAATCTTTTCAAATACTGGTGATGGTGGCTGAATACCTAAGTAGCCCAAAATCACAAAGCACACCACGAATATGCCATATATATATTTATGGAACTGCGGACGGTAGCGAATGGATTTCACTGGCGAATGATCCAACCAAGGCAAGAAGAACATGATCACAACTGAGCCACCCATGATCACTACACCCCAGAATTTGGCATCAAATAAATAGAACCCAACTGCCAATATTAAGGCGATAGCTGCACATGCGCCTTTGACCTTCATATCTTTAGTCTTAAGAGCAAACATACCCAAAATCACTGCCAAGAAAATCCATAACGGCAATAAGAAGTTGGTTGTAGTTGCGCGCAACATTGAGTAGAACGGCGTGAAATACCAAACCGGTGCAATGTGTAAAGGCGTTTGTAATGGGTTTGCAGGAATGAAGTTATTAGCCTCAAGGAAGTACCCGCCCATTTCTGGAGCAAAGAACACAATACAAGCAAAGACCATTAAAAACCCACCCAAATACATCACGTCATGCACGCTGTAATAAGGGTGAAATGGAATGCCATCAACAGGATGGCCCTGAGCATCTAAATTATCTTTGATCTCTACGCCATCTGGGTTATTTGAACCAACCTCATGCAGCGCAAGAATATGAGCCGCTACCAAGCCGATGAGCACCAGTGGAATAGCAATCACATGGAATGCAAAGAAACGATTGAGGGTTGCATCGCCAACAACATAGTCGCCACGTAACCACAAAGAAAGGTCTGGGCCAATCAATGGAATTGCTGAGAACAAGTTCACGATCACTTGAGCGCCCCAATAGGACATTTGACCCCATGGAAGCAAGTAACCGAAGAAAGCTTCACCCATCAGGCACAAGAAAATCGCGCAACCGAAAATCCAAATCAACTCACGTGGCTTGCGATAAGAACCGTAGATCAATCCACGGAACATATGCATATAAACCACAACAAAGAACATCGAAGCACCTGTGGAGTGCATATAACGAATCAACCAGCCCCAGGGGACTTCGCGCATGATGTACTCAACAGAGTCAAATGCCTTGGCAGCATCAGGCTTGTAGTTCATGACCAAGAAAATGCCTGTGATGATTTGAAGCGCCAACACAACGATTGCTAAAGCACCAAAAATATAGAAAAAATTCAGGTTTTTCGGTGCGTAGTACTCACTCATATGCCTTTTGAAGGCATCGGTGACTGGTAGTCTTGAATCAACCCAAGCCATCAACTTCTGAGCTGCAGAAGCGTCTGCTGGGACTTCTTTTTCGTGAAATGCCATTTATCTCTCCTTAGGCCTTCTTATCGTCGCCAATCAGAATCTTGGTGTCGCTCAAATACATATGTGGCGGCACTTCAAGATTATCTGGGGCTGGTTTGTTTTTAAACACGCGGCCGGCCATATCGAAGGTAGAGCCATGGCAAGGGCATAGGAAGCCTCCTGGCCATGAGCTAGGCAATGATGGCTGCGCACCTGCCTCAAACTTAGCAGATGGAGAGCAGCCTAAATGGGTGCAGATGCCAACAACTACAAGGTACTCAGGCTTGATAGAGCGCCATTGGTTTTGTGCATAAGGAGGTGTAAATTGAGCTGGATCGCGCAATGAATTCGGGTCAGCGAGCTCGTTATCAATTTTCGAGAGCTCAGCTACCTGTTCAGGAGTACGACGCACCACCCAAACAGGCTTACCGCGCCACTCAACTGTTCTCATCTCATCTGGCTGCATACCGGCAATATCGATCTCAACAGCTGCTCCAGCCGCCTTTGCACGCTCGGAAGGCTCAAAGCTGTCTACAAAAGGATAAAGGGCAGCGGCGGCACCTACGCCTCCAACCGCCGATGTGGCGATCAACCAATTACGGCGATCCTTGTCCATACAGGGCTTGTCACTCATTTACAAAATTCCTAGAAAGGGTATTTATGGGTGGAAATTGCTTAAAGGTAGGATTTTAAAGTAAAAAGTGGGGTAAGCAAGAAAGTTATAGGGTTAATCTCGGGTTATTCTGGATTCGGACAAAAAAGGGGGCATTTATGGGTGTTTTAAAGGAATTTCGGGACTTTGCCGTCAAGGGCAATGTGATTGACTTAGCCGTCGGTGTCATTATTGGCGGCGCTTTCGGGAAAATCGTAGATTCCCTGGTCAATGACATCGTGATGCCCCTGATTTCGACCCTTTTTGGGGGTCATATCGACTTTTCTAACCTATTTATTGTTTTGGGGCAGGTGCCAGAAGGAGTGCCCAGAACATTTGATGCCTTAAAAAAGGCGGGGGTACCGCTTTTTGCCTATGGCAATTTCATCACGATTTCAATCAATTTCATCCTCTTGGCTTTTGTGATCTTCCAAATGGTCAAGGTTGTAAACAAGGTACGCGTAATGGATGCACCTCCGCCGCCACCCACACCAGAAGATATTGTTTTGCTGCGCGAAATTCGCGATAGCTTGAAAAAATAATCTCTCTAAAAAAATCTAAATAATGTTTAATCGACTTTGGTTACTGTTTGCACAATCGGTAACCATTCTTTTAGCTGCTTGGTTCATTGTGGCAACACTCAAACCTCAGTGGGTCAGCTCACCCAATCAAAATTTATTGGAACGTGTGACACTGAAAGAAGGGCTCTATGACGGCAGCTCATTAAGCCCAGGCTCGTATCACGAGGCGGTAAAAAAATCGATGCCCGCAGTGGTGAATATTTTTACCAATAAAAATAGTTCTAAACCAAAAACTAAAAAAAGAAATCATTCATCAGACCCACTATTTAAATTCTTCTTTGGGGATGAGCCTCCAGGGGAAGAGCCAAAATCTAGCCTTGGGTCTGGAGTTCTAGTGAGTCCTGAGGGCGTCATTCTGACTAACCATCATGTCATCAGTGATGCAGATGAAGTTGAAGTCTCGCTTGCAGATGGTAGAAAATTTTCCGCAAAACTGATTGGTAGCGATCCAGAAACAGACATCGCTGTTCTTAAAATTAATGCCCCCTCTTTACCAACGCCTATTACTTTTGGAGAGATTGAGTCGGTTTATGTAGGAGATATAGTTTTAGCAATTGGCAATCCTTTTGGCGTAGGGCAAACAGTCACATCTGGAATAGTGTCCGCCCTTGGAAGAGATCATGTAGGCATTAATACATTTGAAAACTTTATTCAAACAGATGCCTCAATTAATCCTGGAAATTCTGGGGGCGCCTTGGTCGATACTCGCGGCAATTTAATTGGCATTAACACTGCAATTTATTCAAACAATGGTGGCTCCATGGGCATTGGCTTTGCTATTCCAGTCAATCTTGCAAAACAAGTGATGGAGTCCATTTTGATAACTGGCGGCGTTACTAGGGGATGGATCGGAGTAGAGCCTCAAAATCTTTCTAAAGAGCTCTCCGAGTCGCTTGGGCTACCAGCTAATACCGAAGGTGTTCTGTTGTCTGGAATTCTTGAGGGAGGGCCTGCTGCTCGAGGCGGCGCACAACCAGGTGATGTTCTCATTAGCGTTAATGACAAACCAATTATGGATGTTCGGCAACTACTGAATCAAATTGCACAAATTGGGCCAGGGAATACAGCTGACCTGAAAGTGTTGCGCAAGAACAAAACTTTGGATTTAAAAGTGCAAACTGGAAAACGTCCCAAACCTACTGCGGTTAATCAATGAAAGAGGCTGTGGCTACACAAACCTTATTTGCAAATGCCCTGACTTTTGCACAATCTGAGCAATACCAGGCTGCCATAGATGTGTTGGCAAAACTTCTCAAGGCAGAGCCAAATCATGAAGGTGCACAGCAATTAATTGGGGCTATCTCAAATGCTTTACCCAACAAAAATCAATCAATTACCTTATTAAAAGAATTTATTGAGATTAGCAGCTCTTCACCAGTACTTTTATATGCATTGGGATCACTACATTTAGAGCTTGGGAACTACCCCGAGGCAATTTTGCACCTGAATCACGCCTTGGACCTAGACCCAAATAGTTTTGAGTCACTCCATGATATCGGCGCTGCCTACGCACTCTCTGGCAATAAGGTAGCAGCCTTAGAAAGTCTTCTCAAGGCCGCAAAAATCAATAGTCAGTCAGCAGATCTTTTCTATAACTTAGGCAGACTATACGATGACCAGTTTGAATATGGGGCAGCAATTACCGCCTATAGAAAATCAGTTGAGATTAACTCTAGTTTTACGGAAGCATGGATTAATTTAGGCATTGATTTAGGTGTCTATAAAAAATATTCAGAATCTTTGAGGTGCCTAGACATAGCATATGCACAAAATCCAAATGTGGATTTTTTATATGGCGACTGCCTGTATTTACATATGCGCATGTGCTTATGGGAAAAATTAAATCTAGCAAAAGACAATATTGAAAAGGGGGTGATGAAAGGTACGAGAATCATTCCCCCATTCCCCCTATCTGCATTAATTGACTCTCCCACCCTGAATTTAGAGGCGGCCAAAATTTATACGCAGGCACGCTATCCAAAAAATTCTTCGTTAGGACCCATCAGTAATTCTTCTAATAAAAAAATAAAGGTTGGGTATTTTTCTCCAGACTTTCATGAGCACCCTGTTTCATATTTGATGGCAGAAGTTTTTGAGCTGCACGATCGTAGTCAATTTGAAATTTATGGCTTTTCATTTGGCAAGCCAAACAACGACGCCATGCGACAAAGAGTGGAGAGCTCTTTTGACCACTTCCTTGATGTCGCGCAGAATACCCCCCAAGAAATAGCATCTATGTCGAGAGAAATGGGCATCGATATAGCTATCGATTTATGTGGATTTACTGAAAATGCTAGAACCGAAATATTTGCCATGAGAGCAGCGCCTATCCAAGCTAGCTATATCGGATTTTTAGGAAGTATGGGGGCAGAATATATAGACTACTTAATTGCGGATGAAGTCATCGTTCCACCTCAGTTAAGGCAGTTTTATAGCGAAAAGATAATTTATCTTCCAAGTTATCAAGCAAATGATTCGAAGCGAGCGCCAAGTGAAAAATACTTCGCTAAATCTGATTTTGGAATCCAAGAGGATCAATTCGTATTTTGTAATCTGAATAATGCCTTCAAGATCACCCAAGCTATCTTTGATAGCTGGTTAAGAATACTAAAGATGACCCCTAATTCAGTCATGCTTTTGTATGCTGAAAATGCGGAAGCTACTAAGAATCTACTGGAGTATGCAAGCAAAAATGGGGTTGCCCCTCAAAGGTTTGTTTTTGCCGAGCGTTTGACTAGGGCAGACTATCTTGCTCGCTACAAAATAACTGATTTATTCCTAGACACTACTCCATACAATGCTGGCACTACAGCAAGCGATGCCCTATGGATGGACATACCTGTAATTACTCTGCAGGGTGAATCCTTTCCAAGTCGAGTGGCCTCTAGCCTACTCACACATCTGGATTTACCAGAATTAATTCATCAGTCAATGGCTGGCTATGAAACACAAGCAGTAGAACTCGCCACCTATCCAGAAAAGTATATAGACCTAAAAAATAAATTAATTGCCAATAAAAATAGTACGCGCCTATTTAACTCAAACTTGTTTATGCATAGTTATGAAAGTGCTCTCAAAGAAGCAAATACTCTTTTTTGCGCTAACTTACCCCTCAAGGATATTATTAGCCTTTAGGGGCGTCAATATAGATATGATCTAACGGCATATTTTGTTGATGTCGCTCATAAGCCTCTATGTATCCGGCCTCTAGATTTTTTGTAAATAGCGGCGTATCAAATAGAGGGGCAGTTAACAGATTTCTCTCAAGTCGATCTTTAAGTTCCTTCAATCTGCTTGGACTAGTTGCTAACTGAATTGCTAGCGCTTCATATTCTTCTTGTGTTTCTACCGTTAAACCAGAAAGTCCAACGGCATTATTAAGACTTGCGGCAACGCGAGCACCAAAAGACTCTCCAGCTAGCGTGAGTACCGGTAACCCAGCCCATAAAGCATCACTAGCTGTTGTGTGTGCATTACACGGGGTAGTGTCTAGGAATAAATTAGCATTCTTATATCTAGCTAAATGATCTGCTGAATCCATGCGCCCAGCGAAAATAAATCTGCCAGCATCTAAGCCTCTTGTTAAAGCCTCTTGCTTTAAGTTAGCGACCGCAATAGGGTTGTCTTCATAAAGCCAAAGTACACTACCCTCTACTGCCAGCAAAATTTTTACCCAGCCATCTAAAACTGCTGGAGTAATCTTATAGTTGTTATTAAAACAGCAAAACACAAATCCCGACTCAGGAAGCCCAAGCTCTTTACGAGACTTGATCAGTGGTGATATCTTCCTGCTTCTATCATTGACTTGATAGCTATCGGGCATATAAATAATTTTCTCTACCATGCCATCTTGATGCTTTTCCGGAATCAAAATAGGATCGGCGATCACATAATCAAAACACGGCAATCCCATCGTCCCAGGAAATGCTAGATAGCTAATTTGAATCGGGGCAGCGCCATACATGAATATTTTAGGGCGCGCTTCTTTGGTAAAGCCTTTTAAATCAATGGCTATATCGATGTGCATTTCACGCGCTAGCTGAGCAATCTCTTCATCCGATCTATCTTCAACATCCAGAAATTGGTCAAATGATTTCTCCAGCCTGTTACGCATCTCATCTGGAGCATTACGGCCAAATACAAATCCAAAAAGTTCAAATTTTTCTTTGTCATGGCACTCAAAAAGTTCGGCAACTAAATATGCCGTAGGGTGATTATGAAAATCTGCAGAAAAATAACCAAGCCGTATTTTTTTCTTTGGAGAAATTTTCTCTTGCTTAACTCTCTCAATATTACCCCGCATGGCCTGTGCGTAAATCTCAATGGAGCACCTAATTAAACTCTTATCATCTACTAAAGAGATGAGATTGTATGGAATTGCGACTTTTTCACCATCTCTAACTCGATGAACCAAATCCTTCACTTGATTCGTCAGGTCAGTCCATTGACACATTTGTATCTGATTTTGTATAGAAAGCCCAAACAGAAAATCTTTTGTAGGGTCTATTACTAAAGCCTTCTTAAAAGCTTCATCAGCTTTTTCAAACTGCTTCGTTTCTGCGTAAATATCACCCTTTGACAACCAAGCCTGAATGGATTGGGGGTGAATGAGAAGAATTTCATCAAAATTGGTAAGCGCCTGTTCGTAGTCCTTGGCCCGGAAATAAATGGTGCCTCTGAGTGCCAAAGCCTCAAGATAGTGAGGCTGTATTTTTAATGCCTGATTGCAACAACCTAAAGAATAGTCATACTTTTTTTGAAGATCAAAAATAATGGCTGCACCATAAAATGCCTTGGCATTATTGGCGTCTAACAATACGGTCTTTTCATAACAAGCTAAGGCCGCCTGATAACGCGACAATGCTAAAAATGCATTCCCTTGATTACTATAGGCCTCGGCATAATCTGGCTGTAGAGAAATCGCCTTTTCATAACAAATGAGCGCCTCTTCAAAGCGCCCCAAAGCTTGCAAAGCATTCCCTTGATTACTATAGGCCTCGGCATAATCTGGCTGTAGAGAAATCGCCTTTTCATAACAAGTGAGCGCCTCTTCATGGCGCTTTAGTTCGCTTAAAACGTTGCCTCGATTGCTGTATGCCAATCCATTTTCTGGACTAACTGCAATTGCCTGATCAATTAATTCCAGCGCTTGAGTCCAATCTTTTTGAAGGCCGGCAATTATCCCCAGAAAACGCAGCGCATCTGGCTGACTTCTTTCTTTACTCAATACGGCTTTGAGATGTAATTTTGCTGATTCCAGCTCATTAGCCTGAATTTCTTGCACGGCTTTTTGAAGAAGCTGAATAGTTTGAGGGGAGCTCATTCCATGATCTTAATGGATGCGTTCGAAATTTATTGATTATCTAGTCGCCGCAAAAGAAAAAACCCACCGTGTTTACACGGTGGGTTAATTTACTTCTTAACTCTATCTAATTCGAACTAGCTGACGCTAGCGTTAAATTAGAAAGTGTGACGTACGCCAACAGCGTAGTTGCTGATATTAGCGGATGCTGGGTTAAGGTTGGTATTTTGTGCGCCACCAGCTACTGAAGTAGGGTATGACGCATTAGAAGTACCAACTTGGCCGTAGATTGCGTACAAGTTAGTACGCTTGCTCAACCAGTAGTTAGAACCAATTTGCCATGCTGTTAAATTAGCTGTGTTAGCACCGTAACCGTTGTAACGTCCCAAACCACCAGATACCCAAGCTTCGATAGTTGGAGTAATGAAGCTACGTACACCGATCTGCTCAGCAGAACGCTTGTAGTAATAGCTGTTGTCTTGTTGTGCAGAAACCTTACGTGTAATGTACTGTGCGTATGCCTTCAAGATGCCGAAGTCATAAGTAGCAGCAACGTACCACTGGTTGTCTTGTACGTTTGTACCGTTAGCAGAAGAACCGCCTGCATAACCTTGTGCTGGAGCGCCAGCAGTAATTCCTGTTACATACGGTGAAGTGTATGTGTAAGTTTGTGCAGACTGCTTAGAAGTCATCGCTTGGTAGTTAGCTGTTGCATAGAAATTCTTGAATGTGTAGTCAAGTCCTAAGCCCCAACCGTTCTGGTTGTTCAAGCCACCAGCTGCTGCATAAGTACCGGCTGCAGGTGTACCAGTAACAGTGATTGTTTCGTTTGAGTTCTTGTTGTTAGCAACTAACATTGCATTAGCTTTGAAGCCAGCAAATGTATCGCTGTTCAAAGACAATTGGTTGTTTGTACGAACTGTGTAAGCTGCACCAGTTGAGTTCTCTGCAGAACCAGCACCTTCAGTAGTTGCTGGGTAAATCAAGTTACCAGAGATGTTGTTAGCTTGACCTGGGTCAGTAGCTGCAACAGCGTTATGAACAACAGTGTACTGAGTACCCAAAGCAAATTGACCAATACCATTTTTCTTCAAACCAACGAAAGTTTGACGGTTTTGTGTGCCACCAGTGTTAACAGCTTGGTTGTTGTTAGGTGTAAGACCGAGTTCAACAGTGAAGAACGCAGAAGTACCGCCGCCTAAATCTTCAGTACCTTTGAAGCCTAAGCGTGATGTGGACTCAGCAGATGATGAGAAAGCGTTACCAGTTGTTTTGTTAACAGCTTGTGGGTTTTGTGTAGAACCAGTAGCTGCACGTGTGTTGTAACCAACATAACCCAAATCCAACAGGCCATAAACGGTTACGCTTGATTGAGCTTGTGCAGAGCCAGCAATAGCTGACAAGGCTGCAACTGCGAATAGCGATTTTTTCATTCTTTAAATCTCCAAAAATTAAAAGTAATGCCCAAATAAAACTGGGACCTATGAATTTTGCTTCTTTTGCCCCGCCCGACTGGGGGTAGGAGCATTTAGGAACTCTTTTTGCTTGTCAAAAGGTAGTTTTTTGGCTTTCTTCGTTGTATCTCGACAACAAGACCTTTGATTTCTGTCTTTTTCAGCCCTGGAATGCCAAAATTGTCATATGGCAAGTCGCGAATTCTTAAAAATCCTCAGTTCAGCACGATTAGGTGATGTTTCTGCGCAACAAAAACTGGCTGAAGCCTATCTTACCGGGGCGTATAAAACCCCAATTCAACCAGCTAATGCCTTGATTTGGTTAGAAAAATCGTATATTTCCATTACAAATCAAGCGGTTGAGGGGGCAAGCTCACACACTACTCAAATTTCTGAGGTTTTAGCTCAAACTGCCAATATTCCATTAGCGGAAACCTTTGGCTCCCCCGCCTTTGGGTTCGGTTGGGACTCATTTTGGGGTTTAGCGCAATCTTCTACCGACAGTGATTCAAGATCTGCTGCTCAATGGCAGTTGGCGAATCTATTGATTAACCCACTGAATCAAAATATCCAACCTCAGCTATCTGAATGGATAAAGAAAAATACCTCATCCTTCGAAAATGTATCTGGATTAGATCTGGGCGCACTTCAAAAGCTTGCAAAACAGTTCCTCAATGAGCTTTCTGAAAGCAATAGTGCTTTCGCCACGAACGCAAAAGAGTTGCTAATTAAATTGCAGCCAAAAAACGAGGCACTTTCCTCCTTATGGAAAGTGTGGCAAGAGGATCAAAATGAAGAAGCGCTTACCCAAGCAGCAGAGTTGGGGCTGACCGCAGCCAAACTAATCCTGGGCTTGCGTCTTGCACAACTAGATGGCAACACTGAAACGAAATCCAATGCCTCACTCAAAAAAGCCGCGTATTGGTTAGAGCTTGCTGCCAAAGATGGTGATCGTGATGCTTGGTATGCCTTAGGCGAGATTTATCGTCGCCCACAGTTTTCGGGGTACAACGCTGCTGAAAGCGATCGCTGTTTTGATCGCGCAGCAGATCTTGGCCATGCGCAAGCCCAACTTCGCAAAGGAGCTAGCCTTTGGCGCAAGCGTGAAAAAACAGAAGAAAAGATTCGTGGCCTTCAGGCGTCGTATTGGGTATGGCAGGCACACCAACAAGGTATTGCAGAAGCAAAGGAATTGCTCAACAAGATTTTAGATAGCTGCCCTGACCCCAAAAAAAATGACTGGTACGAATTAGCGCAGTTCGCAGAGCAAGCCCTTAATCATCATGCTGAACACAAATTAGATGAAGATTGGTTGTTACTCTCTCATCGCATCATCATTGCCAACCAATTCAACTTTAGTAAGGCAGAGCTTTTGCTTTGCGAGGTGGGGCAACTTCAACATGAGCATTGTGTAGCGGTAGATATTCGATGGGAGCTACCTAAGATTTTGCCGCGACTCATTCAGATTGAAAGCATTCAACAGCGCCGCGCCTTATTGGCGGCCGGCAAAGTTTTTGCGGCGGCCGATTTAGAGATTGAAGGCAACCTACGTCAAAGACGCTATCGCTTCGATCAAGTCACTAGCTGGTTGGTGACGACCTTTTCTAAAGATCAGACCGAATCTGCCATTAATCAATCGGTAGGTCTAACTACCTCATCTTCTGACGGTTTAGGTACATACATACGGGCAACCAATAAGCCGAGCTCATATAGCAAGGTCATCGGTACAGCCAAAAGTAATTGCGATAGCACGTCTGGTGGAGTTACGACTGCCGAGATAACAAAAGCCCCCACAATCACATAGGGACGAATTTCTCGTAACTTGGATAATGGCACTATGCCCATCCGCACCAATACCACCACGACTACAGGCACTTCAAATGTAATACCAAAGGCCAAGAAAGTCGTCATAGCAAAACTGAGATAGTTATCAATGTCAGTAGACATTTCGGCTCCCAGTGGAGCGTTATAACTAGCCATGAATTTAAAGACTGTCGGGAATACCAAGAAATAAGCAAACGCCATACCAATAATGAATAAGGTGTAACTACTCACCACCAAAGGCAATATCAGTTTGCGCTCATGTAAATACAGTCCGGGAGCAATAAAAGCCCACAGCTGATACATCACCACAGGCAGGGCAATAATGAATGCCACCACCATCGTGACTTTCATCGGCACAAAAAAAGAACCGGTGACATCGGTCACAATCATCTTACCGCCAGCGGGTAAGGCACTTAATAAGGGCTGAGCAAACAAATGAAAAATATCTGGCGCCCAATAGACCAAGCAAGCAAAAACGACAATGATGGCTAAACCCGCTTTAATAACGCGATCACGTAACTCAAATAAGTGAGATAAAAAAGATTCCTGCAATCCCGAATCTTCAGTGGCGTTGTTCTCTGTCATACCAATCTATTGTTCACTTTACTTGCCAGCTGCATGATGGAAACGCTTCATTCTGGCAGCGCCTGACTGAATGCGAGTACGCATACCAGAAGAGCGCTTGAACCACAGCGGCCTGGCAGCACGCCTAACACCCCAGCTGTTGCGACCCTGGCGCTTGGTTTTACGCATTACCTCTTTTTCATCGAGAGGGGGCTTTTCAAAACTGGTTTCGAAAATATCGGCTTGGTCGGTCAAATTACCGCTAGCTTCTTTTGCAACAGAGCCAATACTATTCTCAACTTCTTTTAGCGCTGAAGTCGTTTCTTCTCGGAATTTTTTAAACTCCTCAATTTCCATCTGACGATTGACTTCAGATTTAACGTCCGCCATATATCTCTGAGCACGGCCAAATAAATTACCAGCCATGCGAGCTACTTTTGGTAATCGCTCTGGGCCAACCACCACAAGAGCAACAACTGCGATTAGCGCAAGCTTTGAAACACCTAAATCAATCATTTAGAAACCGCATGAATTTCTGTTGCGCTATACGACATTACTTATTGATGTCTTTAGCTTGTACATCCACTGTTTTTTCTGCAGTAGTAGTGCTTTGTGGAATCTGCTCATTTGGGTCTTCGGCTGATTTCATACCATCTTTAAAACCTTTTACAGCGCCACCTAAATCTTGACCAATATTGCGCAATTTCTTGGTGCCAAATACCAACATCACGATGACCAACACGATTAACCAATGCCAAATGCTAAATGAACCCATCTCTAATCTCCTTGGATTATTTCTTCCATGGGCGCGGACCGCCCATCACATGCAAATGCAAGTGATAAACCTCCTGCCCTCCATCTACCCCATTGTTCACCATCAATCTAAAGCCGCCATCCTTTCCAGGTCGACAGCCTTGCTCTTTGGCAAGACGGGGTGCTAATTCCATCATTTTACCCAGCAAAGGGGTGTCCACGCTTTCCGCTAACTCCAGCATGGGAATATGCTTTTTAGGAATCATCAAGAAATGCACTGGCGCTGCTGGGTTGATATCTTTAAATGCGTAGATTTCTTCATCCTCATATACCTTTTGGGATGGAATCAAACCTTGAGAAATTTTACAAAATAGGCAATTCGGATCGTGTGACATAACTTATTAGGAATCGCTTTTAGAAATTATTCTGGGTTTGCGGCTTTTCTAGCAGCCTTTTCCTCGATGCCTGAGGTACCCAGGCGACGATCTAATTCCGCAATGACATCCTCAGGACGCAAGTTGAATTGCGACAGCGCAATCAGGCAATGAAACCAGAGATCTGCCATCTCGCCTATGAGGAGCTTTTGCTGCTCAGCAGCCAAATTAGAATTGCGCGCATCTTTAGCCGCCATTACAGCCTCGGTTGCCTCTTCACCAATCTTTTTGAGGATTCCATCATCACCCTTGGAAAAGAGCAAAGCAGTATAGGAAGTTTTAGGGTCTGCAGAGCCGGCCTTAAAGGCATCTCGACGCTGATCCACAACATCAGCCAAATGGGCTAATCCTGTATCTACATTGATGGATTTATTAGTAGGACTACTCATAGAATCATTTTATGTCTTTTATAGAAAAGACTTTATTTCTTCGATTTTGACTCATCCACCCATTTCGCTTGCGCAGAGTCCCATTGCTGGAAAAAGCAGCTGTGTTCCCCCGTATGGCATGCAATCCCATCTTTTTGCTCAACCAATAACAAGATAGTGTCGCCATCGCAGTCTAGGCGAATCTCTTTGACTTTTTGGGTATGGCCAGACTCTTCGCCCTTGTGCCACAGTTTTTGTCTTGAACGAGTCCAATATACGGCCTCACCCAGTCTCAAGGTTTCTAATAAGGCATCACGATTCATCCAAGCCATCATCAAAATATCATTGCTACCAAGTTCTTGGGCAATGACTGGAACTAGCCCCTGCTCATTCCAAGTGACAGCGTCAAGCCAAGGGCCTGCTTGGATGGCCTCAATGGGAGTGAAGGTGCTCAGGGGTTTGCTCATAGCTGAACTTTACAGTGAATCGAAGGGATCCTGCAAAACTACTTAAATTCGAACGGGAACCCCTTGGGCAGCCATATATTCTTTTGCCTCCTGGACCGTATATTCACCGTAGTGAAAAATACTGGCTGCCAATACCGCATCAGCGTGGCCCTTGGTAATGCCATCCACTAAGTGCTGAAGATTGCCTACCCCACCGGAGGCAATCACCGGCACCGACACAGCGTCACTTACTGCTGCTGTGAGTGCCAAATCAAAACCATCCTTACTACCGTCACGATTCATGCTCGTTAGTAATATTTCACCAGCACCACGTTTAGCAACTTCTTTGGCCCACTCCACAACATCCATACCTGTGGCAGTTCTGCCTCCATGGGTAAAGACCTCCCAATTGCCAGCCTCAGTTTGTTTGGCATCAATCGCAACCACGATGCATTGTGAGCCGTAATAAGCGGCAGCATCTGACACTAAATCTGGGTTTGCGACAGCTGATGAATTCATGCTGACCTTGTCAGCGCCTGCATTGAGTAAGCGCCTTACGTCCGCAACCGCACGTACACCGCCGCCAACCGTGAGGGGAATAAATACTTGTGATGCTACATTTTCGATGATGTGCAAAATTAGATCGCGACCATCAGAAGTAGCTGTGATATCTAAAAAGGTCAGCTCGTCCGCGCCTTGAGAATCGTAACGACGAGCAATCTCAACGGGATCACCTGCATCACGCAGGCCGACAAAGTTCACACCCTTAACCACGCGCCCAGCAGTAACATCCAGGCAAGGAATAATTCGTTTTGTGAGCACTAGATAATTTTCTTCGCATATTTCAGCGTCAATTCATCCGCATATTTTTGGGCAGCGGCTAAATCTAGATCAGCGGCATAAATAGAGCGTCCGGCAATCACACCCATCACGCCCTCTTCTTCCGCTTTGCAGAGCGCTTCAATGTCTTGATTATTGGAAAGGCCACCACTGGCAATAACAGGAATACGAATAGCTTGAGCAAGCTTCATCGTGGCTTCAATATTGACACCTTTCAACATACCATCGCGACCAATATCGGTATAGATAATGGCTTCCACGCCCCAATCTTCAAATTTCTTGGCCAGGTCAATGACCTCATGGCCAGTAATTTTGCTCCAACCATCAGTTGCAACTTTGCCATCACGGGCATCTAGGCCAACCATCACATGACCTGGAAATGCTGTGCAGGCATCCTGAACAAAGCCTGGGTTCTTTACAGCTGCAGTGCCAATAATGACGGTGCTAATTCCGTCATCGAGTAGACGCTCAATCGTCTCAAGATCACGAATGCCGCCGCCTAACTGAACAGGGATTTCATTTCCAACTGCCTTGAGAATCGATTTAATGGCCGACTCATTTTTTAATTTGCCAGCAAAGGCACCATTCAGGTCAACTAAATGTAGTCGACGAGCACCCTTGCTAATCCAATGTGCCGCCATAGCACCAGGGTCTTCGGAAAAAACTGTGGCCTTATCCATATCACCTTGTTCGAGTCGAACACAGTGGCCATCTTTAAGATCAATTGCGGGAATCAGCAGCATAACAAAGGGTCAAGAAATATTAAGGTTGCCAAGAAACAAAATTTTTATAAAGCTTTAATCCGTATTCTGCACTTTTTTCTGGGTGAAATTGAGTTGCAAAAATATTATCTCGCGCCACGGCAGATGCAAACCAATCGCCATATTCTGTTGACCCTGCAATATCTTCCTTGCGTTGCGGCACAACATAATAGCTATGGACAAAATAAAAGCTAGTGAGATCTGGAATACCGTCCCAAATAGGATGGCTGCGGTCTTGGCGCACCTGGTTCCAGCCCATATGGGGAACCTTATAGGCCGAACCATCAGCTTGCTTTTTGCCGGCCAATTCAAAGCGGCGTACTTCTCCAGGGATCAAACCCAGGCAAGGTGTCCATTTACCATTTTCACTAACCCGCACTTCAGCGCTTTGATCAAACAGCATTTGCTCGCCAACACACACCCCTAAAAGTGGCTTATTTTTAGACGCTTCAAGCAAGGCTTCTAGCAAACCAGATTCTTCAAGATGCTTCATGCAATCAGGCATAGCACCCTGACCAGGCAATACAACGCGATCGGCGGAAAGAATTTCTTCTGGCTTATGGGCAATCAATACATTGTCATCGGGTGCCACATGATGAAATGCCTGATATACGGAACGAAGGTTGCCCATTCCATAATCAACGATCGCAATGGTTTGCGCCAATTTAGCCTATCTTTGCAGTGGTCTTCTGGGCAGCTAACTAATCTAGATTAGAGGCTGCCTTTGGTTGAAGGAACAACGCCAGCGGCACGTGGATCAACGGTCAAAGCCATGCGCAGTGCGCGGCCAAATGCCTTAAATACCGTTTCAATTTGATGATGTGCGTTAATGCCGCGCAAATTATCAATATGCAAAGTCACGCCAGCATGGTTTACAAAGCCGCGGAAAAACTCAATACTCAGATCCACATCAAAGTCACCTACCCGAGCACGTGTAAATGGTACGTTGAACTCTAAGCCTGGACGACCAGAAAAATCCACTACAACACGGGAGAGCGTTTCATCAAGAGGCACATAAGAGTGGCCATAACGAGTAATACCTGCCTTATCGCCAACCGCCTTTGCAAAGGCCTGCCCTAGGGTGATACCCACGTCCTCAACAGTGTGATGGTCGTCAATATGGGTGTCGCCTTGTGCAACCACCTTAAGATCAATCATCCCATGACGGGCGATCTGATCCAGCATATGATCCAAGAAAGGGACCCCTGAGGCGAGTTCAGCCTTACCGGTACCATCTAGATTGATGGAAATTTGAATTTTGGTTTCCGAAGTGTTTCGGGTAACGTCGGCTTGCCGCATGCTTCATTGCGCCGCGAGGCGAAGTGTTGATTGAAGCCTCATAATATCATTCCTAGAACAGATATAAATGCTGTTATTGCTTCACTTTTTTGATTTTTGACCTGAGTACCCTCATGAGCCGTTTTTGGAGCCCTGTCGTTCAAACCTTAACCCCCTACGTTCCAGGGGAGCAGCCGCAAATGCAACGGTTGGTCAAACTCAACACGAATGAAAGCCCATATGGTCCATCTGCAAAGGCTCTTGCTGCCATTCAGAGTCAAACAAACGATGATTTGCGACTTTATCCAGATCCAGAGGGCTTAGCCCTTAAAAAAGCAATCGCTCAATTGCATGGCTTAGATCCCAAGCAAGTTTTCTTGGGGAATGGCTCAGACGAGGTTCTTGCACATATTTTTGCTGGCTTGCTGAAACAAAATAAGCCCGTTCATTTTCCAGATATCACCTATAGCTTTTATCCGGTTTATTGCAAACTCTTTGGCATTGATTACAAGACTATCCCACTAGGAGAGCAGTTCGAGATTAATGCCAGAGACTATGTATTGCCCAATGGCGGAATTATTTTTCCCAACCCCAATGCACCTACTGGTCGCGCAATTGCACGCTCAGAAATTGAGACTTTGCTTTCCAAAAATCTAGATTCAGTTGTAGTGATAGATGAAGCCTATGTGGACTATGGAACAGAGTCTTGTATTCCTTTATTGCGTGGTGCTAGCTGCCCAGAAAATCTAGTGGTAGTGCACACCCTCTCGAAATCAAGAGCTCTTGCAGGCTTGCGGGTTGGTTTTGCAGTTGGCCACCCAACACTGATTGAAGGCTTGGAGCGAGTTAAGAATAGCTTTAACTCTTACCCTCTAGGCCGTTTAGCTCAAGCAGGTGCAATCGCCGCAATTGAAGATCAAACTCATCTATTAGAAACCTCAGCAAAAGTAATTCAGACGCGCGATAGATTAGTAAGCCAATTGGATGCTTTAGGCTTTGACACATTGCCCTCGACCGCAAACTTTATTTTTACTCGTCATCCAAAGCATGCTGGTGAGTCACTGTATCAAGCCTTGCGGGATCGCGGCATCATCGTGCGCCATTTCAAATCTCCACGTATAGATGCGTTTTTACGCATTACGATCGGCACAGATGAACAAAGCAACGAGCTTGTCGCTGCCTTACAAGAAATCCTGAGCTAAGTTTTCGCTAGTTTAGAAATTACTTCTTAAGACGCATCTCAGCTGCACGAGCATGGGCTTGCAAACCTTCCCCATGAGCCAAGGTGCTAGCAATAGCCCCTAAGGTTTGTGCCCCAGCTTCGCTCACTTCAATCATGCTTGAGCGCTTGATGAAGTCGTAAACACCCAGCGGAGATGAGAAACGCGCAGTGCGTGCTGTTGGTAATACGTGATTAGGTCCAGCACAATAATCGCCTAGCGATTCACTGGTGTAGTTACCCATAAAGATAGCCCCAGCATGACGAATCTGATCAGCCCACTGACGCGGATCGACAGTGCAAATTTCCAAGTGCTCAGCAGCTATCGCATTGGCAATTTCACATGCTTGCTTCATATCCTGCACTTGAATGAATAGAGCGCGATTTGTTAAGGAAGCCTCAATCACTTTTGCCCTTGGCATTTCAGGAAGCAATCGATTAATGCTATCTTGAACTTGTTCGATAAACTTCGCATCAGGGCATAGCAAAATAGATTGTGCTTGCTCGTCATGCTCTGCTTGAGAAAATAAATCCATAGCAACCCAATCAGGGTTACTAGATCCATCACACAAAACCAATATCTCTGATGGGCCGGCAATCATATCAATTCCCACAGTCCCAAAGACTCTGCGCTTGGCTGCGGCTACGTAAGCATTACCTGGACCGACAATTTTATCTACCGATGGAATCGTTTCAGTGCCGTAAGCAAGAGCCGCTACTGCTTGAGCGCCCCCAATAGTAAATACTCTATCCACGCCAGCCAAATAGGCAGCGGCCAAGACCAAAGGATTACGTGACCCATCTGGCGTGGGGACCACCATAATGACTTCGGCAACTCCAGCAACTTTTGCAGGAATCGCATTCATCAAGACAGAGGATGGGTAGGCAGCCTTGCCACCAGGAACATAAATACCAACGCGATCCAGTGGCGTTACTTTTTGACCCAAACGCGTGCCATCAGCCTCTTCATATTCCCAAGAATGACAACCCGCTTCAATTTTTTGCTTCTCGTGATAAGCGCGCACTCTTTGAGCCGCAACATCTAAAGCATTTTTTTGCACAGCAGAAAGTTCGTTGTAGGCACGTTCTAATTCCGGGCGAGTGATCTCTAATTCTGAAACCTTGGCTACATTTAGGCGATCAAACTGTTTAGTAAATTCCAAAACAGCGGCATCACCTTTCGCTTTCACGGCAGTCAAAATCTTGACTACCGCGGCGTCTATAGCCTCATCATCTGCCATAGGCAAAGAAAGGCTAGAGAGTAAGGTTTCTATGAAACCTATATCTTGGCTGTTGAGGCGCTTTACTTGTACTGGTTTGGGCATAGGTAATAAAGAGCTGTGGACTCTAATCCGTCTATTACTTTAACAACTCAAAAATGGGTTGAAGTTGTTGGCGCTTACGCTTATACGAAGCCTGGTTTACTACCAATCGAGCGCTAATATCGGCAATCGGTTCTACTTCAACCAAGCCATTTGCTTTTAGTGTGTTGCCTGTAGAAACCAAATCCACAATGGCATCAGCCAAACCAACTAATGGGGCAAGCTCCATGGAGCCGTATAGCTTAATCGTATCGATGTGCACGCCTTTATTGGCAAAGTGTTCACGAGCACAATTGACATACTTCGTAGCCACTTTTAAACGTGACCCCTGTTTAACGGCAGCCGCATAGTCAAAACCTTCGCGGACAGCCACTGACATACGACATTTGGCAATATCTAAATCAAAAGGAACATATAAACCATCGGTGCCTTTTTCCATTAATACGTCCAAACCGGCAACCCCAAAATCAGCACCACCAAATTGCACATAAGTTGGCACATCAGAAGCGCGCACGATAATTAATCGAACATCTGGATTAGAAGTTTCAATAATCAACTTGCGTGACTTTTCAGGATCTTCGAGCGGCATAATTCCGACCTTAGATAAGATCTCAGCAGTTTCTTCGAAGATGCGGCCCTTTGAGAGGGCTAAAGTCAATTTCATGAGCTAATTATCTCTCAGGCCTACTTAATACGCTCAATGTTGGCGCCTAAGCGGGTTAACTTCTGCTCCATACGGTCGTAACCTCGATCTAAATGATAGATACGGTCCACCTGGGTTTCACCTTGGGCAGCAAGGCCAGCAATCACCAAGCTGGCTGAAGCGCGTAAATCCGTAGCCATCACAATGGCTCCAGAAAGCCTCTCTACTCCCTGCGCAATTGCAGTATTACCCTCAATCGCAATATCAGCACCCAAGCGATTTAATTCTTGAACGTGCATAAAGCGATTTTCAAAAATTGTTTCCGTAATTGTCGAATTACCGTTTGCTACTGCATTTACAGCCATGAGCTGTGCCTGCATATCTGTGGGGAAGGCTGGATATTCCGAAGTACGAAAGCTCACTGCTTTCGGACGACCCTGCATAGACGCCTTAATCCAATCCGGCCCTATCTCCATCTTCAAGCCTGCTTCTTTTAACTTGACGATAACCGCGTCAAGCGTATCCGGGCGGCAATGCTTCACCAATACTTCTCCACCTGCAGCAGCAACTGCGCATAAAAAAGTACCTGCTTCAATTCGGTCCGGAATGACTGAATGTTCAGCTCCATGGAGTTTTTCAACACCCTCAATTACCAAACGGTCACTGCCAATACCCGTAATCTTTGCGCCCATCTTAACGAGTAATTCAGCGAGATCACCAACCTCTGGCTCACGTGCTGCATTTTCTAAAATAGTTGTACCCGAAGCCAAGGTCGCCGCCATTAATAAATTTTCAGTCCCCGTCACAGTAATCATGTCAGTCAGAATTGAGGCGCCCTTGAGTCGTTCCGTTGTCGGCTTGGTTTCAGCCTGAATGTAACCACTCTTAATTTTGATGCTCGCACCCATGGCCTTGAGGCCCTTAATATGCTGATCGACAGGTCGAGCACCAATGGCACACCCACCCGGCAATGACACTTTGGCGCTATGCATTCTGGCGAGCAAAGGACCAAGCACCAAGATCGATGCACGCATAGTTTTCACCATTTCATAAGTTGCCTCAGAACTCTTGATCACAGCCGCATTTAAGATCACATGGTTAGGATTATTCGCATCTGGAAAACTAACGACCACACCAATCTCTTGCAATAACTTGAGCATGGTTCGGACATCTTGAAGATCAGGTAAATTACGTAACACGACTGGTTGGTCAGTTAAGAGACAGGCACACAAAATTGGTAGCGCAGCATTCTTTGCGCCTGCAATCGTCACCTCGCCATTGAGCGGGGTACCGCCAGTCATTCTTAATTTATCCATGAAACGATTCCAGTAATGTCTTTTTATTAATGCAGATGAATTTTATTTAGCCATGTTCTGAGTGAACTCTTCTGGGGTAAATGCCTTAATCGATAAAGCATGCACTTCTGCCTTCATGCGATCGCCCATGGCAGCATATACCAATTGATGGCGCTGAATTAAACGTTTACCCTCAAACTCAGGGCTCACAATGGTGGCAAAAAAATGTTGGCCATCACCTTCAACTTGAATATGAGTACATTCAATACCTTGCTTGATATAGCCTTTAATCTGTTCTGGGGTTGGCAACATCATTTCTCCTAATCAAAATCTTAATGTCTGAGCTTATAGCCCTTTTGCAGCAATCGTAATGCGATTACTGAAACTACAGCAAAGAAGCACAACACTATTGCCAAACTATTCCATGGGGATATATCTGAAACTCCAAAGAACCCAAATCGAAATCCGTCGATCATATAAAAGAAGGGGTTGAAATGAGATACAACCTGCCATGCGGGTGGCAATGAGTGAATTGAATAGAAGACGCCGGATAGCATCGTAGCAGGCATGATGATGAAATTCTGAAATGCAGCCAGCTGATCATATTTATCTGCCCAGATTCCCGCAATCAAACCTAGACTACCCAAAATTGCGGCCCCTAAAAATGCAAATGTCAAAATCCAAATAGGGTTTTCTATAGCAGGTAAGCCATACCAGGCCGTGATGAGGAATACACCCAAGCCAACAACTACACCGCGGAATACTGCTGCCAGAATATATGCAGCGTAGAACTCAAAATGACTTAACGGTGCCAGCAGAACAAAAACAAGGTTGCCAGTAATTTTGGATTGAATTAAGGATGAAGAAGTATTAGCGAACGCATTTTGCAAGACACTCATCATGACCAGACCGGGAATTAAAAAGGCGGTGTAACTTAGGCGCCCGTAAACCTCTTTACCTTCGAGCACATGACCAAAAATCATGAGATACAAAATTGCGGTGAGGACTGGCGCTGCTACCGTCTGAAAAGCCACCTTATAAAAACGTTTTACTTCTTTATATAACAATGTCGGAAAGCCGCTACCGTATTCCAACGTAGGCTTATTTAGCGCGTTTTTCATATCGCGCCCCCAGACATAATATTGACAAACACTTCTTCTAAATCCGTTTTACCTTCACCATCTTTTTTCACAGAACCATAGCGGGTTAGCAAATTAGCGGTGGTATCTAGAGCAACAATTTTTCCTTGCTTAAGCATCGCAATACGTTGGCATAAAGCTTCTGCTTCTTCTAGATAATGTGTAGTCAAGACGATCGTATGCCCATCTTGGTTTAGGCGGCTGATAAATTGCCATAAAGACTGACGCAGCTCAACATCCACGCCTGCTGTTGGCTCATCCAAAATAATGACTGGTGGGCGATGAACTAGGGCCTGAGCAACAAGCACCCGACGCTTCATACCGCCGGATAGGGTGCGCATATTGCTATCGGCTTTTCCGGCGAGATCCAGATTAGCCAAGATCTCGTCGATCCAAGCATCATTGTTGCGAATACCAAAATAACCAGACTGAAAACGCAATGTTTCACGCACAGTGAAAAATGGGTCAAACACGAGCTCTTGAGGAACAACACCCAACATACGACGTGCCTCACGAAATGACTTTTGAACATCTGCGCCCAAAATTGCAGCATGTCCTTTATCAGCCCTAACCAAGCCAGCCAAGATAGAAATCAGGGTTGTCTTGCCGGCGCCATTAGGGCCTAGAAGCCCAAAAAACTCTCCTGGCTCAATTGCCAAAGAGACATCATCTAAAGCCTGAAGGGCTCCGTAGTGCTTAGAAATATTTTTGAGTGAGATCGCCGAATGCATGCTGTTACAAACCTAGCAATGCAGATACGCCGTAGACATTGGCCAATACTTTGAGTTTTTCAGGGGCCTGCTCAACAGATAAAGAATGTCCATCTGCTTGCGCCTTTTTTTGCCATGCTAACAATACTGTTAAAACAGTTGAATCAAAATCTTCCAATAAAGCGCAATTCACCACTCGTAATTGGGGCGCATTGAGCAAACCCTCTTTCTGCAGTTGCAGTGCAGTTTCTTGAGTAACCGTTTTAGGCAGAAGAAAAGACATCGATCAAAGAGGCTTATTTAGTAGAAGCAAGCTGCTTATTGCGGTCTTGCAAGAATTTCACCAAACCCTCAGTCCCATTTTGGCTAATCTGATTAGCAAATTGATTGCGATAAGCCTCAACCAGCCAAACACCCATGATGTTCATGTCGTAGACCTTCCAGCCTTTATCAGTCTTCTCCAAACGATAATCCAAAGGAACTGGATCACCACGACCTAGCACCACCGTTTTTACAACTACTTCTTGTTCATCTGGAGTTGAACGAAGGGCTTTAAATTGCACCGTTTGATCACGTAACTGACTTAATGCGCCAGAGTAAGTACGAATCAATAGATTTTTGAATTCGGAGGTTAGCTGAGCTTGCTGTTCAGGGGTCGCCTTTTTCCAGTTCGGCCCCATTGCCATTTCAGTCGTGCGACGCATATCGGTATAAGGAACAATTTTCTTCTCAACCAAATCAACAATGCGTGGAATATTGCCCTTTTGAATTTCTGGGTCTGATTTCACCGAAGTCATCACATCGGTTACAACCATTTTGATTAAGGCGTCTGGAGGAGTTGATTGATCAGGGGTTTGAGCAAAGAGTGCGCTAGATGCCACAAAAAGGCTCATCGCCAACCATTTAGAAATCTTTTTGTAACTTTTCATATGCGTTATCTCAATAGGTTTGTACGTCAGAGGCAATTCTAGCCCCCATAAGAATATATTTTTACTCGTAACCATTCTCATACGGGGGCATTGGAGGCTCTTCATCGTCTCTACCCTCATTGATTTGGTACTGACGTCTTTGAATGTAAGCATCCCGCATAAAGCTGTACTTATCAATAGCGGCGCCATCCAATAAGTCACCTGCCTCGTAATAGGTGTTTCGGGTATTCACAACACGCAAGCCAGTCAAACTATTTCTAAGAGCTACGTTTGGTAGCAATCTAAATAAGTAGTCTGACTCTAAATCAGCAGCAGTGCCAAAGGTATCGCGCACATTGCTTGGGCCAAAAAAAGGTAATACTACATATGGGCCTGCAGGTACACCCCATACACCCAAAGTCTGACCCCAGTCTTCTTTATGCTTTTCAAGGCCACCAGGGGTTGCAAGATCTAGAAGACCCCCTAAGCCCATAGTGGTATTTACTGCAACTCGCATCAAGTCATTAAAGGCATATCCAGGCTTACCTTGCAGCAAGTTATACAGAGCCGTATATATATCGTTGTAATTACTAAAAAAGTTATAGATTCCCTCGCGAATAAATTCTGGCAAAACAAAACGGTACCCAGCTACTACGGGCTTGAGTAAATACGCATCTAAACCTTCGTTAAATTCGAAAACTGAGCGATTAAAAGGCTCCCACGGATCATTAGGTGAGGGCTCGACGCCAGCGGGTATCGAAGCGCAACCAACAATCAGAGCAGTAAACCCCACTAACAGGAAACGCACCCCTGTTCGGCGAAGTCTGCCTAAATGCAACATCATTTAGCAGCACCTTTTTCTTGCCCGCTATCTGCCGCCTTGTTATACAAGAACTGGCTAATCAAACTCTCCAAAACAATGGCTGATTGGGTTTGGGTAATTTTCCCACCCTCAGCCAGCATATCATCTGAGCCACCAGCTTCTAAGCCAATGTATTGCTCTCCCAACAAACCAGAAGTCAAAATTTTCGCTGAAGAATCTTTTGGAAACCTATAAGCATCTTCAATCGTCATCACAACAGTAGCTTGGTAAGTTTTATCATCAAATGAAATATTAGCGATACGCCCCACTACTACCCCAGCGCTCTTTACGGGAGCGCGAGGCTTCAAGCCACCAATATTATCGAAGCGGGCTGTGATCTTATATGTAGGCGCAAAAGATACCGCATTCATATTGCCTACTTTCAACGCAAGAAATAAGGCGGCCAATAAACCAATGGCAACAAAAATTCCTACCCAAATATCAATTGCACTTTTTCTCATAAGAACCCCAGTTTATTCTTTCTAATTTGAGAACATCATCGCGGTTAGCAGGAAATCCAAAGCTAAAACCGATAAAGAAGAGATCACGACAGTACGCGTAGTTGCCTGCGACACACCCTCAGGTGTTGGCTTGGCTTCATATCCTTGATAAAGCGCAATAAATGTCACAGCCACACCAAACACTAAGCTTTTAATGAGTCCATTACCAATATCGGAAAAAAGGTCTACCCCGCCCTGCATTTGTGACCAGAATGCTCCAGAATCAACGCCAATCAACGGTACGCCCACCAAATAACCGCCAAGTACGCCAACTGCAGTAAATATAGTCGCCAAAATAGGCATTGAAATGATGCCAGCCCAAAGTCTTGGAGCAATCACGCGACCCAAGGGATCAACAGCCATCATTTCCATTGCGCTCAACTGTTCGCCTGCTTTCATCAAACCGATTTCGGCTGTTAATGACGTTCCTGCACGGCCAGCAAAAAGGAGGGCAGTAATCACAGGACCCAATTCACGCGTAAGCGATAAAGCAACTAATAAGCCCAAGGCCTGTTCTGAGCCGTAACGATTCAAGGTGTAATAACCTTGCAAACCCAATACAAAACCAACAAATAAACCTGATACTGCAATGATCACAAAAGAATGATTACCAACAAATAAAATTTGATCGATCACCAAACGAGGGCGTTTGAGTAAAAATCCTGAGCGCCAAATGACCGCAGTAAACATGCGCGCGGCTAGACCAAGGCTAGTTAAATTACGACGGATAAAAAATCCAAGGTCGCCAAATAAATCGAGAATTTTTCCAACTGCATTCATTAGACACGCACCCCAAAATCTTCTTCCAAGGTTTGTCCTGGGTAATGAAAGGGAACTGGGCCATCGGGAGCGGCATCTAAAAACTGTCTTACAAATGGATCAGTTGATTGACTCAACTCATCAGGCGTACCCTGCGCACCAATACGACCGTTGGCTATAAAGTACACATAATCTGCAATCTCAAAAGTTTCCTCAACATCGTGAGTCACCAATAAACTAGTAGCTCCAAGGGCGTTATTTAGATCACGAATTAATCGTGCAGTGATTCCAAGTGAAATGGGATCGAGACCAGCAAAGGGCTCGTCATACATGATTAATGGAGGATCAAGAGCGATTGCTCTTGCAAGCGCAACACGTCTTGCCATGCCACCAGAGATTTGTGAAGGCATTAAGTCACGTGCACCACGCAAGCCAACTGCATTGAGCTTCATCAACACTAAAGAACGTAAAAGCTCTTCACTCAAGTTAGTATGTTCGCGCAATGGGAACGCTACGTTTTCAAAAACACTTAAGTCTGTAAACAGAGCGCCAAATTGAAAGAGCATACCCATGCGACGACGTGCGGCCATCAATTCATTTCCACTCATCTTGCCAATATCTTGGCCTTCGAATAACACCTCACCGGACTGAGCAGTGAATTGCCCCCCAATCAAACGGAGAATGGTTGTTTTGCCACAACCAGATCCACCCATAACGGCAACCACCTGACCGCGGCGAAACTCCATATTCAAGCCGGACAAAATTTGTCGCTCGCCAGGAGCGTAAGAGAAGTTGACGTCATTAATAGAGACGACAACTTCACCAAGAGGTTTTTTTACATCCAAAGAATCTGGCCGAGGACTGTTCATATCCCCGATATTATCGGGGCAAAACGGAAGACCCCATTAAATACTCATCTACTGCGCGGGCACATTGACGGCCTTCACGTATTGCCCAAACAACCAAAGATTGACCACGACGCATGTCACCAGCAGCAAATACCTTAGAAACATTGGTTTGATAGGCATTTTGACCGTCTACAGTCGCTTTTGCATTACCGCGTGCGTCTTTTTCTACGCCAAATGCGTTTAATACTTGTTGAACTGGGGATACAAATCCCATTGCCAAAAGCACTAAATCTGCCTTTATTTCAAATTCTGAGTTTGGCACTTCTGCCATCTTGCCGTCTTTCCACTCCAAACGAACGCCAATTAGTTTTTCAACTTTGCCATTTTTACCTTCGAAACGTTTGGTTCCAACAGACCAATCGCGATCACAACCTTCTTCATGAGATGAGGAAGTACGTAACTTCGTTGGCCAATAAGGCCAAACCAGAGGCTTGTTTTCTTCTTCGGGTGGCTGGGGCAATAACTCAAATTGGGTAATCTTGGTTGCGCCATGACGATTCGATGTTCCAACACAATCAGATCCTGTATCACCACCACCAATCACGACAACATGTTTATCTGTTGCGCGGATTTCATTTTTAAAATCGCCAGCATTCTCTTTGTTTTGGGGAATTAAAAACTCTAAAGCGTAGTGAACTCCTGACAATTCGCGACCCGGCACCGGAAGATCACGTGGTTGCTCAGCGCCACCCGTAATAACAACAGCATCAAAATCTTTCATCAACTGTTCAGGGGACACGGTCTTCTTGGAATAATTTTTTACCTCTACACCAAGCACTTCTTTTCCAACAAAAATGCCAGTTTCAAATTTCACACCTTCGGCCTGCATTTGCTCTACACGGCGATCGATGAGCCACTTTTCCATTTTGAAATCAGGAATACCATAGCGCAGCAATCCGCCGATACGATCATTCTTTTCATAGACAGTGACGTCATGGCCAACACGCGCCAACTGTTGTGCTGCAGCCATGCCTGCTGGGCCACCGCCGACAACAGCCACTTTTTTACCTGTTTTGCTTTTAGATGGCTGCGGCTTAACCCAGCCACTTTCCCAACCCTTATCAATGATCGCGTGCTCAATCGACTTGATGCCCACTGGCGCACGGTTAATGCCTAAGGTACAGGCAGCTTCACAAGGAGCAGGACAAATACGGCCAGTGAACTCAGGGAAGTTATTCGTAGATTGCAGTACATCTAACGCATTCTTCCAATCATTATGAAAAACTAAATCATTGAAATCGGGAATGATGTTATTGACAGGGCAACCGTTATTACAAAATGGAATGCCGCAGTCCATGCAACGCGCACCCTGAACTTTTGCCTCTTCATCAGTTAGTGCGGCTACGAATTCTTTGTAATGGTGGAGACGTTTGACGGGCGCTTCGTATGTTTCATCGACACGCTCAAACTCCATAAATCCAGTGACCTTACCCATATCTAATCCTTAGTATCTTTTCTTAATGTTCGTATTAATTACGCTGCAATCGTTTTCTTTTGTGCTTTTTCCCACAACTCACCAAGCGCACGCTTGTATTCAGTTGGAAGTACTTTTACAAAACGACCGCGGGCATTTTCCCAGTCAGCTAAAAGCGCTTTAGCACGCTCCGAACCGGTGTAACGGAAATGACGCTCAATCAAGCTCTTCAAAATTTGCTCGTCAGTCAAGCGTTCGCCACCGTCTTTGACATCAATAGGGGCATGCCACTCAGATTGAGGCATCTTGGCAATCTGTTCTGCAGAAGGCAATACTTTTTCTAAAGATGCCATGCTGGTATTGCAACGCTTATCAAAGAGGCCATCTTCGTCATAAACATAAGCAATACCGCCGCTCATACCAGCAGCGAAGTTACGGCCTGTCGTACCCAGAACCACGACAGTTCCGCCGGTCATGTATTCACAACCATGATCGCCAGTACCTTCAACGACTGTTGTGGATCCGGAGTTACGAACTGCAAAACGCTCACCGGCTACACCATTAAAGAATGCTTCACCAGCAATAGCGCCGTAAAGCACTGTATTGCCAACAATGATGTTCTTAGCAGTGTCGCCACGGAACTCATGCGGAGCTCGCACAATGACGCGACCGCCAGAAAGGCCTTTACCGACGTAGTCGTTGCCATCACCCACCAAATCCAAGGTGATGCCACGAGCCAAGAAAGCCGCAAAGCTTTGTCCAGCAGTACCGTTTAATTGAATATGAATAGTGTCGTCTGGCAGGCCAGCATGTCCATAACGCTGAGCCACTTCACCAGAAAGCATTGCACCGACAGTACGATTCACGTTTTTCACGGGAACAATAAAGGATACTTTTTCACCACGTTCAAGAGCCGGCTCACTCTTCTCAATCAAGATATTGTCGAGCGCACTTGCCAGACCATGATCTTGCGTGAGAATTTGGTAACGAGGAACATCTGCAGCTACTTGTGGAGCAGCAAAGATCTTGCTGAAGTCCAAACCATGTACTTTCCAGTTCTCTATCCCTTTACGGGTATCTAACAAGTCAACGCGGCCAATCAGATCATCAAACTTACGAATTCCTAATTGCGCCATGATCTCGCGAGCTTCTTCAGCAATAAAGAAGAAGAAATTCACGACATGCTCAGGCTTACCGGAGAACTTCTTACGCAATTCGGGATCTTGAGTTGCAACGCCTACAGGGCAAGTATTCAAATGACACTTACGCATCATGATGCAACCCTCAACTACCAACGGAGCGGTCGCAAAACCAAATTCATCTGCACCCAACAAGGCGCCAATTACAACATCACGACCTGTTTTCATTTGGCCGTCAGCTTGAACGCGAATACGGCTACGCAAGCCATTAAGAACCAATGTTTGTTGTGTTTCAGCTAAGCCAAGCTCCCATGGGGAGCCAGCATGCTTGATAGAAGAGAGTGGTGATGCACCAGTACCGCCATCGTGACCAGCAATCACAACGTGATCTGCTTTTGCTTTGGCGACACCAGCAGCAATCGTACCCACGCCCACTTCAGATACCAACTTCACAGAAACGTCTGCTTTTGGATTGACGTTCTTTAAGTCATGAATCAACTGAGCGATATCTTCGATTGAATAAATATCATGGTGCGGAGGAGGAGAAATCAAACCTACGCCTGGCACTGAGAAGCGCAATTTACCGATGTAATCAGAAACTTTGCCGCCAGGTAATTGACCGCCTTCACCGGGCTTAGCACCTTGTGCCATCTTGATTTGGATTTGGTCTGCAGAACGCAAATATTCTGTAGTTACGCCAAAACGGCCAGAAGCCACTTGCTTGATCTTAGAGCGCAATGAATCACCATCCAATAATGGGATGTTGGCTTCAACGACATCACTACCCAAGATGCTAGCTAAGGTCTCACCCCTCTTGATTGGAATGCCTTTGAGTTCATTTACGTAACGGTTTGGATCTTCACCGCCCTCACCAGTATTGGACTTACCACCAATACGGTTCATGGCAACTGCCAATGTCGCGTGAGCTTCAGTAGAAATAGAGCCCAAAGACATCGCACCCGTTGCAAAACGTTTGACGATTTCTTTTGCTGATTCGACTTCATCCAGTGGAATGGCTTTAGCTGGATCAACTTTAAATTCAAATAAACCACGCAAAGTCATTTGACGCTTAGTTTGATCGTTGATGATGTTGGCGTACTCTTTGTAGGTCTGATAACCCTTCTCAGCGCCAATGCGTGTGGAGTGCTGAAGCTTGGCAATTGTGTCAGGAGTCCACATATGGTTTTCACCACGAATACGGAATGCATACTCACCACCAGCATCTAACATATTAGTTAGCACCGGGTCATTACCGAATGCTGAAGAATGCATACGTAAAGCTTCTTCAGCTACCTCGAACACACCAATACCGCCAACATTGGACGGAGTGCCTTTGAAGTACTGATCAATAATGTCGTGGTTTAGGCCAATGGCTTCAAAAATCTGTGAGCCTGTATAGGACATGTAAGTAGAGATACCCATTTTGGACATCACTTTTTGCAAACCCTTTCCAACTGCTTTCACAAAATTCTTAACTGCCCTCTCACCTGATAAATCTCCAGACAAGCCTTTAGCCATCTCGGACAATGTCTCCATTGCAAGGTATGGGTGAACTGCTTCAGCACCATAACCAGCCAAGAGCGCAAAGTGATGCGTCTCGCGTGCACTACCAGTTTCGACAACGAGGCCCACGCTAGTGCGCAGACCTTTTTGAACTAAATGCTGATGAATAGCAGAAGTTGCCAATAAGGCAGGAATCGCTACATGCTGCTCATCGACTTGACGATCGCTGACGATTAAGATGTTGTAACCAGAGCGTACTGCATCGGCAGCTTCCGCACACAATGATGCCAGGCGAGCCTCAATACCCGCCTTACCCCAAGATGCTGGGTAACAAATATCCAACTCATAAGAGCGGAACTTCCCATTGGTGTAATGATCAATGTGACGAATTTTCGTCATGTCATCAAAATCCAAAATAGGCTGACTTACTTCCAAGCGCATTGGCGGGTTGATATTGTTGGTATCTAATAAATTGGGTTTTGGCCCAATGAATGACACCAGAGACATCACCATGTTTTCGCGAATGGAGTCAATCGGAGGATTAGTTACCTGAGCAAATAACTGCTTGAAGTAGTTATACAAAGGTTTGTTCTTATTTGAAAGAACAGCCAAAGGACTGTCATTACCCATCGAACCAATAGCTTCTTCACCATTCATGGCCATTGGTGCCATGAGGTACTTAATGTCTTCTTGGGTATAGCCAAATGCTTGCTGACGATCCAATAATTTAGCCGCCGGACGAATCGTTATTTTTTCGTCAATCAAATCCGCTTTGCTAGCATCCACTTCATCTAGCTTGACGCGAACCGCATCAATCCAGCTCTTATATGGCTTGGCCTTAGACACCGCATTTTTGAGCTCAACGTCATCAACAATGCGACCCTGCTCCATATCAATCATGAACATCTTGCCTGGTTGCAAGCGCCATTTTTGAATAATCTTGCTCTCAGGAATTGGCAATACGCCAGCCTCAGATCCCATGATCACTAGGTCATCATCGGTAACGTAGTAACGAGCTGGACGCAAACCATTGCGATCTAAAGTCGCACCAATTTGACGACCATCAGTAAATGCCATCGCAGCAGGGCCATCCCATGGCTCCATCATTGCCGCGTGATATTCATAAAACGCACGGCGATTGTCGTCCATCAATGCATGCTGTTCCCATGCCTCAGGAATCATCATCATCATGGCTTGCGCTAGCGGATAACCAGACATCACTAACAACTCTAAGCAGTTGTCAAAACAAGCTGTGTCAGACTGTCCTGGGTAGATCAATGGCCAGAGTTTTTGTAGGTCATCGCCCAACACTGGTGAGCTAATCGCACCTTCGCGAGCATTTACCCAATTGACGTTGCCCTTAACAGTATTAATCTCACCGTTATGTGCAATCATGCGGTATGGATGAGCCAACTCCCAAGCTGGGAAGGTATTGGTTGAGAAGCGTTGATGCACTAATGCCAACGCTGAGACTGTTCGAGGATCTTGCAAGTCTTGGTAGTACGCGCCCACTTGGTTAGCTAACAGCAAACCCTTATAAACAATGGTGCGTGCCGACATAGAGGCAACAAAATATTCTTTACCATGCTTCAGATGTAAATCTTGAATGGCATGGCTTGCTGTTTTACGAATGACATATAACTTACGCTCAAGCGCGTCAGTTGTCATGATGTCACGGCCACGGCCAATAAAGATTTGGCGGATGAATGGCTCAGTCATTTGTACTGTCGGGGACATTGGCAGTTTTACATCTACCGGAACGTCTCTCCAACCTAAAACAACTTGCCCTTCCAAGCGTACTGTGCGCTCTAACTCTTGCTCGCAGGCCAAACGTGATGCATGTTCTTTCGGCAAGAAAATCATACCGACGCCATATTCACCAAGCGGGGGTAAGTGAACGCCTTGCTTCGCCATTTCTTCGCGATACAAGATATCCGGAATTTGAATCAAGATACCAGCACCATCACCCATTAAAGGATCGGCGCCAACCGCTCCCCGGTGATCTAAGTTTTCTAAAATCTTCAGGCCCTGAGAAACGATCTCGTGAGATTTCTTACCTTTAATGTGTGCAACGAATCCTACGCCGCAAGCGTCATGCTCATTTTGTGGGTCGTATAGACCTTGAGCGATTGGGCGAAGATCAGAATGAATTTGTGTAGTCATAGTATTTCCGTGTGGCAACAAAGGCCTGAGTACTTTTGGAAGATCAAATATAGGTGAATACCCATGTCGATGCAACAGAAATAAAATGAGTCTGTCCCATTTATTTAGATGCCGCACCAATATGAATTATATATATGGGGACAGAGTCGTGAAATTCAAGATAAGCACCTCAATATCACTTTAGAGTTTATTGCTCTAAGTTACTGAATTTAATGCGCTTATTTTCCTGGGTCTGCCACGATGGCGTATTTGCGTGAGTCCCGGAGTGTCCTTGAACAATTTTTTTGCATAAATGTCACTGACCCAGGGCTTAGAGCGAATTAAAGATTCAGTAATTTGTCGATCTTCCCAGTGGGGTGCGCCTTCTTTAACAAAGGCCGCCCAATTCATTTGCCTCTCAAAAGGCGTATTACCTAACTTCCAAAATTGCTGATGGTCTACCAGCCAGGGCTCAGCATTTCCGCCAATATGGGTTGTAAAGCTCGTCCACCCAGAATCCTGAGGGCTTGATTCATATCCAGCCCGGACTGGATTTAACTCAATATACCGTTGGCAGCGTAAAAAATAATCCGGGTCAATTAATGATGAGCGATAGCGTCCCTCCCAAATAGTTCCTGAACGTTGATGCTGTTGATTAAAGTATTGAGCATAACGACGACCTAAAGATTGCATTGTTTTTGCAAGCGAATCTTCATTTTGAGGCGTCATTAATAAATGCACATGGTTGGGCATTAATGCAAAGGCATGAACAGCACACCCAAATAGCCTTGCAGCTTCACGAAGCCACTCAAGATAAATGCCTCTGTCTTCGTCGCCAAAGAAGAGTGTTTCACGATTATTGCCCCGAACCATCACATGCATCGCCTGGCCAGGAATGACGGTGCGCGCTTGCCGGGCCATATTCAGCACGAACTATTGCAGTTCGCGCACTCCACCATTAGGTGCAAATTCTGGAATAAACCAATCACCGTCGACTTGCGTAACTCCACTTGGTACTTCACGAGAAATTTGTGGAACGTCTTTTAAAGCAATTCCCATGTATGAAATCCACATCGGTAAGGCTAGACCTCCGCCCGTTTCTTTATCACCCAAACTGGCTGGCTTATCAAATCCAATCCAGGCAATGGCAACCACTTTAGGGTTGTAGCCCGCAAACCAAGCATCATGGGACTCATTGGTTGTTCCAGTTTTACCAGCAATGTCTGTCCGACCTAACTTGCCGCGGGCACTTGCCGCAGTTCCGGTCTTGGTAACCTCTTGCAACATGCTATCCATGACAAATGCTGTACGGGCGTCCAATACACGAGGTGCACCATTTCCAACGCTAGCTGGTTTAGCCTCAAATAGAACCGTTCCTTTTGAATCCACCATTTTGTCAATTAAGAACGGATCAACTCGATAACCGCCGTTGGCAAACACACTATAGGCAGACGCCATTTGCAAGGGAGTTACTGAACCTGCCCCCAAAGCCATGGTCAGGTAAGGCGGATGTTTTTCTGGCTCAAAACCAAAACGCTGAATAAATTCTTGAGTGTAAGAAGGGCCTATGGCACGAATAATGCGCACCGATACCAAGTTCTTGGATTTAGCTAATGCATTACGCAAGCGCATCATGCCGTCATATTTGCCGTCATAGTTCTTTGGCTCCCACGCCTGACTACCGGTTTCCATGCCGCCAATTGATAGGGGGGCGTCATTGACCATGGTGCTAGGACTAAAGCCTTTTTCAATCGCCGCTGCATAAATAAAGGGCTTGAATGACGATCCAGGTTGGCGCAAGGCTTGTGTCACGTGATTAAACTGATTGCGACGGAAATCAAATCCGCCCACTAAAGACAGAATAGCCCCCGATTCAGCATTCATCGAGACAAAGGCAGCTTCGACCTGGGGCAGCTGGGCCAACTTCCAAACACCACCATCGGAAAGCAATCGAACCACCGCACCTGGACGAAGGCGTTTTTTGGGTTGGGTGCTATCGGTTAAAGATGCTGCCGCCAGCTTCATCCCTTCGCCCTTCAGGGTAATGGTATCTCCGGTTGCAATCATGACCTGCATTTCCTTAGGCTTCACATCCAATACCACTCCAGACTGCAAATCATCTAATTGTGGGTAGGCCAATAAAGCTTCATCGATTGCACGCTGACGCTTTACTGGATCGTCAGGAAGATCAATAAATCCCTCTGGGCCCCGATAAGCATGGCGCAAGTCATACTCAAAAATGCCGCGACGGACCGCCTTATAGGCAGCATCCTGATCTGCTTTCAGAATCGTGGTGTACACATCAATCCCCTGGGAGTAGATGGCTTCGCCATACTGAGCAAACAAGAGTTGACGCACCATTTCTGCAGGAAAGTCAGCGCGAACTGCAAATTCATTCCCTAGGCCGCGAATATGCAATTCCTCGACAAGTGCTTTTTGATACTCTTCGGCATTGATATAGCCAAGATCACGCATGCGTTGCAAAATATACTCTTGGCGAACCTTGGCACGACGGAAGTTAGTGACCGGGTTGTAAGCTGAAGGCGCTTTAGGTAAACCAGCCAACATAGCTGACTCAGCAATCGTGATGTCTTTTAATTCTTTACCAAAATAAATTTGTGCCGCGCTTGAAAAACCGAATGCTCTTTGCCCCAAGAAAATCTGATTCATATAGATTTCAAGAATCTTATCCTTAGTCAGTTGAGATTCAATCTCCCAAGCTAAGAGCACTTCATAAATCTTGCGACTAAATGTCTTCTCATTACTTAAGAAGAAATTTCTCGCTACCTGCATGGTGATAGTTGAAGCCCCTTGGGACAAATGTCCTCTCAAATTAGTCACAGTAGCCCTAAGGATCCCGACATAATCGACGCCACCATGTGAATAGAAGCGGTCATCTTCAATTGCCAGCACTGCATTGCGCATACTGAGTGGAATTTCACTTAAAGGAATTACCTTGCGACGCTCTTCTCCAAATTCGCCAATTAAAACTTTATCTGCGGTGTAAATACGCAAAGGTGTTTTTGGGTTGTAGTCAGTTAAGGCCGAGATTTTAGGAAGATTGGGTTTGGCCACCAAGAAGGCGTAGCCAAGTAATAAGGTCATGACGATCGCAGCTGCTAAACCAATAATTAGCAAAGCCTTGATCAAGGGGCTGCCGGATGTTTTCTGAGGCGAGTCTGGTTCTACTCGGGAATGCCGAGGCCGTCTATCGGGCTGACGAATTGGACGTTGATTAAACGTCGGCTTGTCTTTTGGGGGGAGCGCCATAAGATCAAATTATAGGGTGCTTAAGCAATTTCACCGAAAGCTCCAAAACCCTTGTTTTCAAAATATGGGGACATTTTTTTCTCACAATCAATTCAAGTGAGCCTGATGGTTTTTTAACCTACCAAGCCCAAGAATCTCTAGATGCCATCACGCCATATTTCCCCCCAATCATTTGACTCTATCTTGAGCGAACTTGGCGACGACCCCGCCATCCCTGATCCACATGGAATTCGAAAAAGAAGCGCACCTAACCCACCACCCTTAAACCAGCCAAGCCCCTCAAAAGCCGCCGCCAATTTTGAGGGGTTCGCAGATAAAAACCCAGTTGCGCGCCTTAAAAAAATAGGCCCCCTTCTTGGCTTCGGAGGTGCCTATATTGCTCTTGGTGTCGCTTTTTTAATGGCCTATAACTCTGTCCAATCAAGCAACGATTCCACTCAAATTGATTCTCAAAGGCAAATTTCTGAGATTAAAAAGGAACTGGCTGCTCTGCAAAATGAATTGATAGAAATAGAAGAGTCTATATATTCATCAATGGATTTATTGGAAGTAAGTATTCACTCTTTAAAGCAAATTAAGACCAATCCAAAGACGATTAGCAAGCCCAAAGTCATTCCACATGAAGCTGAATTGCGCAATTGGCGTTATTTGGGCTTTAGTCAAACAAGAGGATCTCATCAGGCATTTTTTCATAATGGTAAAGCTAGCGTGATGGTTGAAAAAGGGGCTCTTGTACTAGGGGATTGGGTGCTCAATCATTTCTCCAAAGAGTCCGTCACACTCACTCACCCCCAAGGTAAATCGCTCATTCTGAAGCCCTCAAAAAGCGAGTGATCTTGATCAAAAAAACGATGCAATCAATACAAAGAATCCTGGGTATTTGGAGCCTCATGCTGGGAATTTCTATTACTACTTTAGCAAACGACAGCACCCCCAAACAGGACCACTTTGATACGATTATCAGCCTTCAATTTGTTGATATTGAGGTTGCTGAACTCTTGCAGGTTTTGGCAAAACTTGGTCATACCAATTTTTTACTTAGCGAATCTATCAAAGGCAAAATTTCAGTCGATCTCAATAACACCCCTTGGCAAACAGCCTTACATTCAATTCTTGCAAGCCGGGGTTTGAGGCTTGTCAGAAATGGCGATATCTATTGGATAGGTCCTCATGCTGAAATTGCGGCATTCCAAAAATACCGCCGGGAAGACTCTGCCCTTCCTTTTGGCGGAGACCATATCAACAGCCCCAGTCAAATATTGATCGAGGCTCGTATTGTTGAAGCCGATGAACGCTTTGCCCGAGAATTGGGTGTCAAAATTGGTCAGCAGGCAAATTTAGCCGGGAGTAGAACAGACAAAAAAATAAGCGCTAACTTAGATTTAGGGGGAGCTGGCTTAAATGGCTTTAACCCAGCAACCGTTGCCGCAACCCTGCTTTCTAAAGATGCAAGCCGGCTCTTGCAAATGGAGCTCTCAGCGCTAGAGTCCGAAGGACAAGGCAAGATTCTATCTAATCCGCGAATCATGACTGGCGATCAAGTGAAAGCCACTATTGAGCAAGGGACGGAACTTCCCTACCAAACTACCTCACAAAACGGTAGCAAATTGCAATTTAGAAAAGCTAATTTGCGCCTGGAGGTTCTCCCCAAAATTCATCCTGATGGAAAAATCTCAATGTTGGTTGGTATTAACAAAGATACTATTGGCATGAAAACTGAGCAGGGTTATGCCATTGATACCAAAAGCCTTAGCTCGGAAGTCACCGTAGAAAACGGTGGAACCGCCATTATTGGCGGCATTTACCAGACCACTGAAAGAGAGGATGAAGTCAAAATCCCTCTTTTGGGGGATATCCCCTTATTTGGCCATTTATTTCGCCATAAATCGAAGTTGAAGGACAAAACTGAACTACTTGTCTTCCTAACTCCCACCGTTCTAGATAAACACTAATAAAATCGAGAGGTGAACTCTCAGACTAACAATATCTTCCTTATCGGCCTCATGGGCGCCGGTAAGTCGACCGTTGGAAAGGTTCTTGCAAAGAAATTGGGGCGTCGCTTTTTGGATGCCGATCATATTATCGAGGAACGTTGCGGGGTAAAAATTCCCGTTATCTTCGAAATGGAAGGCGAAGAAGGTTTTCGCAAGCGTGAGGCTCAGGCTATTCGTGAGGCCACCAACGAAAAAAATATTATTTTAGCGACTGGCGGTGGCGCAGTTCTATTACCGGAAAATCGGCAGGCGCTCAGCGAAGGTGGGACAGTCATTTACTTGCATGCAAATCCGCTTGAACTGTGGCATCGCACTAAGGGGGGTGAAGGTCGCCCCCTCCTTCGCAATGGTGATGCCAAGAAAATTTTAGAGAATTTATACGCTATTCGCGATCCTCTCTATCGCGAAATAGCTGATCACGTTATTGAAACAGGCAAGCCTAGCGTCAATCAACTGGTCAACACCTTAATAATGCAGCTTGAACTTTCTAACTGAAAACAATGATGAAAACACTTGAAGTTGATCTTGGTAATCGTAGCTATCCGATTTATATCGGCACAGATTTAATCGATCAACCTGAGCTGTTTAATGCCTGTGAAAAAGCGACTTCGATCTACATAGTCACTAATACTACAGTCGCACCCCTTTACTCAGAGAGACTTACTAAAACATTAGAAAAGTTTGGCAAGCCCGTCAGAATCATTGCGCTACCTGATGGGGAGTCATATAAGGATTGGAAAAATCTGCAGCTCATTTTTGATGATCTATTGAAATTCGGCGCAGATCGTCAAACCATGCTGGTTGCCCTAGGCGGAGGCGTTATTGGGGATATGACCGGTTTTGCAGCAGCCAGCTTTATGCGCGGCATTCGCTTTATTCAGGTGCCGACCACGCTACTAGCTCAGGTAGATTCTTCTGTCGGCGGTAAAACAGGCATTAACCACCCCCTTGGGAAAAATATGATTGGCGCCTTTCATCAGCCCGTGGCTGTGATTGCCGATCTCAACACCCTGAAGACCTTACCACCACGTGAACTTTCAGCCGGCCTTGCAGAGGTTGTAAAGCATGGGGCTATCGCTGATGCCCAATTCCTAGATTGGATCGAAGCCAATGCAAAGGCGCTACTTGCTTGTGACACTGACGCAATGGGGCATGCAGTATTGCGTTCATGCGAAATTAAATCAGCCGTTGTCTCTGCAGATGAGAGAGAGGGTGGTATTCGCGCTACTCTGAACTTTGGCCATACCTTTGGTCACGCGATTGAAGCTGGCATGGGTTACGGCGAGTGGCTACATGGTGAAGCAGTTGGTTGCGGCATGGTGCTCGGTGCAGACTTATCGTGCCGCCTTAAACGCATTAGCAAAGCTGATGTTGAACGCCTAACAAAGATTATTCACTCCATGAACCTGCCTATTGTTCCCCCAAAGTTTGGTGTGAAACGTTACATGGAACTCATGCAAGTGGATAAAAAAACTGAGGGCGGCCAAATTCGCTATGTGATTCTTGAAAAAATAGGAAAAGCCCAAATTGAAAGTGCTCCAGACGCACTTGTCAAAGAAACGCTGAGCGCTACTGGTGCAGCTTAAGCCCTGTCTGAATCATTTATTTCATTAACTCAATCTTGATTGGCTGTCCGGCTTGCGTACTCGCAAACTCAGATAGATCACTGAGAAGTTCTTTGCCGGTTTTAGTATCTAGCCATAAAGGTTGCGCCAAGGTGCCGGCCCAGCGATAGTGATAACCGCCGGACTTAGCTGCCACCCAGATTTCATGCAGAGGGGGCTGTGTATTGACCACGATGACGCTTTTATCTCTAAAGCGAATATTGATGACGTTACCCCCCTGACGTTCCACGTCTAGATCAAGATCCAGCTCATCATCAGCAGACTCTAGAGCCACCTCAATAGAATGCAATAAATTGCTTCCTAGTTGGTAAAACTGCTTATCGTCAATAGTTTCTACAGCTGAATTATTTGGATTCATAACAGAGTCCTGCATGCTATATTCAATCATTCGTTTTAGAGACATTCATGATAGCGACTCTTACTAAAGCCCTCAGTATTGGCCTCCTAATATCCCTTGTGGGGTGTGGGGTTAGAGGACCGCTATATATGCCAAATGTGCCAGCTGTTCCGCCGCCTCCAAATGAGCCGGAACCTAAAGGCAAGCTCTATCCGCCCCAATCACCTGCTCCAACCAGCAACCCCTCATCGGCAAAGCAATGATAAGTAAAGCAATTCCACTCCCTTCGCTAACTGGCTTTAGTGAGCGTAACGGCAATTGGTACGCCGAGGATATTGCGCTAGCAGATTTAGCCAGAGAGTTTGGCACTCCACTTTATGTATATAGCAAAAGCGCTTTAAGTAAAGCCTATCAAGCGTATGACAAAGCATGCGTTGATAAACAAGGTAAACGTCGCGCGAGGATTCATTACGCAATGAAAGCCAATAGCAACTTAGCAGTAATTAATTGTTTTAAAGAACTCGGGGCAGGCTTTGATTTGGTTAGCGGTGGTGAGTTAGCAAGAGCATTAGCTATTGGGGCTGATCCAAAAAGTTTAGTGTTCGCTGGCGTTGGAAAATCTGCCAAAGAAATTGCTGAAGCCCTGAAGGCTGGAGTCAAATGCATCAACGTGGAGTCGATTGCTGAACTCCATAAAATTAATCGCGTTGCCACTGAACTTGGACTGCGTGCGCCCATTTCATTACGTGTTAATCCCGATGTTGATGCGCAGACCCACCCCTATATTTCCACAGGCTTAAAGGGTAATAAATTTGGTATTGCCTATCACGAAGTACTCAAGACTTATCGTGAGGCATCGCAACTTGCTCAAATTGATGTGGTTGGGATTGATTGTCATATCGGCTCACAAATTACCACGACAGCGCCTTACTTAGATGCGCTCGATAAAGTATTAGACCTAGTTGCTCAGCTTAAGAAAGAGGGCATCGTTATTCATCACCTCGATTTGGGTGGTGGTCTCGGCATTTCTTATAGCGATGAAACTCCGCCTGATATCACTGACTTTACGGATACCTTATTAAATCGCGTTGCTGAACGGGGGTTTGGCCATCTTGACGTTGTGCTAGAACCAGGCCGTTCCTTAGTAGGAAATGCTGGCGTGCTTCTCACCACTGTGGAATACCTTAAACCTGGTGCTGAAAAAAACTTTTGCATTGTTGATGCTGCAATGACGGAATTGATGCGTCCAGCGCTTTACGAGGCCCACCACGGCATTGTTCCAGTACAAGCCAAGCAAGCAAAAGCCTTAACCTACGACGTTGTGGGGCCTGTTTGTGAATCAGGCGATTGGCTGGGAAGAGATCGTCACCTTGCTGTTGAAGAAGGTGATCTACTGGCAATTCTCTCGGCTGGCGCTTATGGTTTTGTGATGGCATCGAATTACAACACGCGCCCAAAGCCAGCGGAGATCATAGTTGACGGAAAAAATGCCTACGTCATTCGTGCACGTGAAAACACTTCCGATCTATTTGCTAGTGAAGCAGTTTTGCCTAAGTAAATCAAAACTTCTTAGCAACGTTTCAAGGTTTTAGACAAATAAAAACCCCGCTACATAGGCGGGGTTTTTATTTGAAAACTAGAATTAATTCTTAATGCAATCCGGCGATATAGTCAGAAACTGCTTTCATTTCTGCATCTGACATCTTGCCAGCAATCGTAGTCATCATTGGGCCGTTCTTGCGAGTGCCATTACTAAATGCTACTAACTGTGCATAGGTGTAGTCAGCCCACTGACCGCCTAAGCGTGGATATTGCGAAGGAAGGCCAGCACCATTAGGACTATGGCAAGCCGCGCAAGCCGGAACAGCTTTAGAGGCAATACCACCACGATAAATACTTTGACCCAGCTCAATAGTGTCTTTGTTTTGAGCCACTCCTTGTGAAGCTGGTTGCTTTACCAAGAAAGATGAAATATTGATCATGTCTTGTTCAGTCAAAGTGGCAGCCATACCCATCATCACTGCATTAGCGCGCGTACCTTCTTTGAAATTTTTCAATTGCTTAGTGATGTAAGCAGCATGCTGCGCAGAAAGCTTAGGCCATGTACCTACTGCACTTTGACCTTTAGGTCCATGGCAAGTAATACAAGCGGTCACGCCACGAGTTGCATCACCCGCAGAATATAAGGCTTCACCAGCGGCAGGATCAGCCTTTGGCTTGCCCGGTACGACTGGCTTGGCCTCTGCTGCTGGAGCCTCTGCAGCTGGTGCAGCAGCAGGCGCATCATTGGCGATAGCTAGACCAGAAATGCTAGTGAGAGCGAAAATAGAGATCGCTGCAAAACCAGCACGCAAGCTAGTGAATTTGGAGATTTGGGAGGTTTGACGCATTATGTTTACCTTGGCAAAAATTCCTAAAAGTGTTTGGGCCCTGCATTTACAACCTTTTTACCCAACACCATGAGATATTTCATGATTTTGCGTGATTTTACAATAGCTTCTGGACATGTCTAAACTCTTTCAAGCCCGATTCGCCACAACAGTCAATGACACCCATTGCCTACCTGCCACTCCGCTGCGTGAGGTTGCCTTTGCTGGACGCTCAAATGCGGGTAAATCTAGCGCACTTAACGTCCTTTGCAACCAAAAAAGGCTCGCTTTTGCCAGTAAAACCCCAGGACGCACCCAACATATTAACTATTTTGGGATTTTTGCAAAAGATGATCTTTTGGCCTATTTGGTGGATTTACCAGGCTATGGCTACGCTGCGGTCAATCATGAGACCAAATACCACTGGAATGCCCTTCTAAGCGACTATTTACAAGAGCGTGAGCAACTGGTCGGCATGGTTCTAATTGTTGATGCCAGGCGCGGCATAACCGAACTAGACGAACAAATGATTCAATGGTTCGTGCCAACGGGCAAGCCTATCCATATATTGCTCAGCAAATGCGACAAACTGAATAAAAGTGAGTGTAAGCATGCGCTTGAGGATGTTCGCAAGCAATTACAACAATATGACCCTGCATTACCCGATGGCACAGGCGAATCTCAGCAGCTTACGGCACAATTATTCTCCAGCACCAAGCGCATTGGTTTGGAAGAAGCAGATAATTTAATTATTAAATGGCTATTTGAAGCAGAAACCCATGAAGACGAAATCACCAGCTAATTCTTTATTGAACTTCCCGGCTCACCGCCCTCGCCGTATGCGCCGAGATGATTGGTCTCGTCGCCTGATGCAAGAAAACAGTGTGTCTGCAAGCGATCTTATTTATCCAGTATTTCTACTGGAAGGGTCCGGGCAATCGCAAGCTGTTGCCTCTATGCCAGGAGTCAATCGCGTTTCCTTAGATCTATTAATTCCAGTTGCTCAAGAATGTGTTGATTTGGGCATACCAGTATTGGCACTTTTCCCTGTGATTGATGCTGCCTTAAAAACAGCTGATGGCAAAGAAGCTTTTAACGCAAATGGCCTCATTCCAACTGCTGTTCGAGAGCTCAAAAAACGATTCCCCAATTTAGGCATCATGACCGATGTCGCGCTCGATCCCTACACCAGCCATGGCCAAGATGGAGTACTGGATGATCAAGGTCGCATTTTGAATGATGAGACGACCGCTATTTTGGTTCAACAAGCAATTGCTCAAGCGCAAGCTGGTGTCGACATCGTTGCACCCTCAGACATGATGGATGGTCGCATTGGAAAAATTCGTGAGGCCCTTGAACAAAAGAATTTAATTCACACTCGCATCATGGCTTATTCAGCTAAATATGCCTCCGCGTTTTATGGTCCATTTCGTGATGCAGTAGGGTCTTCCAAAAATTTAGGTAAGGCAGATAAAAAAACGTATCAAATGGATTGTGCTAACGGCGATGAAGCCTTGCGTGAAGTAGCGCTCGATATCAGCGAAGGTGCCGATATGGTGATGGTCAAGCCGGGTATGCCTTATTTAGATATCGTACGTAGAGTGAGGGAAGAGTTTGATTACCCCACTTATGCCTACCAAGTCAGCGGTGAATACGCCATGCTTAAAGCTGCCGCACAAAATGGGTGGCTTGATCACGATGCAGTCATGATGGAATCTCTAATCGCCTTTAAACGCGCAGGGGCTGATGGCGTTTTGACCTACTTTGCTCTAGATGCAGCCAGATTAATTCGGTCAAATAGCTAGGGTTTTACTCAGGCGATCACCAAGCTTGATTTCGCCTGCTTCCAAGATTTGAGCCCGGATTCCTCCCCTACCCTCAAACGCCTTGAGGAAATCATTTTTCTTGGCAAGTTTTGATGGGCGCTCACAAGGAATACATAACTCTGTTGCCTTAAACCTTAGGCCTCCCAAATAAAATTCTTGGTTGACCAATTTGTTTAACTCTTGCGAACTGAGTCCTTCAATCACAATATTTCTTCGGGTTTCATTGTCCAGAAACTCCTCTAGACCCAATAACTTTAACTTCCGATTTGCCGCATCAATCCCTTCTCGCGCAATGAGCGACACGTCTCTTGTCTTTGTTGGCACTGCTTTTGAATATGCCCCCAAACCAAGTGCATAACGGTCTCCATCAAGGCCAAGTTTGGGAAATATTCTCGCGCTACTCTTTTGAATCATAGGTTCGCCAGCATTAGTAGCAATAAAAATGGCCGAGATTCTGACCATCGATTTAATTGCGTACTATTTTCTGTAATTGCTCAAGAAAACGCTGTGGAGGCATATAACCAATGATCCGCAGGGCTTTTAGTTCCTCAGAATTTTGAGTAAAAATCAAAATACCAGGGGGTCCATAAAGCCCATAGCGCTTGAGAAGCGCTTGATTCTCCGGGCTGTTTGCTGTGACATCCGCCTGCAACAAAACAAATTGCTTTAATTCCTTGCTGACCTCTGCATTTGTAAAAGTATTCACTTCCATCTCTTTGCAACTAATGCACCAGTCCGCATAAAAATCTAACAAGACTAATTTGTTCTCTTGTTTTGCCTTATTCAATTGCACATCTAACTCTGCTGGTGAATAAATTACCGCAAAAGAAAGTTCTCCGACGTGACGTTCTTTTTGCCCATTGACAACGCTCACCGCATCAATGCCAGTGTTTTTCTGCATCAAAGGTGAAGCAATCCAGGCGGCTGTTGCGACCAATAGCACCCCTAAAGTTCGCTGTAACCACACCATCCAAATTCCAGTCGATGGTATTAAGATTCGCGCCTCTATGGCGATGAAAAGAAGTGGTAAGCCCATACCAAGCGCCATCACAAAGAGTAAGCCTGCACCTAAACTCATGGAGCCTGTTTGTGCAATAAAAGCGAGGACTCCTGCCAAGGGGGCGGTAATGCAGGGGCTTGCTACCAAGGTAGAGATCCCCCCTAAAGCAAATGCCCCGAAGACGCTTCCCCCTTGATGACGCCCAGCCAGCCTATCCACATGATGATGCCAAGACTGGGGCAAACGTAAGTCATAGAGACCAAATAAGCTGCCCGAGAGGGCCAACAACAGTAAAGCGAATGCGCCTAAAGCAAGGGGGCTTTGTAGCGCCCTTTGAACGCTGCCTCCTAAGGCTGCCATCAAGACGCCCGCTAAGGCGTATACCAATGCCATACCCAACACGTAAGAGAGCGCCAATAGGCTTGCACGAGCCCTAGAAACTGCTTTACCGTCTTGAACCCCAAAGATGACACTCGACAAAATAGGTAGCATAGGCAAAACACAAGGTGTAAACGCTAAAGCGAGGCCCAAAACAAAAAATGCTAGAAATAAATATGTTGTGGAGGTGTTTTCTAAAAAACGACCAATGGCATTAACGTTGTCCCGCTCTCTCCAAAGATTGGATAGGCTAAATTCTTCTTGGTCTTGAGATACCACTCCTTGAGTGCCATCAAGCGCATCAGGAATGGGTGCAGCCTTTACTCCTGGTCCTGCCAGCAAGAACTTCAAGGTCATTGGCGGATAGCAGATACCAGCTTCTGCACAGCCTTGTAAAGTCACTTCAACAAGAACAGGCTTACCAGCAATGGGCTTTATCTCCAATGAAACAAGAAATGGCTGCTTATAGATTTGTAATTTTTTCTGAAAAGTTTCGTCAAACTTTTCGATGCCTGCGGGTAAGGATGGCTTCACACTGGACAATTTGCCCACATCAGTCCCCGCCTGGAATTTCAGGGATTCTTGATAAATGTAATAGCCCTTGCTGGGTAAGAACTCGATTTCAATTTGATTGGAATTTTCAAGCCAAGTTGCTTCAGCCTTAAAAGCTTTTTCGGGTGGCAGGAAATCAGTTGCAGCAAATACTTGGGCTGCGAACAGCAGAAGTAATGCGATAGCAGTTTTTAAAAAGGATTGCATTCTCATGACTTCGAATTTACCTCAGACTTCGCCCATTTGCCGTACTGATATTCATACTGCTCTGGGGAAAAAGCCAGGATCTCAGGTAGTTCGTATGGATGCTTATCTTGAATAAAAGCGGAGATTTCAGCCCATTTGGTCGCCATCGTTTTAGCGGACAAAAGAACCTCTTGCGCTTCGCAAATTTTGCCTTCCCAGCGGTACAGAGACTGAATACCCTCCTGTAGCTGCACACATGCAGCCAGGCGGGACTCAATTAAATCCTTGGCCAGTGCTTTAGCCGTGTCCACACTAGGCAGGCTTGTAATCACCAGCAGCATGGCATCTAAATTGTCTTGAGGGGTTTGGGGCATTCTGTATTTATAACCTGATAAATGAAAAAAGCCAGACCGAAGCCTAGCTTTTTACCGTAACTGCGAGATTTAAGCCTATTCAGCTACAACTGCTGTTTCTTCAACTTCTGGACGATCAACCAACTCAACCAAAGCCATTGGCGCATTGTCTCCATGACGGAAGCCAAACTTCAAAATACGAAGGTAGCCCCCTGGACGTGTTGCATAACGTGGGCCGAGTTCTGTAAAGAGCTTGGTCACGATATCGCGATCACGTGTGCGATTGAATGCTAGGCGACGATTTGCTAAGTTATCTTTTTTACCTAAGGTAATCAAAGGCTCAACAACCATGCGCAATTCTTTTGCTTTTGGCAAAGTCGTTTTAATGACTTCGTGCTCCAAAAGAGAATTAGACATGTTGCGCAGCATCGCCAAGCGATGTGATGAAGTTCTGTTTAGTTTGCGTAAGCCGTTTCCGTGACGCATGATGCTTCCTTTCTAATTATTTCTCGAGGTTAGCTGGAGGCCAGCTTTCGAGTTTCATGCCAAGACTTAAGCCACGAGCCGCTAATACATCTTTGATTTCATTCAAAGACTTGCGACCTAGATTAGGCGTCTTCAACAATTCATTCTCAGTACGTTGAATCAAGTCACCGATGTAGTAAATGTTCTCAGCCTTCAAGCAGTTTGCAGAGCGAACTGTGAGCTCGAGATCATCAACCGGACGCATCAACATTGGATCAACCATTGAAGAGCGGCTTGGTGCGAGATCGCCAGAAACTTCGCTGCTCTCAAGAGCTGCGAATACTACTAATTGATCAACCAAAATACTAGCTGCTTGACGAATTGCTTCTTCAGGAGACAACACACCGTTTGTTTCGATAGTCATTACTAAACGATCGAGGTCGGTACGTTGCTCAACACGGGCAGATTCAACAGCATAGCTAACACGGCTAACCGGGCTAAATGATGCATCTAAAACGATGCGGCCAATAATTTTAGTAGTTTCGTCGTTGTATTGACGTACGTTACCTGGAACATAGCCGCGGCCTTTTTCAACCTTGATCTGCATATCCAATTTGCCACCAGCTGACAAATGGGCGATTACATGATCAGGATTCATGATTTCTACATCATGTGGCAAGTCGATATCTTTTGCTGTAACAACGCCTGGGCCTTCTTTACGCAAATTGATAGTAACTTCATCGCGTGATTGCAACTTAAATACGATACCTTTGAGGTTCAATAAGAGGTTAACTACGTCCTCTTGAACGCCGTCCAAAGTGGAGTACTCATGAACAACTCCAGCAATAGCAACTTCAGTTGGCGCATAACCAACCATTGAGGACAAGAGTACGCGACGTAATGCATTTCCGAGTGTGTGGCCATAGCCACGCTCGAACGGCTCCATAACAACCTTAGCTTGGTTGGCGGTAAGCGCTTCAACAGAAATAATCTTTGGCTTGAGCAAATTTGTTTGCATATTTTTTCCTTGAGAGTGCCTAATTAGCGTGAATACAATTCGACGATCAAACTTTCATTAATTTCACCGCTAATATCTTCGCGGTCAGGCACTTGCTTAAATGTTCCCTCGAGCTTAGCTGCGTCAACTGAAACCCAAGTAACAGCTGCCATTTGTCCAACCAAGTTGAGTGATTCAGTGATACGCGCTTGCTTCTTCGCTTTTTCACGAATAGCAACTACATCACCCGGTTTAACCTGAATAGATGGGATATTGACAGGGCTACCATTGAGCAAAATTGCACAGTGAGAAACCAACTGACGTGCTTCAGCGCGTGTTGAACCAAAGCCCATGCGATAAACCACATTGTCTAAACGTGACTCTAGCAACTGGAGCAATGTTTCACCAGTATTGCCCTTACGACGCTCAGCTTCTGCGAAGTAACGACGGAATTGACGCTCTAATACGCCATAGATACGCTTAACCTTTTGCTTTTCACGCAATTGATTACCGTAATCAGATGTTCTTGAGCCAGATGTACGGCCATGTTGACCAGGCTTAGTATCTAACTTGCACTTGTCTGACAGGGCGCGACGTGCGCTCTTTAAAAATAAGTCGGTACCTTCCCGACGTGCTAATTTGGCCTTAGGCCCTAAGTAACGTGCCACGATGCTTTCCTTTCTTTGCCGCAGTCTTGCGACCGACGGTGAGTTCGCCCTTTAAATCAGGCGAACAGTGGGCTTTAATAAAAAACTACTAAAACTGTTGTACTGCCAACTTCCAAGCTTAGATACGACGACGCTTAGGAGGACGGCAACCATTGTGTGGAACTGGAGTTACGTCTTGAATCTCAGTGATCTTGATGCCCAATGAGTTCAATGCACGAACTGCTGATTCACGACCTGGGCCTGGGCCTTTGATCTGAACTTCCAAGTTCTTAATACCGCATTCAACGGCAGCTTTACCAGCAACTTCCGCAGCTACCTGAGCAGCAAAAGGTGTTGATTTACGTGAGCCCTTGAAGCCCTGGCCGCCAGAAGTTGCCCAAGAAAGCGCATTTCCTTGACGATCAGTGATCGTAATGATGGTGTTATTAAAAGAAGCATGAACGTGTGCAATACCGTCAGCAACGTTCTTTTTAACCTTCTTACGAGCGCGCTGTGAAGCGGCGGAAGCGGATTGTTGTTTTGCCATGTCAATAAACTTTCTTGATTATTTCTTCAGTTGCACGCCAGACTTACGCGGGCCCTTACGGGTACGAGCGTTTGTCTTAGTACGTTGACCACGTACAGGCAAGCCCTTACGATGACGTACACCACGATAGCAACCTAAGTCCATCAAACGCTTGATGCTCATAGTTACTTCACGACGAAGGTCACCCTCGGTGATGAACTTACCTACTTCATCACGCAACTTTTCCAAGTCAGCGTCAGTAAGATCTTTAACTTTTTTGTCGATAGCAACACCTGTGGTCTGGCAAATTTTGTTAGCACGAGTTGTGCCAATGCCAAAAATTGCTGTTAAACCGATAACAGTATGTTGATGATTTGGGATGTTTACCCCAGCGATACGTGCCATGAGATTTCCTCTTAATTAACCAGATCAGCCTTGACGCTGCTTATGACGTGCGTCTGAAGAACAGATCACGCGAACAACGCGTTTGCGCTTAATGATCTTGCAATTTCTGCAAATACACTTAACGGATGCTAAAACTTTCATAACTCACCTCTAAAAAAATTGGTACTTCTTAATCTTTACTTCGCACGGAAAATGATTCTGGCGCGCGTTAGGTCGTAAGGAGTCATCTCCACCGTCACCTTGTCTCCCGGCAAAATACGGATGTAGTGCATCCGCATCTTTCCAGAAATGTGCCCTAGAAACACATGTCCGTTTTCTAGCTTCACGCGAAACATTGCGTTCGGCAAATTCTCTACAACTTCTCCCGCCATCTGAATGACATCGTCTTTAGACATTCAGTTAAGCGCCCATCTTAAAGTTGGCTTTTTTCATCAAAGAGCCGTATTGCTGCTGCATGACAAATGACTGAACTTGAGCCATGAAATCCATTGCAACAACCACAATAATTAGCAATGAAGTACCGCCGAAATAAAAGGGCACGTTGTACTTCAAGACTAAGAATTCTGGTAACAAGCAAACCAGAACCATATAAATTGCACCAGCTAAAGTCAAGCGCACCAAGATCTTATCGATATAACGGGCTGTTTGATCACCAGGACGAATGCCAGGAACAAATGCGCCACTCTTCTTGAGGTTTTCAGCAGTTTCACGACTGTTGAATACCAAAGCGGTATAGAAGAAACAGAAGAAAATGATCGCAGCGGCATACAAAATGGTGTACACAGGCTGGCCTGGAGCCAAAGTTGCCGCCAAATCTTTAATTGCTCTGCTAAACAAATTGGTTGGCTCGCCGGATGTAAACCAGCCAGCAATCGTTGCAGGGAACAAAATAATAGATGAGGCAAAAATTGGAGGGATCACGCCAGCCATGTTTAACTTCAAAGGGAAGTAAGAAGATTGACCACCATATACCTTGTTACCAACTTGACGCTTAGCGTAGTTCACCAAGATGCGGCGCTGACCGCGCTCTACAAACACCACAAAATAAGTAACTGCTGCCACGATCACAACGATCAAGAGAGCTGAAATGATATTCATCGAACCAGTACGAACTAGCTCTAATAAACTTGCCAATGCATTTGGCAGGCCAGAAACAATACCACCAAAAATAATGATCGAAATACCGTTACCCAAGCCGCGCTCAGTAATTTGCTCGCCCAACCACATTAAGAACATAGTTCCGGTAACCAAAGTAACAACCGTATTTACTTCAAACGTCAAGCCTGGATTGATTACTAAACCTGGCTGAGCCTGCAATGCAACTGAAATGCCCAATGCTTGGAAGGTTGCTAAGAATACTGTGCCGTAACGGGTGTATTGCGTAATCTTGCGTTGTCCAGCCTGACCTTCTTTTTTCAGAGACTCAAGCGAAGGAACAACAATAGTCATCAACTGCATGATGATCGATGCAGAGATATAAGGCATGATCCCTAAAGCAAATACAGTAAAGCGGGATAAGGCGCCACCGGAGAATAAATTAAACATTCCCAAGATGCCATCTTTTTGACCGGCAAATAACTGCGCTAACTGGTCAGGATCAATTCCTGGAACAGGAATATGAGCACCCAAACGGAACACGAGCAGAGCCAACACCAGGAAAATCAAGCGATGGCGTAACTCGCCAAACTTGCCTCCTGCTGTTGAAGTGCTTGCGCTATTGGTAGGTGCTAATGCCATATTTACTTAAGTAACCTATTAAGCCAATTCAACCAATTTGCCGCCGGCAGCTTCAATAGCTGCTTTTGCGCCTGCAGTTGCAGTAAGGCCTTTGAGGGTTACAGCAATCTTGAGTTCACCAGTCTTGATAACCTTAACTGCATTGATTTGCTCACCAGCAAAACCATGGGCTTTCAATACCAACAAGTCCACCTCTGGCAAGTTGATTTTTGCTAAGTCATTTAAAGTAATTTGACCAACGTGACGACGTGTCATAGACACGAAACCGCGTTTTGGCAAACGACGATACATAGGCATTTGACCGCCTTCGAATCCAACCTTGTGGAAACCACCAGAACGGGATTTTTGACCTTTGTGACCACGGCCAGCAGTTTTACCGAGACCAGAACCAATGCCGCGTCCTACGCGACGACGGTTTTTCTTGGAGCCCTCTGCGGGTTTGAGTGTATTGAGTTGCATATTATTCGCCTATTTACTTGCTAGCTATTAGCCAATGACTTTAACTAGATAAGAAACTTTATTAATCATGCCGCGAACAGCTGGCGTGTCTTCCAATTCAGAAACTGAATTGATACGACCAAGGCCTAAGCCACGTACAGTTGCACGGTGGCTTTCGCGTGTGCCGATCAAGCTGCGTACTAATTGCAGTTTGACTTTGGTGTTAGATGTTGTCATTTATAGATTCCTAATCTTTTGGTCTTAGCCGAGAATCTCTTCAACTGACTTACCGCGCTTAGCAGCAATCTCAGCAGGAGTACTCATTTTGCTTAAACCATCAATCGTTGCACGAACCAAGTTGTATGGGTTGGTAGAACCGAGAGACTTAGCTACAACGTTAGTTACGCCCATTACGTCGAAAATTGCTCGCATTGGGCCGCCAGCAATAATTCCAGTACCGTCTTTAGCTGGAGAAATCAAAACGCGTGACGCGCCATGCTGACCAGTAACAGTGTGTTGCAAAGTACCTTTACGCAATGTCACCTTGATCATCTTGCGACGTGCTTCATCCATTGCCTTTTGAACAGCAACTGGAACTTCTTTTGATTTGCCTTTACCCATGCCGATGCGACCATCGCCATCGCCAACTACAGTGAGTGCAGCGAAGCCAAGAATACGACCACCCTTAACCACTTTAGTTACACGATTAACAGCGATCATCTTCTCGCGAAGACCATCATCACGCTCTTCGTTTTGCATCTTAGTTTGCATTTTTGCCATGTTTTTTCCTAAACCCTATTAGAACTTCAGGCCGGCTTCACGCGCAGCTTCAGCTAAGGCCTTAATACGGCCGTGGTAACGATGACCGGAACGATCAAAAGCAACATCAACAACACCTGCCTTAACAGCACGCTCAGCAACCAACTTGCCAATTTGTGCAGCCGCTTGGGCATTGCCGCCGTTTTTGATCGCTTGGCGCAAATCTTTTTCCATTGTTGAAGCAGCTGCCACAACTTTGGTTCCGCATGGGCTATAAACCTGAGCAGAAATATGTGTATTGCTACGGATAACTGTTAAGCGATTTGCTTGAGCTTCAGCAATGCGAATACGAGTCTGCCGAGCACGTCTTTGTCTGGATTCGTCTTTATTCATTTTCTAATCTCGCTTACTTCTTCTTAGTTTCTTTCAGGTGCACAACCTCATCCACGTAGCGAACGCCTTTGCCTTTGTAAGGCTCTGGTGAACGGTATGCGCGAACTTCAGCTGCAACCTGGCCAACTTGCTGCTTGTTGGAACCTTTGATAATGATTTCAGTTTGAGTTGGAGTCTCAGCCTTCACACCCTTTGGCAGGTTGTAAATAATGTCATGCGAGAAACCTAACTGCAATTTCAATGTTTCACCTTGAGCAGCAGCACGGTAACCAACGCCTACCAAGCTGAGCTTGCGCTCAAAGCCAGTAGTTACGCCAACAACCATGTTGTTTACCAAAGCACGTGCTGTACCTGACTGAGCGCCAGCTTCTGGTGAGTCGTTATTTAAAACAACTGTCAAGACGCCATCTTCTTGTTTCAAACCAACAGAAGGATGCAAATTGTGTGTCAAAGTACCCAAAGGGCCCTTAACAGTAACGTTAGCACCGTTGATGCTGATCTCAGCGCCCTTAGGAACTGTAATTGGTGATTTACCTACGCGGGACATATTTCGCTCCTTAAGCTACGTAGCAAATAACTTCGCCGCCCACGCCTGTTGCACGTGCTTTACGGTCTGTCATTACGCCTTGAGGGGTTGAAATAATTGCAATGCCCAAGCCATTCATTACTTCTGGAATGTCATGACGGCCTTTATAGATACGCAGACTTGGTGTCGAAACACGGTCGATACGCTCAATAACAGGACGGCCTGCATAGTATTTAAGATCAATATGGAGCACTGGCTTAGCTGCCTCACCTTTGATTTCAAAACTTTCGATATAGCCTTCATCTTGCAAAACTTTTGCAATAGCTACTTTAACTTTTGACGACGGCATCAAGACTACGGGTTTCTGCACTGCTTGCGCATTGCGGATCCGGGTCAACATGTCGGCGATTGGATCGCTGATACTCATGAGTTCTCCTAATTCTTTCGCCGCTTACCAGCTGGCCTTGGTTAAACCGGGGATTTCGCCACGGAAGGCGATTTCACGAATCTTGCTACGAGCCAAACCGAATTTACGGAATGTGCCACGTGGTCGACCGGTTAATGAACAACGATTTCTTTGACGAATCGGGCTTGCGTTACGTGGAAGTGCCTGTAGCTTTAAACGAGCTTCATAGCGTTCTTCATCGCTGCGTGATTGATCAGCAATGATCGCTTTGAGTTCGGCACGCTTTACAGCGTACTTCTCTACAGTTTTTGCGCGCTTATTCTCGCGCTCAATCAGGGATAGTTTTGCCACGTTAGCCTCTTAATTGCGGAAAGGGAATTTGAATGCTGCCAACAAAGCTTTTGCTTCTTCATCGGTTTTAGCAGTCGTCGTAATACTGATATTGAGACCGCGGAGGGCATCAATTTTGTCGTATTCGATTTCAGGAAAAATGATCTGTTCTTTAACGCCGATGTTGTAGTTACCACGGCCGTCAAATGCTTTACCAGAGATTCCACGGAAGTCACGTACGCGTGGCAATGCAACAGTAACGAAACGATCCAAGAATTCGTACATGCGCTGACCGCGCAATGTCACCATGGCGCCGATTGGGTAGCCTTGACGAATTTTGAAACCTGCAATCGCTTTTTTAGCTTTAGTCACAACTGGCTTTTGACCGGCAACCTTAGTTAAATCACCAACTGCATTTTCGATAATTTTCTTATCGTTCACGGCATCGCCCAAACCCATGTTTAGGGTAACTTTAGTGATGCGTGGAACTTCCATTACTGACTTGTAACCAAATTTGGTAATCAAGTCGGCAACGACTTTTTCTTGATAGTGTTCTTGAAAACGTGTGCTCATAATTTCTCCGTGCCCCTTATGCGCTTAAAGTTGCGCCAGTGGTTTTGAGGAAACGCTGCTTTTTACCGTCAACGAGTTTGATACCAACACGTGATGGTTTGCCGTTACCGTCAACCACAGCCACATTAGAAATGTGAACAGGCATCGTCTTGTCAATCATGCCGCCAGTAACACCGGCTGCTGGATTTGGCTTAACGCTCTTTTTATAAATATTTACGCCTTCGATCACTAATTTGTTCTCGAGAACGGCCGTAACTGTTCCTTGCTTGCCCTTATCGCGGCCAGTTAACAGAACTACGGAATCACCTTTACGAATCTTTTTCATATCAGCCTCTTAAATAACTTCGGGGGCGAGAGAAACGATCTTCATGAACTTCTCAGTACGCAATTCGCGTGTGACAGGTCCAAAGATACGTGTGCCAATTGGCTCTAACTTAGCGTTGAGCAATACCGCAGCGTTTGCATCGAACTTAATCAATGAACCGTCTGGACGGCGAACACCCTTAGCAGTTCTCACTACTACGGCGTTATAAATATCACCTTTTTTTACACGGCCACGTGGAGCAGCGGATTTCACGCTAACTTTGATGACATCACCGATACTGGCGTAACGACGCTTAGAGCCGCCCAATACCTTGATGCACAAAACTTCACTGGCGCCTGTGTTATCGGCAACCTGTAATCTACTTTCGGTTTGTATCATTTCTAATCCCCAACTTATTGGCCAAAGGCAAACAGTCTTGGTTCCGTCTATGGGCTTCAACGAAAATCAAAGCCCGGAATTAATGAAAAACACTGCTTCTCCAATAAAACTAGAGAAGCCTTCTATTCTACTACGTAAAACTGGGATTTGGGAAGAAACTTCACCAAAATCCCTAATATTTCTTTAAATACCCTTTGAAGCCTCAACTAAACGGGTCACAACCCAAGATTTAGTGCGTGAAATTGGCTTAGATTCAGCAATTTCAACGGTATCACCCATCTTGTATGTGCCAGCTTCATCATGAGCATGGTACTTTTTGGATTGGCCAACGTACTTACCAATCACTGGATGCTTAACTTGACGCTCAACCAACACCGTCACAGTTTTTTGCATTTTGTCGCTAACAACGCGGCCCACTAGGGTGCGGCGCAAGGGTTTAGATAATTCTGTCATATCCCTTTTTCCTTATTTCTGTGCAGTCTTTTGGGCGATAAAAGTCTTAACACGAGCGATGTCGCGCTTATTCTTACCCAATTGGCTAGTATTAGTGAGTTGCTGAGTGCCTTTTTGCATGCGAAGTTTAAAACTGGTCTTGAGAAGCTCAGTTAACTCTGCATTCAAAGCAGTCAGATCTTTTGATGCTAATTCTGTATTTTTCATAATCTCTATCCCGATCAACCTAAGTGGCGAATCACGAAAGTGGTCTGTAAAGGCAACTTAGCTGCTGCAAGCTTGAAAGCTTCGCGCGCCAATTGCTCATCAACACCGTCCATCTCGTAGAGCACTTTGCCTGGTTGAATTTCAGCTACGTAGTACTCTGGATTACCTTTACCGTTACCCATACGTACTTCAGCAGGTTTTTGTGAAATTGGCTTATCTGGGAAAATGCGTATCCAAATACGGCCACCACGTTTAATGTGACGGGTCATTGCGCGACGTGCTGACTCGATTTGACGAGCAGTTAGACGTCCACGACCAACGGCCTTCAATCCAAAGTCACCAAAGGCTACTGAACTACCGCGTGTTGCCACACCAGTGTTACGGCCTTTTTGTTCCTTACGATACTTGCGACGCTTTGGTTGTAGCATGCTTACTCTCCTGACTTCTGCGTATCTGCGGCCGGTGTTTCAACCTTACGCACACGCTTTACTGCTGGTTTAGCAGCAACTAATGGCTTGTCTGTGCCAGCAGCTGGTTTACGAGCAGCTGTCTTGCTTGGAGCACGACGAGTTTTCTTTTCTTCAGCGGCTGGCTCTGCTGATGTAGCAGCTGCTTGAGCTTCTGCACCACGACCTAATGTGTCGCCTTTGTATACCCAAACTTTTACACCGATGATGCCGTATGTTGTTTCCGCTTCTGAAGTCGCGTAATCAATATCAGCCTTCAATGTATGGAGTGGAACACGACCTTCACGGTACCATTCGCGGCGAGCAATTTCAGCGCCATTCAAACGGCCAGATGACATGATCTTGATACCTTGTGCACCAAGACGCATTGCATTTTGCATAGCGCGCTTCATTGCACGACGGAACATGATGCGCTTTTCGAGCTGCTGAGTAATAGAATCAGCGATCAATTGTGCGTCAACTTCTGGCTTACGAATTTCTTCAATGTTCACATGAACTGGAACGCCCATACGCTTCTGTAATTCGCGACGGAGCACTTCAATATCTTCGCCTTTTTTACCGATCACAACACCTGGACGTGAGCTATAAATAGTGATGCGTGCATTCTTAGCAGGACGCTCGATCACAACTTTACTAACGGATGCATTCTTCAACTTCTTCTTCAGATAGATGCGGACATCAACGTCCTCTTTCAGCATCTTTGCGAAGTCAGTATTGTTTGCATACCAACGTGATGTCCAATTCTTCGTTACCGCGAGTCGGAATCCGGTTGGGTTTATCTTTTGTCCCATATCTTTCCTTAGTTACTCAAGGTCACGGTAATGTGACATGTTTGTTTTTCGATTTGATTTCCACGACCCTTAGCGCGTGCAGTGAAGCGCTTCAAGGAAGTACCTTTATCAACAATAATTGTTGAAACCTTGAGCTCATCAATATCAGCACCCTTATTGTGTTCAGCATTGGCCATTGCTGACTCAACTACTTTCTTCACAATGAAGGCAGCTTTTTTGGGGCTGAAATTCAAAATGTTCAATGCGCGGGCAATTGGCAAACCACGGATCTGGTCGGCGACCAAACGTGTCTTTTGCGCAGAAATGCGGGCGCTCTTGTGAATAGCTTTAACTTCCATCATCATCCCCTTACTTCTTCGTTACTTTCTTGTCAGCAGCGTGACCTTTGAAAGTACGGGTCAAGGCAAATTCGCCTAACTTATGACCCACCATGTTTTCTGATACATAAACCGGAACGTGTTGACGACCGTTATGCACAGCAATTGTCAGACCAATAAAGTCTGGAAGAATTGTTGAACGGCGTGACCAAGTTTTGATCGGCTTTTTGTCTTTGTTGGCTTGTGCAACTTCAACTTTTTTTACTAAGCTGGCGTCGCAAAATGGGCCTTTTTTAGCTGAACGTGTCATATCTATTTATCCTTATCGCTTAACGTTTTTGACGACGTTGAACGATCATCGAAGTTGTACGCTTATTGCGACGTGTGCGATAACCTTTAGTTGGAGTGCCCCATGGAGATACAGGTACACGGCCTTCGCCAGTTTTACCTTCACCACCACCGTGTGGGTGATCTACTGGGTTCATTGCCACACCGCGAACGGTTGGGCGAATACCACGCCAGCGATTTGCACCTGCTTTACCGATAACTCTCAGGCTATGCTCTTCGTTACCAACTTCACCAATGGTGGCGCGGCACTCAATCAGAACACGGCGAACTTCACCGGAACGCAAACGAACCTGAGCGTATACACCTTCACGCGCTAACAATACTGCTGAACCACCAGCAGAACGGGCTACTTGAGCACCCTTACCCGGCATGATTTCTACGCAGTGAATTGTGCTACCAACTGGAATATTGCGAATTGGCAAATTGTTTCCAGATTTGATTGGCGCTTCTGAACCGCTCATTAAAGATTGGCCAACAGTCATACCTTTAGCAGCAGGAATATAACGACGCTCACCATCAGCAAACACGATCAACGCAATGTTTGCGCTGCGGTTTGGATCGTATTCCAAGCGTTCAACTTTTGCTGGAATACCATCTTTGTCGTTGCGTTTGAAGTCAACAACACGATAGTGATGCTTATGACCACCACCTTTATGACGGGTAGTGATGTGACCGTTATTATTACGGCCCGCTTTTTGGAACTGTGGCTCTAGCAATGGTGCAAAAGGTTTACCTTTATGGAGGTCAGGATTGACCACCTTCACCATTGAACGACGACCTGGTGAGGTCGGTTTTGTCTTCATCAAAGGCATGATTAATTCGCCTCCGCTTCAAAGTTAATTTCTTGACCTGGTTTCAAATTCACATAGGCCTTCTTAGTGTGGTCGCGACGACCTTCAAAACGGCCATAGCGCTTAGGCTTACCTTTTTGATTCACGATTTGAACTGAGTCAACCTGCACTTTGAAGAGCAATTCAACTGCTTGTTTCACATCGCTCTTGTTAGCATCGCGAGCTACTTGGAAAACTACTTGTTCGTTTTTCTCTGCAACCATAGTGGCTTTTTCAGAGATAACTGGTCCAAGCAGAACCTTCATTAAACTGTGATCGTTTTTACGGACTTGGCTCATTTCAGCAACTCCTCAATTTTTGCGATCGCTGCTTTGCTAACCAATACTTTTTTGTATTGAACCAAAGCTAAAGGATCGGCATGCTGTGGCTCACATACAGCAACCTTATGCAAGTTGCGTGACGCCAAGTACAAGTTCTCACTAACCTGATCAACAATAATCAAGACTGAATCTAAGCCCATTGCTTTAACTTTGTCAGCTAAAACTTTAGTCTTTGGAGCGTCAAGAGAAAATTGATCTACAACATTCAAACGGCCTTCGCGAGCTAATTGAGACAAAATTGATCTCATACCAGCGCGATACATTTTCTTGTTTACTTTTTGGCTGAAATTCTCTTCTGGAGAATTTGGGAATATACGACCACCTCCACGCCATAGCGGGGAAGAGCTCATACCAGCACGTGCACGACCAGTACCCTTTTGACGCCAAGGCTTTTTGGTTGTGTGCTTAACTTGCTCACGGTCTTTTTGCGCACGGTTACCGCTACGCGCATTTGCTTGGTAGGCCACTACAACTTGGTGTACCAATGCTTCGTTATATTCACGTTCGAATACTTCTGGTGAAGCTTGTACGCCCGCACCCAAAGTACCGTTGTCCTGGAGAAGCTTAAGTTCCATATTCGCTCTCCTTATTTCTTCTTCAACGGTGTCTTCACCGCTGGAGTAACAATAACTTTACCGCCTGGGGCACCTGGAATAGCGCCTTTAACCATGATGAGATTACGTTCTGCATCAATGCGTGCGATGACTAAATTTTGAACTGTACGTGTAACGTCACCCAAGTGACCGGTCATACGCTTACCAGGGAAAACACGACCTGGATCTTGCGCCATACCGATAGAGCCTGGAACGTTATGTGAACGTGAGTTACCGTGGGATGCACGACCAGAAGCGAAGTGATAACGCTTGATGGTACCTGCGTAGCCCTTACCGATAGACACGCCTTGTACGTCCACTTTTTGACCAGCAGTAAATGCAGTATCAGCAGGAATAACTTGTCCTGGTGTCATTTCCGCGATTTTTGCTGCGTCTAATTGGAATTCGTTGAGACCGTTACCAGCCATCACACCAGCTTTGGCGAAGTGACCAGCCATTGCCTTAGTAACGCGAGTAGCTCTACGTGTGCCATGTGCCAACTGGATAGCATCATAGCCATCAGTTGCCTGGGTCTTGATTTGAGCGATTCTGTTATCGCTCACGTCAATTACGGTTACAGGGATTGAATCCCCTTCGTCCGTAAATAGACGGGTCATGCCGACCTTGCGGCCGATTAAGCCTAAGCTCATATTCATGCTCCACGCCGACTTCGATTGGTCGGCAAAATTAATTTAAGTGATTTACAAGTAAAAGTACTTCTAAATCAATAACTTACAACGTTTTTAATGCTGATAAAACTAAGATTTCTCCCAAATAATTGAGAGAAGCCTTAGATTCTATCCCGAAATACCGATCTTGACAAGCAAAAAGACCGGAAAAAACTAATTACTGCAACTTAATTTCGACATCCACGCCTGCTGGAAGGTCTAATTTCATCAAAGCATCTACAGTTTTCTCTGTAGGATCAACGATATCCATCAAACGGAGATGGGTACGGATCTCTAACTGATCACGAGATGTCTTGTTTACGTGTGGTGAACGCAAGATATCAAAGCGCTCAATACGTGTTGGCAAAGGTACTGGACCCTTAACAACTGCACCAGTGCGCTTAGCTGTATCAACGATTTCAGCTGCAGACTGGTCGATTAAACGGTAATCAAATGCTTTAAGGCGAATACGAATTTTTTGGTTTTGCATATTAATTCCAAAGAGCGTTGTGGTGCTGCCACGTTATACATCTAAAGAGCTCGGTGACATCAGCAGCACTGATGTCACCGGTTAGCAAACCGCTAAATATTATTTACTTCTACTGCCTGAATCTATATATAACTTAAGCCAAAATCTTTGCAACCACGCCGGCGCCAACAGTACGGCCACCTTCGCGGATCGCAAAACGTAAACCTTCTTCCATCGCGATAGGAGCGATGAGTTTTACGGTAATGGTTACGTTATCACCAGGCATCACCATTTCTTTGTCTTTTGGCAACTCGATTGAACCAGTTACGTCCGTAGTACGGAAGTAAAACTGTGGACGATAGTTGTTAAAGAATGGAGTATGACGGCCACCTTCGTCTTTACCCAAGATATACACCTCGGCTGTAAAGTGAGTATGTGGAGTGATTGAACCTGGCTTAGCCAATACTTGGCCGCGCTCAACTTCTTCACGTTTTGTACCGCGTAACAAGATACCAACGTTATCGCCTGCTTGACCTTGGTCGAGCAATTTGCGGAACATTTCAACACCAGTACAAGTCGTTTTGAGAGTTGGCTTAATACCAATGATTTCAATCTCTTCGCCAACTTTAACGATACCGCGCTCGATACGACCAGTCACCACAGTACCGCGACCGGAGATAGAGAACACGTCTTCTACTGGCATCAAGAACGCACCATCAATAGCACGCTCTGGAGTTGGGATGTATGTATCTAATGCTTCAGCCAATTTCATGATGGCTTCTTTACCCATTGGGCCTTCGTCGCCTTCAAGGGCTAACTTAGCAGAACCTTGGATGATTGGTGTGTCGTCACCTGGGAAGTCGTATTTAGATAGAAGCTCACGAACTTCCATTTCAACGAGTTCTAACAATTCAGCGTCATCAACCATGTCGCACTTGTTCAGGAACACAACGATGTAAGGAACACCAACTTGGCGTGCCAAGAGGATGTGCTCACGAGTTTGTGGCATTGGGCCGTCAGCAGCAGAACAAACCAAAATAGCGCCGTCCATTTGGGCAGCGCCAGTAATCATGTTCTTCACGTAGTCAGCATGTCCTGGGCAATCCACGTGAGCGTAGTGACGGTTTGCAGTCTCGTACTCAACGTGCGCTGTATTAATCGTAATACCGCGTGCTTTTTCTTCAGGAGCAGCATCGATCTGATCGTATGCTTTTGCTTCGCCACCGAATGCTTTAGAAAGCACGGTTGCAATTGCTGCTGTCAATGTGGTTTTACCGTGGTCAACGTGACCGATGGTGCCTACGTTTACGTGCGGTTTTGTCCGCTCGAACTTTTCTTTTGCCATTTTTGTCTGCCTTCTTTAGCTAGTCAATATTCAAAATTAATGTGGATAAATTACTTCGCTTTAGCAGCCATAACTGCTTCTGCAACGTTCTTAGGTGCTTCGGAATAATGCTTAAATTCCATGGTGTAGGTAGCGCGACCTTGGGTCAACGAGCGCAAGCCAGTTGAGTAACCAAACATCTCTGCCAATGGCACTTCAGCACGAACAATCTTGCCGCCGCCTGGAATGTCATCCATACCTTGCAAAATACCGCGACGTGATGAGAGGTCACCCATTACGTTACCCATGAAATCTTCTGGTGTTTCAACTTCAACAGCCATCATTGGCTCAAGCAACACTGGGGATGCTTTGCGCATACCATCTTTGAATGCCATCGAGCCCGCCATCTTAAATGCGTTTTCATTGGAGTCAACGTCATGGTATGAACCGAAGAATAATGTTGCCTTGATATCTACAACTGGATAACCAGCCAAAATACCGGAGTTCAATGTTTCGCGAATGCCTTTTTCTACAGCAGGGATGTATTCGCGAGGAACTACACCGCCCTTAATAGCGTCAATGAATTCAAAGCCTTTTCCTGGCTCTTGTGGCTCAAGCTTCAATACAACGTGACCGTATTGACCGCGACCACCAGACTGCTTAACAAATTTACCTTCGATTTCTTCGCAAACCTTGCGAATAGTTTCGCGATAGGCGACTTGTGGCTTACCAACAGTAGCTTCAACACCAAACTCACGACGCATACGGTCAACTAAGATTTCCAAATGGAGCTCGCCCATTCCAGAAATAATCGTTTGTCCAGACTCTTCATCTGTCTTAACGCGGAATGAAGGATCTTCTTGTGCCAGACGATTCAAAGCAAGACCCATTTTTTCTTGGTCAGGTTTAGTCTTTGGCTCAACTGCTTGTGAAATAACAGGCTCTGGGAATACCATGCGCTCCAAAATCACGATGCTATCTGGATCACATAATGTTTCACCAGTAGTTGCGTCTTTTAGACCAACAGCTGCAGCGATATCGCCTGCGTAAACTTCTTTAATTTCTTCACGTTGGTTTGCGTGCATTTGCAACAAACGACCAACACGTTCTTTCTTGCCCTTGATTGGGTTGTAGATCGTGTCGCCAGATTTCATTACACCTGAGTAAACACGGAAGAAGATGAGCTGACCAACGAATGGGTCAGTCATGATCTTAAATGCTAACGCTGAGAATTTCTCTGCATCATCAGCTTTACGTGTTGTTGGTGTTCCGTCTTCCAATTCACAAGGAACTGGTGGAACGTCTAATGGGGATGGCAATAATTCAACAACTGCATCCAGCATCGCCTGAACGCCTTTGTTTTTGAAAGCAGTTCCACACATCATTGGAATGATTTCATTGGCAATCGTGCGTTGACGCAATGCTGCTTTGATTTCTTCTTCGGTTAACTCTTCGCCACCGAGATACTTCTCCATCAACTCTTCAGAGCTTTCAGCGGCAGCTTCAACCATCTTCTCGCGCCACTCTTCTGCAGATGCTTTTAATTCAGCAGGAATTTCTTCGTAGCTAAATTTTGTACCTTGTGAAGCCTCATCCCAATAGATGGCCTTCATTTTGACCAAGTCGACAACGCCTTTGAAATTTTCTTCTGCGCCGATAGGGATTTGGATCAAGATAGGGTTTGCCTTCAAGCGCAACTTCATCTGGTCATAGACCTTGAAGAAGTTAGCGCCTGTACGGTCCATCTTGTTTACAAATGCTAAACGTGGCACTTGATACTTGTTCGCCTGACGCCAAACTGTTTCAGATTGCGGCTGTACGCCACCTACTGCACAGTAAACCATGCAAGCGCCATCTAAAACACGCATTGAACGCTCAACTTCAATCGTAAAGTCTACGTGTCCTGGGGTATCAATAATATTGATGCGATGCTCTGGGAAATTACCAGCCATGCCCTTCCAGAACGTTGTAGTAGCAGCAGAAGTAATGGTGATACCACGCTCTTGCTCTTGCTCCATCCAGTCCATAGTTGCAGCACCATCATGCACTTCACCGATTTTGTGATTAACACCGGTGTAGAACAAAACGCGTTCTGTTGTTGTTGTCTTACCTGCATCAATGTGAGCAGAGATACCGATATTGCGGTATTTGTCGATAGGGGTTTTACGTGCCACTGTTGGTACCTTTTCTTTGCTGTGCGATTAGAAGCGGAAATGTGAGAAAGCTTTGTTAGCTTCTGCCATACGGTGAACTTCTTCACGCTTCTTCATTGCTCCGCCGCGACCTTCTGCAGCTTCTAATAATTCGTTGGCCAAACGTTGGGCCATCGATTTTTCACCGCGCTTTTTAGCGGCTTCGCGCACCCAGCGCATTGCCAAAGCAGAGCGGCGTGATGGGCGAACTTCAACAGGAACCTGGTAGTTTGCACCACCAACACGACGGCTCTTCACCTCAACCATTGGCTTAACGTTGCCCATAGCTGTTGAGAAAATTTCGAGTGGTTCTTTGTTTGCTTTTTTCTCGATGTGATCAAAGGCACCGTAAACGATACGCTCTGCAACCGATTTCTTACCGTCCAACATGAGGACGTTCATGAATTTAGCTACTTCTACATTACCGAATTTTGGATCCGGCAAAATTTCCCGTTTGGGAACTTCACGACGACGTGGCATAACTACTCCTTCAGTTCAGTTAGGGGTGTCCCACATGGATCACCCGCTCCGGCCGTCCTACTATCCAGAAAAATTTCCAGACGGAACGGCCACTTACTTGTCTTTTAAGTCTGACAAACGAAGACTTACTGCAAATACTTTAGTTGCTATTAAGCAGCTTTCTTAGCGCGCTTAGCACCGTACTTGGAACGTGATTGCTTACGGTCTTTAACACCTTGCAAGTCAAGTGAGCCACGAACGATGTGATAACGAACACCTGGCAAATCCTTTACACGACCACCACGGATCAACACTACTGAGTGTTCCTGGAGGTTATGGCCTTCACCACCAATGTATGAAATCACTTCAAAACCATTGGTTAAGCGTACTTTGGCTACTTTACGCAGCGCAGAGTTAGGCTTTTTAGGAGTGGTTGTGTACACACGTGTACATACACCACGGCGCTGCGGACTGTTTTCCAGTGCAGGGCTCTTGCTTTTAACGATAAGCCTGGATCTTGGCTTGCGTATTAATTGATTAATTGTTGGCATAAAATAGCTCGGTTAGTACTTCTTTGTTGCTTTCTTTAAGAAAATCAATGACTTAGAGAATTTCTAGGTCAAAAAGACCCTCTTCTGAATCAGTAGAACTCAGCATTCTAGCTTGGCCAGCCTTTTCCGTCAACCAAATGGGGAAAAAACTGGCCAATTCTGGCCAGAATTACCAAATTAGCTTGGATCAGCCTCCCCAGCAGGAGCAATGACTTCAGCCTCTATTTCTACAGGCGTATTAGCAATTGCCTCCTCTTCGGCAGCAATCATCTGAGCGCGGTCACGCTCGAATTGCTCTCTGACCTTGCGTGCACGGCGGTAAGACAAGCCAGTACCCGCAGGGATCAGACGACCAATAATGACGTTTTCCTTGAGGCCACGGAGTGTATCGGTCTTGCCCATAATTGCGGCTTCGGTCAATACACGGGTGGTTTCTTGGAAAGAAGCCGCTGAAATGAAGCTGTCGGTCGACAAAGATGCCTTGGTAATGCCCAATAAAACGTTCTCAAACTGAGCTGGGCGCTTACCTGCAGCAATGACCAAATCGTTAGCGTCATACAGTTTTGAACGCTCAACTTGCTCACCAGTGATGTAGGCAGTATCGCCACCATCAGTGATTTGCACACGACGCAACATTTGACGCACGATAACTTCGATGTGCTTGTCGTTAATCTTCACGCCTTGCAAACGGTAAACGTCTTGAACTTCGTCAACGATGTAGATAGCTAACTCTTCAATACCCCTGAGTGTCAAGATATCGTGTGGATCAGCAGGACCTTCCACAATCATCTCGCCCTTGTTCACAACTTGACCGTCATGAACGAGAACTTGCTTCTCTTTAGGAATCAAGAATTCATTGGCTTCGCCGTCCATATCGGTAATAACCAAGCGCTGCTTACCTTTGGTTTCTTTGCCGAAGGAAACTGTACCGGTAACTTTCGCCAATACAGCAGCATCTTTTGGTGAACGTGCTTCGAACAATTCTGCAACGCGTGGCAAACCACCGGTAATATCGCGAGTCTTCTGTGATTCGATTGGAATACGCGCTAATACTTCACCAACTTCAACTTTTTGACCATCTTTAACAGTGATCAAAGCGCCAACTTGCAAGCCAATGTTTACCGGGTGATCTGTGCCCGCAATCATCACTTCGCCGCCCTTGTCATCAACTAAGTTGATCATTGGACGAACGCCTTTGCTAGCAGCACTACGACGCTTACCATCAATCACCACCAAGGTGGAGAGACCAGTTACTTCGTCAACCTGCTTGGCTACAGTAACGCCTTCTTCAACGTTGTCGAAGCGAGCAATACCAGCGTACTCAGAAATGATTGGACGTGTTAACGGATCCCATGTTGCCAAGCTTGCGCCTGCCTTGACTGCAGCATCTTCTTTGAACAAGAGAGTTGCGCCGTAAGGCACTTTATGACGCTCACGCTCACGGCCGTTATCGTCAATGATCAAAGCTTCACCAGAACGTGAAATCACGATCTGCTCACCTTTTGCGTTCTTGACAATACGCATCGTGCCAGAGAACTTCAACGCACCATTAGACTTAGCTTCAATATTGCTTGCAACCAAAGCGCGTGACGCCGCACCACCAATGTGGAAGGTACGCATAGTCAACTGTGTGCCTGGCTCACCGATGGACTGAGCAGCGATCACGCCAACTGCCTCACCAACGTTTACCAAACCACCGCGACCTAAATCACGTCCGTAGCACTTAGCGCACAAACCAAAGCGAGTTAAGCATGACAATACTGTGCGAACTTTCACTTCATCAATGCCTAAAGCAACGATTTGATCTACGTGATCCTCGTCGAGCAATGTGTCGTTAGCAACAATAACTTCTTGTGTATCTGGATGAACGATGTCACCGATACATACACGACCCAAAATACGATCGCGCAATGCTTCGATAATTTCGCCGCCCTCTACGAGAGCCTTCATTGTTACGCCTGAAGTTGCACCGCAATCATCTTCGATCACAACGAGGTCTTGAGTTACGTCGCACAAACGACGTGTCAAGTAACCTGAGTTCGCTGTCTTCAATGCCGTATCGGCTAGACCTTTACGAGCACCGTGGGTTGAGATGAAGTACTGCAATACGTTCAAGCCTTCACGGAAGTTCGCAGTAATTGGGGTTTCAATAATGGAGCCATCAGGCTTCGCCATCAAACCACGCATACCGGCCAACTGACGAATCTGCGCTGCAGATCCACGTGCACCAGAATCCGCCATCATATAGATAGAGTTAAAGGATTCTTGACGCACAGTTTTACTGTTACGGTCGAGTACGTCAACGTGCGATAACTCATCCATCATCGCTTTGCCAACTTGGTCGCCAGCTGCGCCCCAAATATCAACCACGTTGTTATAACGCTCTTGATTGGTTACGAGACCTGACATGAACTGCTTGTCATACTCTTTAACCTTGTTAGTGGCTTCAGTGATGATGCGCTCTTTAGAGGTAGGAATCAGCATATCGTCGATTGCAACCGAGATACCAGCATTTGTTGCCAAGCGGAAACCAGACTGCAAGAGACGGTCAGCAAAAATAACTGTTTCACGGAGACCGCACTTACGGAATGAAGTGTTTATCAAACGTGAGATTTCTTTTTTCTTCAGAGGCTTATTGATTTCCTCAAAAGTCATACCCTTAGGCAAGATTTCTGACAAGATTGCACGGCCAACTGAAGTTTGATAGATCTTGGTCTTTTCAGCAAAACGGGCATCGCCCTCTGCTTTCTTATCCACAATCTCAAACTCAGTAATACGCACAGCAACGCGTGAAGCCAATTCAACCTGGCCAGCTTCATGTGCACGAATGACTTCAGCGATATTAGCGAAAACCATGCCTTCGCCTTTACCATTGATCTTGTCACGAGTAGCGTAGTACAGACCTAACACCACGTCCTGTGAAGGAACGATAGATGGTTCGCCGTTAGCTGGGAACAATACGTTGTTCGAAGCCAACATCAATGTACGCGCCTCCATTTGTGCTTCGAGCGACAAAGGAACGTGAACCGCCATTTGGTCACCGTCAAAGTCGGCGTTAAATGCCGCGCAGACTAATGGGTGCAATTGGATCGCCTTACCTTCAATCAGCATTGGCTCGAAAGCCTGAATACCGAGACGGTGTAATGTAGGCGCACGGTTCAACATGATTGGATGTTCACGAATCACTTCTTCGAGAATGTCCCAAACGATTGGAGTCTGACTTTCAACCTCTTTCTTCGCAGCCTTAATAGTAGTTGCGATTCCCAAAGTCTCGAGCTTGTTGAAAATGAATGGCTTGAACAATTCCAAGGCCATCAATTTTGGTAAGCCGCACTGATGCAATTTCAATGTCGGGCCAACCACGATGACTGAACGACCTGAGTAGTCAACACGTTTACCCAACAAGTTTTGACGGAAACGACCGCTCTTACCTTTAATCATCTCAGCCAAGGACTTCAACGGACGCTTGTTAGCGCCAGTCATAGCCTTACCGCGACGACCGTTGTCGAGCAATGAGTCAACCGCTTCCTGCAACATGCGTTTTTCGTTACGAACGATGATCTCTGGTGCGCGCAACTCTAACAAACGCTTCAAACGATTGTTACGGTTGATCACACGACGGTAGAGGTCGTTCAAATCGGAAGTAGCGAAGCGACCGCCATCCAATGGCACCAATGGGCGCAACTCTGGTGGCAATACTGGCAACACTTCCATGATCATCCAGTCAGGCTTAATACCTGAAGTCTGGAACGCCTCGAGCACTTTTAAGCGCTTAGCGTATTTCTTGATCTTGGCATCGCTACCAGTAGCTTTCAAATCGGCACGAATCGTCTCTACTTCACGATCGATATCGATACCGCGCAAGAGGTCACGAATACCTTCCGCGCCCATGATGGCAGTAAATGCACCGTCACCATACTCTTCAGTCTTGGCAATGTACTCATCTTCAGACATGATCTGACCGCGCTTCATCGCGCCTTCAGGAGTCATGCCAGGATCAACGACTACATAAGCTTCAAAGTAAAGAACGCGCTCGATATCACGCAATGTCATATCGAGAACCATACCCAAACGGGATGGTAAGGATTTCAAGAACCAAATGTGCGCTACAGGGGCAGCTAACTCAATGTGGCCCATGCGCTCACGACGTACCTTGGCGAGCGTAACTTCAACGCCGCACTTCTCGCAGATAACGCCACGGAACTTTAAGCGCTTGTACTTGCCGCATAAGCACTCGTAGTCTTTAGTTGGTCCAAAAATCTTGGCGCAGAACAAACCATCACGCTCGGGCTTAAAAGTCCGGTAGTTAATGGTTTCTGGTTTGCGTACTTCACCAAAAGACCATGAGCGAATTTTCTCAGGGGATGCAAGACCAATCTTGATGACATCAAACTGCTCATCACCCTGCGTTTGCTTAAATAAATCGAGCAATGCTTTCATATCAGTTGCGCTCCATGTCAATGTCAATACCCAACGAGCGGATTTCTTTTACCAACACGTTGAAGGATTCGGGCATGCCAGCATCAATTGTGTGCTCGCCCTTGACGATGTTTTCGTAAACCTTGGTACGGCCTGCGACGTCATCGGACTTCACTGTCAGCATTTCCTGCAAGACATATGAAGCACCGTATGCTTCGAGGGCCCAAACTTCCATCTCACCAAAGCGCTGACCACCAAACTGAGCTTTACCGCCCAGTGGTTGTTGCGTGACTAACGAGTAAGGTCCAGTTGAACGTGCGTGCATCTTGTCATCGACCAAATGGTGGAGTTTCAAGACGTGCATTACACCAACAGTTACAGGACGCTCAAACTGATCACCAGTACGGCCGTCGCACAAAATCATTTGCTGACGTGAAGGCGTCATCTTCAAAGAAGTAGCTACTTCTTCTGGATAAGCCAACTCGAGCATGCGTCCGATTTCAGCTTCAGTTGCACCGTCAAACACTGGAGTAGCGAATGGCAAGCCTTGGCGTAAATTCTCAGCCAAAACTGTGATCTGCTCATCAGTGAAGTTATCGATATCTTCGATACGACCAGTTTCGTTGTAAAGCTGCTTCAAGAACTTGCGGAGTTCAGCTTGCTTAACCTGTTGACGAACCATCTCATCAATACGCTTACCAATACCTTGAGCCGCCCAACCTAAGTGGGTTTCCAAGATCTGACCTACGTTCATACGGGAAGGAACGCCCAATGGGTTCAAGACGATGTCAACAGGGCGTCCGTCAGCCATAAATGGCATGTCTTCCGCAGGGGCGATTTTAGAAACCACGCCTTTGTTACCGTGACGACCGGCCATCTTGTCACCAGGCTGTAAGCGACGCTTAACAGCTAAGTACACCTTCACCATCTTCGTTACGCCAGCCTGCAAATCATCACCTTGAGTAAGCTTGGTGCGCTTCTCTTCGAATGCCTCATCAAACTGCTTACGCTTCGCTTCGATAGACGATTTGATTGCTTCAACTTGTGTAGCAACTTCTTCATCTGCTGGACGAACATCGAACCAATGGTATTTATCTAAGCTGGCAAGGTATTCCTTGTCGATCTTAGTGCCTTTAGCTAATTTCTGAGGACCACCATTGGCAACTTTGCCAATCAACAGTTTTTCTAAACGCATGAAGGCATCGCCTTCAACAATACGTAACTGGTCGTTTAAGTCCAAACGATAACGTTGTAATTCTTCTTGAATAATGGCTTGTGCGCGTGCATCGCGCTCAATACCTTCACGGGTGAAGACTTGAACGTCAATAACGGTACCGATCATTCCAGATGGAACGCGCAAAGAAGTATCTTTAACGTCAGATGCTTTTTCGCCGAAGATCGCACGCAGTAACTTTTCTTCTGGAGTGAGAGTAGTCTCACCCTTTGGAGTTACCTTACCAACTAAAACGTCGCCAGCCTCTACTTCAGCACCGATGTAAACAATACCGCTCTCATCCAAACGGGAGAGTTGTGACTCAGCCAAATTGGAAATATCGCGTGTAATTTCTTCTGAACCCAACTTGGTATCGCGCGCAACAACCGACAACTCTTCGATATGAATAGAGGTGTAACGGTCTTCGGCAACCACCTTCTCGGAGATCAAGATTGAATCTTCGAAGTTGTAACCGTTCCATGGCATAAATGCCACGGTCATGTTTTGACCCAAAGCCAATTCGCCCAAATCGGTAGAAGCTCCGTCAGCAACTACGTCACCACGGACTACGCGATCACCGGCCTGAACGATTGGACGTTGATTGATGTTGGTATTTTGGTTTGAGCGGGTGTACTTGATGAGGTTATAAATATCCACACCAACTTCACCGGCCGCAGTCTCGTCATCGTTCACACGAATCACGATACGATTTGCATCAACGTAATCAACAATGCCGCCACGAGTTGCCAAAATAACCGTACCGGAGTCAACCGCAACAATGCGCTCTAAACCAGTGCCAACCAATGGCTTATCAGGACGCAAGCAAGGAACCGCTTGACGTGACATATTCGCACCCATCAAAGCACGGTTCGCATCATCGTGCTCCAAGAATGGAACGAGAGACGCGGCAGCAGAAACAATTTGGCTTGGGGCAACGTCGATGAAATCAATGCGCTCTGGGCTTACCATGATGGTTTCGCCAGCTTGACGCGCCGAAACCAATTCGTCGGCCAACTTACCGCTCTTGTCGATTGTTGCATTTGCCTGAGCAATCACATACTTCGCTTCTTCAATTGCAGAGAGGTAAACCACTTCATCGCTTACCTTGCTATTGGAAACTTTACGGTATGGAGTCTCAAGGAAGCCATGCTCATTCAAACGCGCAAACAAAGCGAGTGAGTTGATCAAACCAATGTTTGGTCCTTCTGGAGTTTCGATAGGGCAAACACGTCCATAGTGGGTTGGATGCACGTCGCGCACTTCGAAGCCTGCGCGCTCGCGTGTCAAACCACCAGGTCCCAATGCAGAAATACGACGCTTGTGCGTGATCTCTGAAAGTGGGTTGGTTTGGTCCATAAACTGGGACAACTGTGAAGAACCGAAGAACTCACGAATAGCAGAAGAGATTGGCTTACTGTTAATCAAGTCATGCGGCATGAGGTTTTCTGTTTCGGCTTGGCCGAGACGTTCTTTAACCGCACGCTCAACACGTGACAAACCAGCACGGAATTGGTTTTCAGCCAACTCGCCAACACAACGTACACGACGATTACCTAAGTGATCGATATCATCCACTTCGCCTTTGCCGTTACGCAAATCTACTAGAGACTTAATTGTGTCGAGAATATCTTCATTTGATAGAACCATTGGACCTTCCATTTCTGGACGGTTCAAACGGCTGTTGACCTTCATACGGCCAACACGTGACAAATCGTAAGTATCTTCGTTATAGAACAAGCGCTGGAACAAGGCTTCAACAGCATCTTCTGTTGGAGGCTCGCCAGGACGCATCATGCGGTAAATGGCGATACGAGCAGCCATTTGATCTGCTGTTTCATCAGTACGCAATGTCTGAGAAATGTAAGCGCCAGAATCTAAATCATTGGTATAGATAGTTTCTAATTGCTTGATGCCTGCATCGCGCAATGTTGCCAACAACTCCTCAGTAATTTCATCATTAGCGTAAGCCAAGATTTCACCAGAATCTGGATCAACAATATTGCGTGCAACCACACGTCCAACCAAATAGTCATCTGGAACGGCGATTGTTTTTGTCTTAGCTGCTTCGAGTTCACGGATGTGTTTGGCATTAATACGCTTGTCTTTTTGAATGACAACAACGCCATTCTTATCAAGCACATCAAAGTTAGCCAACTGACCACGCAAACGCTCTGGAACAAATTCCATTGAACCGCCATTAGCAGTCAATGAAAAATGGTCAAAATTAAAGAAGTTCGCAAGAATCTGTTCGTTATTTAAACCAATTGCTTTGAGCAAAATGGTGACAGGCATCTTACGACGACGGTCAACGCGGAAATAAAGAATGTCTTTTGGATCAAACTCGAAATCGAGCCATGAACCACGGTAAGGAATGATGCGTGCTGAGAACAGCAACTTACCCGAGCTATGTGTTTTGCCCTTATCGTGTTCGAAGAACACGCCTGGGGAGCGGTGCAACTGAGAAACGATCACGCGCTCAGTACCATTAATCACAAAAGAGCCGTTTTCTGTCATGAGTGGAATTTCACCCATGTAGACTTCGCTCTCTTTTACCTCTTTAACCTTAGTAGGCGCTTCGCGATCATAAATAATCAAGCGAACTTTTGCACGTAAGGCAGAGTGGTATGTGTAACCACGCTGTTGACATTCTTTAACGTCAAATGGTGGCTGTGATAACTGGTAAGACACGTATTCCATACGTGCATAGCCGTTGTTAGACACAATTGGGAATGCTGATGTAAAGGCAGCCTGAAGTCCCTCAGTAAGACGAGACATTGCCGGCTTATCAGCCTGTAAAAATTTAGCGTAGGATTCCAGCTGCGTTGCGATCAGGTACGGAACCTGGTGGTTGTTTACTCGCTTAGCAAAGCTTTTACGGACTCGCTTGCGTTCGGTGAAGCTGTAGTTCATTTCATCTCCGAATTCAGCGACTGTACAAAGATTTGGCGATTGGCCACTACCAATCACTGGCGGACAACACTAAACCGAAAGATTTAGTGTCCGACCAAACTTGCATTCTGCAGTCGTATCAGAAGGCAAACCCGATTTCAATCAGAAATGAAATCGGGTTTGACCTCTAGAGGTCAAACCCAACATGGCCAACGCCCCTTTGTGAGAGGCGCCAGCAGTGCTTGTATTACTTGAGTTCTGCTTTAGCGCCAGCTTCTTCAAGCTTCTTCTTAGCTTCTTCAGCTGTCTTCTTATCAACAGCTTCTTTGATTGGCTTAGGTGCACCGTCAACCAAGTCCTTAGCTTCTTTCAAGCCAAGGCCAGTAATTTCGCGAACTGCCTTAATTACTGAAACCTTGTTTGCGCCAGCTTCGAGCAAGTTAACAGTAAATTCTGTTTGCTCTTCAGCAGCAGCACCGCCAGCGGCACCAGCAGGACCAGCAACAGCCATCGCTGCAGCTGAAACGCCAAACTTCTCTTCGAACGCCTTAACCAAGTCGTTCAAATCCATAACGGACATGCTACCTACTGCATCAATGATTTCTTCTTTAGTAATCGCCATTTTTAGCTCCTAATACTTAAATAGTTAATCTGTCGCTTATTCAGCGGCAGGGGTTTCTTTTGCTTCTGTTCCAGCTTCTGGGGCTGCGGCTGCAGGCTCAGCGGCTACTTCAGGAGCTGCGGCTTCAGCAACTACTTCTGCTGGGGCTGCTGCTTCTGCTGCAGGTGCTGCCACTTCAGCTACTGGAGCAGGTGCTCCTGCGGCTTTCTGTGCTGCTACTGCGCCCAATACGCGAGCCATAGCAGAAACTGGGGCCAACATGACGCCCAATAACTGAGATAACAACTCGTCGCGGCTTGGAATAGACGCGAGGGATTTAACGCCCGCTACGTCCAACAACTTGCCGTTATATAAGCCAGCAGTAATGACCAGCTTGTCTTGAGTCTTAGCAAAGTTCTGCAATACTTTTGCCGAAGCAATCGGATCAGCAGAGATGCCATAGATCAAGGGGCCAACCATCGAATCAGCAAGAGGCTCAAACTGTGTGCCTTGTGCAGCACGGCGTGCCAATGTGTTCTTCAAAACGCGAAGATATACACCTTGGTCACGTGCGCTAGCACGTAGCTTTGTCAACTGCTCTACTGGAATACCACGGTATTCAGCGAGCACAACAGTTTGGGCTCCAGCCAATTGAGCGCCGACATCAGCAACAATCGCTTTTTTGTCTTGTACATTCAAAGGCACGGTTTAACTCCATAAAAACCAACTGTTTCCAGTTGGGGTTACACACCAGCGTCTGATCGTTTCATCACAAGAGATCTTGTGAGTATCTTTTCAGGGTCGCCATCTGCGCTGGCTATTACTTTCGTAACGATTAAGAATTAACTCTTTATTAGCAACTAATCCACCAACGGTCTTTGATGTTCGACTCTCACTCAATGAGCGGGAGTCGACCCAAAGTTCTTTTTTGTTACAGGGTAATTAAGCTGCAGCCTGTAACGATGCTTGGTCTACACGTACGCCTGCACCCATGGTGCTGCTTACGGCAACCTTCTTTAAATAAATACCCTTAGATGCAGGAGGTTTTGCTTTATTCAAAGCCTCAAGCAATGCGAGCAAGTTAGATTTCAATGCAGCTGGCTCGAATGAACGGCGGCCAATGCTTGCGTGCACGATACCCGCTTTGTCCACACGGAACTGAACTTGACCAGCTTTTGCATTTTTAACTGCAGTAGCAACGTCAGGAGTAACTGTTCCCACTTTTGGATTTGGCATCAAGCCGCGTGGGCCCAATACTTGACCTAAAGTACCAACAATTTTCATTGTGTCTGGGGATGCGATCAAAATATCGAAATCAATTTTGCCGCCTTTAATTTGTTCAGCAAGTTCTTCCATGCCAACGATTTCTGCGCCTGCAGCTTTAGCTTGTTCAGCCTTCTCGCCTTGTGCAAAAACAGCGACACGAACATGCTTACCTGTACCAGCTGGGAGCACTACTGCGCCACGCACAACTTGGTCAGATTTCTTAGCGTCAATACCCAGCTGAACAGCAACGTCGATAGACTCATCAAACTTGGCAGTTGCACACTCTTTGACGAGGTTCAATGCATCTTCTAATGGGTAGAACTTGTTGCGATCAACTTTAGATTGAATTGCTTTTACGCGTTTAGATAACTTAGTCATGATTAGAGACCTTCCACTGTGATGCCCATGGAACGGGCGCTACCAGCGATTGTTCTAACAGCTGCATCCATATCGGCTGCTGTCAAATCTGGCATTTTTGCTTTAGCGATTTCTTCCGCTTGAGCACGTGTAATTTTTCCTACCTTGTCGGTATGAGGACGTGGTGATCCTTTTTCGATCTTCGCAGCTTTCTTAATCATGATGGTCGCTGGAGGAGTCTTCATGATGAAAGTGAAGCTCTTATCAGCAAACGCTGTAATCACGACTGGAATGGGAAGGCCTGGCTCCATGCTCTGAGTTTGAGCATTGAACGCCTTACAGAATTCCATAATATTAAGACCGCGTTGACCCAATGCTGGACCTACCGGTGGTGATGGATTTGCTTTACCTGCAGGGATCTGCAGCTTAATAAAGCCAATAATCTTCTTTGCCATGTTTTGCTCCTTAAAGCGCGCCTAACCTCATAAGGAAAGACCGCTGTTGAGTAAACGCTTTGCTAGTTTTTGGCTTTCTAGCTCCGCTCCTCGGTTAATTACTAAATCTAAATAACCATCTATAACTACAAACTGCTGCACTGCAAAACCGGACTAAGTCCTTGTTTTTACATCTTTTCTACTTGGCCGAACTCCAGTTCAACTGGAGTACCGCGGCCAAAGATTGTAACAGAAACACGCAATCTTGACTTCTCATAATTGACTTCTTCGATATTTCCGTTGAAATCAACAAATGGGCCCTCTTTAACTCGAACGATCTCGCCAACCTCAAATAAGGTCTTAGGCTTAGGTTTATCAACCCCGGCCTGCATTTGATCCATAATTTTGGCTACTTCAGCAGTAGAAATTGGGCTTGGGCGGTTACGCACGCCACCAACGAAACCAGTAACTTTTGGCGTATTTTTCACCAAGTGCCAGCTTTCATCCGTCATTTCCATCTCAATCAGGACGTATCCTGGGAAGAAACGGCGCTCGGTAACAGACTTGGCACCAGACTTGATTTCAACAACCTCTTCGGATGGAACCAAGATACGACCAAACTTTTCGGGCATGCCAGAACGTGCAATACGCTCTTCAAGACCTTTTTTTACGCTTTTTTCCATACCGGAATAGGCATGAATAACATACCAGCGCATATTGCCGGTTGCTTGTGGATTTACGGCTGCTTCAGCATCAATCATTTTTCTTACTCACTTCCAGCCTAATAAGACTGAAAAAACTAGCCATTCAATTAATTTGTCTGCAATCCACAAAAATAGGGACATGATCAGAACAAAGCCAAATACGACTAGAGTCATCTGGGTAGTCTCTTTACGAGTCGGCCAAACAACCTTTTTTACTTCATACCAAGAATCTTTTGCGTAGGCGATAAAACGGCGCCCATCCGGTGAAATCGCCACAATCATGACTGCAGCTGCAATCCCGCCAAACAATACAGCTAAGCGCACCAATAAAGATTGGTCGACCAGCGTGTAGTAAAGAACTAACGCGGCAACGACGATTAAGGCGGCGAGTCCTGAGACCCAGCCGCTTTTTTCTTCAGAGTGACTTGCAGTTTGATGAGACATATTGCTTTCAGTTCAAATCGTGGCAGGGGCGGAGGGCATCGAACCCCCAACCTTTGGTTTTGGAGACCAACGCTCTGCCAATTGAGCTACACCCCTTTATTTCTATTAAGCCAAAATCTTTGCAACCACGCCGGCGCCAACAGTACGGCCACCTTCGCGGATCGCAAAACGTAAACCTTCTTCCATCGCGATAGGAGCGATGAGTTTTACGGTAATGGTTACGTTATCACCAGGCATCACCATTTCTTTGTCTTTTGGCAACTCGATTGAACCAGTTACGTCCGTAGTACGGAAGTAAAACTGTGGACGATAGTTGTTAAAGAATGGAGTATGACGGCCACCTTCGTCTTTACCCAAGATATACACCTCGGCTGTAAAGTGAGTATGTGGAGTGATTGAACCTGGCTTAGCCAATACTTGGCCGCGCTCAACTTCTTCACGTTTTGTACCGCGTAACAAGATACCAACGTTATCGCCTGCTTGACCTTGGTCGAGCAATTTGCGGAACATTTCAACACCAGTACAAGTCGTTTTGAGAGTTGGCTTAATACCAATGATTTCAATCTCTTCGCCAACTTTAACGATACCGCGCTCGATACGACCAGTCACCACAGTACCGCGACCGGAGATAGAGAACACGTCTTCTACTGGCATCAAGAACGCACCATCAATAGCACGCTCTGGAGTTGGGATGTATGTATCTAATGCTTCAGCCAATTTCATGATGGCTTCTTTACCCATTGGGCCTTCGTCGCCTTCAAGGGCTAACTTAGCAGAACCTTGGATGATTGGTGTGTCGTCACCTGGGAAGTCGTATTTAGATAGAAGCTCACGAACTTCCATTTCAACGAGTTCTAACAATTCAGCGTCATCAACCATGTCGCACTTGTTCAGGAACACAACGATGTAAGGAACACCAACTTGGCGTGCCAAGAGGATGTGCTCACGAGTTTGTGGCATTGGGCCGTCAGCAGCAGAACAAACCAAAATAGCGCCGTCCATTTGGGCAGCGCCAGTAATCATGTTCTTCACGTAGTCAGCATGTCCTGGGCAATCCACGTGAGCGTAGTGACGGTTTGCAGTCTCGTACTCAACGTGCGCTGTATTAATCGTAATACCGCGTGCTTTTTCTTCAGGAGCAGCATCGATCTGATCGTATGCTTTTGCTTCGCCACCGAATGCTTTAGAAAGCACGGTTGCAATTGCTGCTGTCAATGTGGTTTTACCGTGGTCAACGTGACCGATGGTGCCTACGTTTACGTGCGGTTTTGTCCGCTCGAACTTTTCTTTTGCCATTTTTAATCTGCCTTTAGTTAACTCTTAAACCAAACACGAAATACACAATTAATAAAATCAAACATGGTGCCCATGGGCAGGATCGAACTGCCGACCTCTCCCTTACCAAGGGAGTGCTCTACCACTGAGCCACATGGGCTAAATCTAATGCAACAAGTCTGGAGCGGGATAAGAGAATCGAACTCTTGACCGAAGATTGGAAATCTGCTGTTTTACCATTAAACTAATCCCGCACATCTGGTGGAGGGGGTAGGATTCGAACCTACGTAGGCATAGCCAACAGATTTACAGTCTGCCTCCTTTAGCCGCTCGGACACCCCTCCGCGAACCCAATATTCTGACTCCAAATGGAGTTTCTGTCAATCACTCTAAACGCTTTGCACAAGTAAAAACGCCCAGACCTAAAAGGGTCTGGGCGTCGCATTGGTGCCCGGCAGTTACCTACTTTCACACGGGTAATCCGCACTATCATCGGCGTAGAATCGTTTCACTGTCCTGTTCGGGATGGGAAGGAGTGGTTCCAATTCGCTATGGTCACCGGGCGTAGAGGGTTGAGTTGTTGATAAATCAACAACTCTATTTGAGTAAGCATGTAATAAGGATGCAGATTAAATCTGGCAAACATCCAACACAATAGTGCTGGTTATAGGATCAAGCCTAACGGGCAATTAGTATCGGTTAGCTTAATGCATTACTGCACTTCCACACCCGACCTATCAACGTTGTGGTCTTCAACGACCCTTTATGTAGGTTAAACCTACGGGAGATCTCATCTTCAGGCAAGTTTCCCGCTTAGATGCTTTCAGCGGTTATCTCTTCCATTCATAGCTACCCTGCGATGCTTCTGGCGAAACAACAGGTACACCAGCGGAATGTCCACTCCGGTCCTCTCGTACTAGGAGCAGCCCCCGTCAAATCTCCAACGCCCATGGCAGATAGGGACCAAACTGTCTCACGACGTTTTAAACCCAGCTCACGTACCTCTTTAAATGGCGAACAGCCATACCCTTGGGACCGGCTACAGCCCCAGGATGAGATGAGCCGACATCGAGGTGCCAAACACCGCCGTCGATATGAACTCTTGGGCGGTATCAGCCTGTTATCCCCAGAGTACCTTTTATCCGTTGAGCGATGGCCCTTCCATACAGAACCACCGGATCACTATGACCTGCTTTCGCACCTGCTCGACTTGTCGGTCTCGCAGTTAAGCACGCTTTTGCCATTGCACTTTAGGTACGATGTCCGACCGTACCAAGCGTACCTTCGTACTCCTCCGTTACACTTTGGGAGGAGACCGCCCCAGTCAAACTGCCTACCATGCACTGTTCCCGACCCGGATAACGGGCCAAGGTTAGAACCTCAAATAAATCAGGGTGGTATTTCAAGGTTGGCTCCAACAGAACTAGCATCCTGTTATCAACGCCTCCCACCTATCCTACACAGACCGATTCAAAGTCCAATGCAAAGCTACAGTAAAGGTTCATGGGGTCTTTCCGTCTAGCCACGGGTAGATTGCATCATCACAAACATTTCAACTTCGCTGAGTCTCAGGAGGAGACAGTGTGGCCATCGTTACGCCATTCGTGCAGGTCGGAACTTACCCGACAAGGAATTTCGCTACCTTAGGACCGTTATAGTTACGGCCGCCGTTTACTGGGACTTCAATCAAGAGCTTGCACCCCATCATTTAATCTTCCAGCACCGGGCAGGCGTCACACCCTATACGTCCACTTTCGTGTTTGCAGAGTGCTGTGTTTTTATTAAACAGTCGCAGCCACCTTTTTATTGCAACCCTTTCGTCCTCCCCTTGTACAGGGTCAAACTACCAGGGCGTACCTTATCCCGAAGTTACGGTACAAATTTGCCGAGTTCCTTCTCCTGAGTTCTCTCAAGCGCCTTAGAATACTCATCTCGCCCACCTGTGTCGGTTTGCGGTACGGTCTTGTTAGACTGAAGCTTAGAGGCTTTTCTTGGAACCACTTCCAATTGCTTCGCGAATAAATTCGCTCGTCTCACGCCCTTGAATTACGCTACCGGATTTACCTAATAGCCATCTCCAACGCAAGAACCGGGACTTCCAACACCCGGACAACTTTCCGCGATCCGTCCCCCCATCGCATCTAACAATGGTCAAGGAATATTAACCTTGTTCCCATCAGCTACGCATCTCTGCCTCGCCTTAGGGGCCGACTCACCCTGTTCCGATGAACGTTGAACAGGAAACCTTGGGCTTACGGCGAGGGGGCTTTTCACCCCCTTTATCGCTACTCATGTCAGCATTCGCACTTCTGATACCTCCAGCATCCTTTACAAGACACCTTCACAGGCTTACAGAACGCTCTCCTACCATCACATTGCTGTGATCCGCAGCTTCGGTTATATGCTTAGCCCCGTTACATCTTCCGCGCAGGACGACTCGATCAGTGAGCTATTACGCTTTCTTTAAAGGATGGCTGCTTCTAAGCCAACCTCCTGACTGTTTTAGCCTTCCCACTTCGTTTCCCACTTAGCATATATTAGGGACCTTAGCTGGCGGTCTGGGTTGTTTCCCTCTTGACACCGGACGTTAGCACCCGATGTCTGTCTCCCGTGCTTGCACTTGTAGGTATTCGGAGTTTGCTATGGCGCAGTAATCCGCAATGGACCCCACTACCATGACAGTGCTCTACCCCCTACAGTGATACACGAGGCACTACCTAAATAGTTTTCGGAGAGAACCAGCTATTTCCAGTTTTGTTTAGCCTTTCACCCCTATCCACAGCTCATCCCCTAACTTTTCAACGTTAGTGGGTTCGGTCCTCCAGTACGTGTTACCGCACCTTCAACCTGGCCATGGATAGATCAACTGGTTTCGGGTCTACACCCAGCAACTAGCGCCCTATTCGGACTCGCTTTCGCTACGCCTTCCCTATTCGGTTAAGCTTGCTACTGAATGTAAGTCGCTGACCCATTATACAAAAGGTACGCAGTCACCCCTTACGAGGCTCCTACTGTTTGTATGCACACAATTTCAGGATCTATTTCACTCCCCTCCCGGGGTTCTTTTCGCCTTTCCCTCACGGTACTTGTTCACTATCGGTCGATTACGAGTATTTAGCCTTGGAGGATGGTCCCCCCATATTCAGACAGGATTTCTCGTGTCCCGCCCTACTTGTCTCTAGCCTAGTACCACTCAATAATTTTCACATACGGGACTATCACCCTTTATTGTTGGACTTTCCATTCCATTCTGTTAATTACTGAGATATCACTAGAAGGCTCTTCCCATTTCGCTCGCCACTACTCTGGGAATCTCGGTTGATGTCTTTTCCTCTTGCTACTTAGATGTTTCAGTTCACAAGGTTCGCTTCTCATACCCTATGTATTCAGGTATGGATACCACAAAAGTGGTGGGTTTCCCCATTCAGAAATCCCCGGATCAAAGCTTATTTACCAGCTCCCCGGGGCTTATCGCAGGTTATAACGTCTTTCGTCGCCTGTAATCGCCAAGGCATCCATCATGTGCACTTATTCACTTGATCCTATAACGAGCACCATTGCTAGTAACCGTTATAGGTTTTACTTCTACTTCTGACATGTTTGCCGTAATCCAAACTGTAAGTACTTGTTAAGAACTTTGTAAAACTCGTTTGTTATTACTGATTGATGATTCAATCTTTACCCTTATTACATTGTCAAATGTCCTCTCAAAGAAACATTTGACACTTTGCTTACTCAAATTTTTAAAGAACAGCCATAAATGGCAAAACTAAACAATCATTAGATCGCTTAGTTTTGACATTTAGATGATGGTGGAGGATGACGGGATCGAACCGACGACCCCCTGCTTGCAAAGCAGGTGCTCTCCCAGCTGAGCTAATCCCCCAACGTCCCACTAAGTCTTGTTTCTGGCTGGTGGTGGGTCTGGTAGGACTTGAACCTACGACCCCTGCGTTATCAACACAGTGCTCTAACCAGCTGAGCTACAGACCCGTGGCTTTTATTGTCAACCGATAAGTGTGGGCACTAGGATTCAGCATCTTTTCTCTAGAAAGGAGGTGATCCAGCCGCACCTTCCGATACGGCTACCTTGTTACGACTTTACCCCAGTCATGAACCCTGCCGTGGCAGTCGCCCTCCTTGCGGTTAGGCTAACGGCTTCTGGCAAAACCCACTCCCATGGTATGACGGGCGGTGTGTACAAGACCCGGGAACGTATTCACCGCGACATTCTGATCCGCGATTACTAGCGATTCCAGCTTCACGTAGTCGAGTTGCAGACTACGATCCGGACTACGATGCATTTTCTGAGATTAGCTCCCCCTCGCGGGTTGGCAACCCTCTGTATGCACCATTGTATGACGTGTGAAGCCCTACCCATAAGGGCCATGAGGACTTGACGTCATCCCCACCTTCCTCCGGTTTGTCACCGGCAGTCTCTTTAGAGTGCTCTTGCGTAGCAACTAAAGACAAGGGTTGCGCTCGTTGCGGGACTTAACCCAACATCTCACGACACGAGCTGACGACAGCCATGCAGCACCTGTGTTCACTTTCTCTTACGAGCACCTAATGTATCTCTACTTCGTTAGTGACATGTCAAGGGTAGGTAAGGTTTTTCGCGTTGCATCGAATTAATCCACATCATCCACCGCTTGTGCGGGTCCCCGTCAATTCCTTTGAGTTTTAATCTTGCGACCGTACTCCCCAGGCGGCTGACTTCACGCGTTAGCTACGTTACTCAGGATGTAAATCCCGAACAACTAGTCAGCATCGTTTAGGGCGTGGACTACCAGGGTATCTAATCCTGTTTGCTCCCCACGCTTTCGTGCATGAGCGTCAGTGTTATCCCAGGGGGCTGCCTTCGCCATTGGTATTCCTCCACATATCTACGCATTTCACTGCTACACGTGGAATTCTACCCCCCTCTGACACACTCTAGCTATACAGTCACAGGCGCCATTCCCAGGTTAAGCCCGGGGATTTCACGCCTGTCTTGTATAACCGCCTGCGCACGCTTTACGCCCAGTAATTCCGATTAACGCTCGCACCCTACGTATTACCGCGGCTGCTGGCACGTAGTTAGCCGGTGCTTATTCTTCAGGTACCGTCATTCCCGGACTGTGTTAGAGCCGGTGTTTCTTCCCTGACAAAAGAGCTTTACAACCCGAAGGCCTTCTTCACTCACGCGGCATTGCTGGATCAGGGTTTCCCCCATTGTCCAAAATTCCCCACTGCTGCCTCCCGTAGGAGTCTGGGCCGTGTCTCAGTCCCAGTGTGGCTGATCGTCCTCTCAGACCAGCTACTGATCGTCGCCTTGGTGGGCTTTTACCCCACCAACAAGCTAATCAGGCATCGGCCGCTCTAATCGCGCGAGGTCTTTCGATCCCCCGCTTTCCCCCTCAGGGCGTATGCGGTATTAGCACAGCTTTCGCTGCGTTATCCCCCACGATAAGGTACGTTCCGATGTATTACTCACCCGTTCGCCACTCGCCACCAGGTGCAAGCACCCGTGCTGCCGTTCGACTTGCATGTGTAAGGCATGCCGCCAGCGTTCAATCTGAGCCAGGATCAAACTCTTCAGTTCAATTCCTGTGATCCTTGCGGATCGTCGCACTCATTCAAGAAATTGACTTGGTAATAAAACCAAATCTTTTTACTGTCTATGAGTACTATTTATTTACATCTGTCCCGAAGGACTGGATGCTTTCACTTAGTACCCACAATTATCGGTTGACTAATTTTTAAAGAGGGCTGACTTGTTTTGTATTTCAAATAACATTCAGCAGAGAGGTGAGACTATAGCGCACTTATTTTGGGTCGTCAACACCTTTCGTAGTCTTTTTCTTAAAAAAGCGAGGGTTTTTTCCTATTTTTTAAATAAGTTCAATAAAAACAATGGCTTAGTTTTTAAAAATAATTTCAACTTTTTTTAAAATTCTTTCTTTTTTTATGCTTTTTGAATGGGTCGAGGCAGAAAAGATGTTTTTTCATGCTTTTTTGGCCTATAAACCACACACTAAGGGAAAACCCTGAAATTATTCTAGAATCCTGTTAAAATGTTGCTATGCACAATAATTTAGCGAGCAACTACTTACCTATTCAGCCATATAAAACAAGGCTGACTGTGCCCGTACGGGAACTTCACGCCGGCCATAGAGCTGAAATTCTTGAGCATCTTTTAAAGCTCGGCGACGAAGATCGACGCCTTCGCTTCGGAACACAAACCCCAAATGAAATCATTGAACACTATGTTTCAGGTCTTAATTTCAATGAAGATGCTGTTTTCGGCGTGTTTGATGCAGACCTACAGCTAGTAGGCATGGCACATTTAGCTTATCTCCCAGCTGTAAAGGGTCAGCCACGCGCAGCAGAGTTCGGCGTATCCGTGCTGCCTGAAGGGCGCGCACAAGGGCTCGGAACAGCCTTATTAGAACGCTCTGCGGTTCATTCGCGTAATAGCAATATTCAAACGTTGTACGTTCATTGCCTAGCAAATAACAAGGCAATGATGCATTTGGCTCAAAAAGCAGGCATGAAAGTTGAATATGCTTACGGCGATGCTGATGCTTACCTAAAGCTGCCTCCAGCAAACCCTGGAACCATTGTTCAAGAGGCCGCCAATGAGCAGTGGGCTGACTTTGACTACGCCCTAAAAGAAAACCTGAAGCTGGCTAATCAAGCCTGGTGGTGGTTCTTAGGCAGACCAGGCCACGCGCGTTAATTTTCGCTTGGCGCTCCACGCAATACCCAAGCCGCCAATAAAGACAATTCTGTATCAGTTAGCTTTGCATTGGCTGGCATTGGCACAACACCCCATGAACCCGCGCCCCCTTTGGCAATCTTATTTTTCAAAAATACTTGTGCATTAGGATCATTTTTGTATTTTTGCGCAACAGATTGAAAGCTTGGACCAACAATCTTTTTATTCACTGCATGACAGCCTAAGCAGGCATTTTGTTTTGCAATCGCAAATGCTTTTTGATCTTCAGGATTGGCTTGCGCGCATTGAGTATAAAAAAAGAGCAGGCCCAATAAATAAAATACTTTTGTGCCCGCTCTACTTGCAATCATTTTCAAACTTTGAAAATTTATTGATATTTTGGTGGGCTGTTTGGCTGTGACTCATCGGCTTTACCTTGCTTCTCTAAGCGAGCTTTTTCTTGCTCGGAAATAATATCAAAGTATGCATACACATCTTTCACGCCGCTAGTATTACTGGCAACCTTCTTCGCTAAATCAGCTTCGTTTTGTGTAAGGATGCCCATCAAATAAACACTTCCGCCCTCAGCCACAATCGCCATGGAATTTGAAGGCAGCTTATCTGTAAAGATCATTTGAGTTTTAATTGATGACTCTAAATATGAATCATTTGCACGGGAAGAGAACGTGCTGTTGGGGCCAATCACAAGCTCATTAAATACTGAACGCGCATTTTTCATTGCCTTTACATATGCACCTGCCTCACCTTTGATATCAGCATCTTTTACTTCGCCAGTTAACAGGACTTTCTGATTGAAGGATGTTACGTTAATGTGTGCGCTATCGCCAAAGCGTTTAGCTAAAGCATTCTCAGCCTGTAACTCAATACCTTTATCAATTGCCTGAACAGCTGGAGAACGACGGTCAGCAAGAATCGCAGCGCTTGCAGTAACGCCGCCTATCGCCACTACTGCGCATGCTGATAGTTGCGAAACAAGTAATGCTGCAATGAATAATTTGCTGATAAATTGAATACGCATGAATGTAGTTTTCTGAAATGAGTAAAAAATTAGTCGAGCAAGATGTGATCAACGCCATCACATAGGCCATGAAGTAAAACTAAATGGGTTTCTTGAATGCGGGCAGTGCGAGTTGAAGGCGCGCAGAGATTGATATCGTCCTGATCTAACAGCGTAGCAATCTTGCCCCCACCATTACCAGTCAGCGCAATAATTTTGATGCCCATAGTTTTAGCAGCTTCAATTGCTTTAACGACGTTCTTAGAATTGCCTGATGTAGAAATGCCTAAGAGAATGTCGCCTTTTTTTCCAAGACCACGCACTTGTTTGCTAAAGATTTCATCATAGCTATAGTCATTTCCTACAGCAGTCAGAATTGAGGTATCCGTAGTTAAGGCAATCGCTGCTAATTCTTGTCGTTCTCTTTCGAATCGACCAATTAACTCTGCTGCAAAGTGCTGTGCATCTGCTGCAGATCCGCCATTTCCACAAGCCATGATCTTGCCGCCAGAGCGCAAGCAATCGACCATCGCAAGAACCCCATGGGCCACTGATTCAGGCAACACCTTTTCTGCTTCTTGCTTTACCGCAATGCTGTCTAAAAAATGTTGAGATGCGCGCTTGCGCAAGCGTTCAATCGTGTCTTTATTCATAGCAATATTATGCGCCAAAGGGGGCTTCATTTCAGATGCAATCAGCTTAACGCAAAAGCAACGTATTCTCTTACCTATTAACTAACCCATTGCAAACAATACCCCCATGGAACTAGGCTCATTAGATTTTTTAAAACAGCAAGACTTGCCAACTGGGGCGCTTTATATGGTTGCCACCCCCATTGGAAATCTTGGCGATATCACCTTACGCGCCCTGCATGTTCTAAACTCAATGGATGGCATTGCCTGTGAAGATACAAGGCATAGCGTTGCTTTACTTCAGCAGTTTGGTATCCACAAAAAATGTTTGGCTCTACACACGCACAATGAAATGGGTGGCGCGCAAACCGTTATTCAGCATCTTGCGAATAATGAACGCTGGGCCTATATCTCCGATGCAGGCACCCCGGGAGTCTCTGACCCTGGCGCAAGATTGGTGGATGAAGTACACAAGGCAGGTTTTCGAGTAATCCCCATTCCGGGCGCCAGTGCTGTATCTTGCGCAATCTCCGGATCTGGTGCTGTAATGCTTGACTCGGAGGGGCAGTTCCAGTTCCTTGGGTTTTGGCCACATAAAACTAAAGAGCGCGATGCGCTGTTGTTTGATATTTGCAACAGCAAAAGGACCAGCGCTTTCTTTGAATCGCCGCATCATATAAAAGAAACACTCGCGCTACTTTCGAATGCGCTAGAACCTGAACGCCAAATGCTTATCGGGCGCGAGTTAACCAAAAAATTTGAGCAGTTAGTTTCACTACAGGCAAAAGAAGTTGCTCATTGGCTAGAAAATGCAGAAAGCTTAAAGGGTGAATTTATTGTTCTGGTTGCGGGCCGGGAAGGGAGCGCCGATGAGCCTCCTGAGCATGCCTCTCTATTAATGTGGGCAAAGGCCTTGAGTCCTTATTTGGGAAGCAAAGAAATCGCGACAGTGCTATCCCAGACCCTTGGCCTTCCCAAAAAAGACGCCTACCAAATTGCCCTAGATGCAAAACTAGAAAAATAAAAAAGCTGGCATGTAGCCAGCTTTTTTATGAATAAGAAAAACTTATTTTGCAGCTGCTGCATCAGGCGCTTTCGGCTCTGGCAACTTACCACCAGATGCATTAGCCATGTATACAACCGCACGACCTAATTCGTAATCGCTAATGTCCGCTGGATTAGATCCGCCACGTGCAGGCATTGCATTTTTACCCTTGAGTACGGAGGTCAATAAAGAGTCGTAACCCTTAGCAATGCGTGGCGCCCATGCAGCAGCATCACCGAACTTTGGTGCACCAGCAGCACCTGTAGCGTGACAGGCTGCACATACGGCTTTGTATACCTGCTCACCGGTCTGAGGCTCATGTGGGCCAGCACTAGCGCCTTGAAAATTTAACTGAGCCACAGGCTTAATTAGTTGATCAGTCGCGGCGGTAGAATCGCCACGCTTGCCATTGTTCACAAACACCATTAACAACAAAATAATGATCAGGGGCACAAAAAAGCTTGCAAACACCATGATGATGAGTTGTTTTGGGGATTTAATTAGATTTCCGTGCTCGTTGCTCATAAGGAATTTATCGTGTGACGGGTTTAAGGTTGTTTTACCCAGATTATAACTAGAGAAGTAGGGCTTTAGGCACTTACAATAGCAATGCAAGCAGTTTTTGCACAGGCGCCCGTAGCTCAGTGGATAGAGTATTGGCCTCCGAAGCCAAGGGTCGCAGGTTCGATTCCTGCCGGGCGCACCAAAAGCAAGGGGTTTTTTGACCTATGTCAGGCAAAAAATCATGAAAACCGCTATCATTTGCGTCTAACTTATTGATTCCTATCGTGTCTACACATCTAAATTCAGCCCTTTCAGAGCCTTCCCTGACGAACCCATTGCCGCCTGAGGCGCCATTACCGCACCGCAAAATCATTCGGGGCTGGCTAATGCCAATGGCACAAGGCGAAACTGGCCGAGCCATCATGCTTCTGGTGATCGATTCCCTTCTATGGCTAGGTTGTATCGCTGGCACAGTTTTTGTTGAAAGCGTATTGCTCAAGATCGTTTTTGGCGTCATTGCCGGTTTTGTTACCGGGCGAATTTTTATTTTGGGTCACGATGCATGTCACCAAAGCTTTACGCCAAACCGCGAACTCAATAAAGTTTTGGGTCGCATTGCCTTCTTGCCATCACTCACTCCTTATAGCTTGTGGGATGTGGGTCATAACGTAGTGCACCATGGTCAAACCAATTTAAAAGGTTTTGACTTTGTTTGGGCTCCGCTATCAAAATCTGAATACGACGCGCTTCCTTCATGGCGTAAAGCTTTAGAGCGCTTGTATCGAAGTGGTTGGGGACCGGTTTTCTACTACCTCATTGAAATTTGGTGGAGACGCGAGTACTTTCCAAACGCAAAAAACAAACCTGGTGATCGCCCGATTTTCTTAAAAGACAACTTACTAGTCACCGCCTTTGCAATTATTTGGATTGGCTGTTTAATTGCAGGCGCCATTGCTACAGGCCAATCTATTTGGCTCGGCCTTATCACCGGCTTTGCGGTTCCATTCTTATTTTGGAACGGCATGATTGGTTTTGTGGTCTACGTACACCATACCCATCCAAAGGTTTCTTGGTATGACAAGAAATCAGAGTGGTTACGCGCCCAGCCATTTGTTTCAACAACGGTTCATCTGACTTTTAACTGGATTTGGGGCAAATTGATGCACCACATCATGGAGCATACCGCCCATCACGTCGATATGAGCGTACCGCTATATCGACTTCCAGAGGCACAGCAGACCTTAGAAACCATCCTTCCAGACCGTATTTTTGTGCAAAAGTTCTCCTGGGACTGGTATTTCGACACTGCCCGTAAGTGCAAGCTATATGACTTTCAGAACAAGGCTTGGCTAGACTTTGACGGCAACAAAACGGCAGATTCCGTCCGAGTTGTGCTCAGCCCAGTACCAGCGGGACAAAACGGGTAAAATAGATCTCTGTATAAAGATTTGCCTTACCCGGATTGCCCATGACTACATCAACTCCAGCCGCTACCCAAGACAGCTCTCAGAGCCTCAAATTTTGCTCTTCCTGCAGTCGCGAAAAACGACTTGAGGGCGGCACATGGATTCCAACAAGTAATCGCAAACAACGCTGGATCTGCGCCAGCTGTCTATACAATCGCACACACCGCACAGGTTCTGCTAAGACCTAATCTGATGTATCAAGCGCCATCCCCAACGTAGGGGTTTGTTTTGCGCTCTTGGCCAAAATTAGACATTGGCCCATGCCCCGGAACAAATTGCACGTCATCTCCAAGCGGCCACAACTTCGTTCTGATGGCATGAATTAAATCTGCATGGTTGCCTCGCGGAAAATCTGTTCTGCCAATTGAGCCGGCAAATAAAACATCGCCAACAATTGCTAATCGATCTGCCCTGTCGAAGAAAACAATATGGCCTGGTGTATGTCCAGGACAATGAAATACCTCTAAGTCAACATTACCCACTTTGACATGATCACCATCATTCAACCAACGATTAGGCTCAAAGACTTTAGCGTGCCCAAAACCAAAACGTACAGTTTGCTCTGGCAATTGATCAATCCAAAAACGCTCTTCCTCCTGAGGGCCTTCAATCGGCACGGCAAGCTGATCAGCTAAATCCTTTGCGGCGGCACAATGGTCTAAATGGCCATGGGTAAGCAAGATCTTTTTTACCTGCCCGCCCATCTGCTTTACGCCATCTAAAATTTTTTCTATATCACCGCCTGGATCAATCACAGCAGCGTCACCGGTTTCTTGGCAAACTAGAATTGAACAATTTTGTTCATATGGGGTTACAGGAACAATTCCTAATTTGATTGGCATATACAAAAGCGGGGAAAAAGAATAATGAATGAAGTTACTAGTTTAGGCGACAGGGAATAAAATGTTCGCAAAGGATAAAATAATGAATAGCCAAGATACTTTTAAATTTGCAGAAACTCACGAGTGGGCCGATCTTGAAAACGATGGCTTGGTCTGGGTTGGAATCAGCAATCATGCGCAAGAGGCCCTTGGCGATGTCATGTTTTTTCAAGCACCAAAGATTGGTCAGCAAGTAAAACAGGGCGAAGCGATTGCAGTCATTGAATCCGTTAAGGCTGCCAGCGATATTCATACTCCGATCACGGGAGAAATTGTGGAGCTAAACGAAGAAGTCGATGCCACACCGGAACTGGTTAATCAGAATCCCTATGGAGTTTGGCTTTTCAAAATTAAGCCATCATCAGAAGACGCTCTCAATTCCGAACTGGGCACACTTTTGAGTCTAGAGCAGTACACCTCTAGCTCGGGCGCTTAACTTTTAGGTTTAGATCGAGGTTGGGTCACGCTCAATCAACCAGCGGATGCGATCGCCCTTACTAATTCGTCCTTGCGATCCATTTCGCAGATCCTGATCAACCGCCTCAAGCACATCTTGTAGCTGCCTGCGATCATCGGCCTCCAATACCAACTGAGCACGCTCGGTGCCAGCCACACGCATTACAGCCCTGGGCACGGGGTCATATACCTTAAGCCCTGGCGTCATCAACCCCCGAGACTTTAAGCGTCCCTTGAGCGCAGCCAAAAACTGAATTGCCTTATCCAAGCTTTTGGCTTCGGCATGAACCAAGCCTTGATATGAAAAGGGGGGCAATTTGGCCTCGTCGCGCTCATGAGCAAGATAGCCTAAGAAGCCATCAACATCATGGCGTAATAAATACTGAAATACCGCAGCTTCGGGATACTGAGTTTCGATATAAATTTCACCGGCACCCTGATCGTCTTTACTGGAGCGCCCAGCACGTCCTGCAACTTGAACGAGTTGCGCGAATAGGCGTTCAGCTGCCCGAAAATCCGGTGAAAATAATCGACTATCTGCATCTAGGACGGCGACCAAACCAATATTTTGGTAATCATGTCCCTTCGCAATCATTTGGGTTCCCACCACAATGTCGACATTGCCCGCATGAATCTCCTGAAAGAGTTCCTCTGCACCTTTGCTTTTGCGACTAGCGTCTGTGTCGACCCGCAAAACGCGAGCGCTTGGCCACATTTCCTCAATTGCATCTTCTATTTTTTGCGTGCCTTTTCCCAAAGTCTTTAGATCAGCATTTCCGCAGTCTGGGCAATGCTCTGGAATAGGTTTAACAAGCCCACAGTGATGACAGCTTAATACCGGTCTTCTGCCTAAGGCACCGGCTTTATGCATCACCATATATGAGCTGCATTGCTGACATTTGGAGAGCCATGTGCACGCATTGCAACTTAAAATAGGCGCATAGCCGCGACGATTAATCAGGATCAGGCTTTGTTTCTTGTTCTCTAAATTTTTACTAATTGCATTAGCGAGTGTTTTGGTAATCAGGCTGGCTGATATAGGCCTACCAATATCACCTGGACTAAACTGACTTTGTGGGTCGCGCGTATTTATCAAGCGAACCTGCGGCAGGGCTGCCCCTTGGGCGCGCTGATCAAGACGGATATATTCATATCGTCCCGCTTTTGCTGCTATCCAACTTTCAAGCGATGGTGTAGCTGAAGCCAATAAAACCGGTATCTTCAAGTCGTGGGCCCGCCAAATGGCTAAGTCGCGCGCAGAATATCGAATGCCGTCTTGTTGTTTATATGACGGATCATGCTCCTCATCAACAACGATTGCACGCAAGTTCGGCAAGGGGGTTAATGCGGCCAATCGCGTTCCCAAAATAATTTGGGCTTTTCCAGTCATTGCTTCGTACCAAGCAATCCCTCTATTTTTTTCACTTACGCCACTGTGCAGCACAACCATTTTTTTATCTGGAAAATATGCGCGCACTCTGCGCTCTAGCTGCGGCGTTAAATTAATTTCTGGAACTAAAAGCAATACCTGAGAACTCGAATCTTCCAAAATTCCTTTTAACCAATTTAGAAATACTGCTGTCTTACCGCTACCCGTTTGCCCTTGCAAAAGAATTGTTTTGAATTCTTTCTCCACAGAACATTGGCGCAGCTTTTCAAGAGCTAGTGCTTGACCTTGATTGAGGTGCGCTTCATCAATCAATCCTTCGCTTGGCTCTTGCTGAATTTTTTTTCGCTTCTTTTCTTCTGCCGCGCTTATTTTTTCTAGCGCCTTTTCCCAGTTATCCGGCTTTTTCCACATCTGAGGAATCGTAGGAATGATAGTTTCGCCAAGCGCATGAATGTAATACTGACTGGCGAAATTTACCAAGCGCAGACTAGCCGCATCAAACGGGGGGAGGGGCGCGACACGAGTTATCGACTTTAATTTGTCTAATTCATAATCAGAGTGATCACTTACTTTAATTACAATACCAACCAAAGAGGCGCGCCCAAAAGGCACTTCTACTAACTGCCCGACCTCAGGGTCGTTACCGAGTTGATTTGAATCCCATAGGTAATCAAAGCCCTGGGCCAACGGCTTATCAACCACTACTTGAACAACGATGGGGGAGGGCATAAATAACTTTATTTTCTATTTTTGCTTGTGGATAACTCTGTGGATATCATCCCAAAACTTGAATTTACAGCCTAATTTACCAGTAAGTGATTTTTAAGCACCATTCTTGTGAAATTGGTATTTATGTATATAAATCAATAACTTGTAGAACCTTTCGAAAGTTAATGTTTATCTTTATTCTGAATCTCCCTGTATTTTCGTTTTATGCACCATCTGTGCATAACTTTCGCGAAAATCCAAAACTACAAGTTAGCGCCTACTTAGGATTGCTACTTAGATCTAAGAGACCTAGAGTGCTTTATCACTGCCTGAGATAAGGCGGTAACGCTTTCTGGTGGGGTGAACTGAGAGATTCCGTGCCCCAAATTAAATATATGCCCGTCCAATGAATGCAACCCCGCCTTCAGAGGCGGAGCGCTCGCCAAATCATCTAAAAGCAGGCTTGCTTGACGGGCAATTTGTTCGGGCTCCGAGAACAGGATCAGGGGGTCTAAGTTTCCCTGTAACGCCAAAGGCTTATTTAATGCGAGCAACTGTTTACGAGCACGGCTTAGGGACATTGTCCAATCCATTGCAATGACATCAGCACCAATTTGCGCCATATCATTGAGCCAAATTGCACCGCCCTTTGTGAACATAATCACGGGAATCTTTTGGCCTTCATATTCTCGAGGTAACAGTGCAATCACTTTTTGCATCGCTGCCAAAGAAACTCTTTGATACCAACCATCTGGAAGCATTCCGCCCCAAGTATCAAAAATCATGAGCGCTTGTGCACCAGCCTTCACCTGCTCAATTAGATAATTCGCTACTGATTGAATATTGATATCTAAAATTTGTTGCATCAAATCAGGACGACTAAACATCATCGTTTTAGCGTGGCGGAAATCATCAGCGCTCGAACCATCAATCATGTAGCAGGCCAATGTCCAAGGGCTTCCGGAAAAGCCTATCAAAGGAACGCGCTGCTTGCCATACTGAATGAGCGCTTTACGAATTTCTGAAACAGCTTCAAAAACATATTTCAGCTGATCCATATCTGCAACGCGCAATTTCTTGACATCGTCTTCGGTGCGCAATGGATGCTCAAAACTAGGCCCCTCGCCCGCAGTGAATTTCAAGCCCAATCCCATGGCATCAGGAATGGTCAAAATGTCAGAGAATAAAATTGCCGCATCCAGTGGATAGCGATCCAAAGGTTGAAGAGTTACCTCAGTAGCATAAGCAGGATTTTTTGCGAGCCCAAGAAAACTTCCGGCTCTGGCGCGTGTAGCGTTGTACTCTGGGAGATATCGGCCGGCCTGGCGCATGAGCCAAAGCGGTGTTTGATCAACCGCTTCGCCCAGGCAGGCCTTTAAAAACCGATCATTTAACAGCAAGGAGATGACCGACTATTACTTTTTACGACGGAAACGTGCAATTGCAGCCAACTGTGCAGCCGCCATTGCAAACTCAGACTGGGCCAGGGCCATATCAAAGTCTGTGCCACGATTTTGCATCGCCTCTTCAGCACGTTTCTTAGCTTCAATTGCTTTAGCTTCATCAAGATCATGACCGCGAATAGCAGTATCTGCTAGCACGGTAACGCGATCTGGCTGAACCTCTAAATAGCCGCCCGCTACGAAAACAAATTCTTCATCACCATCGGCTTTTTCAATGCGAACTGAGCCTGGACGAATACGTGTAATCAAAGGAGTGTGGCCGCGCAAAATGCCGAGCTCACCACTTTCACCAGGAAGCGCTACAAACTTAGCTTCCCCGCTGAAAATAGACTGCTCAGCACTTACTACATCGACGCGTATGGTTGACATAATTTCCCTAGATGAGTTCGATTAAAGCTTCTTGGCTTTCTCGATGGCTTCATCAATTGAACCCACCATGTAGAACGCTTGCTCAGGCAAGTGATCCAATTCGCCGCTGCAAATCATTTTGAAACCACGGATGGTTTCTTTCAATGGAACGTATTTGCCTGGTGAACCAGTAAACACTTCAGCAACGTGGAAAGGCTGGGACAAGAAACGTTGAATCTTACGAGCGCGTGACACAGCCAATTTATCTTCCGGTGACAATTCGTCCATACCCAAAATCGCAATAATGTCGCGCAATTCTTTGTAACGTTGCAATGTCATCTGTACATCACGAGCTACTTCATAGTGCTCTTGACCAACCACTTGTGGATCGAGCTGACGGCTGGTTGAATCCAATGGATCAACCGCCGGGTAAATACCCAATGCAGCGATATCACGTGACAACACAACTGTGGAGTCTAAGTGCAAGAAGGTTGTAGCAGGTGACGGATCGGTCAAGTCATCCGCAGGAACGTAAACGGCCTGAATAGAGGTAACAGAACCAGTCTTAGTGGAAGTAATACGCTCTTGCAATTTACCCATCTCTTCAGCCAAAGTAGGTTGGTAACCCACAGCAGAAGGCATACGACCAAGCAAAGCAGAAACTTCAGTACCGGCCAATGTGTAACGGTAGATGTTATCAACGAAGAACAAAATGTCACGACCTTCGTCACGGAATGCCTCAGCCATCGTCAAACCAGTCAACGCAACGCGCAAACGGTTACCAGGAGGCTCATTCATCTGACCAAACACCATCGCCACTTTGTCGATAACGTTAGATTCTTTCATCTCGTGGTAGAAGTCATTACCCTCACGAGTACGCTCACCAACACCGGCAAAGACTGATAAACCTGAGTGTTGCTTTGCGATGTTGTTAATTAATTCCATCATGTTCACGGTCTTACCAACACCCGCACCACCGAACAAGCCAACCTTACCGCCTTTAGCGAACGGGCAAACCAAGTCAATAACCTTAATGCCGGTTTCGAGCAAGTCAACAGAAGGTGACAGTTCATCAAACTTCGGTGCTGGCTGGTGAATAGCGCGACGCTCTTCAGTAGCAATCGGGCCTGCATCATCAATTGGGCGTCCTAAAACGTCCATAATGCGACCCAAAGTTGCTGGACCAACTGGTACAGAAATTGGCTTGCCTGTAGATTTCACTTCCATGCCTCGACGTAAACCATCGCTGGCGCCCATGGCAATCGCGCGAACTACGCCATCACCAATTTGTTGCTGAACTTCAAAGGTCAAGCCTTTTTCAGCAAATGATTTTTCGCCGCTCTCAACTAATGTCAATGCATCATAAATGTTTGGCATTTTGTCGCGTGGGAACTGAATGTCCACCACTGGACCGATACACTGCACGATATTTCCGTTACTCATCGCATTTCTCCGCTTTTAATTCCTGAATTCTTTCGTATTCTTAAACGCTGACCGCTTAAACCGCAGCCGCTCCGCCAACAATTTCTGACAACTCTTTAGTAATAGCAGCCTGTCGTGTTTTGTTGTATTCCAATTGCAATTCGCCAATCACGTTCTTCGCATTATCTGAAGCGGCCTTCATAGAGACCATGCGTGCAGACTGCTCAGAAGCCATGTTTTCAGTAACAGCCTGATAGATCATTGCCTCAACATAACGCTTTAGCAGGCCATTCAAAATAGACTCTGCGTCAGGTTCGTAGATGTAATCCCAAGAATTTCCTGCTTTATCTTCAGGCACCAATGCTGCTGGCTCCAAAGGCAAAAGCTTTTCTAAAACAGGCTCTTGTTTCATGGCATTAACAAAGCGGTTGTATGCCAAATAAACAGCATCAATCTCGCCTCGCTCAAACGCTTCTAATTGGGCAATAATTGCACCAATCAAAACATCCATATGGGGAGTATCGCCAATTTGGATTGTTTGAGAAATCAGTTTTGCTTTTGAGCGGTTCAAAAACTGCAAACCCTTTGAACCAATTGCCGTGTAGACAATCTCAATATTTTTTTCCTGCAAATCGCGCACTTGGTTAGTAATAAAGCGCAGTACGTTGGTATTTAAACCACCGCACAGGCCTTTATCAGTTGTAACCAAAATCGTGCCAACTTTCTTTACTTCACGAGCTTCCATATAAGCAGGGCGGAACTCAGGATTAGCTTTAGAAAGGTTGGCGACAATCTCACGAATTTTTTCAGCATAGGGGCGCGCATTGCGCATGCGTTCCTGGGCGCGACGCATTTTGGATGCGGCGACCATTTCCATTGCCTTCGTGATCTTGCGCGTGTTTTGCACGCTCTTGATCTTAGATCGTATCTCTTTTGTGCTTGCCATGATTTATGCGAGCCCTCTTAGAAAGAGGCAGAACGCTTGTAATCCTCAATCGCGGCGCGCAAAGCAGCTTCGTCATCTTTGCTCAAGTCTTTGGTTTCTTCAATACGCGCAACTAAGTCAGCGTACTTAGATTTCAAGTGGTCTTGCAAACCTTTTTCGAAGGCCAATACGTTCTTCACTTCGAGGTCATCGAAATAGCCGTTGTTAACAGCGTAAAGTGAAGCAGCCATTTCCCAAACTTGGAGTGGCTTGTATTGAGCTTGCTTACACAATTCAGTAACGCGACGACCGCGCTCGAGCTGCTTGCGGGTTGCTTCGTCAAGGTCAGATGCAAACTGAGCAAACGCTGCCAATTCACGATATTGCGCTAAGTCGGTACGAATACCGCCAGACAATTTCTTAATCACTTTAGTTTGTGCAGCACCACCAACGCGGGAAACAGAAATACCGGCGTTAATCGCAGGACGTACGCCAGCGTTAAACAAGTCGGTTTCCAAGAAAATCTGGCCGTCAGTAATCGAAATAACGTTGGTGGGAACGAATGCAGAAACATCACCAGCTTGAGTTTCAATAATTGGCAATGCGGTCAAAGAACCAGTTTTGCCTTTTACTGCGCCGTTGGTGAACTTCTCAACATATTCAGCATTTACACGAGCAGCGCGCTCGAGCAAGCGTGAGTGGAGATAGAACACGTCGCCAGGATAAGCTTCGCGGCCTGGTGGGCGGCGGAGCAACAAGGAGATTTGACGATAAGCAACTGCTTGCTTGGTCAAGTCATCGTAAACAATCAAAGCGTCTTCGCCGCGATCGCGGAAGTATTCACCCATAGTGCAACCTGCGTAAGCAGAGAGGTACTGCATCGCTGCAGACTCAGAAGCACTCGCTGCAACAACAACGGTGTACTCCATCGCGCCCAATTCTGTGAGCTTGCGAACAACGTTAGCAATAGTAGAAGCTTTTTGACCAATCGCAACGTAAACGCAATAAACGCCTTTACCTTTTTGGTTAATGATCGCGTCAACCGCAACAGCTGTCTTACCAGTTTGGCGGTCGCCAATGATTAACTCACGCTGACCGCGGCCAATTGGAACCATCGCATCAATCGCCTTCAAACCAGTTTGCACTGGCTGGCTAACAGATTGACGTGCGATAACGCCAGGAGCAACTTTTTCAATAAAGTCAGTTAACTTCGTGTTGATTGGGCCTTTGCCATCAATCGGTTGACCAAGTGCGTTTACAACGCGACCGAGCAACTCTGGGCCAACTGGAACCTCCAAAATGCGGCCAGTACATTTGACTGGGTCGCCTTCTTTAATGTGGGTGTATTCACCCAACACCACGGCACCAACAGAATCACGCTCAAGGTTTAATGCGAGGCCGATAGTGTTGTTAGGAAACTCCAACATTTCGCCCTGCATAACGCCTGACAAACCATGTACGCGGCAAATACCGTCGGTCACTGAAATAACGGTGCCTTCGTTGCGAACTTGGGAGTCAACGCCCATTTCGCTAATTCGGCTTTTGATCAGCTCGCTGATCTCGGAAGGGTTGAGTTGCATTACTTACTCCTGGGTCTTATTTCGTATGTTCTTAATAGGGATCACTTATGCGCCAAGACTTGCTTGCATTTGAGCTAACTGGGCCTTAACTGAACTATCCATTACTTCATCGCCAACTTGAATGCGAACTCCGCCAATCAATGTTGGATCAACTTGGATAGTTGGGCGCAATTCCTTACCCCCAAAGCGCTTCTTCAAGCTTGACAACAAATCATTTAACGCAGAACCCTCTAAAGGGAATGCGCTGGTAATGCTTACTTCTGCGGCACCTTCACTTTTGTTCTTCATTGCCTCAAATTGATGGGCAATTTCAGGAACGGCTGCTAAGCGATGGTTTTGATTTATTAGATTCAAAAAGCTGGCAACTTTACCGTCTAGCTTGGTCTTCACCATGCCAGAAAGCAGTTTGCTCAAATCATCAGCAGATACTTTTGGATTGTTTGACAAAGCAGCCACTTCTGGCAAAGCAGCAAGCTGCGCCAATTCATTTAACTGCTCCAAACATCCGGCGAGCTCAGCTGGCTTAGCACTTTGAAAAAGTGCTTCAGCATAAGGACGTGCAATAGTGGCTAATTCAGCCATATCAAAGTTCTGCCTTTAGTTGATCAAGTAATTGGCCGTGTGCTTTTGCATCTACTTCACGACGCAAAATTTGCTCGGCGCCTTTAACAGCAAGAACAGCAACTTCAGCGCGCAATACTTCACGGGCACTAGTAACTTGTTGATCTGCATCTTGCTTAGCTTGAGTAATGATTCGAGCGGCTTCAGCTTGTGCGTTAGCACGAATTTCGTCGGCTGACATTTGTGCACGTTTTTCAGCTTCAGCAACGCGTTGAACACCTTCTTGGCGTGCTTTTGTTAATTCTTGCTCAGCTTCATTGCTTGCCAGTGCGAGTGCTTCTTTACCGCGCTCGGCAGCAGCTAAACCATCAGCAATTTTGCTTGAACGCTCGTCTAACGCCTTAACCAGCGGTGGCCACACGAAGCGTGCAACAACCCACCATAAGACGAAGAAAACGATCATTTGCGCGAATAGGGTCGCGTTCAGATTCACGATATTCCTTTCAGTATTGTTGAGAACAGTTGGATGACTCGGTGGTCATCCACGCCAAAACAATTACTTAATAACTGCGAGCAGTGGGTTTGCGAAAGCAAACAACATTGCAACACCAACGCCGATCAAAAACGCAGCGTCGATCAAACCAGCCAAAAGGAACATCTTAGTTTGGAGTGGCTCCATCAATTCTGGTTGACGTGCACAAGCTTCAATGTATTTACCACCCATCAACGCGATACCCAAACAAGCGCCGATAGCGCCGAGGCCGATGATGATACCGATACAAATAGCTGTTGAACCTTGAATAGTTGCGAGAAATGCTTGCATGTTGCTGACTCCTGAAGTTAAAAGAGGTAAGTTAAAAATAAAATCTTAGTGATGGCTATGCGCTTGCCCGATGTAGACCAAGGTCAACATCATGAAAATAAAGGCTTGCAACAAAATAACCAAAATGTGGAAGATGGCCCAAGCTGATCCTGCAATAACATGGCCCACCAAACCGAACAGGGTTAAATCTAAATTAAAGGTCCATACGCTACCAAGCAGGGCGATCAATAAGAAGACCAACTCGCCAGCGTACATATTTCCGAAAAGTCGCATTCCCAAAGAAACGCCTTTCGCCAAATATTCAATGATGTTCAATGCCAAATTGAACGGCGCCAAATACCACTTTGCGCCAAATGGGGCAGAGATCAGCTCATGCAAGAACCCGCCAAAACCTTTTACTTTGAAGCTATAGAAGAAAACCAAAATTAGAACTGACAAGGACATACCCATTGTCGCGTTTAAGTCGGTTGTTGGAACCATGCGGTTGTGTGGAACATGGCCACCAAAATTTCCAATGAAATGATTTACGCCCAAAACCCAATCTACAGGAATTAAGTCAAGGGTATTTAAGAGAATGATCCAAAAAAATACGAAGAGGGCGAGAGGCGCAATAAAAGTGCGATCACCATGAACAATGCTTTTGGCTTGCGTATCTACCATCTCAACAATCATTTCAATCAAAGACTGAAACCGGCCAGGAACACCAGGAGTTGCACGACGTGCTGCAATCAGCAAAATAAATACCGCAATAAGACCCATCAATGAGGCCCAAAAAATGGTGTCTAAATTAATGACGCTGAAATCAACGATGGATGATTGATGCTCACCAGTGCTGGTGAGATTTTGTAAATGCTCAGAAATGTACGCAGTTGGCGTCATTTGCTCGGCTGCCTCGTGGGCTTGGTTTACTTCGCTAGACATCTCTTAACTAGTCCTTTGTTTCATCTCAATTGTCACTACTTAGCGCCAAAACCACGCTAGCCATACACATTTCAAGGCTAGCAAATAAGTCACCAGCAATGGGACCCACAGCACGCCAGGGACTAAAAAAGCAATCCCAATAAACATCATTAATGTCACGGCGATTTTTATAAATTCGCCAGATACTAATGCTGCCAAAAATCTTCCTGGATTTAATCTTTGCGATTTTTTTGCCAACTCCAACCTCGTTAAAAACAAGGCTGTAGGCAAGACGCTAATTAAACCACCTAAAAAGGCCGACTGAGTATAAAGGCTTACCCCTACCGGCGCCCCAAAAATTGACCAAAACACCATGCTAAGCGCTGTAATCACTATTTGAGCCAAAACTATTTTCCAAGGAGATAGGGCGCGGTACTTGCTAGCATCGCTTTTTTGCAGCGCAGCAATTTCTTCTTTGCTATAGACCCGATACACCTCTTCTTCGGGCTCATCCCAGTCATCTACATCAGAAAATCGATTTTTTTGAGGAATCAATTTAGCCCCGAAAGTTTAAAGTGTGCAGTGCAATATGTCAAAGGATTTGGGGACATTTTTAAACCTTGTTAGGATTGAACCCCTAATTTTTTTAATAGGGAATCAAGCTCATCAAATTGGCTAAAGTGAATTCGAAGCTCGCCGCCTTTGCCTTTAAGCTTAAATTCCGTGTTCAGGCCTATTAAATCGGCAATCTCTTGAGTAAGGCGACGCATATCTGGGTCCTTGCTTGAGGAGGCCGAGCCGCCTTTGCCATTAGTTTTTTTGTCGCCTATTTGCCCGCCCGCAATCACCAAAGCTGCAGTCATTCTTTCGGCCTCACGAACTGATAAGCCCTGAGCCGCGATTCTTTGCGCCAATGCCACCTGGCTTGCTCCTGGAAGGGGAAGTAGTGCGCGGGCATGGCCCATGTCGATATCACCCGCCAGCAACATCGACTGAACTGGCTTAGCAAGCTGAATAAGGCGCAACAAGTTTGTAATTGCACTACGAGACTTACCTACTGCTTTGGCAGCCTGTTCATGGGTAAATCCAAACTCTTCAATCAAGCGCGCCAATCCTTGTGATTCTTCAAGCGGATTTAAATCCTCTCGCTGCATATTTTCTACTAGCGCCATAGCTGCTGCTGCCTCATCGTCAGCGCCAGATACCAGTACTGGCACCTCCTTAAGACCAGCAATCGTAGCCGCACGAAAACGTCGCTCGCCGGCAATAATTTCATATTTACCCGGTCCAACTAAGCGAACCAACAGCGGCTGCATGATGCCTTGCTCGCGAATGCTCTCAGCCAATTCTTGCAAGGCTCCCGCCTCCATTTTTTGACGCGGCTGATACTTGCCTGCCTGTAACGCTGTTAAGGGCAAGCGATTGATATCGGTAGAAGGGCTAACTGCTGAAGTCTTTTCTCCTAGCAAGGCCTCCAAACCCCTACCTAAACCTTTTTTCTTAATGGCAACCATGATCTTTAATCTTTCAAAAATTACATTTGTTTAATGCGCTCAACCATCTCGGCACCAAACTCTAAGTACGCTTTTGCACCGCGTGAAGACTTATCAAAAGCTACGCCAGGAAGTCCATAAGATGGGGCTTCTGCAAGACGCACATTACGCGGAATAATTGTTTTGAAAACCTTGTCGCCAAAATGCTCAAGCAATTGATCGGACACTTGCTGCTGCAAGGTCATGCGCGCGTCGAACATGACGCGCAATAAACCAATGATGACTAAATCTGGATTTAAATTTGCGTGAACTTGTTTGATCGTGTTCACCAAATCTGACAAGCCTTCCAATGCAAAGTACTCGCACTGCATTGGAACAATCACGCCATTAGCTGCGCATAAACCATTGAGCGTTAATAAAGACAATGCAGGTGGGCAGTCGATCAAAATAAAATCATAGTCATCAATAACCTGAGAAAGGGCATCTTTTAGGCGAGCTTCACGCGTATCTAAATCTACTAATTCAATTTCAGCGCCTGCTAAATCGCGGTTGGCCGGAAGCACGTCATAACCAGAGCTTTCGCATTGCTTGGAACACTCCTTTACAGATGCAAGACCAATCAACACCTGATAAACGCTGGTTGTTAAATCTGCTTTTTCTATGCCAGAGCCCATGGTGGCATTGCCTTGGGGGTCTAAGTCAACGAGTAAAACACGCTGTTGAAGTCCAGCTAAACCTGCGGCTAAATTAACAGCTGTAGTCGTTTTACCAACCCCGCCTTTTTGATTTGCAATACAGAATATTTTTGCCATGGTTGCTTTAGTTTTACTTAGATGGGGAGTGGTAATTTTCTCACGGGGGTGAGAACTAAAAGGCGTCGCTCTACTGCTAGATTAGGGATGTGCAAAGGCTCATCAGCCAATAAATGCCAATCTTGCATTGATACATTTTGCATTTCCTCATCAGCCCGTTTTGCCTTCATGGCAAATACAAGCCCATCAGGCTTTAGCAGGGGAAGAGAAAGATCAAGGAATCGGGCTAAATTAGTAAAAGCGCGGGAAATGACTGCATCAAATTGCCCAGATTGTTGCAATGCAACATTTTCTACTCTATCACTTATGACTTCAATGTTTTTAAGTTTTAGCTTGCCGCGCACATGCTGCAAAAAAGCCGTCTTCTTACGAATAGCCTCGATCAGAGTAAGGCGCCAATTTGGCTCAACAATGGCAATAGGTATCGCTGGCAAGCCACCACCGGAACCTAAGTCTGCAATTTTAGGATTTTGCTGTGGAAGAAAACGTCTCATGACAGGCAAAACTGCAATAGAATCAATGAGATGTAGCCGTATAGACCCTTCCTCATTATCGATTGCAGTCAAATTATGAACCTGATTCCAACGTGTCATTTCTTGCAAAAAAAGCTCTAAGTCAGCAACATTTTGGGGGCTTAAATCTAGTCCTAATTGCTCTATACCTAAGGCCAGCAATCCTTCGGTCATATCGTCTCTTGAGTGCGGCCCAAGCCTTTTTTAAGATGCACCAACAGTAAAGATAGCGCTGCTGGAGTAACCCCCGAAATTCGTCCTGCTTGGCCCAAAGTTTCGGGCTTATGGAGATTCAGCTTTTGTTGAACCTCCTTAGAAAGGCCTAGAACCTGCGAATAATCCAAACCCTCCGGAAGGGGAAAAGTTTCGTTGTGCTCTTGTCGCGCAATTTCTACTGCCTGACGCTCTATATAACCCTGATATTTAACCGAAATCTCCACCTGGTCGCTAATTTGTGCAGCCAAACCAAGATCATCATCCAATGATTCCGGTGCCCAAATCCGATTGCCGAGAGCGGTGATTGCTTCATAAGTAATGCCGGGGCGGCGCAAAAGCTCGGTTAAGTTGCACTCATGCGATAGCTCTTGTCCCAAAAGTTGCGTCACTAGGGGGGCGATCTCATGTTTTGGTCCAACCCAAATATCCTTCAGGCGAGATGTTTCACGTGAAACAGCTTCCTGTTTTCTGCAAAAGACCTCCCAACGATAGTCGTCAACCAAGCCCAAATCTCTACCAATGGCGGTTAAACGCATGTCCGCATTGTCTTCGCGAAGACTTAAACGGTATTCAGCTCGACTAGTAAACATTCGGTAGGGTTCCTGAACGCCGCGGGTAATCAGATCATCCACCAAGACGCCAATATAAGACTCACTACGCTTTGGCAACCAAGCCTCTTTGCCTTGGGCTGCTAGGCCCGCATTAATACCGGCTAACATCCCTTGGGCGGCAGCCTCTTCATAACCCGTTGTGCCATTAATCTGACCCGCAAAATACAATCCGCCAATGGCCTTAGTCTCTAAACTATGGCGCAAGTGGCGCGGATCAAAGAAATCGTACTCAATAGCATAGCCAGGGCGCACAATTACCGCAGATTCTAGACCGCGGATGCTGCGTACCAATTCCCACTGAACATCAAAAGGCAGGCTAGTTGAAATTCCATTGGGATAGAACTCATTTGTGGTTAGGCCCTCAGGCTCTAAAAAGATTTGGTGACTATTTCTCGAGGCAAAACGATGGATTTTGTCCTCAATAGAAGGGCAATAGCGTGGGCCAACCCCTTCAATCACACCGGTATACATTGGAGAGCGGTCTAAGCCTCCACGAATAATGTCGTGGGTTTGCTCATTAGTATGGGAAATCCAGCAAGGAACCTGTTTAGGATGCTGCTCGGGACGGCCCAAATAAGAGAAGACTGGGACGGGATCTAAATCGCCCGGCTGCTCCAGCATGACTGAAAAATCAATTGTTCTGCCATCAATACGGGGTGGAGTGCCGGTTTTTAATCTCCCCTGAGGAAGTTTTAATTCCTTTAATCGGGCAGAGAGAGAAACGGCGGCAGGATCACCCGCGCGTCCGCCAGCATAATTATTTAGTCCAACGTGAATCTTGCCATCTAAAAAGGTGCCGGCTGTTAAAACTACCTTTTTGGCCATAAACTCCAGACCCATTTGAGTAACAACGCCCTGGACTTCATCACCTTTAACCAAAAGATCATCGACTGCAGCCTGAAACAAGGATAAATTGGGCTGATTTTCCAAGCGACGGCGTATTGCGGCCTTATATAAAACTCGATCGCCTTGGGCGCGAGTAGCTCTCACTGCAGGACCCTTGCTCGAATTGAGAATGCGAAATTGAATTCCTGCCTCATCGGTAGCCGCCGCCATGGCGCCGCCCATAGCATCAATTTCTTTAACTAGGTGTCCTTTGCCAATTCCACCAATTGATGGGTTGCAGCTCATTGCGCCTAAATTCTCAATGCTATGGGTAATCAGTAGGGTGTCGCAGCCCATGCGTGCTGATGCTAGAGCAGCTTCAGTCCCAGCGTGACCGCCGCCCACTACGATGACATCGAAATTTTTGGAATAACGCATGATTTGCCTCAGATAGGGCGATGATCATAGCATTTTGTTTGTTTCACGTGAAACAAAACCCAAAAAAATACTAGTAAAACAATCGGTTGCTTTATAAGTATATGATTTAATTCAAGAAATATGCGTTCCAAGCAGACTTCAGAATAAGGGCGCTCACAATTACTAGGAATACCTTCCTAACAAATCCACTCCCATGCTTAATTGCAAGACGGCTGCCAAACTGACTGCCTGCAATATTGGCGATCATCATGACAAACCCAAGCGGCCAATTAATTTGGCCCAAGCTAGCCAACATCAGTATTGCTGCAAGATTGGTGGAAACGTTAACGAGCTTAGTTGCTGCAGATGCATGCAAAAAATCAAATCCAAAGAAACGCACAAATCCAAACAATAGAAAACTTCCTGTGCCAGGACCAAAGAATCCATCATAAAAACCAATAGTGAGGCCAAGAAGTAAAGCTTTAAATTTTTGATAGTGGCTTACTTCTTTTGGCGCATGGGCCTCGCCTAGGGAAGGCTGAAACCAGGTATAGATTAATAAAAATACTAAAACGAAGGGAAGCGCTTTACGCAAAGGCTCGGCAGGAAAATGACTTACAGCGTTCGCCCCCATAAGGGAGCCTACAAAAGCAGCCACGATCGCAGGACCAACCACCGCCCAAGGCAAAGAAACGTGTCGAAGAAATTTACGAGCAGCATTCAGGGTTCCCCCAACAGAGGCAAGCTTGTTGGTAGAAAGCAAAGTTGCCGGAGGAACGTCGGGATAGGCTGCAAAAAGGGCGGGGACTTGGATGAGACCACCTCCGCCTGCAACAGCATCAACTAGGCCAGCAAAAAATGCTGCGCAAAAAAGCAGTGGCCAGATGTAAATGGAAAATTCGATGGGAGGCCCAATCAAAAAAAATCTTAAGGTCTTACGAGATTGCCTTATTCAAAGATTATTTTAGCGAAAGGAATTTATAAATGTCATTTCACATTTAGCTACTATTACAATCAAATCATGGATTTCTCCTTAACGCCCAAACTAGAAGCGCTGCGGGATCGTACGCGAGCATTCATTCTCGAACAAGTTATTCCGCTCGAAAAAGATCCACGACAAAATGAGCATGGACCATCCGAAGAGTTGCGCAAAGATCTCATCGAGCTTGCCCGTAAAGAGGGCCTACTAACACCACACGCTTCAATTGAGATGGGCGGCCTAGGATTAAGCCACGTAGAGAAAGCAGTAATCTTTGAAGAGGCTGGCTACTCCTGTTTGGGTCCAATAGCCATGAATATTCACGCACCCGATGAGGGGAATATTCATTTGATGGAAGAGGTTGCTACTCCTGAGCAGAAAGAGCGTTGGCTAAAGCCACTAGCTCAGGGAAAAATTCGTTCTTGCTTTGCAATGACAGAACCAGCCCCCGGAGCAGGTTCAGACCCCTCCATGCTGGCAACTACCGCAATCAAAGACGGTGACGACTATCTCATCAATGGACGCAAGTGGTTTATCACTGGGGCCGAAGGGGCAGATTTCGTAATTATCATGGCGCTCGGTGAAGACGGCACTGCCACTATGTTTCTCTCTGATATGAATGTGCCTGGAATAGAGCTTGTTCGCAATATGGACGCAATGGACAGTTGCTTTACTGGCGGACATGGAGTTTTGCAGTTTACGAATTTGCGCGTTCCAGCTAAAAATATCTTAGGTGAGTTTGGTAAAGGATTTAAATATGCTCAGGTGCGTTTGGCGCCAGCCCGACTGACACACTGCATGCGCTGGCTTGGGCAAGCGCGCCGAGCTCAAGATATAGCAATTGCCTACGCACAACAAAGAGAAGCTTTTGGGAAAATTTTAGGCGCACATGAAGGCGTAGGCTTCATGTTGGCAGATAACGATATGGATCTACAAACATCCAGACTACATATATTGCAAACTGCTTGGCTGTTAGACCAAGGCCAGCGCTGCAATTATGAATCGAGTCGTGCCAAGGTTGTTTGTTCTGAAGCTGAGTGGCGCGTAGTAGATCGCTGTGTACAAATTTTAGGTGGCCAGGGTGTTACCGGTGAAACAGCGTTGATGAAAATATTCAAAGATATGCGGGGCTTCCGCATCTATGATGGCCCAAGCGAAGTACATCGCTGGAGTATGGCTCGCAAACTTATTGGAAACAAAGAATCTAAGTGATGGATATCAATCAGCTGTTTCGATTGGATAATAAAACCGCTTTTATAACGGGTGCGTCTAGCGGCATTGGCAAACACTGCGCCATTCTATTGGCTCAGGCAGGCGCAAAGGTAGCTCTTGCTTCCCGGCGGGTTGATCAACTGCAATCCGTGGTTGATGAAATCACTGGACTTGGTGGACAAGCCAAAGCTTTTGAGTTGGATGTAACAAATAACAAAAGTGTTGTTCGGTGTTTTGATGAGCTAACACATTGGGACATGCCAACAATCATCATTAACAATGCTGGCATGAGCGTCAACCGCAAACTTCTTGATCAAACTGAGGAAGATTGGGATCGAGTAATAGATACCAATCTAAAAGGGTCTTGGCTCGTTGCAACCGAGGCAGCTAGAAGACTTGCCGCCACCAACACCCCTGGAAATATTGTGAATGTCGCTTCCATTTTGGGTGAGCGAATTATTGGTGGTGTTGCCCCTTATGTCATTTCCAAAGCAGGGGTTATTCAAAGTACCAAGGTGATGGCTTTAGAGTTGGCGCGGCAAGAGATTCGTGTAAATGCACTTTTACCCGGCTATGTTATTACCGATCTCAATCGAGATTTTTTATTAAGTGAGGCAGGACAGAAAATTCTGACCCGCATTCCTACGCGGCGTTTTAATAACCTAGAGGATCTCAATGGTCCACTTTTGTTGTTGGCCTCAGATGCAAGTAAAGCTATGACAGGCACGACTCTCGTGGTTGACAGCGGGCACCTCATCAGCGGGCTTTAAGAAAAAGATGTCTTCCGAAACCGTCGTTTTTCAAGAGCAGCTTTCTAACTATCTCAAGGATATTGGACTGACAGATGGTCCTATAGGGCTTAGCCAACTGACTGGCGGACAATCAAACCCTACTTATAAAATCAGTAGTGGCAGCAAGCATTACGTTCTCAGAAAAAAACCGGGGGGCGTCTTATTGCCTTCAGCCCACGCAGTAGACAGAGAATATCGAGTAATGAAGGCTCTCGCCAACACTAATGTTCCAGTACCCCAAATGCTTGCTTACTGCGAGGATGAAAGCATCATCGGTACGGCGTTTTTCGTGATGGAATATTTAGATGGTCGTGTTTTTATTGACCAGTCACTTACGCAACTCCAGGCAACTGAACGCCATACGCTTTACGAAGAAATGAATCGCACTATCGCTGCAATTCATAAACTTGACTATGTTGCGCTTGGATTGGAAAGTTTTGGAAAACCAGGAAATTACTTTTCAAGGCAAATTGCCCGTTGGTCAAGGCAAGTGCGTGATGCCAACATTCCCATACCTGACTCATTAAATAAACTAATGGATTGGTTGCCAGAAAATATTCCTAATGAAGACGAAACCTCTCTAATCCACGGCGATTTTCGTATGGATAACTTGATTTTTCATAAAACTGAATTACGCGTTATCGGGGTATTGGATTGGGAGCTTTCAACCTTAGGCAATCCATTGGCTGATTTTGCCTATCAATGCATGGCCTGGAGGATAGCCCCCACCTTGTGGCGCGGAATACAGGGCTTAGATTTAAAAAGTCTTGGGATTCCAAGCGAGGCTGAATATATCGCCATGTATGAAAAGCGGATAGGTCGGCCAATAGCCGAACACTGGCCCTTCCTTATGGCTTACAACCTCTTCCGAATTTCAGCCATTTTGCACGGCATTACCAAACGGGCAATGGATGGCAATGCCAATGCCAGTGACGCGATCGAGAATGGTAAAAAGGCCGGGGCACTTGCCGATTTAGGTTGGGCTTGCGCGCAACAATAAAGCGCTTACTTTTTAGTAAAGATTCCCACAAGGCCTCGACGAAAGGCCATCACACAGAAGATAAAGATGAGTCCTGTAACGATGGTGACTGACTCGCCCAAAGAATTAAACCAGGCTATGCTGGTGATCTCAGCTAAGAAGTTGCCAATTTCTCCAACCCGATGCTCAAGCAGAACAATCACCAAAGCCCCAACAAATGGACCGGCCATCGTTCCAACACCACCAACCAAGGTCATCAAAATAACAAGGCCAGACATTGTCCAGTGAACATCCGTCAGGGTTTCAAAACCCAACACCAGAGCTTGGGTGCTGCCTGCTAAACCAGCAAGTGCAGCTGATAAAACGAAAACGAGGAACTTAAAGCGGTTAACTTTGTATCCCAAAGAAATCGCGCGCGGCTCATTCTCTTTAATCGCTTTTAGAACCTGGCCAAACGGGGAGGTAATAATTCTTTGGATAAATACAAAGCCGGCAACAGTAATTGCCAGTACAAAATAGTACAGATTTAAGTCGTTTTGCAAGTCAATCAACCCAAATAAATCCCCTCTCGGGATGCCTTGGAAACCATCCTCACCACCGGAGGCTGGTGCTTGCAAGCAAATAAAATAGAACATTTGCGCTAAAGCCAAGGTAATCATTGAGAAATAAATGCCTTGGCGCCGAATTGCTAGACCACCAATAAGCGCCCCTAAAGCGGCGGCAAACAAAACCCCGATAGCGATACCTGCAGCAGGACCAACACCCATGTCCCGCATTAGATATCCAGCGCAATATCCTGCGCCTCCAAAGAATGCAGCATGCCCAAAAGATAAAAGGCCTGTGTAGCCTAGAAGTAAATTAAAGGCCGCCGCAAACAAGGCAAAACTTAAAATCTTCATTAAAAAGATTGGATAAGCAAAAAAAGGCGCTGCAATAGCGAACCCAAGCAGGACTAACAAAATTAAGAGTTTAGGTAGCTTCATTTTTCGCGCCCAAACAATCCTGCCGGTCTAAACAACAAGACAATCACCATGATGGCAAACACTACGGTACTAGAGGCTTGCGGATAAAAAACCTTGGTGAGGCCCTCAATCAAACCCAAACCTAAGCCAGTCAGAATTGAGCCCATGATCGAGCCCATTCCGCCAATCACTACAACAGCAAAAACAATAATGATGAGGTTAGAGCCCATCAAAGGAGAAATTTGAATAATAGGCGCCGCAAGAACGCCAGAGAATGCAGCAAGCGCAACACCAAACCCATAGGTTAAGGTTGTCATTAGTGGGAAGTTCACCCCAAAAGCTTGTACAAGCTTTGGATTTTCAGTCCCAGCGCGCAAATATGCGCCGATGCTGGTCTTTTCTATGATGTACCAAGTAGCAAAGCAGACCGTTAATGAAGCAAACACCACCCAGGCACGATAATTTGGCAACACCATAAAACCCAAATCGGTAGCCCCACCAAGTGCTTCGGGGGTGTTATAAGCAAGCCCAGAGGCTCCGTAGATTGAGCGCAAAACGCCCTCAATAAATAAGGTAAGGCCAAAGGTTAACAATAAGCCATAAAGATGATCTAGTTGATATAGGTGACGAAGTAAAAGTCGCTCAATCACAATTCCCACCAGACCAACAATCAACGGGGACAACAAAAGCATCACCCAGTAGTTAATTCCGAAATACTGCCCTGCCATCCAAGTCACAATAGCGCCCAACATAAACATGGCGCCGTGTGAAAAGTTAATCACATTGAGAAGGCCAAAGATAACAGCCAACCCCAAGCTTAGGATTGCATAAAAGCTGCCGTTAACCAGCCCCAAAAGGAGCTGGCTTAACAGAGCGGAACTAGAGAGGCCGAAAATTTCCAAGATTTACTTATTCAACAAAGCGCATTTTGAATCAGGCGGAATTGTGAAAGCTTTTTCTCCAGAAAGTGTGGATACAAGCTTGTAGTAATCCCATGGGCTTTTAACTTCTGCTGGAGTTTTCACTTCATAGAGGTACATGTCGTGAACCATGGTGCCATCTTTGCGGATATAGCCATTTTTGGTGAACATATCGTTAATTTTGGTCTTGCGTAATTGGGCCATTACCTTATCGGAATCATCTGTACCCGCTGCTTTAACCGCATTAAGGTAAGTCATTGTGGATGAGTAGTCGCCGGCCTGAACCATACTTGGCATGCGCTTCATTTTTTCCATGAAACGGCCAGCAAATTTACGGGTTTGGTCATTTTGATCCCAGTACCATGCGGTAGTAGCCAAAAGACCTTGTGCGTTTTTAATGCCAATAGCGTGCACATCAGTAATAAACACTAACAAACCAGCAAGCTTCATGGTTTTGGTAATACCAAACTCATTAGCCGCCTTAACAGAGTTAATCGTATCTCCGCCGGCATTAGCCAAACCAAGAACTTGGGCTTTTGAGTTTTGAGCTTGGAGTAAATAAGAAGAAAAATCGCTGGCGTTTAGTGGGTGCTTTGAGTCGCCTAACACTTTACCGCCATTAGCAAGCACTACATTTGATGCGTCTTTTTCAAGTGCATAGCCAAAAGCGTAATCCGCAGTTAAGAAATACCAATTTTTATAACCCTTATCAACCAAGCCTTTGGCTGAGCCATTAGCCAAAGCAATTGTGTCATAGGTGTAGTGAATTGTGTAAGGGCTACATTGCTCATTTGTTAAAGCAGATGTACCGGCACCATTATTAATATAAATACGCTTTTTCTCAGCGGCTACCTTGGCTGTGGCTAAGGCGGTTCCAGAATTTGTACCGCCAAAAACAACGCTTACGCCATTTTGATCAATCCACTCTCTTGTTTTCGATGCGGCAACGTCTGCTTTATTTTGGTGGTCAGCAGAAATAATTTCAATTTTTCTACCATTTACGGTGCCACCAAAATCTGCAACCGCCATCTTCATGGCCTCTAAGCCTCCCTGACCATCAATGTCGGAATATAAACCTGACATATCTGTAATAAAACCGATTTTTAATGGCGGTTGATCTGCCGCACCAGCATTACCTGCAACTGCAACCAAAGCGGCAGCCGCAATAGAAATCAAAGTTTGTTTCATTATTTTTCCTTTTAAAGAAGCGCCCAATTTAAACCCCTAAATAACCATTTAATAACTCAGCTTTGGCCTCTAGCTCAGAGTGTTGAACTACCTCAACAATCTGGCCACCCTCTACAACATAATGCCTATCAGCGAGGCCCGCTGCAAATCTAAAGTTTTGCTCTACAAGAACAATCGTAAAACCCTTATTTCTGAGTTTGGTTACCACCTCACCCAGTTTTTGCACAATCACCGGCGCAAGACCTTCGGTAATCTCGTCCAACAGCAAAAGCTTTGCGCCCGTTCTCAAAATTCTAGCCATCGCCAACATTTGCTGTTCACCGCCAGAAAGTCGGGTGCCAGGGCTATTCCGTCTTTCATAAAGATTGGGGAACATTTCATAAATTTCTTCTACATCCATACCGCCCGAAGATACTTTGGGCGGAAGTAATAGGTTTTCTTCTGTGTCCAGACTGGCGAAAATACCGCGCTCTTCTGGGCAATAGCCAATACCAAGACGAGCGATTTGGTACGTGGGCAAAGCAATGGTCTCCTTGCCGAAGACCTCAATAGAGCCTTTTCGTTTGCTCGTAAGGCCTAGTATGGTCTTCAAAATAGTGCTTCTGCCTGCGCCATTTCTTCCCAGAAGAGTCACAACCTCTCCATCTCGTACAGAAAAATTCACACCATGCAAAATATGGGACTCCCCATACCAAGACTCTAAGTTTTTAACCTCTAACGCCACATTACTCATAGGGCATCACCCCCGTGGCTGCCCATATATGCCTCAACCACCAAAGGATTGCTAGACACCTCTTGGTACGAGCCTTCAGCCAAGACAGATCCTCGCTGTAAAACTGTAATTTTATTGGCGATAGAAGCAATCACCTTCATATTGTGTTCAACCATGAGGATAGTTCTCCCCTTGGCAACGCGATCGATTAACCGTGTAACGTGGTCAACGTCCTCATGTCCCATACCTTGGGTAGGCTCATCTAAGAGCATCAACTCTGGCTCCATGGCCAAGGTAGTTGCAATTTCAAGGGCCCTTTTGCGTCCATAAGCTAAGTTGAGGGTTTCTTTATGGGCAAACTCCTCCAAACCAACCTCATGCAACAACTCTAAAGCGCGGTCATTCAAAACATTTAAAGAAGAGCCGGATTTCCAAAAAAAGAACTCTGTTCCCAATCCTCGCTGCAGTGCAACACGAACATTCTCTAAAACTGTTAAGTGTGGGAAAACAGCTGAAATCTGAAAAGAGCGAATAATTCCACGGCGGGCTATTTCGGCTGGCGCTTCTTTTGTAATGTCAAAACCATTAAATAAGATTTGGCCACTGGTTGGCTCCAAGAACTTAGTAAGCAAGTTGAAGCATGTTGTTTTTCCTGCGCCATTGGGACCAATTAGGGCGTGAATGGTACCGCGAGTGACCTTGAGGTTCACGTCCGTAACTGCAGAAAACCCTTTAAAGGATTTTCCCAACCCAATTGTCTCTAATATTATTTCTTGCAAGTTGATGGCCTCTACCCTCTAGCGGGGCAACTTGTTGAGAATAACCGAAGATGCAACAGCCATACATAGCAATAACCCTAAAGCACTAAGGGAAAAAAGTCTTAAGGGGTTTGGTTTGTTTTGAGAAAACCATGAATTGCGGATCGAGTAAGCTCATCTAAAACATCAAGAGGCACGCGCTGTGATCCCTGGACAATCATGAGCGCATATGGCTTTGCAAGTGCTGCAGCTTCTGGACACAGGCGTAACTCCTCGCCCTCTGCGGGAGACTGACTACGCCAGTAATTAATGGCTGCCTCGAGCTCTTGGATTGTGACGTACAACATCAGTGGTTTTATTTATCTTTAAGCGCAAGCATGGTCCCGCGACACTTTTTTGCGCCACAACGACATTCGTAATCTTTTTTCATTTGTTTGCTGATGCGCCCCTCAACATCCAAGGAGTAGTCATAAAACAACTCCTCACCAACCTTCAAGCTACGTTTAGCGTAAATAAACACCCGAGGTTTGCCTTCGAAGGAGTCTTCTCGTGTTTCACAACTAGGTTTGCAAGAATGGTTAATCCAGCGCGCTGCATTGCCGCCATATTTGGCATCAATGACTCGACCATCTTCTAGGGAAAAATAAAAAGTGTGATTTGGATCTTTAGGGTCGTGTGGATGGCGCTTTTCAGCCAACTTCCAACTAATGCGCTCGCCTTTGTATTCAATAATGGCCTGCCCCTTTTTAATTGGTTTGGCCACAAAGACCCCTTTCCCATGAATGGGTGAGGATTTAACAACAATAGAAGATCGGTCCACCTTTGGTGGTTTTAATTTTTTAGATGCCATTTTTAAACGTCTAGGTTCCGAGCAATCAATGCGTTCTTTTCAATGAACGCGCGACGAGGCTCAACCTCATCACCCATTAATGTTGTAAATACTTGGTCTGCAGCAATTGCATCCTCTATCTTCACTTGCAGCAAGGTCCGAGAGCTTGCATCCATTGTGGTCTCCCACAACTGAGAAGGGTTCATCTCGCCCAGACCCTTATAGCGTTGACGACTCAATACGCGCTCAGCCTCTGACAATAACCATGAGAAGGCAGCCCTAAAGTCATTAATTGTTTGCTCTTTCTGATTCTTGTCTGGATCGCCACGACGCACTTTGGTGCCGGGCAATACTTTGCCAGATAAAACAGCTGCGGCATTAGCAAGGCTTTGATAATCATCGCCATGAACAAAATCTGAGTTAATGGTTGAAAGCTTCAGATTGCCGTGAATGCGGCGGGACAGCAACAATCTAAATCGTTCTGTGCGGTCCTCTTTCTGAACAATGATCTCCGGGGGGAGCGCCAATGGGTTTAATGAATCAGCGAGTGCCTGTCTTAAGCGATCGGCTGATTCATTTGCAGATTTTTCTGTATCTAAATTTAACTGTGTACCCGATGCAATTGCTCGTAAAGCATCCTCATCGATCGTGCGGGATAAACGGTCAACAATAGATTGGATAACTTGGTAGTGCTTAGCCAACTCGTTTAGCGACTCACCCTCAATGACTTCACCAGTAGGCGTTTGTAAAGAAGCGGTCTCGAGCGCAATTTTCAATAACAACTGATTTAATTCGTTGTCATCTTTTATGTATTGCTCATTTTTTCCAAACTTAACTTTGTAGAGTGGTGGTTGAGCAATATAAATATGGCCACGCTCAATCAACTCCGGCATTTGTCTATAAAAGAATGTCAGCAACAGCGTACGAATATGGCTTCCGTCAACGTCCGCGTCGGTCATGATGATGATTCGGTGATAGCGAAGTTTGTCGGCTTTATATTCTTCAATTCCAATACCAGTACCCAAGACAGTGATTAAGGTAACCACCTCTTGGCTTGCTAGCATTTTGTCGAAACGCGCTTTTTCTACGTTAAGGATTTTTCCTTTTAAAGGAAGAATTGCTTGAAAGCGACGATCGCGGCCTTGTTTGGCTGAGCCGCCTGCAGAATCACCCTCGACAATAAACAATTCAGATTTGGTTGGATCCTTTTCTTGACAGTCGGCCAGCTTACCAGGCAAACCAAGCCCATCCAATACACCTTTACGCCTGGTCATGTCACGCGCTTTGCGCGCTGCCTCACGAGCACGTGCTGCATCAACTATCTTGCCGCACAGAATCTTCGCGTCGGCTGGACGCTCTTGTAGGTATGCACTGAGTGCTTCCGCAACAATCTCTTCTACAGGGCCGCGCACCTCACTTGAAACTAATTTATCTTTTGTTTGGCTTGAGAATTTAGGCTCTGGAACTTTCACCGATAACACGCAGGCTAAGCCTTCACGCATATCGTCACCGGAAATTTCTACTTTGGCCTTTTTAGCAACTTCATTTTCATCAATGTATTTATTGATGACACGAGTCATTGCAGCACGCAGGCCAGTTAAATGGGTTCCACCATCGCGCTGTGGAATGTTATTTGTAAAACAAAGTACTTGCTCACTAAAACTATCATTCCACTGCATAGATACTTCGGCAGTAATTTGTCCACCTAAATCTGAAGGGCGAACACCCTCAGCATAAAAAATATTCGGGTGTAAAACATTCTTAGTTTGATTGATATATTCAACAAAACCTTTAACACCGCCAGAGAATGCAAAATCTTCTTCTTGCCCTGTGCGCTGATCAATCAACTTAATGTGCACACCATTATTTAAGAATGAGAGTTCACGAATACGTTTAACTAGAATTTCATAATGGAACTCTACATTTCCAAAAATAGTTTCATCCGCCAAGAAATGAACTTCCGTACCCGAGAGCTCGGTATCACCAGTAACCGTGATTGGGGACACCATTACCCCATCTTCATCTACAACATTACGGTTTTGGATAACGCCGCGCGCAAACTCCATATAGTGCGCCTTACCATCACGACGAATGGTAAGTTTTAACCACTTAGATAGTGCATTTACACAACTAACACCCACACCATGAAGACCGCCAGAAACTTTATAGCTGTTTTGGTCGAACTTACCACCAGCATGCAACTCAGTCATTACGATTTCAGCAGCACTTCTTTTGGGTTCGTGTTTATCGTCGTATTTAATACCCGTTGGAACGCCGCGCCCGTTATCAACAATTGAAATTGAATTATCAGTTTGAATAACAACCGTGATTTCCGAGCAATAGCCTGCTAATGCTTCATCAATCGAATTATCCAAGACCTCAAAAACCAAATGATGAAGGCCTGTGCCATCAGATGTATCTCCGATGTACATCCCTGGGCGTTTACGAACAGCCTCAAGACCTTCTAAGATTTGAATCGATGCAGCACCGTACTGCTCTACTACTTTTTTTTCTTCAGTCATTTTTTTCTAAATTAAATGCGCATTGGCATCACTACATACTTAAAATTTTCTGATCCAGGTAAGGTCACAACCGCACTACTGTTTGCGTCACCTAGACTTATTTGAATTTTTTCATTTTTGAGGTTTGATAAAACATCCAATAAATAACTGACATTAAAACCAATCTCAACTGCGTCGCCGCTATATTCAGTTTCAATCTCTTCCTGAGCTTCTTCTTGCTCAGCATTAGTAGATTGAATAGTGATTCGGTTAGGGGATAAGGAGAAGCGCACCCCTTTAAATTTATCAGTAGTCAAGATAGCGGCTCGTTGCAAAGCTGCTTGTAATGCATCACGACCTACCACTAAGGTATTTTTGTGGCCCTTTGGAATAACGCGTTGAAAATCAGGGAACTTACCTTCAACCAGTTTTGAAATCAACTCAATGTCACCAAAGGAAAACTTCACTTGATTTGCAGTCAAGCTAATTTCAAGAGACTCATCAGAATCTTCTAATAAATGTTGGCACTCTAAAATTGTTTTTCTAGGAATAATAATTTCCTGCCGCTGGCCCGATCCAGATGGTGCCTCGGTTAACTCAACCCGGGAAAAAGCTAAACGATGACCGTCGGTAGCAACAGCTACAACCTCTTTACCCTCCACTACCAACAACATACCGTTGAGGTAATAGCGAATATCCTGCTGAGCCATTGAGAAATGAACTTGGCTAATTAATTGACGAAAACTTTTTTGCGTCATGCTCCATGCAGCAGTTACCTCACCAACGCTTTGCATTACCGGAAACTCTGTTGCGGATAAGGTTTGAAGTGAGAACCGGCTTTTTCCGCTTTGCACAACCATACGGTTGTCTTTTAAATTTAAAGAAACTTCACCTTCTGGAAGCGCTCGCAAAATGTCTAATAATTTTCTGGCAGCAACGGTAGTTGTGACATCCTCAGAACCAACGCCAAAATTTGCATTGGTTGTAATTTGAATTTCAATATCCGTAGAGATAAAAGAAACCTTCTCACCATTCTTCTTAAACAATAAGTTGGCCAAAATAGGAAGTGTGTGTCTACGCTCAACAATGCCACTCACCACCTGTAGTGGTTTTAATAAGCTATCGCGCGAGGTGTTAACAAGTTGCATTGCTTTTAAATCCTTGTATATATCTAAGTAGTAATAGTAATAAGGGTTCGCTTTTCCGTGGATAAGTCAAAAACCTTCTATAAAACAATGTGTTGCACACTAAAAAACCTGTGGAAAACTTCTGTATAAACGCTGCATCAATTTGGGATAACTTATTTTCAACACCCTATTTTTGCATGAAGCGAGAACTTTCCACAATTTATCCACACTTAATCCCCAAACTTATCCCAAGGGTTACCCACAGGCTTATCCACAGGCAAAATTTAAGCTTTTAAGGTTTGCTCTATTACATGGATTTCATGATTTAACTGGCTATCGTGAGAACGTTCCTCACCAATTTTACGAACAGCATGTAAAACAGTTGTGTGGTCTCTTCCGCCAAACAATTCACCAATCTCTGGCAGACTCTTTTGAGTTAACTCTTTAGCCATAAACATAGCAATTTGACGAGGACGTGCAATGTTGGCGGGCCGCTTCTTCGAATACATGTCAGCGACCTTGATGCTATAAAAATCTGCAACCGCTTTTTGGATGTTTTCTACTGAAATCTGCCTATTTTGGATGGAAAGAAGGTCTTTTAAGGCTATTCGGGCTACATCAATGGTGACCTCACGCCCGTGGAAGCGTACAAAGGCCAGTATCTTACGAAGCGCACCCTCTAACTCACGAACGTTGGAGCGCAGATGTTTAGCCACAAAAAATGCGACATCTTCTGTCATGGGGATGCCCTCGCTAGCCGCTTTTTTCATCAAAATAGCCACTCGCATCTCTAATTCAGGGGGTTCTATGGCCACTGTGAGGCCGGAATCAAACCGTGAAATGAGGCGGTCATCAATCCCAGCCATTTCCTTTGGGTAGGTATCACTAGTAATAATGACTTGAGACTTATTGCTTAATAGGGCCTCAAAGGCGTAAAAAAACTCTTCCTGGGTTCTAGACTTGCCGCTAAAAAATTGGATGTCATCAATTAATAGTAGGTCGAGCGAGTGGTAGTAGCGCTTAAAACGATCAAAAGCTTTTTGTTGGTAGGCTCTAACGACGTCCGAAACGTATTGTTCGGCGTGTATATAGCGAATTCTGGCGTTTGGCTTCTCTTTTAATAAGTGGTTGCCGATGGCGTGAATAAGGTGGGTTTTGCCCAGCCCAACCCCCCCATATAAAAACATTGGGTTGTAGGATGTTCCTGGGTTATGTGCCACTTGAATAGAGGCTGCCCTAGCTAATTGGTTTGCTTTTCCGGTTACAAATGTCTCAAAAGTGAGGTTTGGGTTCAGTTTTGAGTGGTCTTCAATCTCAAATGATTGCTCTTCAACCGAAATAATGGGTGAAGACTCGTCCTGGGATTGTGGCTCTGACATGTCAATTTCAGGCGCCGGTACATTGCTTGGGGTGGGAGCACTACCCTCCACAGCAAGAACAAAATTAATATTAATTGGGCCAGAAAAATACTCAGATGCAAGCTCTTGAAAGCGATCCGCAAAAGTTTTCTTAATCCAGTCTAACTTAAATCGATTGGGGGCGCCAACAGTTAGTGAGCAGTCACTCTCATCGAAAGACACAAGTGTTAGGGGCTGTATCCATGTTTTAAATTGCTGGGGCGACAGCTCGCGGGAAAGTGCACTAATGGCACCATCCCAAAAACCCAAGGGGCTTATTGAATTCAAGGCGGGGGGATTTTGTAAGTTGCTCATATTTTTGGAGGATCCATTGTAGCTAGGCGGCA